>CAZBAV010000060.1:0-25388 GCA_964489955.1 uncultured Lacihabitans sp. | reverse complement strand
AATTAAATAATCTATTAATACCCATGCTGGTATAACTATAAATACAATAGAAAGAAAAATAAAAAGCAAACTAGTGAGTACTCTATTCCACTTCTTCTGTACTGTAAGCTTAATATAAAAGTCCCTAAAGATTATATACAAAGTGAGTGCCCCTAAAAAACCCGGCAAATAATAAGACAGGTTGGTGAAAACGAGCAAGCAAGCAAACACAATAACTGTGATAAGCATTACCTGGTTTATAGTGTGGTTACTAATTTGGTGTTTTCCCATTAATTTATCCTAATTAAAATCCTACAGCGTATATCTTAAAAAAATAGCACAACACAGACCATGCTTGAAGCTATAACACCTAAAACGGGCAAATCCGTTACAAGAATCTACCATTAAAAAATATTTTCTTAACAAACCTAATTATACTACCAAGATTTTCACCAAAAATATGTCAAGAAAAAACGTACAACATTTATAAATAGATTGATTTAAAACAACTTACAGAATCAAAGAAGAAACTACATTTACTAGATTAGTTATGCATACATCTCGTCTACCCTCTAATGTGACGGACGCCGTTATCTGTTCAAACTAAGACAAGAGGAGGAAAGGCTATTCACAATCCATAAAGTGGAATCATGTATTCGGGAATTTGAATTTAGGCTATTTTCAAAATGAAAAATTATGAGATAGCAGCTACCCCAATTATCGTGTAAAAGTCAAATTTCAGCGGTAAACAATTGGAAATATTGTTTTGTAACTTATACTTAATTGGTGTTTTATATTGATATAAAACCCCTTAAACAAGATTAAAAAAGCAAAGCACTTTGCTATAGCTTTACTTCTTTAGTTTTTCCTTAATATCATGGATTTGCAAAGTCAAATCACGATCTTGGTCTTGTAAATCGTTTATTGTCTGTATCGCATGTATAACCGTGCTATGGTCTCTACCTCCAAAATGGTATCCAATTGTCTTTAAAGATAAATCTGTATATTCTTTGGCAAGATACATAGCCACTTGGCGTGGTAGCACAACTTCCCGCAATCGGGTTTTGCCTTTAATGTCGGCAATTTTAACATTATAGTGGGCTATAACCTCATCTATAATACGGTCTATGGTAATAACCTTTTGGTTTTCTTCTACTAAGCTTTTTATCCTGAACTTAGCTAATTCTATGTCAATATTACGCTTTAACAAAGCGGCATCAACAATCAGTGAATTAACTACCCCCTCCAGTTCACGCACGTTTGAAACCACATTATTGGCCAGATATTCTACCACCTCCATAGCCATTTCCGCATTCTCCGTCACCAATTTATTTTGAATAATGGCCATCCGTGTCTCCAGATCAGGGGCTTGCATATCGGCAGTCATACCCCACTTGAATCTCGAAAGCAAACGATCTTCCATACCAGATAACTCACGCGGCGGACGGTCAGACGTCATTACAATCTGCTTACCAGACTGGTGCAAATGATTAAAAATATGGAAAAAAGTTTCCTGAGTTTTCTCCTTTCCTGCCAAAAACTGGATATCATCAATTATGAGTACATCTACCATCATGTAGAAACTCATGAAATCTTGCAGATTATTTTCCCGAATAGCATTAATAAATTGGCTCGTAAACTTTTCAGAAGAAACGTAAAGAACTAACTTATTTCTTGTACCGGAATTTTCAATAAAATTACCTATAGCTTGTACAAGGTGGGTTTTCCCAAGACCTACATCACCATAAATCATTAAAGGGTTAAATGCCGAAACACCCGAATTCTCTGCTACAGCGTAACTTGCGGCACGTGCCAGACGGTTACACGATCCTTCCACAAAATTCTCGAACCTATAAGACTTATTTAATTGGGAATCAAACTTGATTTCAGAAGTAGATTTAAGCTCAAAAGGATTTCTTAATGATCTTTTAGGTTCTTGCTTTGGTAGCTTAATCTCCGGCGTATCCACTTTCTTAGCACCACTATCAATAACTATTGTATACTCCAGCTGACCTTCTTTACCAATGGCATAATCCAAAGCCTTACGTAATAACTTCACGTAATTATTCTCTAGCCACTCGTAAAAGAACTGACTTGGCACCTGTATAATAAGGCGTTTGTTTATGAGCTTGTACGGTATAATAGGCTCAAACCAAGTCTTAAAACTCTGCTCTGTTACGTTCTCACGTATTACCATAAGACAATCCCGCCACACCAGGGCTACATCATTTCGAACAGAGGTTTCCAATTCTAATTATTTAAAAATCCAACAAAAGGGCTACAAATGTAGCGGAAAGAAATCATTCCGCCATATACGGACAAAAATAAGCCTTCTAATAAAGTTTAAAAAGCATACCTAATTTTCTTCATTTGGTAATACGAAGACCGCTAAATTACATCTTTTTATCCATAAACTATAGAAAAAATACAAAATAGGATAAAAAATTTATTTAATGGAGTAAAATGCACACAACTATCTAATAATAAATAATTTAAAATAAAATACAATTTCTGAAATCTACATTAATGAGGCTAGAAATAGGCAAAATAGCATGGCATCGCACCACACTATAGATATTTAGTTAAAGCACACTTAATTTTTATATTAAGCTATAACCAAATTAAAAGCGAACAAAAAATAACAAGAACATTAAAGAATCAAATAAATTAACCGCTTGAAAGAAGACATAAAGGATTAAATTTGCATTGAAAAACCGAACACTCAATATAGAAATCGCCTAGAGGAACTTGAGAATAAAATATAGACGGAGTGCTTAGTAAATATAGATAAATAAATAGTGATCGCATACTGCCTCTAACTCAGTAAACAATACATATGAAGCTTCTTATAAAAAACCTACAGCCCTATTCACATATTATATTGGCAATTATTGTATTATTTATAGTTCAGGCTTCTCCGGCAGCCACAGTGCTCCACACCAAAGTTTGGTATATTTTAGTGTTCTTTATCATGCTCGACTATTTTTTATCCAACCTTACAAACCAAGGCTTCAAGACTAATAACTTTATTACTTTCTACTTTGCTTCTATGGTTTCTCGCATGATTTTGGTCTTAATTTTCTTGGGAGTTGGTCTTTATTATTTCCCAGAAAACCGCAAACTCTTCACCTCCAATGTAATTGCATTTTATTTATTTTTCACAATATTTGAAATTTCAAATTTGCTTCGTAAATTTTGATAAGCAAAAAAGCGTCGACTAAAATACTTATTATGTCAACCAAAATAAGCATCATGTCGACTAATTACCATTTAATGCAACATTAATCTAATAATTTATTAGGAAAATAAGAAATCTAATCACTATCTTCGTTGTGCAATTAGAATCCTATTTATTCTTCAATATTTTATATTTAGTTACCTATGGTCAGAATATTGAAATAAAATATTAAAAATTCCATTTCTAACTTAATTAAATTTCGTAACTATAAAACAAATTAAACTCTATGAAAAATTTCGCAACAAAAGTAACCGCTATGTTATCAATAGCTATGCTGTGTACAGCAAGTTTCCTTCCATTAAAAGCAACCGGAGAGGCATCTAACCCTGGTGGTTGTAGAACCAAATTAGGCTTCGTTGATGGAAATTTATCTTTTCTTTGTTTATTATCAGACACAGGAATAAGTTGTTCTCCTTGTGGAGCTATTGAGGAGGTGCCTAAACCGCCTACAGGAAATTAATGCTTTTTACTGAACATTAAAAACACATTAATGTTATAATAAGAAACTAGGGGCAAATATACTTTTTCTCCTAGTTTCTTATTTATAGAGTTTGACAATTGTTCTATAGCGGATAAAGATCATAAATCTGACTAAACCCAAAGATTTACTTTATAAAATCGCATGATTTGTAACAAAGTTCCAATACATTACTGAATGGGTAATTCTCAAGTTTAATAAATGCTCCAATAATAAACACTGCTGTAATCTTTTGACTATGAAAAAAACATACATTTTCTTTTTTTGGGGGACACTCTTCTTAGTTGCGTGTAAAAGCAAGAGTACTCGTCTAGTAGAATTTGATAATTTATTCGAATTACAAAATACAATAAATATTTCCGAACAAAGTGAAGTACAATTGCAGGGTGTATATTATCCAACAATTTATGATGGAAAAGTATTTTTACCCTCGAGTACAACAAATGACATCTATTTATGTGACACCAATGGCATTTTAATTGGGTCGTTTAATAAAGGCTACGCTTTAAATCTACGCTCTCCTACTGAAATCATTAAGCATGGAGACTACTATTTTATAAATGACAAAGGGAATCATCAAGTAAAGAAACTCAACAATGACTTTCAAATTGAATCCACTCTTAACATTGATGGGCAAGTCGACAAAATTCTAAGCCCAATTAAAAGGGGAGATATCATTATTCATGGCACTCAAAGACATAATAATAAGGAAGTAGTACTATTTAAGAAATTCAATCATTCAAACAGAGAAATTGCAGCATTTGGCTCTCCAAATCCTAAAACTGTTTTTCATACATGGAATACCGACATTGATGAGGAAGGAAATATATACATGATAAATGTTAGCGAAAACTTATTAGAAATTTATTCACCAACAGGAAAGCTCTCGAATAAAATTCGATTAAAATCATCTTCTATAGATTCTCTCTTGGACACAAAAAAACTTGTAGATAAAAGTCCAATGGAAGTTCTCCAATTATTGGAAAATAAATCTTATTATTCCATCAACAATATTAATGTATATAAGGGTTACATTTTGGTACAATTTCAACATTCTTTATATATGGATGGATTTTTACTTGATATATACAACAAACAAGGAGAAATAATACACTCTTCAATAATAATGTCTGAAAGAATACTAAGTATAGAGCATAACAATCTTGCAACATTTACAAGGAAATCTAAGCCTATTAGTAGTATAGATATAAAAACATATAAAGTAAATTTGTAATGAAAAATGCAAAGTATATATTATTCTTAATAATAGTAGCCGGTATTAGTATTTTAATTTTTCAGAAAAGAGCCGCTTCAAACCATAATGAAAGTACACTTTCAAATAAGCATCAAGAAAATGTAAAAAACTTACTACAAAAGCCATTAAAGCTAAAATCCGTCATTTCCCCTCTTTCTGCTGGCTCTAACGCAATCACAAAGTTAAACTTTAACGAAAACAAGGATTCCTTAAACTATGTTTTCATTTTGTTGAGTAAAGGTGATTGTTATGATTGTTATCGTGATATATCTTTTTGGAATAAATTAAATCATATTTCGCCAGACGTCAGACCTTTTATAGTAATAAAGTCCGAAGAACAAAAATACATGTTAGAGTTCATTAAGGGACAAGGGATTAAAGTTCCAGTTCTTATAGATACTGATGATGAGATATTTCCAACTTTATCGCTTATTCCCAATGCGTATACTCCTATTTGCTTTTTTATTAATAAAAAAGGGGTGATTATGGCAGCTACTCAATCCAACTATGGAGATGAGGTGAATCAAAGCCATTATTATGAATATATAAGAAAAAACATATAAACAAAGTAAATCATGAAGAATACATTTTATATTTTAGTGATTGGTCTGATATCTGTTCATTTTAAACTATCTGCACAGCATAATCATAAGGTTATTGCTAAAGTTTATTATGCATTCAAACATATAGATGATACTACCCAACGTGATAACCCTTACCATGAAGATGTAGTAGTTTATTTGTCACCAGAGGCAAGTGTACAAAAAAGTGTACAAGCCCTCACGTTAAAAATAGCATTTGATGACTTTATCATGAATACTAATCGCGAAGTAGATGCAAATGGATATGTAGTTATGAATAGTCCTAAAGTTACCCAGGATATTTCCATATTTGAATATTACTATAATACAGATAGTAAGGAGTTTTATCTATTCAATAATATTTATGATACATATTATATGATTAAAGAGAAGACTCCAGTAATTGATTGGGAGTTTCTAGATGAACAAAAGGAAATTGGAGGTTATGCGTGTCAAAGAGCAAAAGGGAATTTTGGGGGACGCACCTATTATGTCTGGTTTACGATGGAGATTCCTTTTTCTCTCGGTCCTTGGAAATTGCATGGGCTTCCGGGTCTTATTCTTGAAGCCACAGATGAAAAAAAAGAAGTTGTATGGACTTACGCTGGTTTTGAATCTTTGGATGATAGTAGTAAAGAATATATTACTTCGCCCCAAAATGCATCTAAAACTACGAAAGAAAGATTTGACAAACTGTACGAAGCTGCCCGAAAGAATCCTGAGGCAGCGGAAAGAGCTGCTAGAGACGCCGCCCGTGCTAGTGGGAAATTCGGTATTGATATGTACAACATGTCTCTTACCGGATATACATTGGGAAAGAAAAAGAAAGAGGGCTACAAGGTAAAGAACATTAACAATCCACTAGAATTGAATAAATGATAAAAGCCCTTACTCTTTTACTGTCATTATTTTATATGATAGATACCAATGCACAAGAGCAAACTGTAAAGGGGGAAGTCAAGACCCAATCTGGAAATGCAATAAGTCACGCAAACGTCACACTCCGCAGCATACAGACAAATCTTGTTATTGGGTTTACCACGACCAATGAAAGAGGACTGTTTACCATAAAGATAAAACCGGGCCATATCGCTACAGAGTTACAGTTGATGATTAGCCGTCTGTCTTACAAGTCCAGCATTGTGGACTTAGTAAATAATGTGTGGCAATATGAAATCGTATTGGAAGAGAGTTCAACGGTATTAGAAACTGTAGAGATAAAGAGCCGCCCTAAGGTTGCTATACGAGGAGATACGATAAATTACAATGTAGATAAGTTTGCTAGGGATGAAGACAGAAGCATAGGCGATGTACTATCTCGGATTCCTGGAATAGATGTGGGTGAAAGTGGAGAAATACGGTTCAACAGTCGTCCAATCTCTCATCTCTATCTAGATGGTGACGACCTCTTAGGCGGCAAATATGCACTTGGTACTAAAACAATCCCTCATGGCATGGTGGACAAGGTACAAGTCTTGACTAACCACGAACATGTTAAGGTAAAAAAGGATAAATTTCAATCAGACGGGGTCGCCCTAAACCTAAAGATAAAAGATGATGCACTCCTCAGATTGGTTGGCACCGCAAAAGTAGGCGGAGGAGTGCCAAGTAAATACGATAGCGAAGTCAATTCGATACTGCTAAATAAACAGTTCAAAATGTTGAATCTGGTCAAAGGGAACAACGTTGGAGAGGATGTATCGATGGATGCTTTGGACTTATTGAGCAATGGTCAAACATCAAACAGGTTGGTCAGTAACAGTACAGTATCCAGTCCATTTATAGCTAAAAAAAGGCACTTCATAAATAACTCTGGAATAGCCACAGCAAACAACTCCCATCGGTTTAAAAACGGTCTGTTTGTACGCAGCAATATCAACTATCACATACAGGACAACGAGCTGCTATTCAATAGCATAAATAAGATTTATATTCGTGAAGATACAATCAGTTTTTTTGAGAGTCAAAGAGGTAAAAATAGAAATCAATCCTCTTCTGTGAATTTGGTCATGGAAATGAACAGTCTTAAGTATTATTTACAAAATGACCTCAAATTGGAGTATGATTGGGGAGGAGCACAAGCCAATATGGTTAATAATAATACTATTTTCGATCAATCTCTAAACAATAAGAGACGACGTATTTCCAATAAAATGCTCTATACTCCCCTCTTGAGAAACAAGGATTTATTGAATATTTCCTGGGAATTGAATATAAATGATGACCCTCAACACCTTAGATTTACACCCGGTACTTTTGCGGATATCTTAAATTCAGGCAATTCGTATTCTCAAATGCATCAATATTTCAACCTCTCGGTACTAAACAACCGAATACAGACAAATTATCGTATCTCGAAAGGTCTCATTGAGCAAAATTATGGTGTATCGTTTTACAATCGGCATCAATCCCTGCGTTCGGCAATAAACCTTATAGACCATTCACAAAGCTCTATTTCATACCTCAACGGAGAAAACAACAACAACCTGTTTTGGGATGAATACAACACCCACATTTATGCTGGGTATCGGTATCAAAAAGAGAAATTTCGAGTCGACTGGAGCCTTCCTCTAGTTTATTCACATGTTACTTATCAAGATAGTGGTTTTAAACAAAAAAAATCAAGTAACTATTGGCTTATTGAACCTACTTTCGATATATATTATCAGGTTAACCCTCAAGACAGAGTCTCTGCTAGTTATCGTTTGGCAAATACGATAAACGACATTACGTCTCTGTATCAGGGATATATATTTACTAATTATCGAACGTTTCAGCGAAATGAGTTATTCAATTTGTGGTCTCAGAATAGCCACAATTGGAAAGTTGACTACAACTTCAAAAGGCCGCTAAGTATGTTTTTTGCAAACGTTGGAGCATACTACACCCTCACAAACAGGCGTGTGTTGAACAGAACTATTTTTGAGGACAATATGCAAAAGCAAATCCAGACTCCATTTTCAAATCAAGTAAAAACAATGGGGGCTAATATGGTGTTTAGCAAATATATTTTCTTTCTTGCTACTACGTTTTCTATCAAACCACAATGGTCGAAATTACAAATGGAAGAATCGTTAAATGATGCATTGTATTATATAAACAACACTAACTATAGCATTTCTACATCGGCTGATTTTCAGTTATTAAAAAAAATCAATGTTGTAAACCGTTTCGATATAACCCATTCAACTAATAGTTTTCGTCAACAAGAATTAGATGCTCTCCCCTCGTTTATTAACAACACGTATTTCAGAAACAACTTGAGCCTGACTTACTCTCCACTACGCAACCTGCATTTAAAAGCTGAGATGCAGTCAGTACATGTACGACAGAAAAGCATCTCGGATATTAATATATACTTTATAGACATTAGTGGAAAATGGAAAATAAACCGCTTACGTTCAGAGTTAGAATTTTATATGTTGAATATCGCCAATCATAAAAACTTCGAGACATTTTCTGTGCAAAATAATGGCTATCTTCACAATCAATATGCCCTTAATCCCCGCACGACCGTTGTAAAATATATTTTCAATTTTTAAAGAAATTAAAAATACTCGTACTTATTCTTATCTAGAGATTCGGTTTTGACCCATATCAAACTCGAAATAGTCGATTACATTTTGTATTTTGAAAAGATTACAATGACAACTTCATCAATTCCAGTAGGTGATTAGAATCAGTGAAACTTCTAGTATTTTAATCGTAATTCTTCTTGAATTGTTCAAATATTTCTTCTTCAAAAACATGAACTTTTCCCATAAGCCCAATTGCACTTTTTTTATTTTTCACAATATTTGAAATTTCAAATTTGCTTCGTAAATTGCGGCGGTTTTAAAACAAGCCATCACCAAAACATTGATTATTAAACAGTTCGGTATGCGTAAGCACATTTCCTACTTTTTGTTTTTTATACTCATTCTTTTATCTGCACCAGCGTTTTCGTCAGGTACAGAAGATTCTGAAGAATTTGACATTGCAGGCATGATTATGCACCACATTGGTGATGAACATGGCTATGAAATTGCCAAAGGAATAAAAGTTCCTCTTCCTGTTATCCTATACACCAAAGACAGAGGTATAGAAGCCTTCTTATCAAGCAAGTTAGAGAATGGTCAAACATATAAGGATTATAAAAGTGATCATGGTCATATTGTAAGAGTAAACGCTCAAGGTGAAGTAGACGAAAGTGTGCATCCAATGGACTTTTCTATTACAAAGAATGTAGCAGCCATGATGTTAAGTGCTGTACTTCTTTTCTTGATTTTCACTTCTGTAGCTAAAGGTTACAAAACCAATAAAGGTAAGGCTCCGAAAGGTATTCAATCTCTTTTTGAACCAATCATAGTGTTTTTAAGAGACGATGTGGTTAAGCCGGCAATTGGGCATAAATACGAGAAGTTTTTCCCCTATTTGCTTACTTTGTTCTTCTTTATTCTAATAAATAACCTTTTAGGACTAGTTCCTGCCGGCCCTAACCTTACTGGTAACATAGCAGTCACTATGGTTTTGGCTGTAATTACATTCTTAATTGTTAACATCTCAGCTAACAAATATTATTGGAAACACGTTTTCTTGCCAGATACCCCAGCTTGGATGTACATCATTATGATTCCTGTGGAACTAGTGGGCGTTATTATGAAACCCATGTCATTAATGATACGTCTTTTTGCAAACATTACAGCAGGTCACATCATCATGCTTAGCTTGTACGGCTTGATATTCATATTTAAAAATTATCTAGTCGGTGGTGCTGTTGGAGGATTTGCCTTATTCATGAGTGCTATAGAATTGTTGGTTGCATTTGTGCAAGCTTTGATTTTCACGCTGTTGACATCTATGTATATTGGTTCAGCAGTAGAAGATCACCATTAATATAAAAACATCCTCTTTAAAACCCTATAAAGAGGTAATCAAAAACATCTTCCGAAGGGGGGGAGAATAAAAAAATAAAATCATGTCTTTATTAAGCATTATTTTAGAAGCAGCAGCAGGATCAGGCTTAATCGCTGTAGGTGCTGGAATCGGTGCTGGTTTAGCAGCTATCGGTGCTGGACTTGGTATTGGTAAAATCGGTGGAAGTGCTATGGAAGGTGTTGCTCGCCAACCAGAAGCAGCCGGTAAAATCCAAACTATGATGATTATCATCGCTGCCCTAATAGAAGCCGTGGCTCTATTTGCTGCCGTAATCTGTCTTTTGATTTCGTTCAATATCGGAGCGTAATCTACAGACCTTTTCCCAACATTATTCGCATTAGGCGTTAATGTTGGGAATTTCAAAATGAACAAAAAAAACTATACATAAAATGATTCTTCTAAATAGTTCATTATTAGAACCAAAAATTGGTCTTCTTTTCTGGATGACCGTAGTATTCGGTATTCTTGTATTCTTGCTTAGAAAATACGCTTGGAAGCCAATTCTTGAAGGCTTAAAAGAAAGAGAAGGTGAAATAGAAGGAGCCTTAAGAATGGCAGAAGAAACTAGGGCAGAAATGGCCAAGTTAAAGTCTGACAACGATAAAATCTTAGCTGAAGCAAGACTGGAGAGAGATAAAATCATCAAAGAAGCAAAAGATGCTGCAGAACGCATCTTAGGCGAAGCAAAAGCGGATGCTCAACAAAAAAGTGAGAAGATTGTTTCTGATACTAGAGCTATGCTTACTCAGGAAAAAGATGCTATGATAGCACAAGTTAAAAATGATGTAGCATCACTTTCGATAGAAATAGCTGAAAAAGTTTTACGTAAAGAGTTGTCTGATAAAGCTGCACAACAAACTTATGTAGATTCTTTAGTTTCTGACGCAAGACTTAACTAATAACGTATATGTCCTTATCCATAATAGCATATAGATACGCAAAAGCCCTTATTGATTTAGCTAATGAGCAGGGGGAAGTAGAAACAGTAAATAACGACATGACTTTTTTTGCCAGTGTTTGTACTGAAAACGATGAATTCAGGAAGATAATGGCAAATCCTATAATAAGACATGAAAAGAAATTCAATATTTTGAAAAAAATATTTGAAAATCGTATCTCAAAAGTGACTTTCTCAATTTTTAGCGTCTTAACTAAAAAAAATCGGGAACAATTATTGTATCCTATATCTGTAGAGTTTAAAAAACTTTACGATTTACAGAAAGGAATACAGAAAGTAACCGTTTCAACGCCAGCACCACTTACAGATGCCCAAAAGGCTACATTGAGTGCAGAAGTGTCAAGAGCTACCCAAAAGCAAGTAGAGCTTACGGAAGTAATTGACGAGAGTTTAATAGGCGGTTATGTTTTAAAAGTTGGTGACACACAGATTGACACCTCTGTTAAGCATAAACTAAATGAGCTCAAGATGGCGTTATCTTAGTAGAATTAGTTTTCATGGCTATAAAGTTGAGAAAGGCCTTCGAAGTTTCGAAGGTTTTTTCTTTTTATACACCTCCAAAAATGCCTAAATACTCTTTTCAGAGTTAATTCGGGCCGAATATGAAGACATTAAAGCCACGTAGAAGACATAGGATCAGGCAATACTTCATGCAAATATTCTGACACTATTTTTTTTCTTTATAAATTACCTATGTGGTAATTACCAAATCTACTATTCCAAAAGGCTACGTCTCTAAACTTAAAAAATAGTACACACTTCCATTTTTTGCAGCATTTCGTTTCCTAAAATATCTAATGTACAGTTAGAATTAAACATTCCTCATGTTATAGACATAAAAAAACCGACCAAAATTGGTCGGTTACAATAAATACCTTATTAAATAATCACTGGAAATTCATTTTTTGTATTCGTATTGCATTTAGGATAGCCAATAATGCCACACCCACATCAGCAAAAACGGCCTCCCACATATTGGCCAAACCACCAGCTCCCAAGATTAACACAATGGCCTTTACGCCAAATGCTAAACCTATATTCTGCCACACAATCCTTTTAGTCTGCTTTCCTATTTTTATAGCCACTGGTATCTTTCCCGGCTTATCATCTTGGATAACTACATCAGCTGTTTCAATAGTAGCATCACTTCCCAAACCGCCCATAGCTATGCCTACATCACTCAAAGCCACCACCGGGGCATCATTTACGCCATCACCCACAAAAGCTACCGCACCTCCCCTACTCTTAATTTCCTGCAGATGTCTAACCTTATCCTCTGGCAATAAATCCCCAAATGCAGAACCCAGACCTAACTCCTCTGCCACCTTTTGTACTATCGTATCCTTATCGCCACTTAACATGGTGGTTTCCACATTCAAGCTATGTAGATCCGAAATGGCCTTCTTAGAACCATCTTTAATCCTATCTGCAATAGTAATATAGCCTGCATACTGACCACCATCGGCTATAGCTATAACCGTATCTACAATAGAGGACGGATTTACTCCATGCTGTATCCCAAATTTATCTAAAAGTTTGAAATTACCCACAAGTAATTCTGTTCCGGCAATATTAGCCTTTAAACCATGTCCGGCAATTTCCTCCAGAGCCTCTATCTTTATAGAGGTATCCACAGGACCTACATGACGTAATATGGCAGTTGCAACAGGATGCGAGCTAAGGCTTTCAACCGCATTAACTTTCTTTAGGATTTCCTGCACTATAAAGCCCTCTTTAAACTTAACTTCCTGTACCTCAAAAACGCCCTCTGTAAGTGTACCTGTTTTATCCATTACTACATTTTGCACTTGGGCTAAAACATCAAGATAATTCCCCCCTTTTACTAAAATACCATTCCTGGAAGCAGCACCAATACCGCCAAAATAACCAAGTGGAATACTAATTACTAAAGCACACGGACAAGATATCACCAAGAATACTAAAGCCCTGTACAGCCAGTCATTAAACACATAATCTTGCACGAAAAAAGAAGGTAAAAGGCAAATTCCGATTGCTAGAAAAACCACCACAGGTGTATATATCTTAGCAAACCTCCTTATGAAAAGTTCGGTGGGAGCTTTTTGCGTACTGGCATTTTGCACCAATTCTAATATACGACTTAATTTACTGTCTTTGTAAGGTGTGGTTACCTGTACTTGTCCCGCAGTATCCATGTTTATCATACCCGCCAAAACCACATCACCTTTAACTTTGGAGTCTGGCTTACTTTCACCAGTCAAGGCTGCAGTGTTAAAAGATCCTGAGTCAGAAAGTAATATACCGTCTAAGCCAAGTTTCTCCCCTGGTTTGAGTTGTAACACCTCTCCTACTTCTACAGTTTCTGCCTCCACGGTTTCTATCTTCCCATTTCTGAGAACACCTACATGGTCTGGTCTTTGGTCTAACAGTGATTTAATGTTGGCCTTGGCACGCTTTACAGCCAATGACTGAAAAACTTCTCCTACAGAATAAAAAAGCATAACCGCCACACCCTCTGGATATTCACCTATAGCGAATGCTCCTATAGTGGCTATACCCATCAAGAAAAACTCGGAGAAAATATCACCCTTTTGAATGCTCTTTACCGCATCCTTTAATACAGGGAAACCAACAGGAATATAAGCTATCGTGTACCAAACCAATCTAACCCAGTCTTTAAACCAAGAAGCCTTTATAAAATAGTCTAATGCAATACCGATGAGCAACAATACCAATGAAATAATACTAGGAATAAAATCTCGTATAAATCCACCACCACCGTGGTCATGGTTATGTTCTTCCGTAATTGGCTCATTTACGCTACAGCATGAAGCCTCACTATGTCCCATATCTTTGTTTTTTTTACAAAGATGGCACCATATAGTATGCAATGCTATTGCAAAGTACCTTTTAGACAGTTTTCACAAATACCTTTAGCAAAAAGTCTGATTTCATCTATACGGAAAGCTTGCGGAATATCCTGTGGAATAGTAAAATCCTCCTTACAAGTTGTCTGTTTACAGATTTTACAATAAAAATGAAGATGCCAATCTTTGTGAGTTTGCTCATTACAGCCATCGTGACATAGTACATACTTAGTGGTATTATTTTCCTGGATTCCATGCACAATACCTTTTTCTTCAAAAGTTTTGAGGGTCCGATACAGTGTGATTCGGTCTACCCTATCAAAATGGTTTTCTATTTCAGTAAGAGAGAGAGCCACCTCTTGCCCCATGAGGTAATCATAAACCAAAATCCGCATACTAGTGGGTTTGGTATTTTTTCTAACCAAAATATTTTCTATCTCCTTTTCCATGTCATAGGTAAAACACTAAAGTACTCTCTTAAGTGCTGTTTTACTAAAGCTTACATAGCATTTTTTCTAAACTGAGCCTAATATCATTCAATCAGAATAGCATATAACCAACACCTCACGCAAGAATTACGTTTAACCTACTTACTATAGCACTGTAGGTCTTTACATCCTCACCAATAAAACCAGTCTAAATTTTATGTAGGTATTACCTTATATCACTTCCCTAAAATCTTTGATATCTAGTTATAGGTTTATGACAAATAGAAATGCATAATTCTCCTCATTTGGCAAGGTGATTTATTTATTCTGATTCCTGCGGGACTCTATTCTCCGAAGATGTAAAGTGTTTTGACAAAACCTTTAGTTGCTCTTTCATTAAAGAAATGTCATTTTTAAGTACTTCACTTTCAGATTTTTGAAGAACGTTTTCAACTTTAAGTTTCGAGATTTCATCTCTTAATTGTCCCATATTAGTTTTAGCTAATTGAAGCTCGTGCTTCAAGGTTTCCGTTCTTTCCTCTAAAGCTTGAGCAAAAATAAAGAGCAGTCCATCCATGTCTAGTGTATTCACCATAGTGTCTGAGCCTACAGTTCCTAGTTTATCTTGACCAAAAGCAGAGAATATTTCTTGTGCCATTGGACCATAATTACGGACTTGGTTGCCTTTATAGTTCCAAGAGCCAAGTTTAAGTTTGGAGAGTTTTGCTAAGAACTCTTCTCCATTAGCTTTTATGAAATTTTCTTTTTTGGTGGAGTCTGAAATGGCAGCCCATGCGGTAGTGTTGGGTTCTAGCCTAGCACCTAAAACACCGTCATTTTCATTGGTTGGATTTAAGCTGTTTCCTGTAGTCATAAACCAATAACCTCCTCTAAACCTAGCCGTAAATCTATTATCAGCATTTTGACTACGAACTGGCTCATCGGGATTACTTACGTAATCTCCAATAATAAATGAACCTGCTCCAGCAGCTCTTACTTTATGTCCCATAGCGGTAGAATAGTTTCCACTTGCTGTTGAACTGCCCCCCATAGCAGTGGAAGAATTACCACTTGCTGTCGTCCTCAATCCCATAGCGGTAGAAGAAGAACCACTTGCTGTTGTGTACTCTCCCATAGCAGTAGATCCGTAACCACTTGCTTTTGTTTCATATCCCATGGCGGTAGAATATGAATCACTTGCTGTTGTGTTAAAACCCATAGCAGTAGAAGAATAACCACTTGCTGTTGTGTAGTACCCAATGGCTGTGGAGGCGAAACCACTTGCTGTTGTACGCTCTCCTATAGCGGTAGAGCTTTCATGGCTTGCTGTTGTTCTATATCCTATGGCGGTCGAAGAAAAACCACTTGCTATTGTTCCAGTTCCCATAGCAGTAGAAGAATAACCGCTTGCTGTTGTTCCAGTACCCATAGCAAAGGAAGCGTTCCCACTAGCTGTTGCATTATATCCCATAGCTGTTGAAAATATACCAATAGAATCGGCGTCCCAACTTTTTGCATTATTAGCTACAGTACCTACCCTAAAGGCGGAACGGGAAGGAATCCACATTAACCTTGTGCCGTCTCCAGATGTGGGTGCTATAGGAGGATTTGTTGTATTCGATGCATTCGAAGGAAGCCCTGTAGAATTTGCACTCCAAAAACCGCCAGAGTTAGTGTTTTTAAGTACGTTTCCCGTAAGTTGCCAGTAGTTAGCGGTGCTGCCACCTTTGGGTAGTTCTGTCCAACTACCGCTTTGACGAAACCAGTAACTCTGCGTATTGGTATCAAAAACCAGCATGCCATTTTTGGGCGAGGCGATGGCATTACGCTGTACTGTAGTTACTTGCGGCAAAATGCTACCGGGAGTTATTTCTACGCTTTGTGCTAAAGTATAAAAACTAATAAAACATAGAATTAGACACTTTTTCATGTTTTTTTTCTACGAAATTAGTTTAAGAGCTATTCCTAGGCAATACCAGAAATGGTGTATTTTGGCCTAATCCAGCTATAGCTATAAAGTCGTACAGATTTATTCCCAATCATGCATTAGTCTATCTACCACATGCTTGATGTTGCTATATCACTAAGGTCAGCTCATCTTAGTAGCCCTTCGTTTTACAAAGCTCGGAAAGAAACGATACAGTAAATTGTAGTACTTCGCTACGCCTGTAAAGACAATTTTTTTATTCTTGTCAATGGCATTTTCTACTTCCTCAATTACACTTTCAGGCGAAGACATCCCGTTCTTTTTCCATTTCGAAAGCGTTTTGGGTCCTTTGGCTACCGCCTGATTTATCAAGGGGGTATCTACCGCAGGCGGGCACACCAGCAAAAATCGTATCCCACTTTCCCTGTTTTCTTCCATTAACACATTCATGTAAAAATTGGTAGCAGCTTTGGTAGATCCATATGCACCAAATTTCACATTCGGGATCACACCTGCAATAGAGCCAAATACAATCAAATCTCCTTTATCCCGAGGTAACATATATTGTAAAGCTGTTTGTGTTACGTTTACCGTTCCGAAGTAGTTAATGGACATTACATTGTTGATTTCATGGGGTGGGGTTTCTGCCAAAATTCCACCGGGCATAACCGCCGCACAATGCACAACCCGGTCTAACTGCCCGATATTTTTTTCAACATATTCAAAAACATCTTTTACCTTTTCCAAATCGGTAACATTGCACTTAAAAGGGAAAATGTTAGGCGAGAGTGCTGCCGTTTCTTCCAATCCTTTATCATTCATATCCAAAATGGCAACTTTTGCTCCTTGCTTTGCAAGGTGTACAGCCATAACTTTTCCCATTCCGCTTGCACCGCCCGTAATGAGTGCTGTTTCTCCATAAAAAGCCATAGTTAGTCCTGATTAAATTTTATACTGTAACCCGTTTTGTCATCACGTTCCATTACCCAGAAATAAGGCTGTGAGTTACCTTTCAAATCCATACAACCCAGAACGGTGTTTTCGTCAATTCTGGCAAAATGATCGTAAATCGCTTTATCGTCATATAACATTGTGGCTGTTGTTTTTCCTCTGTGTTCAACCATTCGCAAACGGGCTTTTGATTTTTTAGTTTGCAAAAGTGGTTTCAGCAATTTCATTATGACACCTATTGCTTTTATTTTGGGGAAATTCATTTCCAAAGGAATCAATTTTGGGTTTAATGCCCACAAAGATTGGTTACCTCCAAACATAACCAGCGGATGTACTTCCTCCTTACTTTCAAACGATTTCCCATACCAGCCCGAAATCCCCAACATTCCGTCCATTGGGTGACCTGTTTCTATTTCAAAGCCTTTCCAACGCCCCATCATAAATTCAATATTTACGGGAGGGAGCTGGTCATACACTTTCAGTGCATCTGCTGTTGTTGCTTTTCTTGTTTTTAGTATTTCATCCACTGTTGCCATAATCTCTTTTTTATGTCACAAAGTTGAGAAGAAGTGAAATAAGATCCTGCACAAAATTGTGCAAGTTCCAATTTAGAGTTTCTTCATCGCTGTTGTGAGAGTATTTCGGTGAACACCAAGATAGGAGGCCATCTGTGAAAAGGAAAAATATTGAAACACGTTGGGTAATTGACTTTGCACCATTTTTATTGCGGAAGTTGGGTCTTTATGTTGCAGAATCTTTATTTTGTTTATGGCCAATAAAAAATGTTGCTGCACAATAGACATTTCTATTTTGTAGAAACGCGGGAATTTTTCATATAGATTTTTAACCTGCTGCACATTTGCCACAAGTAATAAGCACTCTTCGTTTGCTTTTATGTCTACGCCTAAGGGCTTTTCTAACAGGTAACTTTCGTAGTTAAAAACAAAGTTCTTTTCCTTTTCATAGAAAATATCATCTATTTTTTCGTTTCCTTGTTCGTCTATGTAGCTCGAATATAAAGAACCCTTTATGACCAGTCCTAATTTGTTCCGGCTTCCGAAATCAACAAAGATTTCGTTCTTCCTCAGTTTAACAACACGCAATATGCTCTCAATGGCATTCAATTCCTCGGCTGAAAAATACCCGTACGTGTCGGCAATAATTTTTGTAATTTGCATTTTTATTCAAATTAGTCCTTGTTTGTCTTATCTTGAAACTCTGCCTTTAAAGATCTTTTTTTCGACTATCATCATGTTAGTGATCTGAAGTTTTAACGTCATCACTTTCATACTCTAAAATATCAGCGGGTTGGCAGTCCAACGCCTTACAAATAGCTTCTAATGTGCTGAAACGTATGGCTTTCGCTTTTCCTGTTTTTAAGATGGAAAGGTTAGAAAGTGTCAGTTCAACTTTTTCTGACAGTTCGTTAAGCGACATTTTCCGCTTTGCCATCATTACATCTAAGTTTACAATAATTGGCATAGCTTAAACAGTTAAATCATTTTCGTTTTGCATATCTACACCTTTTTTGAAAATAGTAGCAATAATATAGATGACAGCTCCCATAATAATAAATGCCTGGCTGTCTGCCCAAAATTCATTTACGTTGTCAGGAACAAAACCGTGATGCATCATATTTTTGGCAGACTGTCTGGCAATATAACTAAGCAGCCCAATAGAAAGCGTAAAATAACTAATCAGGGAAATTTGTCTCGCAACAAAATTGCTGAAGGGTTTTGACAAATCCATTTTGTGCATCAGTGTGATAACGGTATAAAACAGATAAGCTTTTAACATTGAAATAATAAGGATAAAGCTATAGATACCGAAAAATGCAAATCTACTTTCTTTATACATTTCGATTAAATCTAACTTTTGATAAAGATTTGGGATAAACTCAGGCTTGTAAAAGCTGAAAAAGAAATTTACTATTAAGCCTCCAGCTTCAATAGACAAGCCCACAAAAATGGCCCACGCCACAATATATAAGCCCCAAAAAACGAAGTTGTTTGTTTTTGACATAATTGTTTAAATTTTAAATTCATGTCACAAACATAATTAATATTTATCGATAAACAATATATATTAATTATTTTTCAAAATATTTTTACCGAATACATTACTAGAAAGGGCCGCAAATTATAAAGAACCGCAAAATGCTAAGCCGATTGTGAATACTTAAAAATGTAAAGCAATCTATTTGTGGACCAGTAGTCCATTATGATTTTGTCACAAAAGCACAAATTCCATAAAACAGTGTTGAGAAAAGTAAGACCTTCTCTCCAAACTATTCGCGGAGAAGTTTACAGCAAACACATGTAAGAAAATAGAAGAATTAACTTTTTCTGACAAAGAAGGTAGTTACAATTTTGAATTATAACCAAATTAATTTTACCAATAATGCGGCCGTTCAGGTTTCGAATTAGGAGAGGGTATTTGAGTTTGGATGAAGGTCAATAATTCAAATTGACTGCTCATAAAAAGGAAGGTCTCTATTTTTAGCTACCCTTGAAAAAGAAAAAACTCCAAAAATCTAATGATTTAAGGAGTTTTTAGTACCCAGAGCCGGGGTCGAACCGGCACATCTTGCGATATTGGTGTTTGAGACCAACGCGTCTACCAATTCCGCCATCTGGGCTTGTCCCTTGTTGGGAGTGCAAAAGTAGAATCTTTAATGTAATCTTACAAGTATTTGCTAGAATTTTATTTTTGAACTATAAGCTTTGAGCCGTCAGTCTCTGGCTATTAACCGTCAGCAATCAGCTTTCCCCTATTTTCTATTACTTTTCACTTTTAGTTTTTAGCTTTTAACTTACTTATTCGTATCTCAGTGACTCTATAGGATCCATTTTTGATGCCTTATAAGCAGGGTAGTATCCTGAAATTAAACCTACTACTATACATACTATCAAACCCATGCTAATCCAGTTCCAGGGAACCACGAAAGAACCCTCACCGCCCGACATGAATACCGAAACCAAGTTCCCGGCACTAATACCCAGTATAACCCCGGCTAAACCACCAATGGCACATATCACAACAGCCTCAATTAAAAACTGAAAACGAATTTTGGCTGGAGAAGCCCCCAATGCCTTCCGGATTCCTATCTCACGGGTGCGTTCCGTTACAGATACTAGCATAATATTCATAAGGGCTATAGAAGCTCCTAATAAAGTAATGAATGATATCCCAAAACCGCCAATACGCATATAGCCGGTAACTTCATTAAACTCCTTAAGTAAAGCATCTGCCCGCTCTACCTCAAAAGAGTTTTCTTCGTACACCTTATCTCCCCTCACCAACCTCATCACAGCTGTACCTTCTGCCATAAGCTCGTCTACATCCTTATGTGCGGTTGGCACTGATGTAGTAATTTGGTAAGCAAAGCTACCTTTGGTATCCAAACTACGAGCCACCTCCAGGGGTATAAGTAAAGTACGGTCATCATTACCACCTGTTAAACTTCCTTTTTTCTCTAGTAAACCCACAATGGTATAGCGGTCATTCAGGAAATAAATCTGCTGATTAATCACATTCCCATTCTTAAAGAACTTTTCGGCTATCTCAAAACCTACCACAGCCACTTTATTACCTAAAGCTCTGTCTATATCCGTAATGTTCCGACCCTCTACCAGCTTGTAGCCTTTCAGCCCAATATACTCCTCGTCCACACCCATAACGCTATTATTAGGGTTCGACTTTTCGTTTCCATAACGGATAACCTCGTTAGAGGCCACATACGTATAAATGGTAACCAAGGCATCTCGACCCTCACTAAAACGCTCTTTATAAGCAATTGCATCCCGGAAATAAATGGGGTTAATGGCTTTTTGTGCCTTCCCTCCCATCCTGTTTGAAGAATTACTTTTAGTACTAAAGTCAAAAGAGTTTACACCCAAGCCTTCAAAACTCTTATCTATAGAACCCTGCATACCCTCTATGGCAGTAAGAATACCTACTAAAGCCATAATACCAAAAGTAATAATAGAAGCAGTAAGTACTGTCCTCAGTAAATTAAACCTTATGGCCCTTAGCCCTTCATAAACGTTTTCTTTGATATTCATAGTGAAATTCCTTTTATGGAACTATTTTTGAACCTCGCAATATACAATTGCGGTTTTAAGTTAATAATGCAAAGTTCTTAACATCAATGTTAATTCACAAGCACATGAAAAGAGCCATTTTACCGTTCATCATATTTTTTGGTCTTTGGAGCCAATCCTATGCCAATAAATTGATGATACCAATGGACGACTCCCAGAAAAACCATCTTAAAGCTTATGGTCTCGCTTTTTGGGTTTTAAAGAATTACGAAACAGAAATTGACTGGCTTTTAAATTACCGTGGGGGAAGTTTCCTACTACCAATGAGCCAGAATTTTATAAACGAATGCATTATCCGCGGTATAAGTTATGAGATGATTACCGATGCAGATGCAGAGAGCGTACTTTTTTCGGTAAAAAACCCCGACGCCAACACGGATGCTGTAAAACTCCAAAAAGCTCCCAAAATAGCCGTATACACTCCCAAAAGTGCCATGCCATGGGATGATGCAGTAACATTAGCCCTCACCTATGCAGAAATCACTTTCGACAAAGTGTATGACGACGAAGTTCTGGAAGGAAAACTAGCTGAATACGACTGGCTACACCTGCACCATGAAGATTTCACAGGCCAGTTCGGAAAGTTTATACAGCAAGCCCAAAGAGCTTGGTTCCAGGAGCAAAAACGTGAACTAGAGACAGTAGCAAAAAAGCATGGTTTTGCTAAAGTATCTCAGCTAAGAGCTGCTGTAGCAAAAAAAATATCAGACTTTGTTATTGGAGGTGGCTATATGTTTGCCATGTGTAATGCCACAGATACCTTTGACATCGCCATGGCAGCACAAGGCGTGGATATTGTAGAACGTATATATGATGGAGACGGCATGGATCCAAAGGCTGACGAAAAACTAGATTTCGATGCCACCTTTGCTTTTACAGATTTCAAGCTAATAAAAGACCCCACTATAGTTGAGTTTTCCACCATAGATCACCAGCAGGCCGACCGCGGCCTGGTAGAAGGAAATGACTTCTTTAACCTTTTTGAATTTTCTGCCAAATATGACCCTATCCCTACCATGCTTACTCAGAATCACACAAGTGTTATAAAAGGCTTCATGGGTCAAACTACGGCTTTCCGCAAGCAGTTCGTAAAGTCGGAAGTGCTCATACTGGCAGAAAACCGGGAGCTTAATGAGGCACGCTACATACACGGCACTGCCGGGAAGGGTTTCTGGACTTATTATGGGGGGCATGACCCGGAAGACTACCAGCATTTTGTAGGAGAAGAACCCACAGACCTGAACCTACATCCTAATTCAGCAGGTTACCGATTAATACTGAATAATGTATTGTTCCCTGCTGCCAAAAAGAGAAAAATGAAAACCTAATGCCATTCGTCAAGTCATTTGACCGTATTTCATATTTAGCTCTATGTAAAGGTTGCTGAATTTGTTTTCTTACTTTGGTTTCATAATTTTACTTCTAACAAGAAGTAATTATACATGTTTCTAAAACTACTCCGGCTCGAAAGCAAATCTTTCTTCAGATCTGCCAGTCTTGGCAAAGAAGTAACTGTAACCGCTATTTTATGGTTCTTTTACGCCTATATGCTAGTTTCATTGCTAGTATTAGGTTTTGCCTTACACAATCTCCTTGAGAGATTTGTGCCTGACCAAAAACCTATTGAACTCGTCAATGGATTTATCCTTATCTGGATTATTACGGAAATCCTATCCCGTTTTTATTTGCAAGACTTACCTACTATGGGAGTCAAGCCTCTTTTGGTGCAAAATGTAAAACGGACTCAGATTACACATTTTGCTCTATTTAGGTCTCTATTTTCTTTTTACAACCTTATGAGCTTAGTGACTTTCGTGCCTTTTGCTATAGTTTCTTATGGGAAAGGGGACATAAGTGCTTCGCAAATGGCAGCTTGGCTAGTTTGCATTTTATCATTGGTACTTATTCTCAATTACATAAACTTCTTAGTTAAGAGACACTACTCCGAGAGCCCCGCAAAGTTACTCCCATTGGTCGTAGTTGCTATAGTACTGGTAAGTTTAGAGTATTTCGATGTGTTCAAAAGTACAGTGTGGGTTGCCAAACTTATGGCTTGGGTTATGCAAAATCCATGGGCTTGCATATTTTATACAATGGGCACTGTACTTACGTATATAATAACTTTCAAAGCACTTTACAAATCTTTGTATCTGGACTCAGCCCTTAAATCGAAAACCGACGTCGCCAAAACTATGGATCTCGCGTGGGTTGATAGATTTGGAAGTTTAGCTCACTTTATGAAGCTCGATCTGAAAATGGTATGGAGAAACAAGAGACCCAAATCTGTTGTCATTTTATCTGTTCTTTTCCTAGCTTATGGCTTAATATTCTACCCCAATCCTGCCTACCAAAAAATGCCGGCGTTTCTGATTTTTGTAGGCATATTTATGACCGGAGCCTTTATGATGAACTTTGGTCAGTTTGTTCCGGCATGGGATAGCTCCTACTATGGGCTTATGATGTCTCAGAATATAAAGATTCGTACATACTTGCAGTCTAAGGCAAACCTCATGTATATTTCTGTATTCCTGTGTACCATACTTACCATACCCTATGTATATTTTGGATGGCAAGTTCTTTTTATGAATATAGCAGCAGCCATTTTTAATATTGGTGTAAATGTACCTGTGCTGCTATACGGAGGCTCATTTAACAAAAAACGAGTGGATCTACAGAAATCTCAAATGATGAATTATCAGGGGACCAGTGCCGCACAGTTTTTAGTAATATTACCTCTTATGTTTATCCCCATCATAATTTGGGGAATTTCAGCATGGCTTACAAACGGGTATTGGGCCTCTTTTGTACTGGCCATGGTGGGTCTCTTAGGAATCGTATTTAGAGAAAAAATCATGGGCTCAGTTGCCAACGCATATAAAATAAGAAAATATAGAGCATTACAAGGTTTTAAAGAAGTACAGCAATGATAGAAGCAATTAATCTTACAAAAAATTATGGTCAAACGACCGTACTAAATATTGAAAACCTAAGTATTCAGAAAGGAGAAAGCTTTGGTTTAGTTGGAAACAACGGTGCAGGTAAAACAACCTTCTTTAGCCTGTTGCTTGACCTTATAGAACCCTCGACAGGTAAAATTCTGAATGGGGGTGTAGAAGTACACCAAAGTGAAAACTGGAAACCTTCTACCGCTGCCTTCATAGATGAAAGCTTCCTCATTGGATACCTTACTCCCGAAGAGTACTTTTACTTCATCGGTGATTTGAGAGGCCAGAACAAAGCCGATGTGGATGATTTTCTGGAGAAGTACAAGGAGTTTTTTAATGACGAAATACTTAACAACAAGAAATACTTACGCGACCTTTCAAAAGGTAATCAGAAAAAAGTGGGTATTATTGCTACTCTCATAGGGAACCCCGAAGTAATAATTCTAGATGAGCCCTTTGCCAACCTAGACCCTACTACGCAGATTAGACTAAAGCGAATCATAAAGGAACTTGCCGACGACCCTAATGTAACTATTTTGGTTTCAAGCCACGATTTACTTCACACCGTAGAGGTATCTAATCGTATAGTAGCACTTCACAAAGGAGAGGTTGTAAAAGATATCGTAACATCCGAAGAGACACTCGCTGAACTGGAGCAGTTTTTTGCCGTTTAAGTAGTATTTTCAACATAGAAGAGACAACATCTGGAGTGTTGTCTCTTTTGTTTGGCACATTCAGAAAAAGCCCAACGTATTCATTATGAATTTGTTGGGCTTTTGATT
>CAZBAV010000059.1:0-27666 GCA_964489955.1 uncultured Lacihabitans sp. | reverse complement strand
GAAGAGGCTGCGGGCTATTTAGGAGAAATACGAAAAATTGTACGTTTTCTGGGTATTAGTGATGGCAATATGGAGGAGGGTTCTCTGAGGGCAGATTTAAATGTTTCTCTAAAACCCAAAGGCGATGAAACTTTAGGAACGAAAGTTGAGATAAAGAACATGAACTCCATGCGTTTTTTGCAGCGTGCTGCAGAATATGAGATAGAGAGACAAACAGCGGTTTTAGTATCGGGAGGGAAAGTTTTACAAGAAACCCGAAGTTTTATACCGGAAACAGGAAAGACTGTAGGTATGCGTGAGAAAGAAACAGCTAATGATTACCGTTATTTTCCAGAACCGGATTTGGCTCCGGTGATAATATCTGATGTGGAGTTGGAGTTTACCAAAGAAAACACGCCGATGTTACCATATGAGCTTTTTGGAACCTTGGTAGATAAATTCGCTCTTTCTGAAGAACAAGCTTATTTGCTTTCTGAAGAGAGAGATTTGGTTACATACTTTTTTGATTCTGCTAAGGTTACCTCTAACCATAAGGCGGTAGCAAACTGGCTTTTAGGCTCGGTGAAGGCGTACTTGAATGATAATAGAACATCTTTGTCAGATTTTCCGATACTACCGGGTAAGCTGGCAGAACTGGTAGACGAGATAGAAGCTGGGAATGTGAGTAATACAGCAGCACAAAAGTTAATGGAACTGTTAATTATAACACCGCAGGTAAGCGTTATATCGTTAGCGGAGTCAAATGGACTGTTGCAAAATAAAGATACAGGTAGTTTGGGAGTGTTGGTAGACGAGGTTATTGCTAAGCATGAAGCAAAGGTAATTGAGTTTAAAAAAGGGAAGAAAGGTCTTTTGGGGATGTTTGTTGGTGAGGTGATGAAGTTGTCAGGTGGCTCTGCAGACCCTAAAGAAGTTAACCGTATCATGCTTGAAAAACTGACCTGACTTAGGTTTGAAATATTAAAATTAGGATATAATGAAACATTTTCTAGTAGGTTTATTATTTATGGCTTCGCTTGCTACATTTGGTCAGGTTGGCCCGGTAAATATTAAACTAAAGATAGCCAATAAAGAAGCTAATGGAAAGGTGTACCTGGAACGGATAAATGACCGTGGTTTTGGGGCTCCTATAGATAGTGTAAAAATAGAAGGTCAAGAAGTTACGTTATCTACCGTTATTCCAGAGCCTGGAATTTACCAATTAAAAATATCTAACGAGCAGGTAGTAGGATTAATATTAGACGGAGGAGAAGAGTTTGAAGTTTTTGCTGATGGCATAACAACTGATGATAAGCCTGCGTCTGTGCGTATTAATGGCTTGCCTAACATGGTTGTTTTTAATGAATTACAAACTAGTCATTTTGCTTTTGACAAGGATGTTAAGGCTATTAATGATAAATTTTCTAGGAGTTCTAATGATGCGGAGAGGGAAAAGTTGCGTGAGAGTTATCTTGTTTTGCTAAAGAAGCACAATGAGACAATATTGCCCAAGGTTCAGTCACTAGGGACCTCGGCAGCGGGCTTATTGGCTGCTAATAACTTCTTAAATAAGGACGTGTCTATGCCTTACTTCATAACACTGGCAGAGCAAATAAAGGCAGAAGGAAAAAAAGGGCAGTTTGCTAATTTTTTTATGCAAATGGTAAATGAAGGTCGTATGGGTCAACCGGGTGTAGAAGCCCCGGACTTTGAGCTTAAAACTCTTGACGGGAAAACTGTAAAGCTTTCTGATTACAGGGGTAAGAGGGTAGTGATAGACTTTTGGGCTACATGGTGTGGTCCTTGTATTATGTCTTTCCCCGGTATGAAATTAGCTATGGATAAATATGCGGAGAGAGATGACGTAGCATTTCTTTTTGTTCATACATTTGAAAGAGTCCCCCAAGATCAGGCATTTAGTAGCGTAAAAAAGTTTGTGGATTCAAGAGAATTGGGTTTTCTTAATACATTAATGGACGTAGGTAGTCCAACATCACGGATGTATGGAGTGGGAAGTATACCAGCTAAGTTTTTTGTAGATGAGGAAGGTAAGTTTTTGTATAAAAGTTTAGGTTATGCTGGTTCTGAACAAGGAGTAGTAGATGAAATTAGCCAATGGTTTGACAAATGAAAATAGCAATAGTAGGTTGTGGTAATATGGGCATGGCCTTTGCCCGTTCTTTTGTACAATACGATTTAGTAAAAAAGGAGGATCTTCTACTGATTGAAAAAAGTGCAGAACGTTGTGAAGCTCTAGGAGCCGAAAAGGAAGGCGTGGTAGTTAGTACCGTAAATGAATCTTTGCAGAATTATGACTTGGTAATTTTATCTGTTAAACCCCAGGACTTTAAGGTGGTGGCAGAAGAGCTTAAACCAAATCTTTCCAGCCAGCAGTTGGTATTGTCTATTATGGCAGGGATACCAATAGAACGTATACAAGCAGACTTGAATCATAAAAATGTAGTTAGGGCTATGCCCAATACCCCAGCTATGTTAGGTCAGGGTATTACAGGGTATACTGCAGCAGAAGGAGTAGATTTTCAGAAATTACTCAAAGTAGAGAATCTAATTAACGCTACTGGACGCTCTGTTTATGTAGAAGACGAAGATATGATAGATGCCATTACGGCACTTAGTGGTAGTGGTCCAGCTTATTTCTATTACATTGTAAAACACATGGTAGAAGCGGGTAGAAGTATGGGCTTTGATGAGGGAATGGCACGTCTATTGGTAAAACAAACGATGTTGGGCTCTTACCATCTTATTAATAACGCAGAAAAAAGCCTTGATGAATTAATTACTGCTGTGGCATCTAAAGGAGGAACTACAGAAGCAGCACTTAAAACCTTTGGAGAGGAGGGGCTTGGAGATATTTTGGTTAAGGGTATACTCAGTGCCGAAAAGCGAGCAAAAGAGTTGTCCAAGTAGATTTTTATTCTTCTAATCTAGTTGAGTTTAATATTTTATAGGATATTGTTCTATAGTATGGCTAAAATACTGCATTTTTGCATCTTATACTTATAGAAATGCTTGACCCCGTAGATTTAAAAATCTTAAAAATCTTAAAGAAGGATGCCTTGATGACCAATAGGCAAATTGCCTATGAACTGCATCTTACCACTACACCAGTTCATGAGCGTATTAAGAAGCTCAGAAGAGAAGGTTACATCAAAAGCTATACAATAGAACTAGACCATAAGAAGTTGGATAAGAATCTTATGGTTTTCTGTAATGTGTCCTTAAAAGAACATAGTCAGGAATTTTTAGCGAAATTTGAAAGTGATATACAAAGTATCCCGGAGATAATAGAATGCTACTGTATCTCTGGAGGGTCAGATTTTCTATTGAAAGTGGTAGTGAGTGATATGGATGAGTATAAGCATTTTATACTTAATAAGTTAGCAGCTTTACCAAATATTGGAGGTGCTCAGTCTAATTTTGTGATAACGGAAGCCAAAAGTTCTTCCGTATTAGGCGAGTAGTGAATACCTATTACTGAGGAGGTTGCACTCTCTTAAACTTCTTCACAAGTTTAAAGATACCGTAAACCATTAGGATTACCATAATACCCATAAAAACAGGTAAAAGTAAGGCAAGTAAAGATATTACAGTAGAAATAATGTTTTCTATTGTACTCAATATATTATTTCCTAAGCCTGCCGTGAACTTGGATGAGCCCAATCTTAAGGCTGCGGTACCGGTTTGAACGGTACCGGCTATTCCGCCTCCAGCTACAAGCCCAAGTCCCCATTGTAGAACAGGGTCATTTAATTCCAGTAACTGCGATGTAAGTATAGTGCCGGCTATTACCGAGCATGGTACAGCTATGGAGTCAAGAAAATTATCTACAAAAGGAACATAGTATCCTGCAAGTTCAGATGCACAGGCAATAACCAATATGATTGTGGCTTGGTCAGATGCCATCCAATGGAAATTCTCGGCAAGATTTATCCACTCTAATTTTGCCGCAAGATTAGATATTAATAGTGGGATAAATATCCTGAAGCCAGAACCTGCACTAAGAGCAATACCTAATAGTAAACCTGGAATTACTGCAAGCCAATTGTCCATCTATTATAGGATATTGAGTGTTTGTTCTTTGATTTTTTCTAGTTCGTCTTTCATCTGTACCACAAGCCTCTGTATTACGGCATCATTTGCTTTAGAACCAATGGTGTTTATTTCTCTACCTATTTCTTGTGCTATGAAATTTAGTTTTTTGCCGTTTGTGTTGGTTTTTAATTCATTTACAAAATAGTCTAGGTGTGCTTTTAAACGCACTTTCTCTTCAGAAATGTCGAACTTTTCTATATAGTAGATGAGTTCTTGTTCGAAGCGATTCTCGTCAAAACTTTCAGAGTTTTTAAACTCTTCCACTGCCTTTTGTAATTTTTCACGTACGGTTTTTATGCGTTGCGGGTCTTGTGCTATAACGTCTTCCAGAAGTTGGCCAATAGTTTGTATATATCCTGTAAACTGTTTTGCCGTATTTTCTCCTTCTTGTTCTCTAAACTGATTACATTTTTTAATGGCTTCGCATATTGTTTTTTGTATTTCTTGCCATTCTGCTTCCACTTCTTCCGGATTGCTTATGCCTGTGTTATAGGCATTTGGCATCAGGGTAGCCATGCGTAAAATATCTGTTTTGTCTGCATCAAAGCTTAACTCTGCTGCGGTAGCTAAAAGGTCATTAAAGTATGCTTTAACTAGCGGACGGTTTACCACTGTGGCAGCTAAGCCTTCGTTCTTTTGGATTATATTAAGGCTGATGTCCATTTTACCTCTTTCCAATTCCTTCTGCAGGAGATTACGTATCTCTATTTCTCGGGAAGAATATGATTTAGGAAGCCTACAGTATATGTCCGTAAATTTTGAATTTAGGGTTTTGATTTCGACCGAAATAGACAAATTTGCTGTTTCATTTTGTACAGATCCGAAGCCGGTCATTGATTTAAGCATACAATTTCTGATAGTTTGGTGTAAAGCTAAGTATAAAAATAAATTATTACGTAATTTTGCCCTTGAATATACATGATTATGGATTTAGAAAATAGTTTAGCTGGTGGGGTAAAGGTCGCCGTGGAGTCGGTTTATGGTTTTATTGGAGAGATAGTTTTACAACCTACACGTAAAGAATTTGAAGGTGATTATACCTATGTTTTTTTTCCTTTGGTTAAAGAACTTAAAAAATCACCAGTAGAAATTGGGACTACATTAGGAGAATATTTGGTAGCAAATAATGCTTTGGTTACTGGCTTTAATGTGGTGCAAGGCTTCTTAAATATTAAGTTAGACGAAGCGATTTGGGTAGAAGTTTTAAAGGTTCAAAAAAGTAACGATGCTGAGAAAATTAGTAAAGGGAATGTATTGGTAGAGTACTCGTCTCCCAATACCAATAAGCCGTTGCATTTAGGACATTTAAGAAACAACTTCTTAGGTTTTTCGGTAGCCGAAATATTGGAAGAAGATGGCTATAATGTAGTAAAAGCTTGTTTAGTGAATGATCGTGGTATCCATATTTGTAAAAGTATGGTTGCATATCAGCATTTTGGAAATGGAGAAACACCTGAAAGTGCAGGGATTAAGGGCGATCATTTGGTTGGAAAGTATTACGTGGAGTTTGATAAAAACTACAAACTACAAATAGCAGAATTAGTTGAGTCCGGAGTAACAGAGGATGAAGCGAAAAAGACCGCTCCAATCATGTTAGAAGCCCAGCAGATGTTGGTCGACTGGGAGAAGGGGGATGAGGCTGTAATGGAGCTTTGGAGTAAGCTTAATAGCTGGGTTTATGCAGGTTTTAAAGATACCTATACCCAAATTGGCGTTGATTTTGATAAGACTTATTATGAGTCTGATACGTACTTGCTTGGTAAAGACGTAGTAGAAGAAGGTTTGAAGTCCGGAGTTTTCTTTAAAAAAGAAGATAACAGTGTCTGGATAGACCTTACGGACGAAGGGATGGACGAAAAATTGGTTCTTAGAGGCGATGGCACCTCAGTTTATATAACTCAGGATTTGGGGACTACAGACCTTAAATTTCAGGATTATAATTCCGAAAAATCTATTTGGGTGGTAGGAAATGAGCAGGATTATCATTTCAAAGTGCTTTTTGCTATTGCTAAAAAATTGGGACGGAGTTATGCAGATGGTTGTTTTCACCTTTCTTATGGAATGGTAGACTTACCAACGGGTAAAATGAAGTCTCGTGAAGGTACGGTAGTGGATGCTGATGACCTAGTGGCTGAGATGATACAAACAGCCAAAGAAACCACAGAAGAAAAAGGTAAAACAGATGGATTAACAGAGGAGCAGTCAGGTGAGCTGTACAGGATGTTGGCTTTGGGTGCTTTGAAATACTATTTGCTTAAGGTAGAACCAAAGAAGAGAATGCTTTTTGATCCGAAAGAGTCTATAGACTTCCAAGGAAACACAGGGCCATTTATCCAATATACGCACGCTCGTATAAAGTCAATCTTAAGAAAATCTGGTCAAACAGAATTCTTAGTTCCGAACGAGAAGTTTGAGATTAACCAAGAAGAAGTAGAGTTGGTGTTTTTGGTTAAAGATTATAAAAAGATAGTGTCTCAAGCTGCGGCAGATTATTCGCCGGCATTGGTGGCCAATTATATCTATGATTTGGCTAAAACCTTCAATGGCTTTTATGCTAAGCATTCTGTGCTAAATGAAGAAGATAAAACAAAAGTAGCCTTTAGGCTGGCCTTAATAGAGCAAGTGGCTCTGGTAATTAAGAAAGGCATGGGTCTTCTTGGAATAGACGTGCCGGAGAAAATGTAAGACATTAGAAACGCCCTGTCATTGTAAAAGCAACCTTCGGGTTGCTTTTTTGTTTAGTTGCTGACTTGGGTTGCTTTTAATGATTTATCACTATCCTTAAATAATAAAATAAATTCTTTATATTTGCATAAATAATAAAATATTTTATTAAAAAATGATATATCTCAGATATTCATTATCCATCTTTTTGCTAGCCCTTTTAGGGTCATGTAAAACGAACCCTACACAAGAAGATCGTACGGCTTTTGTAAATCCATATATTGGTTCTAAAGGACATGGGCATGTTTTTGTAGGGGCAAATGTTCCTTTCGGAGCGGTACAATTGGGGCCTTCGCAGATTATGCAGAGTTGGGATGAGTTTAGCGGCTGGGATTGGTGCTCTGGATATAATTATAAAAGCGAGGAAATATTAGGTTTTACCCATACGCATTTGAGTGGTACGGGTATTGGAGATCTCAATGATATTTTGGTGCTGCCGGCCACGGGGGCTGTGCAATTAAATCCTATGCAAATAGGTAAGCCCGAAGGAGGATACGGTTCAGGCTTTACCAAAGATAAAGAACATGTGTCTCCGGGATTTTACAGTGTAAATCTAGATAAGTATGCTGTGAATGTGGAGTTAACCACCACAGAGAGAGTTGGTTTTCATAAGTATCGTTTTGATAAACCTGAGAATTCACATCTGTTGGTTGATTTGAAGTTCGGTATGGGTTGGGACTCTCCTACAGAAACGACTTTTAGTCAGATAAATGATACAACATTTGTAGGGCATCGGTTTTCTACCGGGTGGTCAAAAGACCAACGTGTATTTTTTGTCCTCAGAACTTCTGTTCCGATAAGTAAAATGGAGCTGTACGAGGATACAGTGGCAGTAAATGGCAGTAAAACTAGCGGGAAATATACCAAGGCTATTCTCTATACCGGAAACAAAAAAGAGGTAAATGTAAAAGTGGCCATATCTCCTGTAAGTACAGAAAATGCTATACTAAACATGGATACAGAGCTGGGCCATTGGGACTTTGACAAAGTTAAAAATGAAGCTAGAGCCAAATGGAATCATGTCTTCTCTAAGATAGAAATAGATGCAGATGACTCGGTGAAAACTGTTTTTTACACGGCTATGTACCATACACACATAGCTCCCTCACTTTTTAATGATGTGAATGGCGACTATAGAGGTACAGATAAAGTAGTGTATAAAAATGCCGGATTTCAGAATTATACCACATTTTCTTTATGGGATAGTTATAGAGGGCTGCATCCATTGATGACGGTAATATCGTCAGATAAAGTAAGTGATTTTGTAGAGAGTTTGGTGAGGATTTCTGAGCAGCAAAACGCATTGGCCATGTGGCCTCTGCAGGGGAGTGAGACCTATTGTATGGTGGGTAATCCCGCAATGACTGTGATTTCAGACGCTTATCTAAAAGGATTGGTAAAGGATGACTTGGCACAGGATGCATTTAGCATTATACATAAAGTGGCCAATCACCCTACAGAAGATCAGCTGCCAATTGGCCAAAAGTGGGTGCGTGAGCTTAAGTGGATTCCTGCCGATAACCGCGTAGAAACTGTGGCTTGGGGTATGGAGTATGCTATAGCAGATGGTGCATTTGCAAAGATGGCAAAGAAGCTAGGGAAAGATACGGAGGCTGAATATTACAATAGGAGAGGACTGTTATTTAAAGACTATTTTGATACGTCTAAGGGCTTCTTTAATGGGAGGTATGCTAATGGAAGTTTTCGTAAGGAATTGGATCCCTTTCATGCAGACCACCGCCAAAATGACTATGTGGAAGGAAATGCATGGCAGTACCTTTGGTTAGTGCCGCACCAGCCACATGAACTTATAAAACTTCTTGGAGGAGACGCTTCATTTACAAAACGCTTAGATGAGTTTTTTACCTTACCAAGCAATTTGGCTGCTAGTGCGTCTAACGATATCACCGGATTAATTGGTCAGTATGCTCATGGTAATGAACCCAGTCATCATACCGCTTATTTGTACGCATTTGCCGGACAGCAATGGAAAACCGCAGAAATAGTACGTAAGGTAGCCAGAGAATTTTATACTACGGAGCCAGATGGCTTAATAGGAAACGAAGATGTAGGGCAAATGAGTGCCTGGTATGTACTTTCTGGTCTAGGTTTTTATTCTGCCAATCCCATTAGCGGACAGTTTGTTTTTGGCTCACCAACAGTAAAATCGGCCAAAATAAAGGTAGGAGAGGGGAAGACATTCTCGGTACTTGCCAAGAATAATAGTAAGGGAAATATTTATATCCAGAACGTAACTTTGAACGGAAAGCCGTACACAAAAAGTTACATTTCTTATAAGGACCTAATGAAAGGAGGTGAGTTAGTATTTGTGATGGGAAACAAGCCAAACCAAACTTTCGGTGCTAACAAAGAAGATAGGCCAGAGTAGATTACTGCTATTTTAGGAAACCTTTTATGTAAATGGGGTTAATTCTCAATCCAGTTTTTAAAAGCCGAAGTGGTACTTTGGCTGGTGATCAGGTTGTGGCTTCCGATTTTTATTAGCAGAGTGTTTTTGGTGTACCGTTCTATTCTTTCAACATATATCTTGTTAACCACTTGGCTCCTGTTTATGCGGTAAAAGTCATTGGGATTAATTTTCTCTTCAATTTCCTTTAAAGTTGATTCCGTAAGAAGATGCTTTTTGCCTGATTTGCAGTATGCAAAAATAACTCCTTCGGTGGCTTCGAAAAACAGAATTTCGTCTGTGTTTAGGAAATATATTCCCTGAGAATTACTTATGGTAAACCGCTTCTTATATTGTGTGGTTTCTAAAACCAATTTCTTTATATTTTTTATGAGGGAGTCTTCCTCCGGGCTTTTTAACATCTGGAACTTATCCCACGCTTTTTGGAAACGCTCTAGGGTGAAGGGTTTTAACAAGTAGGCAATACCATTGCTGTCAAAGGCGTCCATCCAAAACTGGTCGTAGGCTGTAGTGAAAATAATGGGGCAGGAGACTGTAACCTGAGTATAGATTTCGAATGCGTTGCCATCTAAAAGTTCTATATCAGAAAAAATGAGGTCTATCTGGTTCTTTTCTAAGAATGCGATGGCTTCAGCTACGGTATCAATTTCTGCAATAACTTTTGTTGGTGAGCTTAGCTCGCCTATAAACCTCAATAGTTTTTTTCTGGCAGGGATTTCATCTTCTATGATCAGTATTCTGGTCATATTACTTCTTTTTGGATTAATGGTATAAGCACGGTAAATCTATCGTCTGTTTTTTGGATTACAATTGATTCGTTTGCGAGCAACTTGTATTGTTCTCCTAAGTTCTGTAAGGCTCGTCCAGAAGTAGGTTTATGGTGTTTTTTTTCTATGAGATTATTTGTAATCCTGAGCTTTTGGCCTATTTCTATTTCAATTTTTACAGGTTTACTCTCTCTGCCAAGGTTGTGTTGTATGGCATTTTCTACCAGCAGCTGTAAAGTAAGTGGTACAATAAATCCTGTGGGCTCGTTTACAGAGATAGATAGTTGGTAGGCGGAACCGTATTTATACTGTATTAGTTTAAAATACTGCTTAGCAAAATCCAGTTCTTGCTCCAAACTAACCAATTTTTTATCTGAACCTTGCAAAACATATCTGTAAATGTCTGCGAATTCGTTCAGAAAAGCAGAAGCTTTGTCCTTGTTTTCTTCTATCAGCTGGTCTAGAACATTGAGGTTGTTAAAAAGGAAATGGGGGTTTAATTGGGTTTTTAATTGGTTTATTTTACTATCGTGTAAGGTTTTGGTGTAGCTGGCCAATTGCTCTTGGAAACTCTTATTCTTCTTATAGTAAAAATATGCCAAGAAGAAACTGCCGTAAATGAAGCTATCTGTGAGGCTGGAAACGATAGAAAGCAGGAGCATTTTGGGTCCGAAATTTCTTTCTATCGTATCAAACGCCAGGGAAATCAGTAAACCAGTAATATGTATGATTAAGATATAGGATAATAGGGAGAGAACCGATATTTTAACTAGCTCAGCAGATGTAAATAACGCAGACTTCTGAAACCTCTTTATGTAAAAATATACGATTCCAAACAATAAGGAAACTGAGAATAAGGTGGCCACTGCGGCTTCAGGTGTAAAGGTATAGAGGTTAATATCACGCCGAACTAATATTCTTCCGTAAATAGATTGTGCGTAAGCGAAAACTAAAACGAAGATTAGAAAGTACCTATTATTGTATATTATTTTTGATAATGCTTTCATTTGGTTTGCCTGTTGTCCAGCGTACAAAAATAGCCCTATGCTTTTATAGGACTATTTTTGGTGAAAAATATTTACTGTTTCTTTTCAGGGAAAGAAGCTAATGTATTCCCTTTTTCGTCATAGAATTCAAGCTGAGCATTATTGTCTTTATCTATAAAAAACATGGCTCTCGGCATTCCTTTGTCATCAAAAAGAAACAATCCGTTGCTTTTACTTTTAGTTTGACCCAATACCATACGATCCACGTTTCCTATGAGTCCCTGCTCCTTATATTCGTGAAATTTCTTCTGCATAGCCTTACGATCCGTTTTTCCCAACTCATTCAGTTCCTTGCTTATTTCGCTGGTTCTTGCCTGATTTATGTTGGCTGGTTGGTCAATAAAAGATATACTACTACGCACAAAACGCTCGTCTCCCACTTTATCATCTCGCATCAGGAGCTGCATAACTTGGTCTCCGTCATACTGATCATAAGTTAATGACATGCCTGCACTATGACCATTCTCTGTTTTAGTTCCATCATATATAAATCCGCCACATTCTATTCCATCCTCATTAAAAAATAACATTCCCGAACGTTTTTTCCTATCTTCATTGGTTGGCCTATTGTTTATCGTGTCTGTACCATGTGGGAACCGGTCTACGTTTGTAAGTACCATTTTTACAGTTCCGTCTTTTTCTACAATGTTTATCCTTTCTACATCAATCTCCCGAAATTTTTGGTTTCCGCTACCATTGAAGCCTGAAAAGGCAAAGAATAATACGCCTATGGCTGTAGTACTTGCAAATGTTCTTAGAAAAATTAGCTCTTTTTTCATGTTTGTATTTGTTTTTGATGACACAAACTTAGAGCAGTAGAAATGCGTATACCATAACAAAAAAATGGATGAAGGAAAAAAACAAATGAGTTAAGGAAAAATGGTTTTGAATGATACATTGTATTAATTCGAAAGGACGTGTAAATACTGATATACTTCGTGCTGTAACTATTACCGTAGTTGAAAATCAACTAAATACTTAGGATTATTAAAAGGATTCCTTATTTTTGGTTTCCTAAAGACCTATTCAACCTCACGAAAATGAAATACCTACCACTACTTATCATGTTGTTTTTTGGTTGTGCAAAAAGTGACTCTTCTGAGCAAGAAGCTCAGAAACCTTCTAGTTCTGAAGTAACCATAATTATTGATAACCCTGATGGGCTAAATACTTTTTTTCAGTGGTATAGTTTGTTTAATCCGGGCATGGTAAACCCTTATGAATCTACAAAAAAGATAGATACTGTAGTGATAGAATCTGCCATACCTATTAGAATTGGGAGCAGTCAAAGAATTGTTTCGGATGGTCGTAAGGCCGAATATAGAAATGAATCCTACTCTTTTAACCCAGGAGAAATAGTACATTTTCGCTGGAGAAAAGACATTACTCCGTACTTCGAAATACTGGATAATCCCATCCGAAACCATGAGTTGCACTTCTCCATTGCTTTTCAAAAAAAATGGGTAATTACCAAGGTTATGGTGTAAACCTTCCTTTTAGAGACCAAAGCCCATCTGAGAGACTAAAAAACATTAAACAAGTGTATACAGATAGACTAACTTTTTTGGATGCGTATGCCAAAGAACACAAAGTAAGCGATGTTTTTTATGAGCAAACCAAAACGGACTTTTATTATAAACAGTATATGGATTTCTTGTGGTTTTACCAAAGTAAGAACGAAATAGAAGGAAGCAGAGAAGTAAATGATTTTATAGATGCCTTTACATATAATGAGTCAGTTGAACCAAAAGAGAACAGTAGTTATGCTTTATTGGTCGTGACAATGTTTAAAGCTAAACAAAATGCTGATTACAAAGACCTCTACACCTATGCCAAAGAAAATTTCACAGGAACAGGACGTGATGTGGCTCTGTATAGAATACTTTACAATGCTCTGGCTGAAAATAGTCCGCATGTATCTGAGCTGGTGAATGATTTTCTGAGTATCAGTACATCACCTATTATAAAAAATGAAGTGGAAAAAAGCATGAAACTGCACGTGGACATGCTGGAACATCAGAAAAGCTTAGCTGGCGATAATACGTATTTGGTGAAATACCCGTCGATGGAAAAGATTTTATGGAGCGATTTCCTTACCAAAAACAAAGATAAAGTGATTTATGCAGACTTTTGGGCTAGTTGGTGTGGACCATGTGTTATAGAACTTCCGAAAAGCTTAAAGCTCATTTCCGAATTGAAAGATAAGCCCGTGGCATTTGTATTTTTGTCGCAAGACAACTCCGCAGACCAGTGGGAAAAAGCGGTAATGAAGTACAATCTATCTGGTCTTGATAATGTGTATCTGCTTGGCGGTGGAAACCATTCCAATATTCTTAAGCATTTTAGCATAAAATCCATTCCGCACTACCTCATTTTTGATAAAAACGGTAACCTCGCAAACAAAAATGCTCCACGACCGTCTGACCCAAAAGTAAAACAGATGTTGGAAGGATTGATAAAAAAGTAGATAACTTTAAAAGTAAAAATATGGGTAATGTTGAAAGTATCTTACGGTTGATTGTTGACTTTTACTGTATTACCTTCCTGATTTACGAGGAAGAAAAATAGTTTGCGGCGAAAATATCGTATGCAAGGTATGTCTTTGTCAAGTGTGTTTTAGACAAGACTCATACATCCGAAAGAAAACGAATTATTTTATTTTGAGTTCTAAAGACAAAGGATACTGATTGAATTATGTGCAGTTTTTTGATGCTGTATTTAATAGTATTATTTTCAATTAAAAGGTTAAGTGTTGTTTACTGTTTCATTGTCTAGCAAATCCAGACGCTCCAGGACCCGATAAAGAAGAAGTAAAAGAACAGTTAAAGGTATTGTTAAAATAAGTAACTATTATTTTAGTTTACATGTGAAAATTTGTTAGTATCTTTCGCAAATAGCACAAAGCCACTCATACCGAAGGATTAGCCATGTCTACAAATAGCTATTTAATAGTCAATGCGGAAAATCAGCCTTCTTAATCAACCTTGAGGTAAAGGTAATGCCTAGATCTTTGTTGTTTGACGGAAGAGGAAAGCTAGTTAATCTGGATCTATCGTCAAAGAAAGCTGATAGAAAGTGTTTTGTGAAGGTGATATTGAATTCATATTGTATTAAAAAGTAGTATAAGAATAATTTAATTGAAAGGCGACATGATAAGACTATTGTCCATACTTGTTTTTCCACTTTTGTTTACTTTCTCAAGTTTTCACAAGGGTTCGGTAAGAGAAAAAGGTGCTGGGAAAGAAACGGAAGAAGGTTCAATTTACATAAAGCTTGTTGGTAATCCCGACTTTGAAGGGAAGGAAAGGTTTTGGTCTAAGGGACTAGGGCTCTTGAATTATTTGACTATCCGGGATGATGTGAATGAAGATGCAATTCTCCTTGATGAAATTAAAACTAAGAGGGAATTGCTTTTTACCACAAAAGCACAAGATGTTATTTTAAGGAGGTATATTGGATTTTATGAGTTTCAAGATTTTGTAGTTCATAAAGGAGATAGCGTCTTGTTAGATTTTGATCATCGGAAGCCAATAAATGTTACTTCTTCTACCAATAGAACTGTTTCGCTTGACTATCAAGTAGAGATACAGATTAGAAAAAGAGTACCGACTTTTTTACTTACCTTAGGTCAAGCTGAGAAAATTTCTCCTTTTGCTTATGCTAAGCTTCTAGATTCTCCAAAAGAACTGGAAATCCACAAAACACGTACTATGTTAGATAAACGAAAGTATATTGAACTAAGTGTAGGGAAGCAATCCAAAGAGGTTTATAACACATTCCTTCCTCCTTACAGAGCTGCCGTGTCAGTTTTAGATTCAATGCTTACCAATAAACAAATTTCAGAAAATGTACATCAGATTTATGCGGAAAAATATGAAAATACGCTTCTGTTACTAGAAATTAATGGAGGCATTATAGATTCTGTAAGTGCAGCAAACAAACTGAATGCCCTCTATGAGAAGAATAACAGTGTTGGACAACAAAACTGTTTGGAAGCTTATGGAAGTACTTATTTTGATCGCCAGTCTAATTGGGTACAGGTTGAAAATTTTCATATTCGTGACTTTAGAAATAGTTTTTTGCAAGCTAGAAGCTCACAAGTCATCAGCCAGGAGGTGAAAGAAAGGATTTTGGTTATGTATTTACGTTATATAGAAGTGAACTTTCCTAATGATCTTGGGAAATTTGTAAAACTATTTGATGAAGAGGCAAAGAATGAAGAGTTGAGGACTTTTGTAGACAATTCTTTCAAGCGAGTGCAAGTAAAATCTGTTGTTGCCTCTGATTTGCATTTGATGAGATCAGATAAATCGCAGACCAATATTGAGGATGTTCTAAAGCAATATAAAGGAAAAGTAGTTTACCTTGATTTTTGGGCTTCTTGGTGCCAGCCCTGCATTGCAGAAATGAAGTATTCACATGCTCTCAAAGAGAAATACAAAGGAAAAGACTTTGAGATAGTGTATATATCTATGGATGATAGTTTTCTTAAATGGGATAAAAGTGCGGAAAGATTGAAGATAAACGAAGTTGATAAGAGTTTTCAAGTTTTAGATGCTACTAATTCCGCCCTTATCAGAAATTTTAAAATCAAATCTATTCCAAGATATATGTTGGTAAACAAAGAAGGGAAGATAGTAGAACAAAGTGCTTCCAAGCCATCATCCAGCACAGCTATTGAAGCCTCAATAAACAAATATCTGTGAAATTAGGGTGTCTCCGTGATAAATCTAGATAGATGTATCAAATGGACAGGAGAGTAAAGGGAATTTCCGAGCAAAAACTTATATAAGTAAGTTGAAAAAAGTGAATTTTAGGAGGTTGCCTTTATTTTTTGCAAAAGAGTTATATGAGCCAATATTCATATAATTGGCATTTTTACACACCTCTTTTTAAATGGAGCGTAGTTGTCATTGGGTATTTTCGCAATTCCGTACATTTACTTTATCTTGCAGCAAGTTTTGTTGTTATGCCAAGAATTAAAGAAGAAAATGGGGTTTTGTATGTTTTTGATGAAATCAGAAAGAAATACCTTGTACTTACCCCGGAGGAGAAAGTACGGCAAGGGATGATAACTTATTTGGTGGAGCAGCTAGGTTACTCCAAGGGATTAATCAAGTCTGAAGGAGGCCTGAAGTACAACCAGCTCCAAAAAAGAACCGATATTGTAGTTCACAATAGAGATGGAAATCCGTATATATTGGTGGAGTGCAAAGCAGAGGATGTGGCTATCAATCAGGCTGTAGTGGAGCAAGCCAGCCGATATAATTTGCTTGTTAAAGCACCTTTTCTATGTGTAACAAATGGGAAGAAAACGTATTGTTTCCAAATAGACTTTGAAAACAATACGACAACTCAACTAGCTGGAATACCCTCAGCCGAGGTTTAATTCTGTACCAATACTAGCTACTTTTTCTTTTAGAGAAGCAAGAGTAGAATCATACTCTGCCTTATCTTTTAGCTTGGCTTTTACACCAATGTAGAATTTAATTTTTGGTTCTGTACCGGAAGGACGGCAAGTAAACTTGGTTCCATCGGCAGTAAAGAATTGGAGCACATTAGATGACTCAATTCCCATTTCACCGGAAGGAATATCAGTTACCACTCCTGTTTTTAGATCAGTCCTTTTCAAAGATTTGAAATCATCCATTCTTACCACTTTAGAACCAGCCAATGACTTAGGAGGGTTGGCCCTGAAATCTGCCATCATAGCCTGGATTTCCTCTGCCCCAGTTTTACCTTTTTTGGTTACAGAGATTAGTCCTTCGTAGAAGAATCCAAACTGCCTGTACATATCTGCCAGGAAGTCAAAAAGGCTGATACCTTTATGCTTTGCGTAGGCTGTAAGTTCAGCTATCATGGCACAGCTAGCTACGGCATCTTTGTCACGTACTTTGTCTCCTATTAGGTAACCATAGCTTTCTTCGCCACCACCAATGAAGGTTTGTTGACCTTCAAGTTCGCGGATAACTTGGGCTATGTATTTGAAGCCAGTAAGTGTATTGTAGCATTTTACACCTGCTTTTTCTGCCATGGCGTCTATAAGGTCTGTAGTAACAATCGTTTTACAGACGTACTCTTTTCCTTCTAGTTTTCCGGCTTTTTTCCATGCTTTTAGCAAATAGAAGATAATAAGGCTGGCAGCCTGGTTTCCGTTTAATAGCTCCCATTCTCCCTTAGGATTTTTTATTCCCATACCTACACGGTCTGCATCCGGATCTGTAGCTATAACCAGGTCCGCATCTATTTCTTTAGCTAGGTTAAGAGCCATGCTCATAGCCTCTTTCTCTTCTGGGTTAGGATAAACTACAGTTGGGAAATCGCCATTTGGTGTGGCTTGGGCTTCTACCACAGTCACGTTTTCAAAACCCAATTGGGCCAGAGCTTGGGGTGCTTGTGTAATTCCTGTACCGTGTATGGGGCTGAAAACAATTTTTAGATCCTTTTGTTTTTTTATAGTTCTTGGAGCTACAGCAATACTTTTTACTGCTTTCAAGTACTTCTTATCTAGAGCCTCGCCAATAAGTTTTATGCGTTTTTTTACACCCCTGAACTTAATGTCTTTTACATTAGTGATGGCATTTACTTCTGCCACAATGTTCTTATCATGTGGAGCCACCACCTGTGACCCATCGTTCCAATAGGCTTTGTAACCATTGTACTCACGTGGGTTATGAGAGGCAGTAATAACTATACCAGCGTGGCAGCCTAGCTCACGTACAGTAAAAGACAGCTGAGGAGTAGGGCGAAGGGCTTTATACAAATATACGGTTATGCCGTTTGCCGATAGGATATTGGCAGATATCTCGCCAAATTCTGGCGAAAAATTACGGCTATCATAGGCTATTGCCACTTTTATCTCTTCTCCTGCAAAAACTTTATTGAGGTAATTGGCCAGACCTTGTGTGGCGGCTCCTACCGTGTATTTGTTCATGCGGTTACTACCGATGCCCAGTTCCCCTCGCATCCCACCCGTACCAAACTCCAGATTTTTGTAGAAGGAGTCTGTAAGCTGTGTAACATTACCTTCTTCTATGAGGGAATTAAGCTTGTCTTTTGTTTCCTGGTCATACTTTCCTTTAAGCCAAGTTTTGATATTTTGCGTAGCAGTGGCATCTAGCTTCAGGTCTTTTAGCATCGCGTTTGTTTTTTTATTTAGTAGGTTTTAATCATTACCTGGGGATCATTATTCTCTTTCAGGTTGATGGTAAATAACGGCAAAATCTTCCATTATTCGCAAAATAAAGACAAAAAAATACCCAAGTTTTATAAACTTGGGTTATAAAATACAAAACAAGTATTCTTAGTGGTGATCTCCGTTCACACGATCATAATTATTGGCAAAAACCATTATCATAATAAATGTACCTACAAGAAAGGTAAACAAGTCACCAAAAATAGCCAGTATAGCAAGAATTGCTAAAAATATAACCAGCATTACCCAGCTTGGGAGTTTTGACGAAATATTACTCATAGAATTTCTTTTTTTTTCAAAATTAGCTGTAATTTTAAATTATTCAAAGTTTCGCAGTGGATTTTGCACATTTATTTTTTACGCGTTTAGCAGTTTTGGTACTTATAATATGTGCCAGTAATGGGCTCATAGCTCAGGAAGAGGAATATTATAAAAACCCGTCCAATAGAGTGCGTAACCACGAAAAGCAAGTTTTGCCACACTTAGAGTCTAAGTTCTCTACCTTTTATTTTACGGTAGGGGCTGGTTTTAGAAAACAAGAGTTTAATGTAGTTGGGAGTATGGATGGACTGGCAGAAAACAGCCATCCTGTTAAGGGAATTTATGATATTACGGCCGGGTTAAATTTGAATAATAAGCACTTTATAGAAGGAGGAGCTTCTAATTCTGGTAGTTACCTCTCTACAATAATTTATGGATCAAGTTATAATCCTCCGTTTTCCTTTGTGAATTCTTTTTCTTACTGGAGTTTACCTTTAAGATATAAAAGGCGTGTTCTCACGATAGATAGGATAAGCAGAAATGCCCAGATTAATATGGGGGCAGGACTTGGTGTCCTGCTTACTACAAAGTCTGATTTACCTGCATCCGTTTCTGAAAATTTAGTCGGAGCTAATGGGCATCCTTATTTTAGTAGATTTAATGTTACTTTGGAGCGGAAGCCAAGTCCTATATACGCAGAGATTACTACGGAATTGAAAGGAAGCATTACGGAGCGACTTGAGGTTTTGGTGTTTTTCTCTGGATTTTTTAGAAAAAATGCTCAGATGTTTAATGCTTTGGATATTGGTTATACAAATGGCATGGCACCAAGTGTTTTCAGGGTGGAAGAGAAGCCGTTTTCTTGGGCTTTCGGATTGCAACTAAGGTTTAATTCTAAAAAATTCTATCGGTATAATAGTATTATTTAATTCGTATTTTGTATATTAGTACACTATTTATCACCTTTTAACTATTGGAAAATGAGTAAGTTTGTTGAAAATGTAGAACTCTACAAAGCCCAAAATGCTGACCTTGGACTTGGATTAAGCGAAGAGCTTATTACAGCTGTAGCAAAAGCCTTGGGACCATCTATTTACAATGCCGATTCATCTAAGGTGTCGGGTTCTGACCAGAAAGAGAAGGACACTGTTAAGAATAATTTCTTGATTAAGAAACTTGGTTTAGCTGACGGACCTGCTTTGGACGCCGCTATAGAAGAAGTTCTTGAGAAAATGGGTACCAGTAATAAGAGTAAGTACCGTGCGGTGGTTTATTCTCTATTGGCTAAGAAGTTTGGTAAAGAGAGCTTGTTTGTAAAGTAAGCTATCTTATCCTTATATAAAGAAAAGGGATATCCGTGTTAGGGTATCCTTTTTTTGTGGTTTACGGGCTCGAGTTGATTGATAAAGATTCTATAAAAAATAATTATTAAGGTTCATCTGTAGTGCACATTACACCTGTGGACGAATGGGACTGCGGAGTGTTTTGGCTTATATTTACGCCTTTGTAAATCATGATGCAAGCTATAAGAATGAAGCTAATCCGGTAAATAAATTCCGGATTTAACCGAATAAACTTAAGGTTCACCTTTCCTGCCAGGCCAAAAGCCATCATCATTGGCAGCGTGCCTAAACCAAAAATTACCATGAAGAGCAAACTATTCATTGTACTACTTGCCAAAATGGCTCCCCCTAATGCAGCATAAACCAGTCCGCATGGAATAAGTCCATTTATTGTTCCAAAAAGAAATTGTGCTAAATGCCCCCTTTTTTTGTGTAGTTTGCTTATCGACTTTTTCAAGACTCCTGTACTCTGTTGGATAAATGGCAGTATGCCAACCCTATTTTGCGTTTTTCTTGGCAGCATACTATAAAGTAGGAGAAGCGGCCCGATGGTGAGGAAAATGTACTTTTGGGAGATCAATAGTGAGGTGCTCTGATTAAGCCACCCTACCAAAGCTCCCATGAGACCGTAGGTGGTAATCCGCCCTGAATTGTAAATAAGTCTACCAATGATAAAAGTAGTTCTTTTTGTCCTGTCAGCAGGTAGTAATAGGGAAAGCGGGCCACACATACCTAGGCAGTGTAAGCTTCCCGCAAACCCTAAAACCAATGCCGGATAAAACATTTATAGAATAATTTTTTGTTCTTTTAAGAATAACTCTCCGGCCTTTTGCCATTCCATTTTAAGTACCCATTGCCCTTTTGCCAACTTTTGGGTGGGAATTTGTACCAATGTAGAATCTTTAAGTGAAAAGGGTACTTTGAAGTCCAAATTAGCGTTGGAAGGACGATAAAAGTGAATTTCCCCCTCTGATAATTTTAGTTCTTTTGGAAAATCTATATTTAAAACTCCCGCTGTATTAGAAACTAAGATAGGGGCAGAAAGTTTTGCAGTGTTGGCAACCTTGTCTATTTCTTCTTGATAAGCTATTTCCTTTTTGTAGTAATCCTTACTTACAAGGGTTATATCTTTTTGCATAACACAAAAAGTTACAATAGAAATCATAAAGACTACAAAGAGACCGTACGTAAGAGCTATTTTATGTCCAAAATTCATAACTTCTTTTTTTAATGTTATAATTAAAAGATACTCCCAGTTACTCCACGTAGCCTAGGAAGGTAGTTTTAATTGTTTCTACTTCTTTAGTGCCACTCATTACTTTTATCTTCAGTTCTGTTTTTCTTTTCTTAATGGCGGCTTTATCCATTTCTATGAAAAACACAGCTTCTTTCTTTTGGCCCTTAGGAATAAGTACATTTTTTTTGTTCCCTACCAGTTTCACCTCTCCAGTTTCACCCTCGATTTCTAAATAAACCTGCATATCTTCATTAGATTTATTGAGGATTTGGGCATTGTACAAGTTGCTAAGCTTATTATGCGGTAATTCCTGGTATAGTTGGCCAGGTACACGTAAAACAGTTACTTCTAGTACGCTTCTACTGCTTAAGATGAATACTTCTACACAAACAAGGAGCAATAGTACCACGGAGTAGCCTATTGCTCTAGGCGAAATTTTAAATGGTACTTTTTTCTCTATACTTTCTACAGAGCCAAACTTAATAAGGCCGATAGGCTTGTGAATTTTCTCCATTACTTCGTCACAGGCGTCTATACATGCTGTACAGTTTACGCATTCCAGCTGTATTCCGTTACGGATGTCAATATTTGTGGGACATACTTGTACACAAAGTTTACAGTCTATACAATCGCCTTTTCCTGTGTCTACTTCGCCTTTTTTCATTCTGCCACGGGGCTCACCACGTACCCAGTCATAAATGACGTTCATCGTGTTACGACCCATAAGTACCCCCTGAAGTCTACCGTAAGGGCAAATAGCAATACATACTTGCTCCCGCAAACGGGTAAAGACAAAGAAGAAAATTCCAGTAAAAGCTACCAAACTTATGAAACCCACAAGGTGCTCACTAGGGGAGTGGGTTACCAGTTTTACTACGGCTTGCACTCCAATAAGATAGGCCATAGCGGTGTGTGCAATGACAATGGATATTAATAAGAAAATAAACAACTTGAGCCCCTTTTTGCTTATTTTTTCCCTATTCCAAGGTAATTCTGCAAGTTTTTGCTGCTGTTTCCTGTCACCCTCTATCCAGTATTCTATCTTCCTGAAAACCATTTCCATAAAAACGGTTTGCGGACATGCCCAGCCACACCAGACTCTACCATAAATTACAGTAAAAAGGATTATGAAAACAAAGAAAGTTATAAGACCAATACTAAACACCAGAGAATCTTGCGGTAAAAAGAGCTGTCCAAAGATATAGAACCGCCTCTCAAAAATGTTTATCATGAGCAGCGGTGCCCCATTAATCTTAATAAAGGGCACCGAGAAAAATATTGCTAAGAATACAAATGTTGCTATTACACGTTTATTGTGGAAGTTCCCACTTGGTTTCTTAGGGAAAGCCCAAATACGTTTACCGTGCTCATCTACGGTTCCGATGTTATCCCTGTACGCCTCGTCAATAAAGTCTAAATTGCTTGCCATTTTTTTATTTTGTTGCTGTAGTATCAGCCGGGGCTGCTGCCTGAGCTGCTTCGTACTTTGGGCCTTCAGGAGCTTTACCATTAGCTGGTTTGGTTCCTTGGAGAGATAGGATGTAATTACTTACATCTTCTATGTCTTTAGGCTTAAGTACTGTTTGCCATGAAATCATTCCTTTTTCCGGGACACCATATTTAATAGTCTTAAATACATCATGTATGCTTCCACCGTGTATCCAAAACTCATCAGTAAGGTTAGGGCCTACAGTTCCTTCACCTGCCGCACCGTGGCACGCCATACAGTTTGCATCGAAAATGGCTTTTCCGTTTGCCACGGTTTTGGAATCATCTAATAGTAATGAAACCGTTTTTTCATCGATAGAATTGGAAGCTGTAGCCTGGTATGCTTCTACTTCTTTACGTGCAGTTTCCATTGCTATGCTGTATTCTTCGGCCGGTAGCGGAGCTTTTTTCCACACGTGGTAAACTAACATATAGACTACAGCAAACACGATGGTTAGGTAAAACATGTTTACCCACCATGGTGGAAGGTGATTGTCTAGCTCTTTTATTCCATCATAGTCATGCTCAAGTAGGATGCTCTTTTCGTTTTCTACTGCCACTGTAGTGCCGTTTATTTTCTTCCACCATTTTGCGAGGTCAAACTCCTCATATGGTATGCCTTTTCTCTCGGCCAATATCCTTTTTGTTACATTGTTGGTCCGTATAATAACCACTACCCATACAATGATGATAAAGCCAAGTAATATGATTAATAAGACCTGCAAGAGGTCTTCTCCTGTAGTAATATTCATAGGATTAATCTTCTAATGGTAAATTTTCTAAATGCTCTCTTTTTTTCTTATCCAAGAAAAAAACATATATCCCCAACCCAAGGAAGAAAAAGAAAAAGATTAGGAGGGAGAAGATGGGGTAAATACTAACCCCATCCATCTGTTCGAAATAATGTTTAAACATGACTTTACTGTTTTTTAATGTCAATACCTAACCTCTGTAAATACGCTATAAGAGCTATAATCTCTTTATCTTCCGAGGTCTTTATCTTGTCTTTTGCAAGATTAGCTTTGATTTGCCCCGCTTGTTTTTTAGCATCTTCTACGGCCTCATTTTCAAAACCTTCCGGATATGGAACTCCTAGTTGCTTCATTACCTTAATCTTTTTAGGTAGATGCGTATAGTTTATGTCATCATCTATTAACCATGGATAAGATGGCATAATAGAACCAGGAGACATAGAGCTAGGGTCTAGCATGTGATTATAATGCCAGCTATCGGGGTATTTTCCACCCAGCCTGTGCAAATCCGGCCCGGTACGTTTAGATCCCCATAAGAAAGGACGGTCGTACACGAACTCACCTGCTTTTGAGTATTCTCCATACCTTTCGGTTTCATCCCTGAATGGCCTGATCATCTGCGAGTGGCAGCCTACACAACCTTCACGTATGTAAATGTCACGGCCTTCCAGCTCAAGCGGAGTATAAGGTTTTACTGCTGCAATAGTTGGCACATTTGACTTTATTAAAGCCGTTGGTACAAACTCTACAACACCACCAATGGCCACTGCAAACACTGCAAGTACAGTGAAAATTACAGGCTTTCTTTCTAAGACAGCATGCCAGCCTCCACCAACTATTTTTACATTTTTAGGTAGGGCAGGAGCTTCTGCATATTCAGTAGAAACAAAAGAACCTTGTGCCGCTGTTTTTAAGAGGTTATAAATCATGATAAATACCCCTATCAAATACATTGTACCACCTACAGCCCTTAACATATATTGGGGAACAATCTTTGTAACGGTTTCTAGGAAGTTTGGATAAGCCAGGAAACCATCAGCTGTAAACTCTTTCCACATTAAACTTTGGGTAAGAGAAGCCCAGTAAAGAGGAAGGGCATAAAAGATAATTCCTAAGGTACCCACCCAGAAATGTAGATTGGCTAATTTTTTGGAATAAATTTCTGTCTTCCACATTCTAGGAACCAAGAAGTATAGAAGACCAAATATCATGAAACCGTTCCAACCTAATGCTCCAACGTGTACGTGGGCAACAATCCAGTCGGTGTAGTGTGCTATGGCGTTTACATTTTTAAGAGAAAGCATCGGGCCCTCAAAAGTGGCCATACCATATGCTGTAACCGCTACCACAAAGAACTTAAGTACATGGTCTTCTCTAACTTTATCCCAAGCACCACGTAAGGTTAGGAGTCCGTTAAGCATACCTCCCCAAGATGGAGCTATCAGCATGATAGAAAACACTGTTCCTAAACTCTGTGCCCAGTCTGGTAGTGACGTATAAAGCAAATGGTGCGGTCCTGCCCAAATGTAGATGAAAATCAGTGACCAGAAGTGTATAATAGAAAGTTTATAAGAGAAAACCGGTCTATTTGCAGCTTTAGGTAAGTAGTAGTACATCAGACCCAAGTAGGGAGTTGTTAAGAAAAATGCTACGGCATTATGTCCATACCACCACTGTACTAAGGCATCTTGCACCCCTGCAAACATGGAGTAGCTTTTAGTTAATGAAACAGGTATAGCCAAAGAGTTTACTATGTGTAATACGGCTACCGTAACTATGGTGGCTATGTAAAACCATATAGCCACATACATGTGCTTTTCACGACGTTTAAGGACTGTTCCGAAGAAGTTAATTGCAAAAACAACCCAGATAAGGGTAATGGCAATGTCTATTGGCCATTCTAGTTCTGCATATTCTTTACTACTGGACAGACCAAGCGGAAGCGTAATAGCTGCTGCAAGAATAATTAATTGCCAGCCCCAAAAATGTATCCAGGAAAGGGTTTTACTGAAGATGGCTGTTTTCAGCAAGCGGGGCGATGAATGATAGATACCCGCAAACATAGCGTTACCCACAAAGGCAAAAATCACGGCATTGGTATGCAGCGGCCTTAACCTACCAAACGTAGTATGCGGGTTCTCGAAATTTGCTTCGGGTAAAAATAGCTGGATGGCCAATGTTAGTCCTACTAGCATTCCGATTACCCCATAAGCAACGGAGGCAATAAGGAAGGCCTTAACTATTTTATTGTCGTATTCGAACTGCTCCAAGCCCCCAGCCGATGGATGATGGGTATTGTTTACCATAAATGAATAGAGGTTATAAATTTGACGTAAAAGTAGTAGGGTGAAAGGGCCTGAAAGTATGACGGGGGATAAAGGGAAATATGATATTGGTCATATTTCCTATAGTGTGATTTTTTGACTCCTTAATTGCTTGTTTTATAGCATTTTGAAGGTTTTTCGTTTAAGGGTTCTTATCTATAATGTTTCTAAATTTGACACTCGTTTAGGGGCAAGACTTAGTGAGAAAATTGTCTTGTAAATATGTTCTTTTTGACTTTTGTTTATGGATAGGCAGTGAGACCCTGGTACCTGTAAAAAGCAGAAGCCGCAGATCCATGTAAGTGAACCTGCGGCAAGTAATTATAAAAGTCATAGGCTGTAGTTTACTTCAGCGAGTAGAAATAGTCACAGAAAGTAAACTTCTAATATCAAACCACATAGGAGTAATGGGTTTAGACTACATAAGGAATACAAGCATTCTTCACATAGCTATTGTGGTGAAAATTAATTTGTCCTCTTTTTTAGTTTTCACCTATGTGGTTAAAAAAATACTCACTTAAATAAACTAGAGCCAAGTCATATTTTCCAGACTAAAGTTTTAGCCAGGATTTTCTGATTTCATTTTGCAATGGATTTGTTTGCGGAGATTCAGTTATAACATAGCTGGCTTCTTTTTTCTCTGAAAGGATAAGAGGGATTTTGCCACTTTTCTGGGTCTCAAACTCCACAATGTCACCTTTCTTTCCTACAGATAAATCTTTAGAAGCTTTTTTGCCGTTCACTTTTAGTAACACATCTCCTCTTCTAATGCCTTCACGCCAAGCAGGAGATTCCCAATCTACATTTTGTACAAAAAGGCTATCGTTTTTCTCTGAGACTTGGATTCCGTGCCAGCCAGCATTTGTAACTTTCTCTTTCGTATCAATTTCTAAACCGGCATATGCCAAATACGTTCCATAGTCGGGTTTTTGTACGGTGTAAACATAATTGAAGAATTCCTCCAAAGAAACTCCCGCATGTTTTTCGCAAATATCTCTGAACTCGTGCTCAGTATATCCACGGTTTTGTTTTTTATAAATATCATAATACAGACTTCGCATTACATCATCTAAACTCTTTTTATTTTTACTTTCATGACGGATTTTAAGATCCAGCATCCAGCCCAAAACTGGGCCTTTTTCGTAGTATGAGACTGTTTTGTTTACCTCATCTCCTTTGCGGCCAAACGGGCCATCAGACCACGTGTCATAACTTGCCTGTGTTACCGATTGGAAGAGTTTTCCAGGGGTTCTCTCATACCCCAGTATATTCTTCTGGAAAGCCTCATACACTTTGGCTGGTTCCTGTAGTCCTGCCCAGCGGAGTAACATGTGGTCATAATAAGTAGTGATCCCTTCTGCTACCCAAAGCATTCTTGTGCGGCTACCATTGTCGTAATCAAACGGGCCCAGTTCTATAGGTCTGATGCGTTTCGCATTGTAGTGGTGGAAATACTCATGACCCAAGAAACTTAACATCCTGGCTCTGCCATCAGGAGTATTTAGGCTTTCGTCTCCGCTAAAGGAAACGGTAGTAGAGTTTAAGTGCTCAATGCCACCCGCCCCAGGTCCAATCCCTATAAATGTATAGCGTTTAAAAGGGATGTCTCCAATTACCCCTACACAAGCTTCTACAACTTTTTTGAGGTCATCAATAAAAATCTGTTTGTCAAAGTTTCCTAATTTATGCCCCTGGAAATAGTGAGGCACTCCTTGCACATCAAAAGTTGGTAGAGAGTCTAGATTTCCTAGTAGAAGAGGGCTGTCATATAATACATCAAAGTCAGGTGCGTAGTAAGTGTGTTTTTTGTTTTTTACTGGTTCTAAGCCTGTTGCTATGTCTTTCCATCCCTTGTGGAGGTTAATGGTAAGGGTGGATGGTAAGCCCAATTTACCATCGGGGTGCAGAAATGTTCCAGACGGTGAAATATGCCCTCTTGCAGCGTCTAAAAAACTTAATGCTACAAAAGAACGGCCAGTTTGTAGTATCTTACGTACTACAAACTGGCC
>CAZBAV010000058.1:0-27957 GCA_964489955.1 uncultured Lacihabitans sp. | reverse complement strand
AACCCGCGACCTTAACCTTGGCAAGGTTACGCTCTACCAACTGAGCTACTTCCGCGTATTATTTTTTTTAGAAATTCTGTTATCGCTAACTGTTTCGCTGAATGTGGGTGCAAAGATAAGAGCCCATTTTTTAATTGCAAAACATATTTCAAAAAAAATTCTAGGTCTCGCTAACTCTTGGTATTTTTGCACCTAATAAAATTATCTCATGGATAGAACACCCGATTTCTCTAAAGGACTTATACCTGCTGTTATTCAAGACGTTTACACTTCCAAGGTTCTTATGCTTGGATATATGGATGCTGAAAGTTTAGAAAAAACAATTTCTACAGGGCACGTGACTTTTTTTAGCAGGTCTAAGAACCGACTATGGGTAAAAGGCGAAACATCTGGCAATTTCCTAAACTATGTGAGCCACAAAGTAGATTGCGACCAGGATACTATCCTGATCCAAGCACTACCTGAGGGGCCAGTTTGCCACACCGGCACAGACACCTGTTGGGAAGAAACTAACAACGCAAAAGTTGGCTTTATAAGAACCCTAGCCGAAATCATAAAATCACGCAAAGAGGCTTCAGAAGATACGTCTTACACCGCTTCCCTTTTTAAGAAAGGAATAAACAAGGTAGCCCAGAAAGTGGGAGAAGAGGCCGTAGAACTGGTGATAGAAGCCAAGGATGACAACAAAGACCTCTTCCTAGGGGAAGCTGCCGACTTACTTTTCCACTATTTAGTTTTATTAGAAGCAAAAAATATAGAACTTGACGAAGTTTTGGATGTATTAATAAAAAGACATAAATCATGATAAATTACGTTATTCGCTTAGTGCTTACGGGCATCATAGTGTACTATGTACCACAGTTTTTAAGTAAAATTTCCGTAGACACTTTTACCACGGCCGTGATTGTGGCGTTTGTAATGAGCTTACTTAACGGTATTGTTAAACCAGTGTTAAAGCTCATAGCCCTGCCCGTTACCATTCTTACCCTTGGCCTATTTTCTCTTGTAATTTCGGTTATAGTAGTATACATGTGCCACTATTTGGTAACAGGCTTTAAAGTAGAAGGCTTCTTACAGCCCCTAATCTTTAGTTTTATTATTTCCATTGCCAGTAGCGTAATTGACTCTTTATTAGAATGAAAAACATTTGTATATTTTTTGCCGCAATCGTCCTTCTTGCGGCATGTTCTTACTCTAAACCTGTAGAGTTAGAAGGTTTAGATACCAAAACGTTTAAAGCCGACAGGGCTGCTTGCAAAGGTGATCGTAAAAAACAGTTGGAGTTCATAAAAAGTAATAAAGATGCATTTTTAGAGATCTCGGAAAATGTGGTTTATAAAACCCTTGGCCGCTATGATTTTCAGGGATTGGGGAAAAAGAATGAAAAATTCTGGGTGTATTTTCTGGAAGAAGGCCCGCAATGCGAACAAATACAAAATGAGTCGGACGCAACTTGTATTATATTGTATTTTAATGCGGTTAAATTGGTAAAAGAGGTCATTGTACAGAAGGGGGCAAAAGATTTATGAAAATTGTATATCTAGATGCATATACCATCAATCCAGTAGAGGTACATGTAGACGCCCTTTCGAAATTGGGCGATTTTGAAAGGTTTGACCGTACATCAAAAGAACAAATATTAGAACGGGCAAAAGACGCCGATGCCGTGTTTACCAACAAGGTGCCGCTGGATAGAGAAACACTCTTGCAGCTGCCAAAATTGCGGTATATCGGTGTGACAGCCACTGGTTTTAACATTGTTGACATTGCTTCCGCAAAGGAATTGGGAATAACTGTTACAAACGCCCGTGGGTACAGTACAAACTCCGTAGCCCAGCAAGTTTTTGCCATGATTTTGGCTTTTGCAAATCGACTTGCAGAGCATTCCGACAACAGCAATTGGCTTAACAGCTCTGATTTCTGTTATTACAATTACCCTATTTTTGACTTAAAAGGCAAAACCCTTGGCCTCATTGGTTTTGGCGACATAGGCAAAAAAGTGGCTGAATTGGCTCTTGCATTCGATATGAATGTCTTAGTCTATAAACCCAACCCTATTAATCCTACAACCGGAGTAAAACCAGCTAGTTTGGAAGAACTCCTTCAAAAATCAGACTTTGTGTCCTTACATTGCCCTTTAACACAAGAAAACCAGGAGTTTATTAATAAAGGTAGCCTTTCGCTTATGAAAGAAAATGCTTTTCTTATCAATACTGCACGGGGAGGCTTAATCCATGAACAAGACTTGGCAGATACCCTCAATACTGGAAAAATAGGAGGGGCATATCTTGATGTGCTTTCAGAAGAACCGCCAAAAGCAAGTAATCCACTGCTCACGGCCAAGAACTGTAAAATCAGTCCACATATAGCTTGGGCCACAGTTGAAGCCCGTAAAAGACTATGGGATATTTGTATGGACAACTTCGAAAGTTACCTGGCAGGAACACCAAAAAATGTTTTGTAAAAAAATAAGCCCATGATTAAAACCACGGGCTTATTCCTATACACTCTAAAAATCTTAAAACTTCAAAGGCACAGAAACCGAGGTTTTATCCCAAGCTATACTTAAGGCGGTTTCCGTAGGCTTTATCTCCAGTTTCTCCACTACCTCACTAAGATTCTTAACTGGGACTTTCACTTCAGCCACATTTTTGTCCTTATTCTTTTCGTACGAATACGCTCCAAACTGATCCCATACCGAATTCAAAATTACAGTCCACTCTTTTTCATTTGGAATGGTGAATAAGGCATATTTTCCTGCTTTAACTTTCTTCCCTCCGAAATCAACATCTTTTTTAAACTCTACAATCGTGGATTTGTTTGCACCCGTACGCCACACTTTCCCGAACTTCTCCAAACCTCCAAAAATCTCACGTCCGTTTTTTGATGGCTGCCCGTACGTAACCGAAACACTTGGGCTCTCATTGGTTACATTTGGGCTTTTTGCCGCTGTTTTTTCTTGAGCCATTGCCGCTACAGCTACAAGGCTAAATACTATTAAAAGGATTTTTTTCATTGTTAATGCGTTATTTACTTTTTAGAACAACGACAGAACCTTTCGCTTTATTTTGCTAGCTGCCGTGCCATTTCTGCCGGATCTGTAGGGTTATGGTTTACTATATCAGATTCAATAAGCCCGTCACGTAAACGGATAATTCGGTGGGCATACTGAGCAATATCCTCTTCGTGCGTAACCATTATTATCGTGTTTCCCTTGGTATGAATATCAGCAAAAAGCTGCATAATCTCATAGGATGTCTTGGTATCCAGATTACCTGTGGGTTCATCGGCCAAAAGGATAGACGGATCATTTACAAGAGCCCGAGCCACGGCCACACGCTGACGTTGTCCACCTGACAACTCATTTGGCCTGTGCTTTCCCCTTTCTCCAAGACCTACGCTTTCTAATACCTTTAAAGCTTTTTCTGTACGTGCTGCCTTACTGTATCCCGCATAAATAAGAGGAAGAGCCACATTCTCAATAGAAGATTGTCTTGGAAGTAAGTTGAAGGTCTGGAAAACAAACCCGATTTCCTTATTACGTACCTCTGCAAGCTCGTTTTCCGTCATGTGGCTTACATCTTTTTGGTTCAAAACATAAGAACCTCCAGTAGGGGAATCTAAACAACCAATAATGTTCATCAGCGTAGACTTGCCAGAGCCAGAAGGTCCCATGAAAGCCACATACTCACCTTTTTTAATGGTAATAGAAATGTCCTTGAGAGCATCTACCACCTCAGAACCCATTACGTAGCGTTTGGCTATATTTTTTGTTTCTATGATTATCATTAATTCTCCAAATTAATATGGTTGTCCAAAAATAAGAGCTAATACAATTACTTGCTTGAGTTTTATACCAAAGTCCCAATTAAAGGATGGATGGTTGAAAATAACCACTAAAATTAAGGACGGGGAATTAGAATTGAATAATTTTGGGACTGAAAAACAGATTTATGAAAAAAATACTGAGTCTTTTAATAGCGGGGAATTCTTTGGAGAGAGAGGAGGCGAGGCAGGTGATAAGCCAGATAGGTAGTGGGGAGGTCAATCCGTCGCAGATATCGGCCTTTTTGATGGGTATACAACAAAAAGGTGTAACCGCAATAGAACTCCAAGGTTTCCGTGAGGGAATGTTGGAGTTAGCTCTTAATCCCCATTTAGAAGATTTTGATGCTATAGATGTGTGCGGTACCGGGGGCGACGGCAAAGACACCTTTAATATTTCTACCACTTCGGCTTTTTTAGTAGCAGGAGCCGGGCTGAAAGTAGCCAAACATGGAAACCACGGTGTGAGTTCGGCAGTTGGAAGTAGTACAGTATTGGAACATTTGGGAATAAAATTCACCAATGACGGAGAATATCTGAAGCGTAAAATAGAAACGGCAAACATCTGCTATCTCCACGCACCCCTATTCCATCCTGCTATGAAATACGTAGCACCCATCCGTAAAGAATTGGGTATAAAAACATTTTTTAATATCCTTGGTCCCCTCCTAAACCCTGCCAAAGTAAAAATCCAGTTAACCGGGGTTTCTGACCTGGGAACTTTTGAGGTTTACAAAAGTCTTTTTTCTGGTGCAGAAGGCCGCTATGCCGTAGTTCATTCCGTAGATGGTTATGACGAAATCTCTCTTACTGGCGATTTCCGTGTGGCTTACCAAAACAAAGATGCTGTTTTCCACCCATCCCACTTTAATCTTGGGACTGTATTACAAGAAGAACTGAAAGGTGGAAACTCTCTGGAAGAGTCGGGAGCTATTCTTATAAAAATACTAAAAGGAGACGGTACGCAAGCACAAAACGCCGCCGTGACCGTAAATGCTGGATTGGCCATCAGCCTTGCAAAAGACATTAGTTTTGAAGAGGGAATAGCCCTTTCCAAAGAATCACTGGAAAGCGGAAGTGCTTATGCCTGTTTCAAGAAGCTGGTGGAGTAGCAATAGAATCTATTTTGATAGTTATAACAAATTATAAATGACGAATAAGAAACTTATTTTAAGAACTATAGTATTCTCTCCTTTTATTGCTTTAGGTATTCTCCTGATTACCTTGTCAATCAAATATTCGCCTACCTACGTTTACCGATTGATAACAATGAATGTGGCAACTGTTTATGATTATAAGAATTTTGAAAGTCACAAAATACACGGAACCAAAAACCCAAATACCTTTGTTTCCCAGCCAAAAGAGGGATATGTGGAGTCCTTATTTGAAAAGCTGGTAAAAAATACTGGATTCAATAGTTTTGAAGAATGGGCTAATGAGTCTCAAACCACAGCCCTCCTTGTTATTCAAAAAGACACCATCATTTATGAAAAATACTTTAATGGTTTTAGCCGAGATTCGTACTTTCATTCTCAATCTATGGCCAAGTCCTTTATATCGTTTTTGATTGGGGCTGCCATTGATGATAGTCTAATTAAAAGTGTAGATGACCCCATAACAAATTATGTTCCTGAACTCTTAGATCGTGATTCCCGCTTTCAAAAAATAACCATTAAGAATCTCCTTGAAATGCGTTCCGGGCTTGCATACAATACAAGTCAAATACCTTTCACTACTATTCATTCTCCCTGGCATGATGAGGCTGTAGGCTACTACCATCCCCATGTCCGGAAGCGTCTATTGGAAGAGGTAGAAATTTCGTCTGACCCCGGCAAAGGCTTCCAATATTCTAATTATAATACAAGCTACTTGGGATTGATTGTCGAAAGAGCTGCAAATATGACTGTATCCAAGTATCTGGAGCAAAAATTGTGGTCACAAATAATGGAGTATGATGCTCTTTTCTCTATAGATAGCAAAGAGTCTAAATTTGAATACATGCCTAGCCGATTAATTGCCAGAGCTATTGATTATGCCCGCTTTGGCCAGCTCATGCTGAAGGAAGGGAACTGGTACGGTGACCAAATTATATCAAAGGATTGGGTGCTGGAGTCTACCCGAGAAAATAAATCAATTCCCCGAGAGATATACCCCAGATGGTTTGGGACAAAGGAAAAGAGAATTTATTACAACTATCAATGGTGGGGCCATGTAAACGAAGACGGTACTTTTCATTACTATGCGAATGGAAACCTCGGACAGAATATTTATATTATCCCGCACAAAGAAACCATTATTGTCCACTGTGGTAATTCTCTCAAACACTATAGCAGTGATTTTGATTTATGGGATGTTGCACTACTTCTTAAGTAGAATGTTTAGTCAATAAATTTCGGCATAGCCTATTTCGAAAAGGGTTATGCTGCCCTAGCCCGAACTAGGAGTTGTCTTCGAGAGATCTTAAAAGGGAAACCTCCATCGTTAAACTCCAAGCCGTTTTCAATTCAATACTCCAAACTACCCTATTCCTCCATTTTGTTCTTATTTTTATGTTCAAAAAAACCGCATTATGTTCCAGTTAGGATTTGTTTCGGCCATCTTGCCTGATATGTCTTTTATAGAAGTATCAGAATTTGCTTCTAAAAACGGTTTCCAATGTATAGAGGCCATGTGCTGGCCGGGTGATAACTCCGATAAAAGACGATATGCGGGCGTCACACATATTGATGTGGAGAATTATGACTCCACAGAAATCAAGAAAATACTCAAGCAAAATAATATTTTTATCTCAGGACTAGGCTATTACCCCAATCCTCTGGATGCCGATAAAGAGAAATCTGAGTTTTACATAGAGCATATCAAGAAAATTATCCGTGCCGCCAACACTCTGGATATTCCTGTAGTAAACACCTTCATTGGGCGAAACAAACACCTAAATATGCGGGAGAACCTAGAGCTTTTTAAAAAGCTGTGGAAACCCATAATAGAGGTGGCGGAAAAAGAACAAATAAAAATAGGGATAGAAAACTGCCCCATGCTTTATACCGAAGATGAATGGCCGGGAGGAAACAATCTTGCTATTTCTCCAGCTGTGTGGGACTATATGTTCGAGGCCTTCCCCACTCCTCTTTTTGGCTTAAACTACGACCCGTCGCACCCTGTACTACAAATGATGGACGAGATAAAACCTATCTATAATTATAAAGATAGACTTCACCACATCCATTTGAAAGATATAAAAATATATAGAGATAAACTGGACTTACACGGGGCTTTTGCTCTGCCATCCCTATACCACTCCCCGAAATTGCCAGGACTTGGCGATGTCCGTTGGGGACAGTTTTTTGCCGCTCTTACAGATGTGCGTTACCGAGGTCCTGTAGTGATAGAAGTAGAAGATAAAGCCTATGAAAGTAGCCAGGAGGATGTTTTTGCTGCCATACGTACTTCCAGAAATTATCTTATGCAGTTTTTGGGTTAGGATTATTGAAAATTAAAAAGTAGCTTTGGTTTATAAAATCTACATCAAATATGTTCAAAAACATCACTAAGAGAGACATCAAATACTTATTTCTGGGCTTCTTTGTTTTTTTTGTTATTGATAGTGCTATCAACTATAAAAGCACCTCTGAATCTTTTAAGAAAGGATATAATGAAGGTTATAATTCGTCAGCTCAAAAAGATAAACAATAGACAGAGCTTGATTACTTTTCAAAAATGAGTGGGAAATTATTTCCATAATTGTCTGTACTGAAAACAGAAAAAGGGCTTTCGCCCTATCTCAATGAGTTAATATAAGTCGCTATTTTCTCTAAATCTGCCTTGGGTAGATGAGACATCGGCGGCATAGGAGCAACGAGGATCATCAAAAAGAATACTTGATACTCCTTTATCAATTGTATCATTTGGGCATTCGTGTATTTCCTTTTTGCAATCTCTTTAAATGAGGGCCCAATCATTTTCTTGCCCTCATCATGACAAGCCAAACAGGTGTGTTTACGCAGTAAAGGCTTTAAACTAGCAAAAGTAGGCTTAGCAGCTACTGCCGCACTGGCAGATGGTTGGTTTTTACCATCCGGTGAAACCAGGTTTTCTACTTGTTTGCTAGGAGCTTTTGCTGCTGGATTTTTACCTTTTGCACCTGTAATCTCGTTTGCAGATAGTTTTTGTCCGTCAGGAATAATGTTCAGTGTATAGTAAACCGATGGATGTATTAAAGACCACGACTTTTCTTCAGCCCGGATACCATCCAAATTCACTTCATGTATAAAATAAGGTCGTAGACCATCTACTACAATCCTTAGTGTCTTTCTGTCTGCACTCAATTTAATTCCTTTTACAGCCAATTCTTTCTCCCAAATTGGAGGAGAACCGTATACCGGGTGGTGCTTATAGTTAAAACTACGTACAGAATAGGAATTTAGGTCTTCCGCAGATTTTTTGTCTATAGGCATAGTAAACTCTATCTCAAACCCGTCTGGCATAGCTTTGCAGGTGAGCATTTCGAAAGGAAGCTTACCGTTCCAGATTAAACGTTGGAAGCCCTGATTAGCATCACCGGCAGAGCCCCATCCTCTGTTGGTTTCTCCCACAAACATAGAACCATCTGGAGCAAAAGCCATCCTCAATACACCCGATTGAAAACCCTGACGAAAATCCCAGGCAGCACCTTGATATTGTCCATTGATTTTCTCCAGATAGACCCTCATGATTTTAGACTGCCCCTGATCTCCCACAAAAAGCTGACCAGAGAATGGGCCAAAACTACCTTTGGTCTTATCTACCAAAATCTCCGAGTTAGAAATCCCCAAGATCCCATGCGGAAGCCAAACTGCAGGAGGCTGAACAGTAGGGAACTTCTCTTTTAACTCATAAAAAGCTTGTGGTGTTTCGTCTACTACGTTCTCAGGCTTAATAATGTTTCCTCCCGGTCCTTTTACTCTCCTTACATCACGTTCTTTATAAAAGTCTTCTTCTGTAATTCCTACCAGCTTCTCCACGTTTTTCCACTTCAAACTAGCCGGATTTCCATAAAATTTTCCTTTTTCAATGTGCCATACACCACCAGAACCGAACCAATCCCCTTGGTTGTCAGTATAAAATAGTTCATCTCCAACCATTCCTAATCCTGCTGGAGAACGCACACCTGCCGCAAACAACTCAAGACGACCATCTTCCCAAACTTTAAAGATGGTTCCACGTGTGTTTGTTTTAGACTCTCCTCTCCACCATTCCTCGTCCCCGAAAGCCACATTGCCACTCACATAAAAGCTGCCGTCTGGAGCCTGTTTTGGTCCAAAAGAATATTCATGATAATGCCCGCTTATATCCCATGCATGAATGGTTTCGTATTTATCTGCCTTACCATCTCCGTTTGTATCGGTCAGTTTAGTAAGTTCTCCTCTTTGAGCACAATAAAAAGACCCGTCTTTATACATCAAACCTAAAACCTCATGGAGCCCCGATGCAAATTTTCTAAAGTAAGGCTTTACCGATGTAGGATTGTCAATAATCCAGATATCTCCCCTTCTCGTAGCCAAAGCTACAGAACCATTCGGCATCATTTCTACACCTCCAACTTCTAATAAAACACCTTCCGGAACAGGTAAGGTTACAATCTTATAAAAATCCTCCTCTTTGGGCGACTCTTGGCCAAACACATTTCCCGAAAAGAAAACGGCCACTAACAGAATAATTATATAGTTCTTCATAGTCTTCTTTAAAAAATAATGGAGTAACGTAAGGAGTTATTTTTCGGTTTAACGATAAGTTGATTTCCGTTTAGGATAAATCTTTCTGCATCGTCTTCTATCCTCACATAATATGTTTTGTCATCTACCGCATACAAATTCTCTGCTACTTGCACTACATTGTCTCCAACGGCCAAACGGGCAAACATATTAGCAGCATTAGAAATATCCACCTCTCTATGTATGTATTTCCCCTCCTTTATCCTTACCTTATCTTTTACTTCCGCTCCCAATATTTTGTAATGGAACGTGGGTAAATCATTCTCATCTAAGCTATAACCTTTAGGTTTATAACCTGTTCCTGTGGTATCTGTTTTCCAGCTATTTATTTCTAGTGGATTTAAAAGCAAATCGTGGTTAAAACGGGTGATGCTTCCCATTGGCTTCGACGATCCGTCTCCTCTGTCATGCCACATAGGTGTGGTGTCCAGAAAGTCGCCCTTCCATGCTTGAATAATAGCTCCTTTGTCCAAATCATATGTGTAGTGCAAACCTTCAGGCGAGCCAATAGAAATAGCGTGTACTACCCTAAAATTCTTGTCGCTCTCTTTTTTCTTCCAATCCATAAAACTTCTTAGATTGGTGTTCGTAGTTGCATTTAATAAAATGGGGTCATTAGGTTTGCCTGAAATCACAGAACCCGGAACATGATGGGGCGTAAGTCTAAACCCGGGTCCTGACGACCAGAAACCCAATACGGGCTTTATCCAACCATCTCTTTTGTTGTTAAACAATTCAAATACATGTTCTCCTGCTTTCAATTCAACTTCCGCAGAACGCGTGCCTTCTCGTGTCCATCTATTATCTATGACTTCTTTGCCATCAATTTTCAGAGCACCATGGCCTCCAAGCTGAGCCACAAAAGTATACTTACCGTCTACGGGAGCGTGATACTTCCCTTTAATAAAAAACACGTAATTATTTTCCTCTTTGGTTACTTCCCAGGTCAAATCTGAAGTATTTCCTTGGGCGTCCACCTTCACTGCACTTAGGTCTGCATCATGCATATAGCTACCATAGTAGGTTTTGTAACTTAAATCAGAAACATACCCCGGTTTTTGTGAATAGTTTTTTATTTCAATGTTTCTGAATGCCACTGAACCGTGATCCCCCTGTATCCTTAAAGAAGCTTTCGCCACTTCGTTTTGCCCCACTGCACCGCCCGTAGGCCCGCTGAGTTCCACGTTTTCGTGTATCAACAACCCATTTAACCTCACATATAAAATTTTGGCGTTGCTAATCTTCTTGCCAGATGCATCAAATTTGGGTGCTTGAAATGAGATATCCATTTTGTTCCAGAGTCCTGGTGCTTTATATGCATTGTATCTCGGGGCGTATCCTTCAAACTGACTACCATCCGCATTTCTTCTTTGATAAATTCCTCCACAATCATAAAACTTTGGATTTTTCACTCCCCAGCTATCATACAGTTGAACCTCATAACGTCCTTGCAAATAAATACCCGAATTGGATTCTCTTCCCAACATAAACTCAAGAGAAAAATCCATATCTCCATATTCTTCCTTTGTAAAAAGATCAAATTCTTCGCCGTACGTATCTTGGTCATGCTGACACACCAAGACCCCAGTTCCTGGACTGGAGACCAGAGTGTTCTTTTGGTCTATCGATGCCTTGGCATCTCCAACGATTTTCCAATTATCTTTTTTTGATTCAAAGCCAGATAAATCTGTGAGAGGAAGTTTCTGTTGTGCAATTCCAGAAAAGGAAAGGCAACAGAGCCAACCAAAGATTATTTTTTTCATTCCAAGAAAATATTTTAAGGTTCTGTTTTTACAAAAATATTAAGAATAATCCCACCGAAAGGACAATCTCTCCAAAAAAGTTGTATATCATATACGGCTTACAAGCACAAAAAGACTAAGTAAATCCAAACAATTTGGCTCTACAGTATCTATTTTATGCTCGACTCTATGTAATGGATTAATAAACGGACTCCATATCCCGTGGCTGACTTCATAGAGCCATACTCCGAATCTCCAAATGCTGTTCCTGCAATATCCAGATGTGCCCAAGAATTGTGTTTATCTACAAACTCTTCCAGAAATTTTGCCGCATTTATTGCCCCGCCTATTGGCGAACCTGCCAAGTTTTTCAAATCTGCGATGTCCGATTTTAATGAATCTTTATACTCGTCCCAATGCGGCATCCGCCACACTTTTTCTCCGGTTTCTAAACCGGCTCTAAACAAGTCTTCTGCTAACTCATCATTAGGCGAAATCAGAGCCGCAGCTTTATATCCCAAGGCCATTATGCAGTTTCCTGTTAAAGTGGCCAAGTCTATCAGTACGTCTGTAGGATAGTTCTTGGTAAGATACCCTAACGCATCCGCCAAAATTAAGCGGCCTTCCGCATCGGTATTGATTACTTCAATCGTCTTACCTAAATAAGAGCTAATAACGTCTCCGGGTTTAATCGCATACGAATCTATACAATTTTCCGTAATGGGAATGGCCCCGATAAGGTTCACAGGCAATTTCAACCTTGCTGCCATTTCAAAAGTACCTGCTACCGCCGCTGCCCCGCCCATATCAGACTTCATGTAGCTCATATTATCTCCGGGTTTTAAAGAAACACCACCCGTATCAAACGTTACTCCTTTCCCAACCAAACCAATTGTTTTTGTCGCATCGGAGTGTGTATACTTTAGCAAACAAAATAAGGGCGGATTTTCTCTACTGCCTCTCCCCACTCCCAGCAAAGCATGAAAACCCAATTCTTCCAGTTTGTTTTTATCATAGATTTCTACCTCAAATCCGCTTTCCTTACCAGATTCTACAATCCACTTTGCTAAGATTTGCGGTGTTTTGTAATTCCCGGGAGCATCACACCACTTCATAATACGCATCTGTACAAAGGCAAAGTCTCGCCCTTTCTGGATGTCTGCACTATTAAAAGACCCGGAAAAACTAAAGTTAGGACCGTTGTCATACCAGGTTTCGGTATCCTCGTCTACTGTCTTTAAATACCCTATCTCGTACTTGCCTAAATGCAGCCCTTGGCTTATTTCTGCAGCAAACTTGGCAACCTCATCATTAAGCTTGATTTCGACCTGACCTTTCAAATTTTTCTTTTGCTTATAAAAGAAACTCCTGACAGCGTTGGTGATCGAAAAAGAATCTCTCTTTTTCCCCAATCCCCAAACATGATACTTGTTCCCGTCCTGGTCTGCATAAAATACATGCTCTTTTGCTTTTCCTGCAAAACCATCTAGATAAGATTTCGGAATAAAGGAGGTGTCATTTCCCTCAAATAGGGGTATAAAATAGTTCATCTGTTCTTCTGTGTTTCCACAAAGTTATAACCCTATTTCCATCTATTCAAGTAAGGAAGCCAATCTTGCTGTACAAGACCAGAATAGTCCCGTACAAACATCAAAAAGGATGGTTTAAATGGCTTTTTCTTTAAAGGCATACCCATTTCATCTGGTAGTTTATCTCCTTTTCTAGAGTTACAATAAACACAAGCCGTTACCAAATTGTCCCAGACAGTCTTACCTCCGCGAGACTTTGGTAGAACGTGATCCAAAGTTAGATTTTTAGTAGCTCCGCAGTATTGACATTGATTATGGTCTCGTTTGAAAATGTTGTGGCGGGTCATCACTATGCTTTTGTAAGGCACTTTTACATATTGATGCAAGCGGATAATAGTGGGCATAGCAAACACCTGAGAAACGGTTCTTAGTGCATACATTTCGCTCTCCGAAACCATTTCGGCTTTATTTAAATAAACCAATAAAAATGCCTTTGGAACAGTGCAAGTACTTATTGCACTGTAATCGGCATTCAGTATCAAAACTTGCCGCCCCATTTAAACCTTATTGTTCTGTGAATTTACTAAAAAAAAGTACATCTCCAAATCGTAACTGGTTTTTTAACAGTTTCTTAACCCTGTAAAAGCCTCTACACATATTATTTTAGTTTAATCGGGAACAAATAAATGATGAAATTATTCTTAGTTTTGCCTGATTTAAACTATGAAGTTGTGTCCAATAACCACATCTTAACGCAAACTATGAAAGTTTCAACGCCTGGCAGGATTTGCCTTTTTGGAGAACACCAAGATTACCTAGGTTTACCAGTTATAGCTGCAGCAATATCCCGCCGGATTAGTATTACGGGTGAAAAAAGATCCGATAATAAAATCCATATAAACTTACCGGACATTAATTCCGAAGAGGTCTTCTTCCTCGAACCCGAACTTACTTACACCAAAGAACGAGATTATTATAAATCGGCAATCAATATTCTCAGAAGAAACGGATATCAGTTTAACTCAGGATTTGATGTGCATGTGAGAGGAAATATTCCTATAAACTCCGGGACATCCAGTTCTTCTGCCCTTTTGGTTAGCTGGATTCATTTCCTGGCTCAAATGGCCGATGTAAAACCTAATCCTACTATAAACCAATTTATGATTGGTAAGCTTGCCGTAGATGCAGAAGTAAACGAATTTGGAGAACCAGGGGGTATGATGGACCAGTTCTCTACCGCCTTAGGTAATATTATGTACTTGCAAACCACACCCGAGGTAAAAGCATTGTCTTATCCTGTAAGCCTAGGGAGCTTTGTTTTGGGTGATTCCCTGGAACCAAAAGATACCTTAGGAATTCTCAAACACGTAAAATTTGGGATGTTAGATGTGCTGTCAAAACTCAAAGAAAAAGACCCTACCTTCGATCTCTTTAATAGTCCGGCTGAGATAGCAGATAATTACGAGAATTTTTTAGATGATGCCCAATTTAAACTTTTAAAAGGCAACCTCTCGGACCGCGATATTCTGATAGAAGCAAGATCCATGTTCGAAAGCGGGAATATAGACCAGAAAAGAGTAGGTGAATTACTTAACCTACACCAAGATAGCCTCCGGGATGCCAAAAAGGTCTCTACCCAGAAAATTGACCGTATGGTTGAAGCCTCTCTCAAAACAGGTGCGTTAGGTGCTAAAATAAATGGTTCTGGAGGTGGAGGTTGTATGTTTGCATATGCTCCGAATAATGCCGAAGCGGTAGCAGAAGCAATAGAAAAAGAAGGCGGAAAACCTTATATTATAGAGATAGCCGAGGGAACAAGAGTAGAGGATTAACGGATCTTATACTGCTGATTCCTCTTGCTCTTCATCAAGCTTTTCGAAAGGAGAATTGTTAGATATATATTCCGGTACCATTCTTTTTAGAAAGCGTACAATTTCCAGCGGCATCATTTCATTCAGTACCTTTCTTGTAGTTACAAACTCCGTGTAAATAATAGCATGGTTTTGGGCTTTTACCTTTGCTGCCATAATTTTGGCGTGATGTGTGGGTATGGTAGACTCCTCATCACTAAGTAACTCCTCATACAGTTTCTCTCCTGGCCTTAGGCCTGAAAACTCTATTGCAATTTGGGTATAGGGGTCAAAGCCGGAAAGCTTAATCATCTTTTCCGCTAAGTCAACTATCCTGACCGGAACTCCCATATCAAAAACGAAAATCTCTCCACCTTTACCCATCGTTCCCGCTTCCAAAACCAACTGGCACGCCTCCGGGATGGTCATGAAATACCGTATAATATCTTTATGCGTTACGGTAACCGGACCTCCCTGCTCTATTTGCTTCTTAAACAGTGGAATGACAGAGCCATTACTTCCCAGAACATTTCCAAAACGGGTAACAATAAAACGCGTATCATTATCGTGGTTACTATTCAGACTCTGTACATATATCTCAGCCAGACGTTTGGTAGCCCCCATTACATTAGTTGGGTTCACGGCCTTATCTGTCGAAATAAATACAAACTTCTCCACCTTATGCTTACTGGCTAAATCCGCCAAACCTTGTGTCCCAAAGGTATTAACTTCCACCGCCTTAAATGGATTAGCCTCCATTAAAGGGACATGTTTATATGCTGCTGCGTGGAAAACCACTTCTGGTTTGTATCTGACAAAAACCTTTTCCATTTGAGCCATATTCGTAATGCTCCTCACCTCCACGGACAACTTCATGTCGTACCTGAGGTTACTTTTAAGACGAGTCAACTCGCTTTCCAAATCATATAGCGGAGACTCTGCCTGGTCCAGAATGATTACCTGCTCAGGTTCAAAACTTATTAATTGTCGAACGATTTCACTACCTATAGATCCTGCGGCCCCTGTAACTAAGATTCTCTTACCTTTAACAAAAGCCTTAACCGACCGATTATTAATCTGAATAGATGGCCTATCCAATAAGTCTTCTATACTAATATTGGATATTTGTGCCGGGCTGAGTTGCCCATTTATCCATTGTTTAACTGGAGGCACCATACGCAATGGTATACCTAATTCCATAAACTCTTCGGTGATTTCTCCTTTCCGAACCGTTGAAATTGCCTGAATAGCAAAGACCATCTCAATATTATCAAGCCTGGATGTCTTTACTAATTCTATTGCGTCCGCCCGAGAAAGAACTTTTACCCCATCAATCCTTTTTCCAATTTTCTGGGAATTATCGTCAACTAAACACAAAATTTTGTATTGGCTTGTTCCATCCGCCAAAAGGGTATCTTTAGTCAACAAACCCAAACGACCAGCACCATAAATTATGACCTTCTTTCTTGATTTAAAACTATCTGCTAGTCCGTCAAATACGTTCTTTATAAGGACCCTACTGGCTATTAAGCCAAAAACAGAAATGAAGAAATCAATAAACAGGATGGTATTGGGTATTGAGAAATAATTCCCCGCAAAAAGACCATTGACAGAATTAAGCCCGATTAACAAACCGGATCCCAATAAAGACGCCTTTAAAATCTGCTTGGCATCATTAAGCGTGGTATGTCTTATTATTCCGGAGTATGTAGCAAAGACATTAAAGAAGAAAACCTTAATTATACAAAGTAAGGCAATATGATACTTGAAAAGAGAAGGATCAAAGTACCGAAAATCAAAATTATACCTCACAGCCACCGCTATTACAAAAGCAAAGGCTACAATAAAGATATCCATGGTCAAAACCAACCATTTGGACACAAACTTATCGTTATAGCGATGTAAAAGTTTTAGCATAAAAAAAGGGAAAGTTTTAGACACAAAAGCTACCCAACGATAAAGTTAAGTAGCTTTTGCTTAATTAGGAAGAAAATTCTTATTTCTTAAGTTTAGCATTCTCTGCTTTTAGTGCCTTAACCTCCTTATCTAATTCGATTACATAAAGTGTAAGCTCCTCTATTTTCTCCATAAACATCCTTGAAGTTTCACCTACATCTAACCCCTTTTCTACCATTTCTTTTGCTGATGGTACATTAGGTAAATGCTTATTCTTAAGGGTGAAAGCTTCTACCTCTTCCAAACTTAACATATTAGCTTTGTACTCCGGCTCGAAAACGTAGTCAGCCCAGTCCTGCGTGTCCTTTAATGCAACCTTAACTTTTTCTGTAATAATCCCTCCCTGAACAATTAACTTATACGAGTTAGAGGTTGGCATGGGAAATGTAGCATCAAAGTTTCCAATAGCCAAGAAACCAACGGTATTTGAAGTAGTATTCTTTGTATTAATCCTTAGAGTATTTTTGTCAAACTCTCCTTTTATCAGAGGGTTTTCTGTCTCTGTATTTGCAATATATAGCCTATTTCCTGTAGCTTCATTTCGTCCCGCATTGTATCCAATGAATACACTACCACTCCCCACTGCGTTTTGACCTGCCGCACGTCCAATCGCAACATTTGAATTACCGCTCGAATTACTCATTGCATTCGCCCCAATTGCTACGTTTTGATTACCCCCCAAGTTATCTCTAAGAGCAATCGTTCCAATTGCTACATTTAAATTACCTGTATTGTTTCTTAAAGAAAATGTACCAATTGCTAGATTATTACTTCCCGAAGCATTATACTGAAGGCTCTGAGCTCCCAACCCCACATTATTAATTCCTCCTGCCATAGACTCCCCACCCTGTATTCCTAAGAAAATATTCTTAGTTGCATTAACTCCTATTTCACCCGCTTTGAAGGCCCCAATCTTAAAGTTAATAGGAAAAGCTGCCGGAGTCCCTATAAAACTTGTAGCATTCGCAGCGGCCTTCACACCAGACACCCCAGTAACATTTCCTGTTAATGACCAGCCATTAACATCCATAGTAGTCACGGCATTGGCACCATCTGATGTTAACGGAGACCATTTATCTCCATCAAAGAAAAGAAATCCAGATTTAGACTCATCTGTTTGAAAAACAAGAAGACCTTTTGCTGGTTGAGCAATGGCCTTGATTTGTTGTTCTGTTAGACGAGGAATCAAAAGTCCCTTGTCACTCGATTGTATATCTAACACCGCAGATTTATCTGGTGCAGAAGTTCCAATACCTACATTTTTAACTTCTTGAGCAAGTACAGCTGAAGAAATAAAAAGACCCGAAATAAGAAGATAAACTTTTTTCATAGTGTTCTTATATTTTTTAATTTCAACGTGAATATAGTACGTAAAAATAAATATTTGCTAGATAATAATTTTATTTTTATTATTTGGCAATTACGGCTACGAGGAAATAAATTTACCAAAGAGGCTACTACTTCCCAACCCTATCTCCTCCACCTTTACCCAAAATAGTAAATAAAATAAACCTAAAATAATCTTTTAAAGAAAGAGTATTTAACATTTCAGCGTCTATCTCCGCAAGTTTTTTCGGGACAGACATATCAATCCCATTTATCTGTGCCAACCCTGTTATTCCTGGAAGATAATTAAAGACGCCTCTCCTTTCTCGTTCTTGTATTAGCTCATCTTGATTAAATAAACACGGCCTAGCCCCAACCAGACTCATATCTCCTTTTACTACATTAACCAATTGAGGTAACTCATCTAGTTTGGTTTTCCGAAGAAATGCTCCAAATCTAGTCACTGAACTCTGACTGGTAAGATGAGTTGCTATCGATTTTGTATGGATATCCATTGTCCTGAATTTATACAATACAAATGGCTTTTTGTTTCTACCGACTCTCTCCTGCTTAAAAACGGGTGACCCTGTATCATACAAACCTACAAAATAGAGTATTATTCCCACAGGAAACAATAACAGGAGACCAAAAAAAGAAAAGATAAAATCAAACAGTCGTATCATTGCCTGAGTTTTTAAAACTTCCAATAGTTAACCTCAAACCATCTTCTGCCGATAAAGGTAACTGATTTATACCCAATACTGACTTTATTTTATGATTGGAAACAAGATAGCTTTCTGTAAGTTTTTTTAATCGTTCAGAATTAAGCGGAAGGTGTAACACATCTCCAACTTTTGACATTTGGATTATCAGTCCTGCCGGGATTTTCCATAGTTGAGGTTTATTACCACTCGCTTCTGAAATCAAGCCTACTACCTGATTTGTAGATAGTGACTCATCATCTGCGAAATTATAGATTCCCGATGAGACTTTAGTGTTTTTTAGCAATTCCAAAACAAGAAAGTTCAGGTTGACAATACTCAAAAATGAACGTTGGTTTTCAAACGAAGCTAAAGGCCAAGGTATTCCCTTTTCCACCAATTTATATAATAAGTTCAGATTTCCTTTGTTTCCCGGTCCATGAATCATACACGGACGAATAATAAACAACCGCTTTCTTAAAGGCAATTTTTGACTGAGTAAGTATTGTTCTGCTTCAAACTTTGACTTACCGTATGGTGTTTGCGGATTTCCTTCTATCTCCTCAATGAGTGTCTTATCTACAGTATCCGCGACGGCCTTTACAGAACTAAAATAGAAAAAATCCCTAATTTCTGATTTTAGAAATTCCCTAAATAAATCAATCGTTAAGTCCCGGTTTACTTTGAAATACTCATTTTCTGATGAGGTCTCTTGTGTGTCATGTGCTTTACCTGCCAAATGTATAATAGCTTCTCCAGTATTGTCAATAGAGTATTTCCAAGATGTTTCCCTAAGAGAAACTGTTTTAATCTCAAAAAATCTATTTTCTAAATAGTTGGACAAATGCCCTCCTACAAAGCCGGAAGATCCAGTTATAAATATTTTAGTCTTCATTCTGTTTATCCATTATAAATCCTTATATCATAATTTCTATAATTAGACTCACAATTTAGCGATTTAAGAGTTTGGAAACAATATAATTGCTAATAAAATACAGGCTTTTAAAAAAATGATGCTTTTCAATGCGTCTATAAATATACCAATGATACTTAACAAGCTTTAATTTGTTACTTGAGATAGAACCCTCCCTTATTCTATATGAGGCTAAATTATACGGAACACAATAAGCATAGTCAACTTTTTTTAACAGTTTTAACCAAAGTGTAAAGTCTTGTCTTTTCTTAATATTTTCCATATAAACCTTTCCAAAATGTTTCACACTATACACTGCCGTAAGACAACCAATCTTGTTAGACTTAATAGTGGACAAATAATTAACTTTAGAGGGCAGTTCTTCTATTTTTCGAATTATTTTTCCTTGTTCATTTATTTGATTGTAATAGGTATAAGAAAAAAAAATATTATTCCTTTTCATATAGGAAATCTGTACGGATAGCTTATTAGCATCCCATAAGTCATCAGAATCTAAAAAGGCTATAAACTCTCCTTGAGCTTCAAATATCGCTTTATTTCTTGAAAGTGCGGGACCGCTATTGAAATCGTTCTGAATTAACCGAATTCGTTTATCCTGTTTTAAATATTTACTTAAAACATCTACTCCCATATCGGTAGAGCAATCATCGACAATAATAAGTTCCCAATTAGAGTAAGTCTGCCTCAAAACAGAATTAACTAGTTCTAATATATATTTATCTCCATTATAAAGAGGTGTAATTATTGAAACTTTATCTTTTATGTGCATAAATCGTATAAAGTATGAGTATTCATTTATTTGTTGTAATTTAAATTACCTTAAAAGTAAGAGAAGGTAAAACTTACAATTCATTATAACAATATGATTTTGTGTCTATCCAAAAGTAGAAATTCCAACAAGAAATAATCATTTTTACTTGATGTCCGTTTTTATCAGTTCCTCTACTGTCCAATATAAACGGACACCTCTCTGTTGTTTTGAGGGGTTGAAATATTGATGTATATCAAGTATTTTCATTGTTTTATCCGATACAAATTTTGATATGCTAATGCTATATTTTTCCAATTGTGATTCTCTATTAGTTTTTGCACTGGTATGTTATACGAGTCATAATTTGCTACAAGTTTTAAGAGCTTCTCTTTAATTTCGTCTATTTTACTTGATATAACTTTTTCGCCGATTTCCTCCCCATAGAAACCATCTATACCTTCATTAGCTGTATATAAAATGGGTAGCCCTTGTAACATGGCTTCTATATAGACCAATCCAAAGGTTTCGTGTTTAGAGGGCATTACAAAAATATCTGCATTTCCGAAATGCTCTTTTAGCTTTGAGAAATCAAATATTCTTCCGTGGTAAGTCATAGTGCCCTTACTTAATTTTACGTGGTTCAAGACTTTTTGATATGCTTTGCCTTCGCCACCAATTAGGTGTAAATGAACAACGGGAGTTTCTTTATTTATTTTATTAACAGCCAACTGAAGAGCTAAAACATTTTTACCGTAAGTAAATTTACCAATAAATAGAAGATTCAATACTTTATTCCCGGTTTTTATTTTTCTCTCAACAGCATTATTTATCCAAAAAGAATCCACTCCGTTTGGTATAATATGTAATTTAGCCAGTAAATTACTTTCAATTTTTCGCAAAAACGGCAATTCTACAATTCTTTTTCTATAGGAGGTAGCTATTAAAACTATTTTCTTTGCCTTTTCAAGAATTCTACGCCCAAAGGTTCTCTCGTGGATCAAATATTTGTAAAACACATTTAAGTCTGAATTACGCACAGTAACAATATAAGGGATGTCATATTTTTGATTTAACAGATACGCAACCCCTCCGTCACTGTACCACGTATGGGCATGAATTAAACTTACTTTGGAAAAATCAACTTTTGATTCAATGTCCTTACATATTTTTTTTATTTTTCCTTTGTAAAAAATACGATCAGTCGTCTTATTCAAAATGTGTGAATAGATGATTTCGGAGTCCTTTATTTTAAGAGGTATTTCATTCACTCCTACTCTATTTATCTCCCTAATTGGGTTGTACACAATTTGTGCTAAATCTAATTCATCTAAGCCCTCAACCAAGTTTTTATACACAGTGGAGCCTGAATAATCGTTGGTTATATGTAATATTTTGAAATTATTCACCTCAATGATAAGTTATGTCTATGCAAACTTGCTTTAAATTGTAATTCTTGTTTATACTTAACGAGCATTCTACCATCTGATTCAAACTTTTTAAATATCTCTTTTACTTCATTATCATAATTTGCTAACTTAACCCAACCATCAGCCACAAAGTTACCTCTTCCCGGCCTTAATTTATCTCGGCTCCCATCAACCAGATCTGAAAACGTGTTAGTCCTTTCGTTATATATAACATGTTTTACAGTATTGCATAACAACTGAATATCATGGATTTCCCATTGTTCACTGCCCATTTCATAGGCCGCAACTATATAACTAACTACATGATTACCATGAGAAACGTCTTGAATGATACTCGGTCTTATGGCATCTGCATCGGTTCCTTTAACATTATCGTATGTCGAATTCCATATATAGGCTTCGGCATACTTAGGGTTGCGTTTGAAATTTCTCTTCAATAATAAATCATAGTCATTTATTACTTTTATACATTGATTTTTTATGGACGTGCTTGAACAAATCTCCTTTAAATATATGGCTATCCCTGCCCAATGAGAGCCCATATGCGTTCTCATTTTTAAGAAAACATGGTATCGTTTCGCCTCACTTCTGTTCTTATTAGGGCGAATATACCATTTACTCCAAATTTCGCTCTCAACAAAATATAAAGTCTCATTCCACCATAAAGCATTTTCTTCTGAAAGATTAACCCATTTATTCTTTTTCAAGAGGTATAAAAACTCTACTACATAAAAAAATGAATAGCTTTCGTACAATGAAGATTCTTCATGAAAAGAACGATCTTTAACGTTCGAAATCCACCCTTTGTAAGAGTCTTTGAAAGGAGATTTGTTATTGGGAATTGTTTTTGATATTCTGGCTGATTGAATGAGGTTATCTACGATTTGTTTCTGATAGTTTATTACATCTTTACTTAAATTAACAGAGATAATTGAATTGTTTGCTCCCAGAAAAGCCCTCAAGTTCATGAAGTTATACACATTACCACTAGTACTATAATTTATCGATTGCTTGAGTAGTTTATCAGCTATTTGAGGATCAAAAAAACTTTCAAAATACTGAGGTTTCTCAATCCTCTGAGGGAAAGACTGACTTGAAAATATAAATAAAAAAACACATACCAGCCCCCACCATCTAATCAATATTGTCATTCTCTTAGTAATCTTCCTAACTACGACTACTGGGGTATTTACGGAAAATTCATCACGGTCAGAGTAACTTGAAGAAAAACCTTTATTAAAATCAGATTTTTCAGATATTAACGCTTTGAAAATTAACATACTATTATAACAAATTTTAAATATATTTTCAAGCATATATTTTCAAACATCTATACTAAAACATAAAGTGCATTACCTGCCTCTAGAACGAACAATTATTAAATCTATTCTCTGTGAGATACTCTACCCTTGGAAGAATATGTAAGGTTAGTGCCTATTGCAATGGCTAAACCTATCCAAAATAATGAAGAAAATACTGTCCCGTGGCTAAAAAAGCACAATACAGTAAACAACAAAATAACAATTGAAAATACATTTTTTAACCTTAATGCATTGATCCCATTTTTGAGAATAACTCCTGTTAACATCAAAATGCACAGTATGCCTCCAGAAGCGACAGTATCTACAAACACTGAATGTGCATAATAGTATACTCCTATTTGATAACTTTTGAACAGAAAGCCATCTAGTCCCGTACCAAAAAGCAACTCTATGGTATTAAATTCTTTTAATACCGTAGTCCATATATATTCACGTATTCCTGTACCGGAGTCTAAATTGTCTTCAGAAAATCTTTTTTCTAAAATCTCAAATAGTACTCCATACTTTGTCCATATATAATCATATAACAAAAGATACAAAGACAAAAGTAGGGCGGATAACTTAGAGAGTATGCTGATAGCCTTATTTGCTCTTCTTTGTAAAAAGAATAATAGAAGAATTGCTGTAAAGATACTTAACAAAGTCGCAAGAATCACCCCCCTTGAGACAGTTGACAATAATCCAAACCCCAATAAAAAAAGCCCTATCATTGAGATTATTCTCATTTTCTTTGTCAGCTCGCCATTATTTAAAATCAAAGTTGTTCCTATGAAGACAACAGCAATCCCAAGTATATTCGATAACTGTCGGACGCTGCCATCAATTTGCAGTCTGTTCGTGTCTGTCTCTCCGGTAAATACATAAACAATAGCAACTAATCCAGATAAAAGCAAAGCGATGTGAAATTGTTTATTTACTTTACTATAGTTTAGATACATTACCGAAATTATAAAAGATAAAAACATCGTCATACCAAAGTTAATTATTTTATTTAACGAGGTAAAATATTGATAAAGTAAAGACATAAAGAGAATTAGGATTGTAAACCCTGTGAAGAAAAGCAAATAATTTATTTTAAAAATAAATCTCTTTTTCCGAAATAGTAGATTTAGTATTAATCCGCCCGATATGGCCGGCATAAAAAGTAACGGCATAGAAATCAATACATCGCTGATAGTTGAAGACAATGGTATTACAATCATAGCAAGTGTAATTCCTTGCTTCATGTTTAGTACATTAGACACAAAAATCAAAAAACTAATGAAGAGCATGATTATTGGAGATTTGACTTTGAGCAATAACAGAGTTAAAATTGCTACTATAACACATAAAGCCAATCCAAATCGTTCTCTTTTTTTTTCTAGATCCATCATTCAATCAATTAACGTCCTGTGTGGCCAATGAATCCTTCAGATATATTCGTATTATCAAGTATATCTCTTAATAATATACTTATCTTTTTTGCTCGCTTCAAAAGTGAGTTTTGTCCTCTCCTTTTCTTTAAATTTTCTATCATTCTGTCACGAATCGTATGCTCACTTTTAAGTTTACTTATTGCTTGTGCTATCTCATTGATATCCATAGGATCCAGTAATATTCCAATCTCATCATCTATCTGCATCTCCACGCTTGTACCTAGTGAGCTTGCTACCGGAATACAGCAAGCTTTCGCCTCTTCTATTGCGTTACAATGTCCTTCACCTAAAGTAGGCAAAACAAATATGTCAAAAGCATTATATAACTCTGGCAATTTATGATTTGGTAAAGGGGCTATTGCTGTGGTAAAACTATTAGGTAACAGGTTACCTTTACCTCCCACACAAACTAGTTGGACATCCTTATCATCCAATAAGTTTATAGCTTCAATAATTCTATTTGGCCCTTTCCGATTAATAAAATGACCCACAAACCCGACAACAAATTTTTCCTTTTCAATACCAAATTTTTCTTTACAGCTATTTTTATCCAAAGGGGTAAACAAATTATAGTCTACGGCATTTGGAAAAATTACCATCTTATCTTCTTGAAAACCTAGTTCCTTTAAACCATTTCTATTGGTTTCTGACACACAAATAAGTTGTCTTGCATACTTTTTTAGATCTCCCATATCCTTCCGGATATTTTTAGACAAGTTAGCATAGGAAGATTCACCTGAGGCTATTACTAGAGGAATATTATTCTTCCTAATGTAGGAAAGACCAGATTGGGCATTGGACAAAAAGTGTGCATATACCATATCTGGTCTCCTACCTAACTCTTTTAAACACTTCTCCACGGCCCTAGCTTTAAAATACCCACTCCAAAAACCAAGATCTATTCCCACCTTCTTCTTATTACTCACAGAGAGATACAATGGACGGTAGACTTTACATCTCTCCTCTCCATACCCTTCCTTCGTCTTTGGTTTAAGTAGATCGTGTATTTTGAATGGTGCCACCACAGTAATAGTATGGTATTGACTCAATTCTTGAACCAAGTTATAAACAAACGCTCCCTTATTGGGCATCCTATCTGAAGGGTAGTTATCAGAAATAATCACTAAATCCATATAGTTTCATTTATCACTTCTTAATATAAATCTTAAAGATACCCGTATCTCCAACCTTAACAATTTAGGTTAAGCACATTATCTACAAACAAAGAAGCTTCTTTTTCAGTAAACGTCCTATTTATCACTTGTGCCCATTGTAGAATATCACCTTTCTGTACCACCGGACCAACACTTTGATCCAATATTATAGGAACATAATCTGCTCCTAAAGCAGAGAGTGCGTATGCTCTATGCTTACCTGCTTTAACAATGAAACACCAACTATCTTTGTCGACCAAAAAATAACCACGAATTCCTCCATCACTTAAATAAGGTTTCTCAATATAGCCTTTTTTCTTGATACTCTCATAAGTTTTTACTAGACGATTAAACTCTATTTCACCTTTTTTATAATGAACAGGACCAAAGTCAGTATAACCATAAGACAACCCTAATTCACTCCCCATTTCACAGTTTTCACTCAAGGCGACCCGTTCTCTCTTCTTTATAGTTTCTTCAAGTGTATAGCTGTCCCAGGGGAATACATACCCGATAGACGGGCTTCCTGTCAACACCTCATTGCCTTCTACCCTAAGGACTTCAGCAGCATTTTGGGGTTGATATTTTTCATAATACTTATGAATAGCAGATGAATTATATTCAGGTTTTATACCTTTGCTATAATCAATAATAGTTTCAACAAACGGATTCTTCTCTCTCTCTAAGGTATTCCATACCTGTGTACGACATTTCTCCAAAGGGATATTTAGTAAAACTCTATCCTGACCATTTGATTTCTTTAAAGATTGGATGAACGGCAACTCAACTTCGTTATGTCTTACATCAACGATATTTGTAAACCATCTATCGATGGTGCCTTTTGTGAAACGAAACCCTCTATTTAAAATCCCCATATCTTACCTCATATATCTTTTTATTTTTTCTTTATAAGGTAATATCTCAATAAAGCTTAATCTTCTTCCATAGTAATAGAAAAGAATTAATACCAGCAATACAAATAAAGTACAGGATACAATTAAAATAATAGTATCTGAATCAAAGTATTGACGAACAATAGTAATTATACCCAAAAAAACGAAGCCCAAAGAACAAGATATTAGAGCCTCAGGTAGAATATTTTTCAGAAATACGGACCATCTTATCTTTAGTATAGATAGTGCTAAATAATTCATCATAATATAATTGACAACAATTGCAAAAAGAGTTCCATACGCCACTCCAGCTATCCCCCATTGAACCCCCACAAAACAACCAACAAACGTTGCTACAGCATATAAAAACAGAAAAAAAGCCAATCTATTAACTTGTCCCATAGCTTTACTAAGTTCAGCACCTAACTTATACCCCAATCTAAAAAAAAGGCCAGCAGCAAGAATTTGTAGTGGAATAATAGCTTCATACCAATCTTTGCCCAATAATATATGAACAATTTCTTTTGAACTTGAAACCATAACAAAAGAAAAAACAATACTTATCAACAACATCATTTTTGACCCATGAATAAAGACTTTGATAAGTTTGTCCGGCTGTGTCTGCCTCGCTGCCATGGCCGGAAACAAAGCCATATTAAAGGCGTCTCCAATCATCCCAACAGGTTTTGTCATTATAGCATATGCACGACTATATATACCTAATGCACTTGCTCCCAAATATTTACCTGCTATAATATTGTCCGCTTGAAGGGCAAAATAACTAGATATCCTTGCTAACGTATATCCTCCGGCAAATTGAAAAAGTTCTAAAAATATTTCTTTGTCCCATAGAAATTCAAAAGAATGCTTCTGATGTATAGAATAGGAGATGACTTTAAACACTGCCTGCCCAACAATAGCTATTACTAAAGCCCAATAATCATACCCCAAATAACCAAAAGTTACCCCCAATAAACCGTAACCAAAAAAATAAGAATAGACCTCTATAATAGCACGTTTCTTTAACTTCATATCTCTTTGCATTAGAGAAGATGACACTGTTATGATGCTTTCAAAAAGAAATATTATTGATATGACCTTTAATACATAGGACAAATCAGGCATATTGAAAAAAGCAGAAATGGGGTCTGCTGTCAAAAATATGATGATTGCCAAAATAAATCCTAAACCCAGCGAAAAAGTAAATCCGACGCGTATATGTTTACTGGTAAGATTTTGTATCTGCACAAGGGCTGGACCAATCCCGACTTGATTGATAATGTTCGCTAACCCAACTACAACCAAAGCAGATTGTATAATACCAAAACTTTCCGAACTGATTAATCTTGCTAATATAGCCAACACTCCTATTTGAAGTATTG
>CAZBAV010000057.1:0-28335 GCA_964489955.1 uncultured Lacihabitans sp. | reverse complement strand
TATCTTGCTTTCGTTCCGTCAAAAATGGAGAACATCTATTAACAGAGCGGCAGAAGCCATGACTATCTTCGCCGTAATTTGTGCCGCATCATTTATCCTAATGCACATGGGTAGACCATGGGTGGCACACTGGGCGTTACCTCTTCCTAATACATTTGGTTCACTATGGGTTAACTTTAACTCCCCACTTGTATGGGACGTTTTTGCAATCTCTACTTACTTCTCTGTGTCGTGTTTGTTCTGGTTTATTGGTATGGTGCCAGATTTGGCTACTATCCGTGACAGAGCTACAGGTGTACGTAAGAAAATATATGGTGCCCTTTCATTAGGTTGGACAGGTGGTGCTAAAAGTTGGGCTAAGTATGAAGACGTTTCATTAATTCTTGCTGGTCTTTCTACTCCACTGGTACTTTCGGTACACACAATTGTATCATTTGACTTTGCAACTTCAGTTATACCAGGCTGGCACACTACTATCTTCCCTCCATATTTCGTGGCAGGTGCGATTTTCTCGGGCTTTGCAATGGTTCAAAACTTGATGTTGATAACAAGAGTTGTATATAAGTTAGAAGATTACATCACGTTGGAGCATATCTCGTTGATGAACAAAATCATCACTCTAACCGGATCAATAGTTGGTATTGCTTATATCACAGAGTTCTTTATTGCAGCCTACTCAGTTGTGGAATACGAAAAATATGCATTCTTAAACAGGGCTACGGGACCTCTTTGGTGGTCTTATGCAGCCATGATGACTTGTAATGTTCTTTCTCCACAGGTTTTCTGGAGTGCAAAACTTAGAAAAAACATTGTATTGTCTTTTGTGATTGCGGTAATCGTAAACATTGGTATGTGGTTTGAACGTTTTGTAATTATTGTTACATCTTTACATAGAGATTACATCCCATCTAGCTGGACATACTTTACACCAAGAATGGGAGATATTGGTGACTATATATTCTCGTTTGGTCTGTTTGGAACTTTATTCTTGTTGTTCTCTAAGTTCCTTCCGGTAGTGAATATGGCAGAGGTGAAGTCGGTATTGAAGTCGTCTTCGGCGAAGAAAGAGGGAAATACGCATTAATTAGGAATTTATTAGATTAACTATAAAATGGCTAAAATTAAATATTTAGTAGGAATCTTCGGTGATGAAGACGTAGTACTAGAAGCGGTAGAAAAGGTAAGAGGCCAGGAGGTGAAGATCCAGGAGGTTTATTGCCCGTATCCGGTACACGGATTAGATACGGCCTTAGGATATGATCGTCCTAGAATGGGTGTGCCTGCATTCTTTTTTGGAATTACTGGTACTACTCTAGCATTTTTACTTACATTTTGGACATTAGGTGTAGACTGGCCGATGAATATTGGGGGTAAGAATTTCTTCCCTTTTCCTACCAATATTCCTATTGTTTTTGAATTAACAGTACTTTTGGCTGCATTTGGTATGTCCTTTACATTCTTTATAACAGAAGGATTAGGGCCGACTAATAATCCCGTAATTTTTGATGAACGTTCTACGGACGATAAGTTTGCTATGGCTATTGATTTGAGTAAGAATCATATTTCTGATGAAGAAATTACTAGCATTCTTAAAGCTGCAGGAGCAGAGGAGGTTAACGTAAAAGAAGTATAGAATAATGAATATGAATACTAGCATAAAAGGATTTGTTATACTATTGGTGTTATCAGTAGCTGTAATGTCTTGTGACCGCACACAGAGAACAGGTTGGGAGTTTGCTCCTAATATGTATAATTCTGTGGGTTACGAGCCTCTGACACAGATAAACAAGAACAATATTAACCCTAATGGAATGAATATGAGACAGCCAGTAGAAGGTACGGTGTCTCGTAGAAATTACCAGACGAGTTTCGAGAAAGGTGATAGTAGTGTTGTAAACGATTTAATGATTTATAACATAGGTCGTAATGATGTAGAAGCATCGGAGTCATTAGTTAATCCGATTCCTTTGAGCGATGCGGTATTGGCTAAAGGCGAAGTCCTTTATAAAAGGAACTGTTCTCATTGCCATGGTGCTACAGGAGAAGGAGAAGGTAAAGTTGCTGAGATTTACGGTGGTGTGCCTATCTATTCTTCTGATGCCTATAAGAATCTTTCTCCGGGTCGTATTTATTTTGCTATCACACACGGTAAAGGACGTATGTGGTCTCATGCAGCCCAGGTGAACCCTGAAGAGAGATGGGAAATAGTACACTATGTGCAAACACTCCAAAAAGGGAAGTGATTTTAAGAATATTGAATTTATTACTGAATATAAGATAACATTATAATGGCTCACAAGCACGAAATACCCTCACTTGACGAATCATTTGAATTTAGTGCCTCCTTCCAAAGGAAGTTGCTTCTTGCTGCTGTTTTAGGAGTAGTATTGGTAGCATTAGGTGCTTTTTTAATAAATAAAGGATGGGCTATAGGCCACCTTGGAGCACATGATGCTCATCATGTAGAAGCTCATGCTGTAGATGCACACGCGGCTGATGCTCATCATGGTGCAGATGCTCATGCTGAAGAAGGACATCATGGAGACCACCACGGTGCTACCCTTACAAATAGGATTGTTGCCAATATTTGGATGAACAGTGTCTATTTTATAGGTATTGCTTTGGTAGGTATATTCTTTATATCTTATAATTATGTAGCTAAGGCCGGATGGCATGCTAGTATAAAGAGGATTGCAGAAGCTTTTCCTTCCTTTATTATAGTCCCGGCCGTAATTATGTTAGCCTTGTTCCTTATTCCTAGCACAAGACACATGCTGTTCCACTGGACACATGATGGAATTATGGATCCTAATAGTCCTTCATATGATGCAATTATAGCAGGAAAGAGTTGGTATCTTAATTTCCCTTTCTTCCTAGTACGTATGGTAGTGTACTTTGTTATTTGGTATTTCCTTTGGACTCAAATAAGAAAATTCTCTTTAAGAGAAGATGAAGTTGGTGGTCTAGAAAATTACTATAAAAGCAGAAATTACTCAAAGATATTTTTACTTTTCTTTGCTGTTACCTCATCTACAGCAGCATGGGATTTAACTATGTCCATAGATACACACTGGTTCTCTACTATGTTTGGTTGGTACCATTTAGCATCATGGCACGTATCTGGCTTAGCTGCACTTATGCTTACTATAATCCTACTTAAAGAGCAGGGATACCTGAAAGCTGTTAAGTTAAGTACAATACATGACCTTGGTAAGTTAATGTTTGGTTTCTCTGTGTTCTGGGCATATACGTGGTTCAGTCAGTATTTGCTTATTTTCTATGCTAACATGGCAGAAGAAACGATTTATTTTGTGGAGAGAATGGAAGGATATGGTGGAAGATACTTTGCCCCGTTTATCATAAACTTGATATTAAACTTTGCTTTTCCATTCTTGATTTTGATGGCTAGAGGTTCTAAAAGAAACTTTACGCTATTAAAATTAGCATGCGGTGCAATATTGGTTGGACACTGGTTTGACTTCTACCAAATGATTATGCCAAGTGCAGCTAAAGATCAAGGTGGAATAGGACTTATTGAGTGGGGTACTACCTTGACGTTTGCTTCATTGTTTATTTACTTCGTGGCAAGGGAATTGACAAAAGCGAATTTAATTGCCAAAAAGCATCCTTTCATTGAAGAAAGTGTTCATCACGATATATAAAATTTATTTACAGAGATATTTATAAGCACGATGATTTATATAATAGGAATACTGGCCATTTTGTTTGTTGTTTTAACCGTGAAGGTTATTTCTCAAACCCAGAAGATAATAAAGAAGAATAGAGGCATTGAAGAAGCTGGGGACTCTGATTATTTGGGAGGACCAGACAGTGCCAACAATTTTAATGCTTATGCATTGTTGGTATTTTGGATTGTAACAGTGGTTGCCTCTGTGTGGTCATACATCCACTATTCGAAATATTTTTTACCGGAGGCTTCTTCAGAGCACGGAAAAATCACGGATTTTTGGTTCTGGGTGTCATGGTATATTATAATTGTTGCCTTCTTTGTGGTTAACAGTTTCCTTTTTGTGTTTTCATTTATCTACAGGTTTTCAAAGAAAAGAAAAGCCAGGTTCAGTACTCATAATAGCCTTTTAGAGATTATTTGGACAACTGTTCCGGCTGTAGTTATGACTGGACTTGTTTTAACAGGTTTAGTGGCTTGGAACCGTATCACAGGTGATGCTCCACCAAATGCAGAGGTTATAGAAATAACAGGTAGACAGTTTGCGTGGATAGTACGCTATTCAGGAGAAGACAAAGAGTTTGGATATTCAAACTATAAGTTAATGAATGACGGAAGTGGTAACTCGCTTGGTCTTGACTTTACTGATGAGCATTCGTTTGATGACTTTCAGACAAGTACAGAGCTTCACATTCCAAAAGGACAGCCTGTATTGTTAAAGATTAAATCAAGAGATGTATTGCACAGTGTCTTTATACCTCATATGAGGGTTAAGATGGATGCGGTACCGGGTATGCCTACCAAGTTCTGGTTTGTTGCTGATAGGTCTACAAATGAGATGAAGGCATTTTTAAATGATCCTGATTTTGACTATGAAATAGCTTGTACAGAAATTTGTGGCAAGTCCCATTTTGGTATGCGTATGGTTCTTAAAGTAGATGAGCCAGCTGACTATGAAAAATGGAAAAAAGAGCAACAGAGTGTACTAGCCCAAAATCCTGATTTGATATCATTGGTGCCAGAAAACTTGAAAGCAAAAGCGTTGAAATTTTTACCGGCACAAGAGACAGCTGTAGCACCAGCTGATACTACTGCACTGGCAGTAGTTAAATAATAGAAGATTTAAAGAATAAAATTTTAGAATAAGAATATGGCAGTTCATTCACAAGTAGAAGGGCACGGTCACGAAGATCACGGACATGAAGAACATCACGAAGGTGGTTTCTTTAGTAAGTATATTTTTTCGCTAGACCATAAGACTATTGCCAAGCAATACCTGATTTCGGGTATTATTTGGGCGGTAATCGGTGCATTAATGTCTGTGGTGTTCCGTTTGCAGTTAGGTTTTCCAGACATGGATATGTCTTTTTTAAAGCCTTTTTTAGGACACTGGATTAATGAATCTGGAAAGTTAGATAACAACTTTTATTTGGCTTTGGTGACTATGCACGGTACAATCATGGTATTCTTTGTACTTACTGCTGGTTTAAGTGGTACTTTCTCTAACTTACTAATTCCTCTTCAAGTAGGAGCAAGGGATATGGCATCAGGCTTTATGAACATGATTTCATATTGGTTGTTCTTCTTAGCTGGTGTTTTAATGTTCATTTCTTTGTTTTTACCTCACGGTCCTGCAGGAGGTGGTTGGGTAATTTATCCGCCATTAAGTGCTTTGGAGGAAGCAAATCCGGGCTCAGGGGCGGGTATGACTCTTTGGTTATTATCAATGGCCATATTCATAGCATCTAGTTTGTTAGGTAGTATTAACTATGTTACAACGATATTAAACCTTCGTACTAAAGGGATGTCAATGAACAAGTTACCGCTTACTATTTGGTCATTTTTGTTTACTGCTATTTTGGGTATTTTATCATTCCCGGTACTTTTCTCAGCTGCATTGTTATTGATATTTGACCGTAGTTTTGGTACTAGTTTCTTCCTTTCTGATATTTATATTCAAGGTCAGGCTTTACCAAATCAAGGTGGTAGCCCTGTATTGTTCCAGCACCTTTTCTGGTTCTTAGGACACCCAGAGGTATATATTGTAATTTTGCCGGCATTTGGTATTACATCAGAAGTAATCTCTACCAATGCACGTAAGCCAATCTTTGGTTATGTAGCCATGATTATATCAATGGTAGGTATTATGTTCCTTGCATTCATTGTTTGGGCTCACCACATGTTTGTTACAGGAATGAATCCGTTCCTTGGTTCGATATTCATGTTATTGACTTTGATTATTGCCATTCCTTCAGCTGTAAAAGGCTTTAACTATATCACTACGCTTTGGAAAGGTAATTTGATATTTACACCAGCCATGTTGTTTGCCATTGGTATGGTATCGTTCTTTGTGTCTGGAGGTTTAACAGGTATTATATTAGGTAATGCGGCTTTGGATATCCAGCTGCATGATACATACTTCGTAGTGGCTCACTTCCACTTAGTAATGGGTTCTGCAGCATTCTTTGCTATGATAGCTGGTGTTTACCACTGGTTCCCTAAGATGTATGGCCGTATGATGAATAGTACTTTAGGTTACATCCACTTCTGGATTTCTTTTGTGGGAGTTTACTTAATTTTTATACCAATGCACTACATAGGTATTGCAGGTTTCCCAAGAAGATACTACCAATGGTCTGGCTTTAAAGTGTTTGATACATTCCATGATCTTAATGCGATAATCAGTATTGCTGCAATTGTTACGGTAGCTGCTCAGTTTATATTTATTTATAACTTCTTTTACTCTATGTTTAAGGGTAAGAAAGCTAGTGCTAACCCGTGGAAATCTAATACTTTGGAATGGACTACTCCTGTAGAAGTAGGACACGGAAACTGGCCAGGAGAGATTCCTACGGTTTACAGATGGCCTTATGACTATTCTAAACCAGGAGCAGAAGAAGATTTTATTCCGCAGACTGTACCGTTTTCAGCTACAATTGAATCAAACACTCCTGAGGAGAATGAGTTGATAGCTAAGGAAAAAGAAATAGAGAATATTAAATACGATACTTCTATTCCTGATTGATAGGGTAGGAGCCGTAGAATGAAGTGAAGGCATTTAGGCAATTTGGAATTATTACCGTAGTAGCAGTTATCTTTCTCATTTTCGTAGGAGGATTTGTAAGGGCTACGGGTTCAGGTATGGGTTGTCCAGACTGGCCTAAGTGTTTTGGACTGTGGGTGCCGCCTACTTCAGTAGACGAACTCCCACACAATTACCAAGAGATTTTCGGTGCGAAGCTTCGCGGAGAAGTGGAGTTTAATGCTACCAAAACTTGGATAGAATATGTAAATAGGTTGGTAGGAGTACTGGTTGGTATATTCATTTTTATAACACTAATACTATCATATAGAGCTTATTTCAAGTCAGACAAGACTATATTTTATATTAGTTTAGGTGCTTTTTTACTAGTTAGTTTCCAGGGATGGTTAGGTGCAAAAGTAGTTTCTTCGGAATTACATCCTGGTATGATAACCTTACACATGATAGTGGCGGTGATAATACTAGGGTTGTTGATTTGGGCTGTTTTGCGTTCTTATAAAGGTAGTGAAGAGTGGAAGGGGTATGGTGACAGTGCCGATATACGGTTCTTGATTTTTATCCTTTTTGCCATCAGTTTGGGTCAGATAGTTTTTGGAACACAGATAAGGGAAGGAATAGATTTAGCTCAACGTCTTCTTGGTTATGAGAATAGAAGCTTATGGATAGACGAGGTCAAAGGTAAAGTTATATTCCATGCAGGATTATCATTCATTATTTTAGCTTTGCACTATTTTGTTTTCAGTAAGGTCAAGAGTAGGTTTAAAAACACGGTTGTATCTAAGTTTAGTTTGTGGGGTGTTATAGTGGTGGTGCTGGGTATAGTATCGGGTTCGCTTTTGAGTTTGGCAGGATTTCCTGCAATCATGCAACCATTTCACTTAGTGTTGTCAACAGTTATTATTTCTATACAGTTTGTACTGTATTTTGTTTTAAGTCCGAAGTATAAGTAGAATGCAAGAGGTTTTGAATATATCGTTTTCGGAGAAAAGTAGAGCTCTTTTCCAACTTACTAAGTTTAGGCTATCAATTACGGTAGTTTTTAGTAGTTGTTTTGGCTACTCTTTGGCGGCAAATGAGTTCAATATAGGTACGTTATTAGTCTTTGCTTTTGCATCTTATTTGGTTACGGCTTCGGCAAATGTTATTAACCAGATTAAAGAAGTAGAGTTAGATAAATTGATGTCGCGTACACACATGAGGCCGCTACCTACTGGTATCGTGTCTGTGTCTGAAGCCGCCATTTTCAGTGTAGTTTGTGGTGTTGTCGGTTTGGGGCTTTTATTGTTTTTGTTTAACGAGCTAGCTTTTTTATTGTCTTTACTTTCTTTGGTGCTATATGGCTTTGTGTATACGCCGCTGAAGAGGGTAGGACCCATAGCTGTAGCTGTAGGTGCTTTACCAGGTGCTTTTCCTCCAATGATTGGATGGATTGCATACAGTGGGCATTTTGGTTTGGAACCAGGTATTTTGTTTGCAATACAGTTTTTTTGGCAATTCCCTCATTTTTGGGCTATTGCTTGGGTTTTGGACGATGATTATAAGAAGGCTGGATTTAAGTTGCTACCATCTAAAGGTGGGCGTGATCTTAATTCTGCTTTCCAAATTATGACGCATACTATATTCTTATTGCCTTTGTGTTGGGTGCCATATTATTTAGGTATGACAGGGATAGACTCAGCCGTGGCGGCATTAATATGTAGTGTTTTGTTTTTAGCCCAGACGTTTTATTTAATGAAAGAGCAGAGTAAGAAAGCTGCTCTTAGATTAATGTTTGGTTCTTTTTTGTATTTGCCAGTGGTGCAGATAGCGTATTTGATAGATAAAGTGTAAGAATGAAAGTACAAGCAGAGAATATTAAGCCTATATATACGGTAAATCCATGGAAGTTTATTATATGGCTTTTTATTATTTCTATAATCATGCTTTTTGCTGCTTTTACGAGTGCCTATTTGGTTCGTAGAGCAGAGGGAAATTGGACAGAGTTTGCAATACCTACTATCTTCTATATTAGTACGGGAGTGTTGGTGTTGAGCAGTGTTCTTATGCACTTTTCTGTACGTAGTGCAAAAAGTGGAGATATTGCCAAGTTAAGGACTTGGATAAGTTTAACTACTGTAGCCGGGATAGTTTTCCTGGTTTTACAGATATCGGGCTGGCAAGAGTTACAAATGGCAGGTGTATATGTAAAAGGTAATCCGGCGGAGTCTTTTTACTATATTCTTACAGGGGTTCACTTTTTTCATATTATCTCTGGTTTAGCTGTTTTGTTGTATGCTTTTTACTCCACTTTTAAGGGTAAGATACACGCCGGAAACACCAAACAGATAGAAGTTTGTGCTACGTACTGGCATTTTCTGGATATTTTGTGGATTTATTTGTTTCTATTTTTGATATATTTTAGGTAGTTGTTTTAGATTTGATTTTATAAATTTGTTTGAATTTTTAATACATTCTTATGGCAGTTGAGAAACCATCTTTAAACCCGGATCATTTATTATGGCAAGGCGGAACACAGCCCATGAAAGCTGGTTACGGGAAGCTGATGATGTGGATTTTCTTATTATCAGACGTTTTCACTTTCTCAGGCTTCTTGATTACCTATGGCCTTATTAGATTTGGATATCCAAACTATAGTGAGTTTACCAATGGTATTATGACTCATAAAACTTTTGAGTTTTCTGAGTTCTATTGGCCAGTGCCTGAACATGTTTTCAAGTCGGTTCCTTTCCTACATGGAGTAGACCTTCCATTGGTTTTTGTAGGTATAATGACATTCATCCTAATCTTTAGTTCTGTTACTATGGTGCTTGCTGTTGAAGCTGGACACAGAAGGGATAAAGCCGATGTGGAGAAGTGGATGTTATGGACTATACTTGGCGGTTTTATATTTTTAGGATCACAAGCTTGGGAGTGGGGTCACTTTATACATGGTACTGATAAAGGTTTACTTCTACAAGATGGTACCACAATATTTGGTGCTAAGTTAGGAGCAAATGAATATGGGCCACCTAATTTTGCTAACCTGTTTTTCTTTATTACTGGTTTCCACGGCTTCCACGTATTTATAGGGGTGTTATTAAATATAATGGTATTTTATAATGCTGCTAACGGGGTGTATGAGCGTAGAGGACACTATGAGATGGTTGAAAAGGTTGGTTTGTATTGGCACTTTGTAGATTTGGTTTGGGTATTTGTATTTACCTTCTTCTACTTAGTTTAATTATTTAATTTTTAGATTGAAAAAATGGGAAATCACGATAATACAGTAGTTACAGAGAGAATCAAGCCAAATACTAAACACCTTTGGAAGGTATTCTGGATATTGTTGATTCTTACAGGGCTTGAGTTCGTAGTTGCTTTCACTATAGGAGTAGATGATCCTTTAAGTAAATGGATTAAGATAGGAATATTCATTGCCATGACTATTGTTAAAGCATATTATATTGTGGGTATTTTTATGCACTTAGGAGCTGAAACGAAGTCCTTTATTTGGACTATGGTATTGCCTGTTATATTTGTTTTTTGGCTTATCGGTGCATTATTAATAGAGGGTAATTATTTTGGAGAATCGAAAGATAGTCCTATTAACCCTGCTAAGTTAGAAAAGACGAAGTAGATGAAGTCCCGTAAAATATTAAAAGCCGGAATACTCGTAGCATTGCTGGGTATTCCGGCTTTGTCTTTTGTATTTCTTAAGATATTCGGTAGTAATAGTTTTGACTTACCTCATTATTTCCCCCAAATAGGAGATGATGGAGAAGTAGTGATTGTGGCTGGAGATACTGTTTTTACAAAAGTACCTGAGTTTACTTTGGTAGGAACAAAAGGAGACAGTGTTGCTATTAAAGAAGGTAAAGTACGTGTGGTAAACTTCTTCTTTTCTAGATGCGGTACTATTTGCCCGATTATTAATACGAGCCTGATAAAGGTAGCAGAAGTTTTTAAGAAGGATGACAGAGTTGAGTTTGTAGGAATTACAATTGACCCCGTTTTTGATACTCCTGATATTCTAAAGCAGTATTCGGAGGCTATTGGAGGTAAAGGCTTAAACTATCAGTTTCTTACAGGTGATAAGAAAGAGATATACGGTTTAGCTATAGAGGGGTTTAAGTTACCGGTAGCAGATGCTTCGGAGTATGATAGAAATATTAAAGACATTGATGAGATGTTTATCCATTCGGACAAGGTCTTATTAATAGATAACCAGGGTTATGTGCGTGGTATATACGGAGGAACAGATAAGGCAGACGTAGATAGGTTGAAGGTAGAAATTAAAGTGTTGTTAAGTCAATGAAATTAAAAGAAAAGGTCTCAATTAAAACCATTAATGTGGTTTCGGTTGTTATAGTAGTGGTGGTAATGATAATGTTAGGTTTACGTCAAAAACCGTACATAGGAGAGTGGACAAAGCAACTTACTTTTGTGAATGCCATTTTCAATTCTCTTACGGCTGTGTTTTTGGTTTTAGGATTGGTTTTTATAAAAAGCCGAAACATCGCAGCCCATAAGTTTTGTATGTCTGCTGGATTTATCTTAGGAGGCTTGTTTTTGGTGTGTTATGTTTTGTATCACATTAGTAATGAAGCTACCAAGTTTGGTGGGGAAGGCGGTGTGCGTATATTCTATTTTGGAGTTTTGTTTACGCACATAGCAGCTTCATTTGTTGTTTTGCCTTTAGTTTTGAGAGCATATTATTATGGATGGGTAAGGGATGATGAAAAACATCGTAAGATTGTGAGGTATGCTTATCCTATATGGTTATATGTTTCGGTTACTGGTGTAATAGCGTTTATGATGATTAAACCGTATTATAATTTCTAGAGTTATGAAAAAAGTCTTTTGGATTGTATTGGTGCTAGTAGTTTTGGTTGCTGTGGAATCGAATGCACAATGTGCGATGTGTAGAGCTACTGTAGGATCTAACCTAAGTGAGGGTAGAAGTACAATAGGTACTGGCCTTAATTTTGGTATATTGTATTTACTGGTTTTTCCGTATATAGTTGTGGCTACAGGAATATTCTTTTATTTCCGTGCTGCAAAGAAAAGGTTAAAAGAACAAGGATTAGCTTAGTCCTTCTTGGTGAGATATAAAAAATGCCGCACGGAAGTGTGGCATTTTGCATTTTGAAGAGTTAATTCTCAATTATTTTAAAAGTCTATTTTTGTATTCGTCGTAATCGGTAAGCGGATTCTCATATGAGTCGGCCAATAAGGGAGAGGAAAAAATATAGTCGGCAGTTGCTCTATCACAAGCCATAGGTATATTCCAAACCACTCCTAATCTCAACAAGGCCTTAACATCTGGATCATGGGGCTGTGACTCCATAGGATCCCAAAAGAATATAAGTACGTCTATTTTTCCTTCTGCTATTAGTGAGCCAATTTGCTGGTCACCACCGAGTGGCCCACTTAAAAACCGCTTTACAGGTAGGTTGAGGTTTTCCTCCAGGAGTTTTCCGGTAGTGCCGGTAGCAAAAATTTCATGCTGAGCCAGTTTGTCTTTATGCAACAACGCCCATTCTATAATGTCATCTTTTTTGTGGTCATGTGCTACCATGGCTATCCTTTTTTTCTCTGATACTTTCCTAAAAGTGTTTTTTGTCATTATAAATTCTTGTTTACCATCCCATAATCTGCAACTAAGTTAATACTAACCATGGTGACCTGCAAAACAAGGTAGATATTAATCTGTTATTGCGTGGTGGATTCTTTAGGAAATACGCTGTTTTTGACATTAAGTTTTATAGTTTATACAACAAGTTGAGACAAAATGACTGTTTTATTCTCTGTAATTACAGATAATGTAGTCATTTTGTCTCATTTTTTGTTTTAGCACATAGTTTGAAGATTTATTACAACAAGCAATTGAAAGACTATGAACTTAAATCAATATACGGTAAAAGCACAGGAGCTGATACAGCAGGCTGTGCAGATAGCACAGGGTTTTTCGCAACAATCTGTAGAAACAGGTCATTTGTTAAAAGCTATTCTAGAAGAAGAGGTTAATGCTAGCGGATTTCTTTTAAGAAATATAGACATGAATACCTTATCTAGTAGGCTGAATGTACTGATAGAGGCTTATCCGATAGTATCTGGAGGAAATCAACCATTTTTAGGAAATGATTTATCCAAAGCATTTACTGCTGCTCAAGGGTATTTGAAAGAATTTGGAGACGATTATGTGAGTGTTGAGCTTTTGCTTTTGGGTATACTGAAAGGAAGCGACCAAGTGGCTCAATTAATGAAATCCTTGGGTCTTAATGAAAAGGAATTAAAAAAAGCTATTGTAGAATTAAGAGGAAAAAATAATCCAGTGAAAGACCAAAACGCAGAGAATAAGTACCAGGCCTTGGCTAGATATAGCAAAGACTTGAATAAACTGGCAGAACAAGGCAAGATAGATCCGGTAATCGGCCGTGATGAGGAAATTAGGCGTGTGCTACAGATTTTGTCACGTAGGAGTAAAAATAACCCTATACTTTTGGGAGAACCGGGAGTGGGTAAAACTGCAATTGTAGAGGGTCTTGCTCAACGTATTGTGCAAGGTGACGTGCCTGAGAACTTAAAGACTAAAACAGTGATATCATTAGATATGGGACTTTTGGTAGCCGGGGCAAAATACAAAGGAGAGTTTGAAGAGAGGTTAAAGGCTGTAATAAAAGAAGTTACAGATTCTGAAGGCGAGATAATCCTATTTATTGATGAAATCCATACGTTAATTGGTGCAGGAGCAGGTGGAGAAGGAGCAATGGACGCTGCAAATTTATTGAAACCGGCTTTGGCTCGCGGAGAACTCCATGCTATAGGTGCTACTACTCTTAAAGAGTATCAAAAATATATAGAAAAAGATAAGGCTTTGGAGCGTAGGTTCCAGCAGGTGGTTGTAGATGAACCTACAGTTACAGACGCCATTTCTATTCTTAGAGGAATTAAAGAAAAGTATGAAGTTCACCATGGTGTGCGTATACAAGACGATGCCGTAATAGCAGCAGTCGAGCTGTCCAACCGATATATTTCTGACCGTTTTTTGCCCGATAAAGCCATTGATTTAATGGATGAAGCAGCTGCAAAACTACGTTTAGAAATGGACTCTATGCCGTATGAAATGGATGAACTTCGTAGGAAAATCATGCAGTTGGAGATAGAGCGAGAGGCTATTCGTAGGGAAAAAGATAAAGAGAAAGAAGCCTTATTGGGTAAGGAAATTGCCGATTTAAATGAAACGTATAGCTCATTGAAAGCGAAATGGGAGACTGAAAAGGGAAAAGTAGATGAAATCCGTAACCTTAAGGAAAGTTTGGAAACCTTACGTTTTGAGGCAGAGCAGGCAGAGAGATCTGGAGATTATGGTAAAGTAGCAGAGATACGTTATGGAAAAATACCTCAAACCGAAGAAAAGTTACAAGAACTGGCAAGCAACGTTGGAAAAGAAGAGAATCTCATAAATGAGGAAGTAAAGTCTGAAGATATAGCGGCGGTAGTAGCCAAGTGGACTGGTATACCGGTAACAAAAATGTTGCAAAGTGATCGTGAGAAGCTTCTTTTCTTAGAACAGGAGTTAGAGAAAAGAGTAGCTGGACAAAAAGAGGCTATTGAAGTGGTATCAGATGCTGTAAGACGCTCAAGAGCAGGAATGCAAGATCCGAAAAAGCCAATTGGTAGTTTCTTATTTCTTGGTAGTACGGGTGTAGGTAAAACAGAGTTGGCTAAAACCTTGGCAAATTATCTCTTTAATGATGATAATGCTATGGTAAGGATAGATATGAGTGAGTACCAAGAAAAGCATACTGTGAGTCGTTTGGTGGGAGCTCCTCCGGGATATGTAGGATATGATGAAGGTGGCCAACTTACCGAAGCCGTAAGGAGGAAACCATACTCGGTAATCCTATTGGATGAAATAGAAAAAGCTCATCCTGATGTTTGGAACGTGCTTCTGCAAGTACTTGATGATGGACGTTTAACGGATAACAAAGGTCGGGTAGCTAACTTTAAGAATACCATCATTATCATGACTTCTAACATTGGGTCGCACTTAATCCAGGAAAAATACTTGGAGTCTATAAAGAGTTCTGAAGATGCTTGGCAAAAATATTTTAAAGCCGAGGCCATGGAGCAAGTGATGGAGTTATTAAAAGTGAGCGTAAGACCGGAGTTCTTGAATAGGATAGATGAAATTGTGCTCTTTGATCCATTGGGTAGAAGTGAAATCAGGAAAATTGTTTCTATACAGTTTGACGGAATACGGGCTAGATTACAAGAACAAGGAATTTACTTGTACTCGTCAGATGGAGCTTTGGATAAGTTAGGAGAACTCGGTTATGACCCCGTTTTTGGAGCAAGACCTCTTAAAAGGGTAGTGCAAAGAAGTATCTTAAATGAGCTTTCTAAGATGATTTTGGGTGGAAATATAGATAAAGAAAAAGTTATTATGCTCGATGTAAACGAGGACGGGGAGTTTACTTTCGAGAATATACCAGAAATAAGTTTGGGTTAATAGTAAGTTAAATTAGAATGGCCGTGGGATTTTCCTACGGCCATTTTTTGTATATAAGAATGTTTTTTTACACCTTAATAAAACTCATCACCTAAATCATCTGAGAAATACTTGTCTTTCTCAAGATAAGGATCATCAAATTTAGAAGACTTAGAAGCGGCTAGCTTCTTAATTATGGCAATTTGACCCGAATGGTAAATATCGTGCTGAATAATTCCATGTATAAGCGTATCATAATTGTACTCTGCTCCAGGAACAACTTCCAGAAGAAATTGGTCGTCACGGGCTTCCAGAGCCTTAATTAACTCGTCATGGCTCAGAGTAAGCTCCATCATAAGCGTCTCCAGTTCAAACTCATCTACTTTTTGGATCTCTCCAAAATTCATCTTTTCGTTTTCGATGTTGTATTGGGCATCGCCTTGAATCTTTTTCAAAGCAAACAAACGCCAGCTAGTTACGTGGTAAATGAGTTCTGCAATGGTATGCACACTGCCAGCTTTGTATGCGGCTTCTTTTACTTTAAGTCCTTTTGTAAGTTCCAAAAGTGAAGGTCCGTGCCATGCACCACCATGAAAAGCGGCATTTATCAGATTTATAAGATTGTTAAGATTTGCTTTATTTTCCATGGAATTTATTGCCATAAAACCCAAATCATACCCAAATGGTATGTATCATGTTGGGTAAGGCCATTTAGAAGTTTATAGAAATTGTAATACTCGCCTGGTACGTTTTTGTCCAAAAGGTCATCATCAAACTCTTCTAAACGAGAAAGTAGGGCATTATGTGAGTCAATAAGATTCTTTTTTAATGTTTGTGCATCTTTAAGCTGCTCTTCTGTACCCCAGTTTTCTTCATCCGTTTCTAGACTAAAATGAATGTTATCATTTAGTTTTTCTAAAACATAACGTCTGTATGCCGTAAGATGAAAAATATGCTGACCTATAGATTGCTTAGAGAAAGCCTGCCTTTCATGCACTTTTGCTTCAGGCATACTATTAATAATTTCCATTACTGCAGGGCCATGCCAGGCATCGCCCCTAAAAACGGTGTCAATATTGTCTATTATCCTGAAAAGTGTACTCTCGGCCATTCTAAAGCGTATAATATGCAAAAATGCAAAAAATGATTTAAAGAATAAATTTTGTTGGTAGAATATTATAGGTTAGGAGTATTCTCTGCCTTTCCAAACTGTTTTCTTGCTGAAAATAAAATACAAAAACTGTGCTAGCCACGCCACAGAAATGTATACTGCGAAGGGCAAGATGTAAAGAAGATATCCCCTGATTTTTAGTTTAAACTGGAAGAACAAGATTAAACCCACATATATAAGAAGTAAAGAACTCAGAATTATCCAGACGGCTGTTCCGTTAAAATAACCAATTAGGATAAGCAAGGGAATACAGAAAGCCTGTAATATACCGCCGCCCATAGCTTCTGGAGAATTTTCTAGAGCCCCTTTTATCCATCTTCTGCGTTGCTCAAAATAGTTATGTGGTGCTAGTGTATAGGCCAGAACCTGTGAATTAAAAGCATGGAAGTAGCCATAACCTGCCTTTATGATTTCATTATAAAGGTGGTAGTCTTCTACTATACTAAATCCTATTTTCTCATAACCTCCTACTTTGTTATAAGCTTCCCGGCTCACTGCCATGTTGTTCCCTAGGCCAGTGGATTTTAGGCCTAGCAGAGAGGCTAACTTAAAAATAGCTAAGGCCATAAGCCATTCTATACCCATTAATGTAGATAGGAATCCACTACGTTTAAAGCCTGTTACACCTACCACAACACCCGTGTTGTCTCCGAAACATCTTAGCATTCCTGTAATCCAAGTGGGTGGTAACTCTATATCAGCATCGGTAAAGAAAAGATAGCGACCTGTACTTTTTTTTGAGAGTATATCTAAAACCTGTGTTTTGCCCTTTAGTATGGTATTGGGGTCAGAGTTTAGGTGTGTAATCGTCACCCATGGACGTGTTTTGGCAAAACCATCCATTAGAGCTCCAGTTTTGTCTTCTGAGCCATCGTTTCCTAACAAAACTTCTAATTGGTCATGTGGGTAATTTAAGTTATCCAAAGAAGAAAAAAGCCGTGGAAGGTTTTCTGCTTCGTTTCTGGCAGGAATTAAGATTGATATTTTGGGTTCTTCCGTCATTTGAATACAAAAATAGACAATTTACAGAAGTATGAGACCCAAGATTTAACTCAGAATTATATAATAGGTATTCTAGTTCGTAATTCGGGTTAAATATCTATTTGTTACTGATCTTCGAACCAATCTTATGATAAAAGCACATTTGCCGTTTCTGATATTTTTACCGACTTTTGAATCTTAATTACATTCCTATGCGTCCCAAAAAATTATTCTTACTTGATGCCTACGCACTTATTTACCGTGCACACTTTGCCTTTGCCAAGAATCCCCGGATTACTTCTAAAGGGCTAAATACGGGTCCCGTTTTTGGGTTTACAAATACTCTTTTGGAGGTAATAAAGAAGGAAAAGCCTACGCATTTGGCGGTATGTTTTGATACCAAAACCCCTACTTTCCGACATGTAGAGTATGTGGAATATAAAGCCAATAGGGAAGCTCAACCAGAAGATATTACCATAGCTGTACCTTATATAAAACGTCTTATACAAAGCATGAATATACCTTGTATAGAAAAGGATGGATATGAAGCAGATGATGTTATTGGTACCTTGGCAAAAATGGCTCCTAAGGATGAGTTTGATGTATTTATGTATACGCCCGACAAGGATTATGGGCAGTTGGTGGACGAGCATATTTTCTTGTACAAGCCTGCTTTCTTAGGTAACGGAATAGAGATACAAGGTATTCCGGAGATACTAGACCGCTGGGGCATAAAACGAATAGACCAAGTGGTAGATATGCTAGGTCTTATGGGTGACAAGGTGGATAATATTCCTGGGATTCCGGGCGTAGGAGAAAAAACAGCGGTTAAACTGCTAGACCAGTACGATACCTTAGAAGGAATTCTAGATAATGCAGCCAAAATACCCGGGAAACTTGGAGAGAAGGTAGCAAATGGAAAAGAGAGTGCATTGATGTCTAAGTGGCTGGCCAAAATTAACACGGAAGTACCCGTAGAATTTAATGAAGAACAGTTGGTTTTAAACGAGGAGTACGGGCAAGAGTTGGCAGAGCTTTTCGATGAGCTTGAGTTCAGGACACTTAAGGCACGGATTTTTAAGACAGAAGGTTCTTCAACTACTAGCGATAAACCTAAATCCAAAACGGTAGAAAGTCCTCAAATGTCGCTATTTGTTAGTGAAGGAACAGTAGAGGAAGAAGTAAAAGTTACGGAACTGCAAACCATAAACACCACTCAGCATGATTACTATCTCATAGAAGGACAAGAGCAGCGTGCCGAATTACTTGAATACCTTTTAGCTCAAGATGAGGTATGTTTTGATACGGAAACCACAGATGTAGATGCTTTAGATGCACAAATTGTGGGTTTGAGTTTCGCATACCGTACCGGGGAGGCTTACTATGTTCCTATGCCAGCACGTTTTGAAGAAGCTAAAGCTGTTTTGGAGGAATTTAGTCCATTGTTCAGCAATGAAAACATCATGAAAATTGCCCAAAACATAAAGTATGACCTTACTATTTTGGCCAATTACGGTATAGAGGTAAAAGGAAAGTTGTATGATACTCTTTTGGCTCATTATATTCTGGAGCCAGAACAGCGGCACGGTATGGACTATCTGGCCAATATTTACTTAAATTATGAGCCAGTACATATAGAGGAATTGATTGGGAAGAAAGGCAAAAAGCAAGGTTCTATGCGGGATGTGCCTTTAGAGCAAATAAAAGATTATGCAGCAGAAGATGCAGATGTAACCCTCCAGTTAAAGCATATTTTAGACAAAGAAATAAAGAAAACGAACCAGGAAAAACTCCTGCATGAAGTGGAAGTACCGCTGGTAAGGGTTTTGAGTAGTATGGAGCGTGAAGGGGTGAAGCTGGACGTGGAAGCCTTAATGGACTTATCACAAACCTTACAGAAAGACCTTGCGGCTACCCAAGACCAGATATTTGGACTAGCAGGTATGGAGTTTAATGTTGGTTCTCCGAAGCAATTGGGCGAAATTCTCTTCGAGAAAATGAAGATTGACGAAAAGCCAAAGAAAACACCAACCGGACAGTATGCTACGGGAGAGGAGATTTTGGTAAACTATGAGTCCCAACATGAGATAGTGAGGAAAATACTAGATTTTAGGGAGTTGAGTAAGCTAAAAAGTACTTATGTAGATGCCCTTCCTGCACTGATATCAAAACGTACAGGCCGTGTACATACCACCTATAACCAAGCAGTAGCCGCCACCGGGCGTTTAAGTAGTACCAATCCCAACTTGCAAAATATTCCTATCCGTACAGAACGTGGACGGGAAATACGCAAAGCTTTTATTCCGAGAAATGAAGATTTTACTATTCTTTCTGCCGATTATTCCCAAATAGAACTTCGGATAATGGCCGAATTTAGTGGTGATGAAAGCATGTTAGAAGCATTTAATAAAGGTTTGGACATACATACTAATACGGCTGCCAAGGTATTTGGGGTAGATATTGATAGTGTATCGTCGGATATGCGTAGAAAAGCCAAAATGGTAAACTTTGGTATTATTTACGGTATTTCTGCTTTTGGCTTAGCACAAAGACTTGGAGTGGCACGGGGTGAGGCCAAGGATATTATTGACTCTTATTTTGAGCAGTTCCCCCGTGTGAAATTATATATGGATGAGTGCGTGCAGAAAGCTCGGGAGAATGAATATGTAGAAACTATCCTTGGCCGCAGGAGGTATTTGAGAGATATTAATTCCCGTAACCAAACCAATCGCGGTTTTGCAGAGCGTAATGCTATAAATGCTCCCATACAAGGTTCTGCGGCGGATATGATAAAGGTGGCCATGATAAATATCCATGATTTTATGCAGTCTGAAAAGCTTAAATCGAAGATGATACTACAAGTACATGATGAATTGGTGTTCGATGCCCACCACTCGGAAGTGGAGCTTCTTAAAGAAAAAGTAGATCATTTCATGGTAGACGCTATACCTATGAAAGTTAAAATAGAAACAGGAATAGGTACAGGAAAAAACTGGCTTGACGCTCACTAATAGAAAAAGGCTAGCTAATTAACTTTAAGCTAGCCTTTTTTTTACATTCCAAACTTGCCGAGTAGCCACCAAAGGAGTAAGAAGACTATGATGGTACCGAAGCATCCACCGCCAAATTTCTTTGCTCCCCAGCCTGCTAATATTGCTTTAAGTAGTTTCTGCATAAGTTATAATTTTTTATACAAACATAAGATTTTGCTTCACCTCTTGTACAGCGGAGAGGTATTTTTTCTCTGCATGGTATCCGTAGGAGCCAATAGAGGGAGATTGTACACATTTACTTCATTGTGTATTTCAACCATTTTTCTTAAATGCATTTTGGATTTTTTGTCAAACAAAAAACTCAATCCTGCGAAACCTCCCGCATAAACCCCAAGTATAGGTTCAAAACCACCACCAGATACTAAACCACCCACAGCGGCTCCAGTAAAAGTACCAGCAAATAAGGCCCCTACCCAACTAATAGCATAATTATTTCGATATCTTCTAAACTGAGTTTTAACCTCTGGCGAAGTCTGAGAAGCAATAATAACTTTTAATTCTTTTGGTTTTTTAAAGACTTTATCGCCCCTAACAACTTTTCCATCGGTATACCTCATTTCTTGGGCAAAAGCTGAGCAGGAAAACAGAATGAAAAAGAATAATGTGAGCTTCATTCAAAGTAAATATTTAGGGTCATCAAAGTTTGAACTGACTAAGAACGTTGGGGAAGACAAGTTTTGTATCTTTTGCAGATCAATTGTAAGCAAGTAAGCCAAATCCATATTTAGTCTGATAATCTAAAAATAAATGGATTACTTCCTATCTATGAAGGAAGGAAACTCGCAGTGTACATCATTTGAAGCAAATCGAAATCCTGAAGGCGTTGGAGGAAATTATTCCTCCCAACGCCATTCTTTTCCAATAACGAGTTCGTTTTTGAGATTATGTTTTATCAAGAAGTCTCGGGTCTCGTTACTATTAAGGTTTCTTACTGGGAGCTTATCCTGGTTTGCTAATGCATACAACATCATAGCAGAGTATCTGACATTGTTGTTCATATGGTTTTTGTCAACCAAGTCAAACTTATCGCAATTGGCATGGTAGCAATTGATTAACTTTGGTGCCAGTGTACCAGAAGGGGAGCAAATAGGCACTCCTCTAAGCATAAATGATTGATGGTCACTATGGAGTCCCGCAGCATTACTTACTGCATTAGCATAAGTGGTATCCACTTTCTTTATGGCTTCTCCAATTTCCAGTATAAGAGCTTTTAGTCCGTCATTTCCTCCGGCATTGAATCCACGGGCATTGTTTACCATATCTAAATTAATCATGAGCTTTACGTTCTTAATTTTACCTGATTTATCCAGCTGTTCAGCCATATATTTTGAGCCCAGAAGTCCCTGTTCTTCACCCATGAAAAGTACAAACTCTATCGTGCGTTTTGTCTTTAAATTCAGACTTTTAAAAACCCTAGCAATGTCCATCACAGAGAAAGAGCCTACTCCATTATCAATAGCTCCAGTGGCTAAATCCCATGAATCTAGGTGTCCACCAATTACAATTTTTTCATTTTTATGTTTCTTGGAGGTTCCGGGTAAAGTGGCAATAACATTCCGGGCAGTAATAGGCCGGCTGTAGTTCATCATGTCAATCACGGCTAGGATATCTTTTTCTTCATGTATCCATTTTCTGATACTTTTTCCGCCTTCTACAGATACACATACAGCAGGTATGGGGATTAGCTCACCGGTAACAGATGCCGTACCCGTAAGTAGTACGCCGCCTTGTACAGCATTGGCAATTATTACCCCTGTGGCACCATACTTTATAGCCAAAGCCGTTTTTTCCGAACGATGTAGGTTCTTTTTGCCCTTATTTTTTGTGGCTTGAACATTTATATTAAAGAGAGCAACCTTATCTTTTATCTGGTCTTTTACGGCTTCAAAATCATCCTCTAGGCCATCTCCCACATCCACAATTTTTGCTGTTATGTGTGAAGAAATAGGGGAGTGAGCCAAGGCTACAACCTCATAGTCTACAAAGTTATCACTGTTTTCTGGGACAAGAGTGAGACTCACCGTATCTCTAGACCAAGCTTCAACCTTAAACTCTTGGTATTGTACATTGTTATATCCGTATCCTTTTAAGAGATTATATGCAAATTCTTCGGCTTTTTTACCATTGCTGGTGCCTGTAAGACGGTGACCAATGGTTTCAGATGCTGTCTGGAGTGACTCATATGCTTTACCGTTTTCCAAGACATCTTTGTTAATAAGCCGGAAAACCCCGTCTAGGTTGTCATTGTTAACGCCTAAAGCCAAAGAAATGAGAACAGCCCCTACTAATAAAAATCTCTTGACCATGCTTTATAAATTAAGGTGTATATAAGATTAGGATTACCTATTTAGTACAAATATTCTGCCTAAATATACTTTAATTTTTTGCAATTTTACGCCTAGGTTGTGAAAAAGGGTCTTAAAATACCTTACCACCTATATATTTAAACATAATTTAGACAGATGTCCCAAGGAATGAATATTACGGGTTTAGAAGCACCCATTGTAGCAGAGAAACCTCACGAAATTACTATACATAATGATACAAGAGTAGATAATTACTTTTGGCTGAACCAAAGAGAGGATCCCGAAGTCTTGGCATATTTAGAAGCAGAGAATGCATATTTAGAGAAGGTTATGGCTCCCTTAGCCGATATGAAAGAAAGCCTATTCCAAGAGATGAAGAGTCGGATTAAAGAAGAAGATGAATCTGTACCTTACGAGGACGGTAATTACCTATATTATAGTAAATATGTAGAAGGAGGAGAGTACCCCGTTTTTTGCCGCAAAAAAATTGGCACAGACGGAGAGGAGATCCTGCTGGATGGAAATGAGATGGGTAAAGGACAAAGCTATTTTGAAATAGGAGGAATGGAAGTTTCAGATGACGAAACATTGTTGGCCTTTTCTACGGATACTATCGGACGGCGTAACTATACTCTACAAATTAAGAATCTTGTAACGGGGCAGATTCTGAAAGACAGTATTTCAAATACAGAAGGGGGTAACTATGCCTGGGCCGCAGATAACCAGACTGTTTTTTATGTTGCTAAAGATCAACAAACGCTTTTAGGAAATAAGGTATACAGACATAAGTTAGGTACAGATAAAGAAGAGGATGTATTGGTCTATGAAGAAAAAGATAACCAATACTATATGGGTATGTATAGGATGAAGTCAAAGAAGTATGTAGCTATTGTATCGGAGTTAATGGGTGTTTCTACAGAATATCAGTTAATAAACGCTTCCAGTCCTACTCAAAAACCAGCTACTTTTTTAGGTAGAGAGCCACATCATGAGTACTCCATAGAGCACTTCCAAGATGTTTTCTACATAAAAACTAATCTTAATCAATCACCTAATTTTGCTCTTATGCAAGTGCAGGAAACCTGCTTTGGAGATACAAGCCAATGGCAAAACCTAATCCCACATAGGGAAGATATTTTTCTAGAAGGTATAGAGGTTTTTCAAGGACATTTGGTTATCCAAGAAAGAAAAGAAGGTTTAATGCAGCTACGTATTATAAATCATGATACAAAAGAGGAGGACTACTTAGACTTTGGGGAGCCTACTTATACGGCTTTTATAGGTACCAATCCGGCATTTGCAACAAATCAGTTGCGTTTTGTTTATACATCACTTACTACGCCCCGTTCTGTTTTTGATTATAATATGGATACGCGGGAAAAAGTGCTACGGAAAGAACAAGAGGTTTTAGGCGGTTTTGATAAGCAAGATTATAAATCAGAAAGGATTTTTGTAAGATCCAGGGACGGGGTAAATGTTCCTGTTTCCCTTGTTTACCATAAGACTACCACTATTGACGGTTCTGCACCCTTATTACAATACGCATATGGATCTTATGGTTTCAGTATGGACGCTAGCTTTAGTACAAGTCGGTTATGTTTATTAAACAGGGGCTTTGTATTTGCTATAGCACACGTAAGAGGAGGTCAGGAAATGGGTCGTAAGTGGTATGAAGATGGGAGGATGTTTAAGAAAATTAATACATTCAATGACTTTATAGATTGTAGTAAGGCTCTTGTGAACCTAGGTTATGCTGCGTCAGACAAAGTTTTTGCAATGGGTGGCAGTGCAGGTGGCCTTTTAATGGGGGCTATTATCAATGACTCCCCAGAGTTGTATAAGGGAGTCGTGGCCTCTGTGCCGTTTGTGGATGTGGTAACCACTATGCTGGATGACACCATACCTCTTACCACAGGAGAATTCGAAGAGTGGGGAAATCCCCAAAATAAGGATTCGTATGAATACATGTTGTCTTATTCGCCTTATGATAATATAAGGGAAATGGTCTATCCAAACCTTTTGGTAACAACTGGTTTACACGATAGCCAAGTACAATATTGGGAGCCTGCTAAATGGGTAGCTGCACTGAGGAAACGGAAAGTGGGAGATACTATCCTACTTTTACATACTGATATGGTGTCGGGGCATGGCGGTGCTTCGGGTAGGTTTGAGGTATTAAAAACCTTGGCAATGGAATACGCTTTCTTGCTTGGTTTGGTTGGTAAACAATGATTTTTTGAACAATAATTTTCTAAATAGTTTTAATTAGAAGTATTTTTGTTCTACTTTTGTGGGGTTCAAGCCTGCAAAACAGGCAATGTTTTAATCACAACAAATATTTTAAAGTCACAATATTTATACTACTTAAAACAATATGAATAAGTTAAGAGTATTCATTCTAGGTATTTTTGCTTTAGGCACAATTACGGCACAAGCCCAAGACTCATGTCAGGTTTGTAAGCCTTATCCTTGGGAGATTGGTTTAACGTTAGGCCTAAACCAATACTATGGAGACATGCATTGTAGCAAGCCCTATCCATCACAGAACAGTTTAATGGGTGGCGTCTTTGTTAGAAGACATCTAAGTGACTTTTTTGCGATAAGACCCCAATTATTAGTTGGTCGTCTTGCTGGTCGTGACTTAGACAATCCTGATGGACTTTGGGACTATAGAAGACTTCGTTTTAAATCGTCTCCATTTGTAGAGTTAGCTTTGTTAGGAGAATATTATCCTTTCAGGGAGAGACGTTTCACATGCGATGGATTCCTTAAAAACGGACTTTCTCCGTATATTTTCGGGGGTATAGGAGTGGCCTATTCTAACCCAGATGTATGGCAGGAGGGAGCAGCTCGTTTCCCTGTAGAACAGAGGTTATGGGATGCAGATAAAGCTCATTTAGAGAAATTTGGAAATAGATTAGGCGTTATATTCCCGGTAGGACTTGGGGTGAAATATAACATGGCCAATAGGTGGACTTTAGGTCTGGAAGCAGGATACCGTTTCTCTACTTCAGATTATTTAGATGGTATTTCTTTGGCTGGTAACCCAGACAGAAAAGATGGATATTTTTTAGGTAATGTACTTGCTTCATACAGATTTGGAGACAAAGACTCGGATAAGGATGGAGTTGTAGATAAGTGTGATTTGTGTCCTGATGAACCTGGTTTACCTAAGTTCCAAGGCTGTCCAGATAGAGATGGAGATGGAATAATTGATAAGTTTGATTTATGTCCAGACGTACCGGGATCTCATGCCTTGCAAGGTTGTCCTGATACAGATGGAGACGGAATTGCTGACAAAGACGATGCTTGTCCAACACAACCAGGTTTACCAGAGTTGAACGGATGTCCAGACAGAGATGGTGACGGTGTTGCAGATAAAGATGATCAGTGTCCAGATGTGGCAGGTACAGTTAATGGTTGCCCGGATTCTGATGGAGATGGTATTGCGGATAAAGATGATCAGTGTCCTTATTCTGCAGGAACTCCAGAACTTAACGGTTGCCCAGATGCGGATGGAGACGGTGTTACGGATAGTAAAGATGATTGTTTAAATAAAATTGGTACTGCAGCAGCTGCTGGCTGTCCTGATAGAGATGGTGATGGCGTTCCAGATGTAGCAGATAAGTGTCCAGATTTGCCAGGTTTAGCTAGCAATGGAGGCTGCCCGGATGGATTTATTGATGGTGTTCCGGTTCTGAAAGGGTTTAAATCAGGAAGCGGCTGTGCTATATCTAGAGATGAGCTTGATATTTTGAGCTATGCGGCACAAAGTATAGAGTTCCATCCAGGGACAAGTAAAATTAAGGCTTCTTCTAATGCCCAACTACAGAAGATATGTGACGTAATTAAAAGGTGTAAAGACGCTAAGCTTACTATCAGAACTTACAACGATGGTCCGGCAGATGCTAAAAACCTTAAGCTTGCTGAGTCTCGTTCTGCAGCGGTGTACAATTACTTCCTAAGTAAAAAATGTATTGATAAGTCAAGACTGGCTTATGAAGGTGCAGCCGACGAAGATTTAAACAATCCGTACTTGAATGCAGCTGGTGGTAGATCTGGTTCACGTACAGAGTTCTTGTTGAAATAATAATTATTATATACAGAGTAAAAAAGGCTTCCGGTAGGAGGCCTTTTTTATACATTATTATTTCTAATTCAACTTAAGTATTGTTCCAGTGGGTATTTTGTACAATATATGGTGTGTTTTTTGGTTGGTGGTCGTGTACCTCATACTTTTTCCATTCATATTAATATGTATTCAGGTAAAGCGATGGAACAGGTATGCTACAAAACTAACAAATATTTGGGCAGACATATTTTTCTTTATAAGTGGCTTATGGGTTAAGATAGAGCATAGGTTCACACCAGACAAGAAGGAATCATATGTTTTTGTTGCAAATCACTTTTCTTTTCTTGATATAGCTGTAGGGATGAAAGTTGTGAGAAACTATTTTTCCTATATGGGTAAAAGTTCTGTTAAGAAGATACCGTTGTTGGGTTACATGTTTACTAAGTTACATATACAAGTAGATAGAGGAGATAAAGGCAGTAGATCCAAAGCTATGATCAGGTCTTCTAAGGCCTTGAGGTCGGGACGGAGTTTGTTCATTATGCCAGAAGGGGGAATTCTTAGTGATAACATTCCTATGATGAAAAATCCCTTAAAAGATGGAGCCTTTGTTTTGGCTATAGAAAACAATAGACCTATAGTACCCATTACTTTCCTGAATCTTTATAGGATTATGCCTTCCTATAAAATTAATTGGGAATTGCCTAGGGTTGTGGTGCACGAGCCAATAGACACTAGTTCTTATACTAGTACTGATTTGGAGATATTGAAAGAGAAAGTGTACAATATTATACAGGAAGAAATAGATACTAATAGATATGGGAGTAGATATAGATAGTTTAAAAAAGATTGCTGAACTGGCGAGATTAAAGTTTTCAGAAGAAGAACTTAGTAAGATGTCGGATGATATGGAGCAAATTGTGGCTTGGTTAGACCAATTAGATGAGGTAGAGACAGAAGGTTTGAAGGCGGTTGTACATATGCATGATCGTACAAATGTATATAGAGAGGATGAAGCAAACAACGAATTGACTAGTACAGAAGCTCTTAGCAATTCTCCTAGTCCTAAGGACTCATTTTTCTCGGTTCCGCTTGTAAAAAAGAATTAAAAATTTTTACTAAAATACTTGCAAAGTGATTTTTCTGCCTTACCTTTGCACTCCCAATCGACGAGGGATATAGAGGAGAGGTGTTGAAATGGGAAGCGGAAAGATAAGGCGGAATAGACAACAAAGAGCGGCGAAAAAGATTTAAAAAAAATATTTTAAAAAAGTTTTGCAGATTAAAAAAAAGCTCTTACCTTTGCACTCCCAAACGACGAAAGGGGAACAGAGAAAAAGAAAAAGGGGAGGAAGGAGATAGTTTGAGGAGTTGAGAAATAGAGGTTTACGAAAGAGTAAACGACGAGCTCACTAAGGTGGGATAAAGTTCATAGACTTGTTGGAGATAAAGACGAGAAGCACTAAGTTTAGGATACTTCTGTTGATAAATAGAATTTACAATGGAGAGTTTGATCCTGGCTCAGGATGAACGCTAGCGGCAGGCTTA
>CAZBAV010000056.1:13556-29225 GCA_964489955.1 uncultured Lacihabitans sp. | reverse complement strand
GGGTGACCCCGTCATGGTGACCCCGTCAGGCTCAAACGGTCTGGGAGACCCCGTCAAGGAGACCCCGTCTCTAAAACAGTATGCGGACGGCCAGTCAAGGTATATCTTAGTGCTTAGTTAACGCTCAGTTTATAATGCACTACGAGTAGACACACAAATATAAGTATCTGTAAATCAACAAGAAAAAATATAGATTGTACTAAAGCCTGGCTTCGGTATATCTGAACAGCTTCAGCGAAGCTTCTTTAAACCACATAGGTGCAAATTAAAAAAAGAGGACATAGGTAAAAAAATTTAACACAACAGCTATGCGAAGCATACTTGCATGTACTATATCACCTTAATCTAAAGTCCTGTCTCTATGTGGTTTAATATTATATGCTTATGTGCTATAGATATTTCTATTCACTGAAGTAAACTGCAACTAATAAAAAAACATAAATCATTGTATATCTGCATTTTATTATTTAACTTCACTTATCCATTCTGGTTAACTGCCAAAAATGAGTCCTACTTACCGCAGCTGTAGACCTGCGGTAAATGACCGTATTCTGTTCTGATATACCCGTATTAGAGAATAACCAATTAAATCCGCATTTAAGATTTAAACAAAACGGACATAAAGTTCATCAGCCTGCCAGGGTAGCCTGGCCAGGGAATAGAAGATTACGTTTCATTAATTCCACGATAAAGTAAACCCGTATGAAGACGCCTTACACCTTTCATTTCAGTGCACCGCCCATCTCGGAAGACTTCCGCAGTCTCCCTCCCACCACCATGCCGTTTAAGAAGGCACAACAAACCCTTCATCTGAACTTCGGTTCTGCCGACATTACCTCTCAGATGCTTAACTTCTTTCCTTTCTATATGGATCTGGTGGAAATCAACACCACCGAAGACTTCAGCTTCCAATACGAGATACATCAGCCCCAGCACTTCCTGATCATCCTGCTCAAAGGCTCTGTCCGCCTTACCTCAGAAAACGGACTCTTTGTATCCCAGCTTAAAGAAAATCACTTCGGTCTTTCACGCATCCGTACGGGCAGGGTGGAAATAGAAGCCGGTAACCACATCGCACTCTGTGTAGCCATTGATGACACCTGGCTTAACTACATCTCTTCTGAGTTTCCCGTTTTACAGGCTTTCCTTCAGCAAGGTCACGACAGTCCTCTACCCTATTGTCGCCTCACTAAAGGACTTCACGCAGTATTGAGCGAAATCCTGTCCCGGGTATCCAACGGTGTCGGAAGTTTCGAGCTCTTTTATAAAACCTCCATTTTTACGCTCCTAAGACACTACAATATGGCCGCTGCCAGGAAACAGAAAAGACTCCCCTATCGCGTCATTCAATATATTCATGCATATTACTCCGATCCTGATCTGAGTTCTCCCGCAATCGCTTATCATTTTGAGATAGCTGAACGCAGCCTCCGCGATCAGTTCAATACAGAGTTCGGTATTACCATGCGGGGATATTATACCTCCCTTCGTTTACAGGAGGCGTGGCGATTGATAGAAACTGAAAAACTACCTATTTCTGAAGTCTATAATAAAGTAGGATACAAAGACGAAAGTACCTTCCGACATCAACTCCGAAAACTAAGTTCCTGACTACCAAAATTACATCGAGGTGAAAAAATGGAGGGAAAACACTGATAAATAAGCTACTGAACCCTCCAATTTCCTCTTTCAGCACCCGGATATTCTTGTCAACTTTGTAGTGAAAAACCCGAAGACTCCGGCAGATGGAGCTATTTCAGCGGTTACCTGTTCAGATGAAATCCTTAGGCACCATTCCGTTTCTGAGTCGATCCGTTTACAGACTAGGAAACATATAAACCTGTTGCCCCCATAATTTAAACCCATATCCATATGAAAGCCCCCTATACACTACTATCCTCAGAAACCCTCCTTTCCGCAGGCAAGCTTCTTCCTGAGAAAACCCGCCCCTATTTAAAGGCGGCTACAGAAATCAGCCATCTGGTCTTTAAGCGTTCAGAGCTCATTAGTCAGCGGCTGCAGTATAAATCCTTACTTGCGGACCTCATTCGGATTCATGCCCGTGATGACCTGCTCATGAAGCTGGAGATAAGGAAAAACCGTATCTTTTTATTCTTTGCCCTCAGAGGCCGCGTAGAGTTTTACAATAAAACCGGGTTTCCTATCTCACACCTGAGCCAGAACAGCTACTATGTATCCTATAAGCAGGAAGACGACTATTTTTTCAGATGTCCTGCCGGTGATCACCTCGCTTTCATTTTTTCCATGTCCTCCCGAAGGTTCCGTAAACTGGCCCGTCATTATCCCTTACTTCTTCGTAATCTTTCTCCTGAAACCTCGGACTTCTCCGTTCTTCCGGTGGTGCCTGTTCACAGAGAGATGCATCGGCGGCTGGAAGAATTATACTTTAAAACGGATCAGAACACCGAATGGCTGTCTGAATTCATCAGCATGGTACTTGGAATTTACCAGAATCAGGCCGCTCCACGCCTATCCTCCCTTCCTTACCACGTAAGAGATTACCTCCGCAAGCACTATACCTCTTCTGACCTCAGTTACCAAACCCTCGCCCGGTACTTCGATGTCACTCCTCGTAAACTGCAAGACGATTTCACATCGGAATTTCGCTACACCATACAGCAGTATACCAAGGCACTCCGCATGCAGGATGCCTTTCAGAAAAGAGAAGTGCAGAAAATGCCAATTGCTCAGATTTACCATCTGGTAGGATATAATAACGAGAGTTCATTCCGGCGGTCGTACCATAAATACCGGAAATTTGTAGAATCCCTCCGTCTTCCCTTCGAAAGCCCGCCATACTAAAAAAAATCCATATACGAAACACCAAACCTACCTGATTTTCTGATTTTAAGCGAGAAAATGGCGTAGGTTTGGTGTTTCCGGCACCGATTATTCTCCTCAACTTTGTATCGTAAAACATTGATAACATGAAAGTAAGAACATTAACGAATATTATTACAGCCCTACTGATTCTGCTGTTTTGTTATACGGCCATAGCAAAACTGATGGATATAGAAGAGTTCAGGAGGCAGCTTAATAATCAGGTACTGCCCCGATGGTCAAAAGCACCATTGGTATGGCTGATACCGGGAAGTGAACTGCTACTCTCTGTTCTTCTGGCTTTACCACTTACACGGAAGATGGGCCTGTGGGGCTCTGCTCTCCTGATGAGTCTCTTTACAGGCTATATGGGGCTGGTTTATACGGGTTATTTTGACAAGGTACCATGTAATTGTGGTGGTGTCTTGCAAAACATGGGTTTTGGGGTCCATCTGCTTTTTAACTCCTTTTTTCTTGTACTATCTATAGGTGGTATATATATGTTTCACTCTAAACCCAAACTTGCCGTGACACAGAGTACTTAAAAAGAAAAGATTCCGGAGGCCGGTTTCAGAAACCTCCCACCGGAACCAGGGCTTCCCGGAAAACCTGACAACAGAGTACGGGAAAAATCAAATAAAAAAAATCAATTCAAAATTAGTTAAAACTATGAAAAGGGTAATTAAATTTTTGCCAATTGCGGCAATCGTATTAGGAAGCGGGTTAGCATTAGCTACAACAAGTGTTGTGAGTACACCAAATGTGTATTGGGATGGTTCTTCATGGCAAACACTTACTACAACAAGCTATAGCTGTATTGATGTTGATGATCATTGTACAGCCTACAAAGATTCCCAAGGACAAATACAAAATGCAAGTAGGGGGCAATTTGTTCCAAACTAACAAAATTGATAATCCCACAAACCTAAAGTTCGTGGGATTATCTTTATCTCTCATTTTGAGGAATTCCACTTGCTACTACTTCTGAATCAGGAATAGGAAAAGCATAACGCTTACTATCTGGTTCTAAAATATAATCTTTGCCATTTACTTTTCGATACAAAACTTTTTCAAACTTATTTTCCTGATTTAACCTTTTTAAGTCTGACCATCTTATACCTCTGGATAATAATTCTTTTCTCCTTTCATTTAAAATGACTTTTAATAGTTCATCTGAATCAATTATATCTATTGGGAGAAATTTCTCCTTTTTAAAGCGATTACTTAGTAATGTATTTAAATCTTTTTTACCCCCCTCTATATCACCCATTCGCACTAATGCTTCACTTCTAATCAAATAGGTTTCATCTGTCGCCAATCCGGAAAATTGAAGCGTCCTGTTTCCCATGTAACTGCCTCTGAACTGTTTATTATTTGTATAAAACAAAATCTTTCTTAAATCACTTTTATCATATAAATTATATAAGGCAGTATCCACAAGTGTATTATTATTTAAAAAGTAGGCATTAGGAATTAATACACTAATAAATAACACTTCTGGGTTCTCAATATTTGTTAAATAAATTGTAGGGAGAGGATAACTTTTTGCTGAATCAAGTGTATTATAATCTAAAAGGTTGTTATTTATTAACAATGTACTATCCGCATACGTTTTAGCCTTTTGATAATCCTGTAAAATAAGTTGCAAACGAGCCATGAAACCATAAGCGGCAGCTTTAGAAGGACGAGTAAGTGTTTCTTGCTTTACTTCTAAAAGTTGAATTGAATTCAGAATGTCCGAATGAATTTGCTCATAAGTTTCCTTCAAGTTACTTCTTGGAGAAATAATAGTTACATCTGATTCCGTTCGAATTGGCAATCCTAATTCTTTATCTGCATTTACACCCTTAAAAGGAGATGTAAATGTTTGTGACAATTGAAACAAAGCCCAAGCCCGATAATATAATGCCATTCCTTTTAGATTTCTAACTTCCGGATTATTTAAGGAAAAGTCTTTAATACCATCCAGAACCACATTTGCATAAAAGATTTGTTTATACGGAGTTTCCCAATCAAGTACTGTAGGAGAAGAATATATTTTATCATTCCATAAGTAACTATTTCTTAGGGTTTCATTATAGCTTAAAAAAGAAGTTTCGGAAATAATAAAATCATCACTTGCTACTTCACATAGATATGGGGTAGCATTCATACCATTGTTAGCATAGTCCAAAAGAGCCTGAAAATCTCTCAAAGTTTTCGGAACCAATAAGGATTTATTAGGTTTAGCATCCAAAAAATCCTTGTCACAAGCAGCTAAACTTAAAAGTAGAATTACATAAACTACTACTCTATATATTGATATACTGTCTTTCATAATTATAGCATTTAAAGTTTAAACTTAACACCCATTGAAATTGACCGTTGAGCAGGGTATTCTGAAATTGGGGAATCAGGATCTAAACCGGTTTTAGAAGCTGTCCAGAGCAGGCCAAGGTTATTAGCATAGACATATATATCTATCCCCCCAGATTTGAAGCCTCGAAATTTGTTAGATGGAATCCCATAAGAGATTTGAATATCCTGTAAACGGATATGATCTCCTTTCTCCACCAGTACACTTGAATTCATATAAAAGAAGTTTCGATTCGAATTCTGTAATTCAGGTATTGAAGGCACATTAGTAACTAATTCATCGCCGGGCTTTTGCCAGCGATTTTCATAATCACCATGTACCTGTACTCCCTGCAATAATTGTAAGTAGTTTACAGATTGTCTTCTGAAATAATACCCTAACCGGTAACTAATATTGGCAGAAACGGTTAATTGCCTCCAAGAAATATTATTCCTCAATGAACCAAATGCTAATGGACGAGAAGAACCATGAAAACGTAAAGACTCAATATCCTCCACAAGCTGAATCTTAGCCCAGTCATTACTAATTTCGCCATTCAAATATCCTAATGGATCACCGTTTTGTTTGTCTAATCCTGCAAAATCATAGCTAAACACAGCAAATTGAGGCTTACCTTCTACAACATATCCGCCGCCGCCGCCAGAAACAAAAAAAGTACTAACCGGAAACTTCATTTTAAAATCAGTTATTTTGTCATACACATAACTATTTAAGCTATTTATTGACCATGATATTGGAGATTTGATTACTTTAAAATTAAGAGAAACATCAATTCCTTGCCCTTTAGTAGATGATGTGTTTCCTCTGAATGTAGTAATCCCGGTAGAAGGGGCATATGGAACCTGCCCAAAGAGGTTAAGCCCCCGTTTGTAATAATACTCTATTGATCCTCCAAATCTTCCACTTTCATGTTCAAAATCTAACCCCAGGTTCAACATTTTAACTTTTTCCCATTGTAAATGTGGATTAGGAGGGTTTTGGATTGTTGCATAAGGACGTTGAGATAAATTATCAAATGATGAAAATATTGCAGTAGTCTCTGAAGAAAGGGATTTATTAACATTTCCACTGCTTCCATAAGTAAGCCTTAACTTTAAATAAGACCAGCTACTATTCTTAATAAAGTCTTCCGAAGAAATTATCCATGCAAGGCCGGAAGACCACAAAGGGACTCCTTTTTGATTAGCCTTCACTCCAAATAAGTTACTCTGATCTAATCTGCCACTACCTGATATTATGTACTTATTTTTTAGTCTATATGCCCCATTAGTATAATAAGATAAATACCTGTCAATTTGATAACTTTGCCCCTCATTAAATGGTATTCTGATTGCGGATGCATCGGGATTTACATACGATTTGAAGCCGGTAACATAATCAACGGGTAAACTTGTGGCGTATTCATCATCATAACCATACCATCTATTGTTTATTATTTCCGTATTGTGCCCTCTGATTTCAGATCCCGCAATTATATCTAAATCACCCAAACCTATTTTTTTACTGAAGTTTAATTGACCTCTAAGACTATGGCCGCTTATTGTAGATGAAGCTCTATCTAAAATACCTCCGGCAGGTACAGCCAGCGTCTTGTTCCCATTTCCATCTACCTGAGTGTAAGTATTAATAATATCGCGAGCAAAGTAGGTATCAGGACTATAATAATCTCTTAGATTTGAAGTACTGCTTTGGTATATATATGATACCTCTGCTTTCAGGCTGGGAAGAATCTTGTAATTCAAACCGGTTCTTAACCTTAACTCTTCATTACGCGTACTTTTATCAGAAAACCCTAACTCCTCTAAAGGATTAAATGTCCAGTTTAAAAGTCCATTTTCTAATGCACTCATAGCAAAAGAATTACGATGTTTTTTTTCAATTGAAATTGGAGTATTATTCTCATCAACTATACGGGCATAGGGATAGATTGGAGTAGCTCCACTTGCAGTACCTGTATAAGTCAATAAATCAATAGAATTACGATGCTGTAATTGCGAGCCGTAAAATATTCCGGTTGAAAACTCCAGTTTGTTATTAACTAAACGATAAGAATGGTTTGCATTGATGGTAATCCTTTCATTATCATTTCCGACTATTGAAGACAGATTTTTATCATATCCCAATGAAACCGCATATCCTTGTTTTGCACTACCACCATTTAAACTTAGAGCGTACTGCTGATTGGTTGTATTCCGAAATAAAAAACGCTCATAGTCCCTCCTTATATCATAAGATTTCAGGGCGTTTATCCTATTAGATGCTTCATTTTGAGATATTTGCCCATCACGCTGTTGAAACAACAATTCTACTACAGGAGTAAAGGCCACTCTATTTGGGCTATTCACAAAACCATTGTAGTATCCTCTCTCAAACAGAGATTGTTCCCAATCAATGTAATCTTCTATAGCCATAGTGGGCTGATAGTAAAGATTGGGCTTCTGAGCTATCGTCAGATTTGTGTTAAACGTAACTCTGGGCTCTTGCAGATACCCCCCTTTCTTCGTTGTGATTACAATTACTCCGTTTCCGGCCCGGGCTCCCCAGATAGAGCTGGCCGCAGCATCTTTAAGTACAGAGACATTCTCAATATCATTTGGATTAAGTGAAGACAAATCTCCCTCAAAAGGGAAATTATCTACAACAATCAAGGGCTGCCCATCTCCGGAAATAGTATTTCGTCCCCGAATGGAAATATTCGTTGTTCTCATATCTCTGTTAAAAACAAGACCCGGAACTATATCCTCTAACCTTGACAGTACATCAGTCGATACACGGCGGTTAAATAATTGATTATCGACTTGCACAAATGAACCGGTCATCCGCTCTTTTGGAATCTGCTGATAACCTGTAGAAACTATTACTTCTTCCAGCTGCCGTACACTCTCTTTGAGCCTTATTTCGAGTAATCCATTTGGATTACTATTTAATTCAAAATAATCGTTTTCAAAGCCAATATGTGTGATTTCCAATGTGATTGGAAACTGCCCAATACTCAGTGTAAATACACCCAGTGAATCACTACTGCTGCTGTATTTACCATCTATAGTTTTAACCACTGCTTTATTTAGTGGCTGCAAGCCTGAATCGCTGATTACTCTTCCCTTAATTCTGAATTGTCCAAATCCGGAATGAAGAGTTCCTATGAAAAAGAGTAATGTCAGACAAAAAACATATTTCCTTTTCATATTCTGCTCACAGGTTTATCTTTTAATACCAATACACTTATTTTTCTATTTTCCTTTTTCAAGGAGAAACCTTTGCTTTCTAATTCCCTAGCCAATGTTTCCATATCACTTAACCGGCTTTCTAAATCTAAATCAATGTTATAATTCAAGTTAGTTTCATTGATTATGGGAAAAGGGGAGTTTTGATGAACCAGAACATTCATATCTGTTAAAAAAGCTTTAATTGAGGCATTCCGCATTGTATAACCTTTAGGTTCAATGCGGGCAAAACCAGAAACCTGTTCCGCAACAGGTATTTCTATTTTCGGATTGATTGAAAGTACCCAGCACAATCTTTCTCGTGGTTCAATTTTGCATTCATATTGAGGAAATAACTTCTGCAAATCTTCAGAAAGAGTAGAAAATAACCTTTGACGATTGCTTTGTGGGAGTATTAGCTGATATGAATAAGTATTTTCCTTTTTCCAATCTGAATAAACTGCATAACTTTCATGATATTTAACTTTTTCAGGCTCCTTTACTTCCAAATCCCGCCTATTATTACCAAACCAAACAGAATCTGCACCATAAGCAATAGAATACATCCAAAGTATGTCTGAATTTAAGAAGGTTAAATTTCCATTATAGAAGCTATCAATTCTGATTGAATACCCGGATGGCAGGCCTTCTGTGTAACTTGTCATTACTGAATGATACATTAGGTTCAGACCGTTTCCGCCATTACCATTAATCAAATAGGGGAGTGAATCGTCATAAGGCAAACGTTCAGGGTCTATTTTATTATTAAATAAAGTTTTTTCACTGTTTAAAAATGTTTCAATCTTTATTGCATTCACTTCTTTATGGTCTGTAAATGCTTTCACTGTACCCTTGGAATCTACCCATACGTAATGCGGGATGTAGGTGTGAGGGAATGCTTTATGCAGTGCTTCATCAGCCACTACTTTAGGCAGTGCGTTTTTGTATTTCATACGCCGGTTAAACTTCTCCATAAAGGTGCTTACCTCTCCTGCGGTCTGGTAGGTTACAGGCAGTATCTGCAGCTGCTCTCCAAACTGCTTTTGCAGGCTATCCTGCTCGGGCAGCATGGCTATACAAGGGCTGCACCAGGTAGCCCAGAAATCCAGTATAATGAGTTTATCTTTGTACTCACTCAGGGTGATGGTTTCTTTACCCTCCGGGTGGTTTACCACCTGTAGCGGCATGCTCCAGAGTTCTGGCGGGAGGATATCTCCTACTTTTAGAGCCTGGGCTTGTGTATTAGAGAGTATTAGGCTAAGGTACAGGCATAGCAATGCCCTTACGTATATTTTTACGTTCATAAGTTTTGGTTGTTTTAATAAGTTAGAATTGAATAAGCAGAGGATGGCAATGTCACCCTGAGCTGTCACCCCGAGCCTGTCGAGGGGAAGCCCTGCTTATACTGGAGCCTTGATGATGTTTTTGTAGAGTTGTTTAGGGCATGGCACTGCCCTGAGGCATTTTACAGCCTTGCTATGGTTAGGGTTAAAAGAAAAGTGTTTCATAACTCGTATATAGTTTACGAGTCTCTTTACGGCTGGCTATAAAAGCAATGTAGCACAGGACTACACCATACCGCACTGCAAGGTTCCGACGCCTCTCCAAAACGGATACAGTAGTAGCCCGTGTGCCACATTGCCAAAATTAAGCAAAAGTAGTCACACAGGCATTAAATCTACCACCTCGATTGGAGTACAAATTGTCGGAATTTGCAGTCGAGACTTTTAGTTCAATGCCTAAAAATTAAACAAATATAGCAATACTAAGTTATAGCTAAGTATAAAATTGTAAAAATATTTACTCCTTGCTTTATGAGTAAGGTAAAATCTGCTTTTGAGCTAGCTATTGTTGAAAATGTTAAGAAAAAGCGAAAAGCACTTAACAGACCTCAATCATATATTGCGATGATATTAGAGGTTTCAGATGGATATATTGGACAGATAGAAAGCCTTAATTATCCTAGTATGTACTCTCTTAATCAACTTAATATAATAGCTAAGGATTTTGAGTGTAGCCCCAAAGATTTTATGCCTGAGAAAGGAGTATAGAACTCCAAGAAAAATATAGTGGTTTATTATAGGAAATTTAGAAATGCCTGGCTTTTTGAGCCGGGCGTTTTTGTGTTATACCACTTAATAAATAATATAAGGGTTTATAGCATTATTTTTATAGTTTGTTTATTTTGCAATAAAAGAACCACTATAAGAAGGACTTTAACCAAAAAACAATAGCGAAAGAACTGTATAGAATGTCAGAAGAGAATCTTCTTAAGCATCATGATAAAACTGGTAGAAAGAAGGTTTACTATTATTGGGTTGAATGAGTAAATCTATAAAATTTAAGGTTTATTGCATAACACAATAAACTCCTAACTATTCTAATTAATCTATCCGCAATATTTACCGTTAAATGACAACCCAAGAAATTATACAAAAGATTTCCTCACGAAACACACAAAATATTAGAGAGGCTGCATGTGAAATAATTGCTTTAGGACAGAATAGAGAAAAAATAGCTCCCCTAATCGAACACCTTAATATCATTAAGTCAAACACTCGAAATCTAGACTTAGGAGGAATGTTTGCCCCAAACCAAAGATTTGTAGATTTTGCAATTAAAACAATTGAATTTCATAAAAACACAAATGATTGTTCCTGTTTACTGTATATTGAAAAATATATTTTGACAAACGACATTGTAAATAGGAAACTTCAATATGATTGCTTTAATCCAAATAATGAGGACAAAAAAGGGAATATCAAAATATTGGAAATAAACCGAATTGATAACAAGTGGATAGATTATTATCTAGTTGAATGTCAAAAATGCTTAAGAAAATATGAGGTTGAAGAACGAGAGGGTCATTATGTGTTTTGGAATTGGAGAAAGTCAGATTGAAAAAGATACAGATAAAATATCATTGGCAAGGTGTAAGGTTAATAAAGAAATTGAAAGCTTCTTTTCTAATCATAATTTTGAAAGCTCTTGTTTACTATAGGTAGCTATTGGAGAGGCCGTATCAGCATCCACTTCCATCAAATATATCAAATAACACTCATCATCTACTTTTACAATATCACTAACTAAAAAACATGCTCCGTAATTAAAAGTTACTTCTTGTTCTGCAGAGTCTTTCTTACCTGGCAGAATTGTCAAATCTTTGGAAGCCGAATTGTTTGCAAGTGGAGTTATAACAAATGTTATCAAATGTCCTGGCCATTTGATTTTTGAACAGGATAGAAATTTGTTTATTACAATTACCTCCTCTCTTAGCTGTTGAAATCCCATAATTAAACTATCCTTATTATAACACACAGTGCTTTGTAGATGATGGTACACTATAGCATCTCCATAGGATTCTAAATTTCTCAGCGAATATTCAAGCCAATTACGAAAATAGATGTAAAGATCTTTCTCATAATCATTATAATAATAGTTAACTAAACTAGAGAAGTAGTTCCCCTTTAATTGTGATGTATAGCAATAAATAGGTAGAACTACATCAAAATCAAAACTAGGATGTTGTTTTTTTAATGAACAGTAAAGATCTATAGCTGATTCAGGAAGATGATTTAGACTTTGTCTCTCTTGCGATTTAGAATAACGCCTTTCATAATTGAGGACTTCCTCCTCTATATTAAATAATTCTTGCGGACTGTACATAAGAGATAGTTCAGGTGTGGAATATTTTAATTTTACTCACAGTTTTAAAACATTAGTATTAAATCTAATTGTCAAGGTAAATCAAAAAATACCTAATCTGTAAACATTTTGTATTTTTGTTTTATGAATGAGCTAAGACAAATAATTTATTTAGACAATAATAGTACTACTCAAATAGATCAAAGGGTGCTCGAGGCTTTGATGCCCTTCTTTAAAGATAACTATTCTAATGCGTCCAGCAATTATCATTTCTCAAAAGATTCGCATAAAGCTATAAATAAGGCTAAAGAATGTGTATCACAATATATAAACTGCGACCCAAATGAAATTGTTTTTACCAGCGGAGCTACCGAAAGCTTAAACTTTGCTCTAAAAGGATTGGCTTTAAACCCTAGTAATAAGAAAAAGCATCTAATTACTTGTTCTACGGAACATAAAGCAGTACTAGAAACCTGCCATTATTTAGAAAGTGTAGGATTTGAAGTAGATTACCTTCCTGTAAATAACGATGGTTCTTTAGATTTGGAGCTTTTAAAGTCTTCAATTAAAGCGGATACTTTACTTGTTTGTTTGATGTGGGTGAATAATGAAACAGGAGTAGTTCATCCAATTAAAGAAATAGGTAGAATAGCAAAAGAGACAGGTGCATACTTTGTCTGTGACGGTACACAAGGGATAGGAAAATTACCAATTGATGTGGCTGATTGTAGTGTAGATATTCTTTGCTTCTCCGGCCATAAAATGTATGCTCCCAAAGGTATTGGAGGACTCTATATCAATCACTCTATCACCAAACGAAATCTATTGCAACCTTTAATCCATGGAGGAGGTCAAGAGAATAATCTGCGAAGTGGAACTTACAATGTACCATTAATAGCTGGCATTGGAAAAGCTTTCAAGATTGCTCAACAAGAAATGGAAAGTAATCAAAAGCACATTGAGCAACTTCGTAATAATTTAGAGCTAGAGCTATTAAAGATTAATGGGGCTTACATTAATGGGAATACTGCTCAACGTATATACAACACGGTTAATATTTGTATACCTGAATTCGATACAGAGGTATTTATAGGTATGAATAAGGATATTGCCCTAAGCAATGGCTCCGCTTGTAATTCGGCTTTAATTCAGCCTTCTCATGTTCTGCTAGCAATGGGCTTATCAAACGATAACGCTATGAGTAGTATGCGTATTTCTTTGGGGAAAGAAAATACATATGATGATATTTCTGTTTTAGTAAAAAAAATTCATAATTTTATTCATATAAAATCATGAATTAATAATATGCCACTATCTCTATTTCAATCACTTTTTTTTTGTAAAACAGAACAAGATATAGATTCACTTATTTCGAAAAATGAATCCCTTCTTAATCTTTCTAACTGGTTCCCTATAGGAGAAAATGAATCGAATTTTAGTATCATTGAAAATCAGCAATCCAATCCTATTGCCGCTTTAGTAGAAAAAGTAACCAATTCTATTGACGCTACACTAATGAAAAAGTGTCTGGAGCTTGGTTTAGAACCTAAAAGCAAGGAAGCTCCTAAATCAATGGATGAAGCTGTAGATATATTCTTTCCAGACAATAAAAATTGGGATTTGAATACTTTCAGAAGAAACCAAGCTGAAGACATACAGATTATTGCTGATGGTCCTACTAAACAAAGCTCTGTAGTTATATATGATAACGGAGAAGGTCAACATCCTGAAGATTTTGAAAATACCTTTCTTTCCTTGATGAGAGGGAATAAAAATGAAATTCATTTTGTACAAGGTAAATATAATATGGGAGGCAGTGGGGCTATAGTATTCTGTGGAACTAAAGGTTATCAGTTAATTGGATCTAAGCGATATGATGATTCGGGTAGTTTCGGTTTCACATTAGTTAGAGAGCATCCTTTATCGAAAGATGAGTTAGAAACCAAGAAGAATACGTGGTACGAATATTTAAAAATTGACGACAAAATTCCTTCATTTGATATTACTGAGCTTGATTTAAAATTACTCAATAGGAAATTTAAAACGGGTTCTATTATCAAGATGTATTCTTATCAAATGAAAGGAATATCTGGATTTGCCCAAGACTTAAACCAAAGCTTGAATGAATTTTTGTTTAAGCCCGTTCTCCCTGTGTTCACTATAGACACGAAGGAACGATATCCTAATAATAAAGTTTTAGAAACTACAGTTTATGGTTTACAAAGACGTTTGGAAGAAGAAAAGGATTATGTTGAAGATTGGTTTTCTGGGGAGTATGAAGATATTCTTTTTGGTAAAATGAAAATAACGTGTTATGTTTTCAAAGCCAAGCAGGAAGGGAAAACGGTTAAAGAAACCAAAGCCGATATTCAAAGAAGATATTTCAAAAATAATATGTCAGTTTTGTTTTCAATGAACGGGCAAGTTCATGGTCATTACACGTCTGAGTTTATCACTAGAAGTTTAAAATACAACCTTCTTAAAGATTATCTCTTAATCAATGTAGATTGTACCAAAATGAAATACGAGTTCAGGAAAGACTTGTTTATGGCTTCTCGTGACCGATTAAAAAATGGAGCAAAAGCAGAAGAACTAAGAGATTATCTGAGAAAGAAGCTTACAAAATCTAAACTCGATGACATCAATAAACGTAGAAAAGATTCTATAGGATTAGAGAGTGAAGACACTAGTGAACTTATAAAAAGCTTCGCGAAAAACTTATCCAAGGATAGCGAGCTTTTCAAGTTATTACAAAACACTCTTAAACTTGAAGAAAAATCAAAAGAAAAACCTGAAAAGAAAGAACAGAAAGGAAATAAATTAGCAGAAAAACAGCAAAAACCATTTAAACCTGAACGTTTTCCTAGTTTTTTTAAGATGCAACATAAAGCAAATAATCCTATTCCTGTACCTGTTGGCGGTGAGAAAACCTTGCGATTTGAAACAGATGTGGAAGATCATTATTTTGACCGTACAGATGAACCCGGTGATTTGCAAGTAAGTGTTTTAAAAGTAAAGCGAACAGAACAAAAAGGAGGAACACAACAAGGACGCGAAAAAGAACCTGGAGAATTACTAAATATCATTAAATCTAGTCCAGATAAAGGTACAATCAAGATTACTTTTAATCCTGATGTTGATTTGAGACAGGGAGATGAGATAGAAATTAAAGCATCATTAAAAGGTGCGGGTGATGATTATTTTCAAGAGATTGTATTTCTTAAAATCGTGGATCCTGAGGAAAAAAAGGAAACTGCTCCAAAAGAGGAAGAAGACTATAGTAATATTGGATTGCCCGAATTGGTAAAAGTTTCAAAAGATCAATGGGATGGATTGGAAGCTCAAGGTATCTCTATGAATTATGATACGGTAATGAATCCAGTAGCCTCTGGAGATATCTTAGAAAAAATCTATATCAATCTAGATAGTAATGTCTATCTAAATTACAGAAAGAAACTAAAAAATGAGGATCAAATAATTGTGTCTCAAAAAAGATATATAGCTTCTCTATATTTTCATTCCCTCTTCCTATATATGATTACCAAGAAGAAGAATTATCGAATTTCTTTGACGGCAGAAAATAACGACGAAGACATAACTATCGATGATTACATCCGTGATGTT
>CAZBAV010000056.1:0-13546 GCA_964489955.1 uncultured Lacihabitans sp. | reverse complement strand
TCCGATTTTTTATTGAATTTTGGTATGGAGCAACTTATGGGAAGTTTGGAGGATTAACAACCATAATTTATATTTAATAAACAATAAATATTTTCTGTATTGGATAAAAACACCAAAATAGAAGAGCACTTAAAATCAATCTGCGACTCCCTTTCTTTCAATTTTGAAAGCAAAGAAAAGAGTGTTTTTAAAATATTTACCGGAGAAATAGATGGATTGACACTATTTTTGAAAATTAAAGAGGAAAAAATAAGCTACTATTTTTTAGTAAGAACGCATGATATAGTATATCACGGAGACAGAAGCGACATACATATAATCATCAGCTTAATGTTTTCAAGTTTTCTAAAAGTGAAAGCTAAAATATCTTGTTCTATATTTGATATAGCTCATCCTGTCATTGAGGATGAAATTTGGGGAAGATACATTTATCCTGGACAATACGAAAACCCCTCTGGTAATGTTTCGGACCATATTGAAAACCTTCTTCATATTTTATTTGAGTGGAGATACTCTTTTTGGGAGTTGATTGGTTGTCCGTGTGAAGAGTGCATGAAAGGCGAAAATCTAATTAACGATAGAGATTACGACATCGAATCAAATCTAAACAATTACTCCGCAACAATTAAACGTTCCAATATTGGTAAAAGAGTAAGACCATCATATTCTTTTGTTTATGACATAGACAATGATATTACTATAATAAAATCCAAGTCGCTAGCATATTACTTAGAGACAATAACAAAAGTATTCGACTATAAGCCACAAAAGATAAATGGCATAAATGGGGATATTTTAATTGATTCAAGAACTTATAACTTTGTCAATTATGAAGCATTAAAAGAAATTGAAAATGTTCTGACATCTATCAATAGTAATCTACAACAAACAGCAAACAATTTTATCGTTATTGAAAATTTCATAATAAATATTAAAGAAGAATATATCATTGCAAAAAGTGTATCTTCTGGGATAGGTGCATTTAAACAAGAAAAAGAATTAATTCGAGAACGTCATAATCTCGAAGCTTCTATTTTATTCCCAATTCCCATTTTCGAATGGTTAGATAATCCGTGTCCAACACAATTTGAATTATTAATAAAAAGCCTCTTAGAAAGAGATGTAAAAGTAAAACGTGTTCGTATTGCTGCTCCAACTAATCAAGGTGACAAAGGAAGAGATTTAATTATAGATTGGGAAATTGCAGATGAAAATCAGTTATTTCATCAAGGAGTTCCCCCCTCTCAAATTCGAAAGATTGTTGGCCAATGTAAAGCGAGCAATAATTCTATTGGAAAAAACAAAGTTCAAGATATTAGAGACACTATAGAACAACATGACGCTAGTGGATTTTTCCTAGCAGTTAGTACACAAATAACCAATCCATTAACAGAAACTTTAGAAAAAATAAATCAAAAGCAAATTTGGGCGGATTGGTGGAATCGTGATGATATTGAATTTAGACTTAACCAAAACCAAGACCTGATACCTAAATTCGATAAGGTCTTGAGAATAAAGAATACTATTAAATTCGTAAATGAATAAATTTCTTTTAGTAATGAAAATTTAGCTATCTTCATTATATTCTTCAACCCAGCTGTTTAATACATCTATGTTTATTGTCTTAAAATCATTCTCTATAATATAACTAATTAACGAGTTAAAATGTTTGTTAATTTCTCTTGGTGTTAAAGAACTCTCTGGTATATAACTTAGAACAGAATCGACGATGGAGTCTCCAAAAGGGAGAGGGTTTTCTTTATCAATTTTAGAGTGATTTAGTAGTTCAACACTATAATCTTTTGCATTTTCAAGTGAAAATTGCTTATATCTAATTTTTCGAGTTACCCTTGACCATACTGCACCACCTAATATTAATTCTATTGTACTTTCTTCTCCTTCAGCTAACGTAAAATTCATAAAGATTAAAAAGCTTCTTGAAACACTATCAATTAAATCTCTCAAAACTTGTGAAAATGCTTTATAATGTTTGGATGAATAATAGATTAAATCTTCCATTTCATCTATCCAAAAAACTACTTTTCCATTATAAAAGTCGCCGTCCCCAATGAAACAAGAAATAATTCCGGATAAAAATTTTATTGAATCCGAATCAGTTTGTATATCTTTTGCTAATCCTAATCTTTTTAACTCTGTTTTTGTTAATCCGACGTATAAAAATCTATTCATCAATTCAGTTATATCTGAATCATCGGAGCCAATTAAACATATAGCTTTAGCATATTCTCTACTACTTATGGGGGCTAAAAATTTTGTTAGATTATCCTCCCCAAAAGATGAAATAATAACTTTTATATGTTCATGAAGTGTTTCAAAAGATATATAATCAATAATATTTTTGAACAATTCATCTGTAGCTTTTGCACCATCTTTAGGACATCTTACATAAATATGATGTAAATTTGTTTCATTCGCTTTTTCTCTGATAAAATAATAAGAACTAAAAGTTTTTCCACCTCCGTAAGCCCCCCAATTCAAAACAACTTGCTTCGAGTTATTATTTATACAATCAGAATATGCTCTATTGATTTTGCTTTTAACATCTTTCATATCAGCCCAAACAAGGTTATCATTGCTCGCAGAAGGAGTAATATCCCTAAATGGGTTAAATTTAAGATTAAGTGATTTCAAATCATTCATTATATCTAACTTAGTAATTTACTAATATTTTCTATCCTTTTTTGATATGCAACTTTAATTTTCAACCTCTCAGAAGTAGTTTTATCACTTCTATTTTCTAAAGGAGGTGCTGTAAAATTAATTATATCCTGAACTAAATCATTTGCTATATCTTTAGAAGGAATTATTTTCTCTGCATACAAATGTAAAATTACATCATACGATGACCACAAAATTATAGCTGGGAAACTTGGCAACCAATCTTGTCCAATAATTCCATTGATAGCTTTGAGATCATCAGTAATAAAAATTACATTACTTTTTTTAAAATGATGAATTTGATCAATCGAAGTTAAAAAGTTATCAATCTCCCCTTTATTCCCTTTTTTTGCTCTAGAGGGAAGTACTTTCCCAACCATTCTTCTTTCATACTCATTCATAGAGTGCTTTTTAGTTACTAGTTTTCGAGCTTTATTGTGGATATATTTTGGGAGGTTTTTGCTTTTATGGTCTTTTAATTCTATATAAACTTCATTACTAAAATTTAAACTTGCTATACTATTTAAGTAATCAATCACTTTCTTTTGCTTAAATTCGGTGTTGCTTAAATTAATGCAAGTACAAGTATCTATAATACAATTTAACTTCATTCTAAACAATATTTGTTATTATATAGCTCTCATTTAACCTACCTTCAAACTTTAAATTAAAAGATCTCTTCTCACTTTTCAAGCCTTTACTTAAAATTTTCAATATTTCAGACATTTCAATTAAAATATTCTTTCTAGTCAAGAAGTCTAAACATATAAAAATCAAACAATCAAAAAGAGGCAATTTAAAGGAGTTACTTGTCTTTACAACTTTCAACGCTATAGTAAGTGATGTAAGCAATTCAACCTCTTGTATTTTTTGACTAAAATTTCCAAATGATTCAAATTCAAAGTTATCACATAATGCCTCAAAAGCAGAAAAGAAATGATCGAAAATCCATTGATCATTAATATCCGATATTGAAAAATCAAAAGTAGTTGGAATTTTATCTGCAAAAATTTTCCCTCCATTTGTGAGAGAGTAAATTGTTGAGCTTCCTTCTTTATGTATTCTTAAAATCCCTAAACTGTTAAGCCATTCACATCGAGGAATTAACAAATGTTCGGCATATTTTTCAGGTTTCTTCCAAATATAATTAATCGTTCTATATCTTTCACTAATTAAATTTTTTACAATTGGATTTGCAACTTCTTGTTTTGCTAAAAGCCTTTTGTTAAAATTGTCCTTAAAATTAATTTGAAGTTCTTTTTGACTGAAAGGAGTCCTTTTAAGTTCATCAATAATATACAATATCCCGTCGGCATCAAACCAAAACAATTGCAATAAATAAAAAGCCTTCATTGATAAAGAACGACCTTTTTCATTATCCATTTTCATAAAATAAAGAAGGACATACGATAATCGTGAACAACTATAAAAATCATTAAAATGAGTAACTAATTTCAATGATTCACATAAATCTAAATAGTTTTTAAAAGCAGATGTCTGTTTCCCTTTATCAGACAATTTCCCTTTACTTCCTCGATATACTTCATTACTAAGTTCTTCTTCAACACTCCATTTTAACATCAACTGTAATAATATTTCTTTTGGAAGCTGTTTGTCTGCTAATTTCTTAATTATTTCAGTGCATATTGACAATTGTCGTGCTGTCGTATGTAAACTATTAATTAAGCGAAAACCATCAATGTTTTCTATTGTATTATGATTCATTAGTTTTATATAAAACAACTCGCACAACCTTCTCCTTCAGCATCATCAAGGATATCTAAAAGGTAAGGTGATTGAACTTTTGATTTTTTTCTTTCTTTACGTTTAATGTATTCTTCTTTTATCTTTTCTATACGTTCAGGTTGAACTAATTCAGCTAAAGATTCATCCTGAATCCAAGTATATCCATCCTTTTCGTATTCCATTGCTTTGAGAAATAAGTCAGGATGTTGCTCATACAACCAAATCCATTCTATTTTTTGTTGATAAAAACAGAAAAAACATCCGGAACGGCTTCGAGCATAAGTTGATTTCTTACCATTTATTTCAAATTCAATAGCTTTATAATACGCTGGAACACCTACACCTGATTCTTCCAGAATTTTGAATATATTATCTCTAACCAATATCTCTTCATTTTCAACAAGAGGAAATTCAGCTTCATGGGACAAAGGATAATCAGTTGTTTGTAAAAACTGAAACATAGCGTTGTTGTATGTTGAAATTCCTAAATCCAACAAGCTGTTCAATTTCTGTGTTTGACTGAAATTTGGAGAAATTTCTTCGTTTATAACTTCAAATATACGTTCCTTTTTTTCTCCTAAATCTAGCAGTTCATAATATTTCAGGACATTGTTTATGTTGCTGTTTGAAAGGAATTTAGCTGTGATATCTTCACTAAATATATTCTTACGAAATGGAAATATAGATTGAATATTCGACTTTTTAGATATATACCCCTCTCTATCTTCATCCCCCCTGATACCGACATAAGAAATTACTAAATCATCACCAACAAATTTCTCAAATGGTTCTAATTTTAGTTTTTTAGTACACCATCTAGACATTGAACCTGGTAAAAAACCATTATACATTTTTATATAGTGATCAAAGGGATTCAATGTGTCATCAGAAAGAGCTGGAAGTTTAATGATTTCTTTTCCCAAAAAACTTTCAAGATTCTCAATCAAATCATAGGTGTCCTGAAGTTCTTTTCCAGTATCTGATGTATAGTACTCAATATCTAAATCAGGATAGTTTTGCTTCATATAAATAGCTAAAGCAGCACTGTCCTTACCTCCAGATATTCCTAACACATGTCTCACTTTATCCATTATAACAAATCTTTTAAAACAGCGGCTATTGCTGCTAAATCAATACTCTTATCTTTAGATAAAAGCTCTTTAATATTTTCTTCAAGCTTCTCAACTTGTTTACTTTTATTTTTTGGCAGACGGATAACTTTGCTAGTCATTTCTTCACCGAAAGAATTTATCTGTACATCTAAAGCTATCTCTTTGTCTTGATCAAACTTACTCTTCGAAATTCTATTTAAACTATCTAAGCTAAGAATCATTTCCGAAAATTTATCATACAACATCAACTCATCTTCATCCTTAAATTTTTCAAGTGTTCTGCCGATTAAAGATTGAGCCAGCGAGCTTAACCAAGCTTTTTTATCCTCAATCTGCGAATCTATACGTTGTACAAAAGAATTCTGACTGTTAATCAGTAAATGTCTATGTAAGTTCTTATATCTTTTTTGAAACTCCTTTTTATACTCCTCAAAAGCTAATGGCTTATCAAAGTATTTATCCTGTAAGAATGTTTCAAAACGATTCACGAGTTCGTCAAAACTATTCCGAACTTCTTTAATAGAGTCTTGTAATTGAATAATAAAATGCTGTAACTCTGTTCTGTCTTTTTGTATTTTACTAACTGAATAACCTAATGCCGTTGGAAAGTCTTCAAAGAATGACTGTTCTGGGTCTTTTGAATTAGCAATAGCTTCTCTAATGGAAATACTTTCTTTTGATAAGCGTTTTGTTAGTTTTGAATACTCCGGTAAAGCTCGATAAAAAACCAAAAAGGGCTTTATCGTTTCAATGAATGTTTGAGCATTTCCATTTTGATTCAAATCAATATTTAAGAATTTGCGGTAACTATTGAAAATATCTAGCTTCACGCCTTCCAAAGCGAATGATTTTACTTCAAAATCATCTGGTATTTTTGCCAATCTGTCTAAAATATCTTCACTGATTACTGGAGTGTAAATACTTTCATTAAATAGTGCATATTCCTCTTTTTTGATAAAGAGAAAAGTAGGAACCCAAAAATCTATAAACCCTTGTTTTAATTTGAAAGGTTTATTACTTAGAATTTCTACAAACTCAGTAACCTTCCTTTTTGAAAGTTTGGCACTATCTAGAAAAGCTACTGACGCTAACCACAAATCATAAAAGCCATTCTCATTATGAGGTTCAATTATATTGGATGATTCGTCATCACATAATTTAATACCGTTATTTTCTAACAGAGATAAATAAATAGTCTTCTCTGGCGGAAATTTATCAATCGGAAAACCTAATTGAGGAACATCCCACTCATTAGCTAATGCTCTAAAATAGTTTCTTTTAGCCGTATGAATAGATGCAGAAATTTTATGCTTATTTACTAGCTCATTATTGAAGTATGGCGTTTTATTATAAATTGTCTGACAGATTTCTGAAAGAAATACATTAAACTCTTTTTGTGATTTTAATTCTTTTAGTTCTCCATTGAAAACCCACAAAACAGAAGCATTATCGCCAAAAAGGCTATTCAGTATTTTGTGATTTAATAGATTTCGTTGGTGTAGAACAATATTTTTAAGTTCAGTAACTGCAACTCTATCATCTGGGTTGTCCTCTATTACCTTTCTTGTTTTTTCAATTTCAAACAATAAATCCTTAATCTCTTTAGATTTTAAATAATAGCAATACAATATTGCTTCTTGATTCGTAGAGGAAGCTTTCTTTATATCCTTTAAGATATCTTTCTCATTAAATACTAAATTGATAAGTCCATCAACATCGCCAGTTGGCTTTGTTGAGATGGGCTGAGAAGATATTTTATATTCAAATAGACGTGGTGTCCCTGTTTCGAACATGGCTCTTTTAGCCAATACAGGCGTTAATGAATAATTCTTATTTAGTAGGGTTACTACATCTGTAATATCATCAATTTTATTACCAGCCTCGTATAAGGCTGTCGGAATGTCTAAATCGGTTCCTTCAGAAAGTATGTATCTGTTGCTATAATTTCGATAAAAAATTACTTTTCTTATTTCTAAGTCTTCAATTAACTGCTCGGCATTAATTATTCCTAAGCTAGCTTCTGCATATTGTGTCAAAAAATCTTGATTTATATGCGAACCTGCATGTGCATTAATTGATAACAGTCCAATAGTTTTCACCAGTTTTTCATAGTCAGAAAGATGTTTATCAAACAAAACTTCCACTTTTTCTAGAGAAGTTTTTATGGCTTTCCAAGTACCGAAATCTTGATTGTATCTTGAATTAAGTTCAGAATAATAATTATAAATCAAAAAATCATATACTTCAGCTATCGAATAAAAACCATCTCGCAGTATGCTATGCTGATATAAACCTGTATGATCTGTTGATTCTAAAAAAGAAAACAGAGAGCGTTCATTCTGACCATATTTTTGTAAGGATAACGTTAGTATGTAAGAAGATATAGGGTCTAAAGGATACAGTTTTTTTGCTATTTTATTAATATAGTCCTCATTTGTGTTAAAAACCTTTGAGGTTGTTAGTAAGTCTACTAATTGTTTAATTGTTTTTTCTTTCTTGTTGGTTGATTGTTTCTCTTCTACGTGCTCAGCCGCAAGAAATAATAGTTGCTCTACAGGCTCATTAAAAGTAATTTCCTTAAATCTGCCTTTTACTTTAGTCCACTCTTGTCTTTGATATGGTTCTAAATGAATAGCATAAGCATCAAAATTTTGATGCACAGTTGTCAACAATATAATATTATTATCTGAATTGTTAACAAATTCAGATAACTGTTGGATAAAATAAAGTTCTTTTTCTGGTTCATTACGAGAAGCAAACTCTAAAAATTTACCAAACTCATCTATTACTAGCACCAAGAGAGGATTTTGCTTTCCTAAGTCATAATATCGATTATATACTTCTGAAAATATTTTTTCAGAAGTAATATTTCCATCGCTAATTCCAAGATTATCGATGAGTGAGTCTCTAAGTGATTGATATTCGCCAATAATTTTAATAAAACCTATATTTGGATTTGAAAGCATATTCAAACCAAAATAGGATTTGCTTGCTTTTAGTGTTTGCTCTATAGCCCAAAGAAAAGAACTTTTTCCAGTTCCATATGATCCAATTATATTGAAAGATCTAATACCTTGTTTAAAATCATTACTGATTTGATTACTTATTCGAATGGCATTCGGAGTGGGAATGTACTTTAATTCCCTGTCCGTATCTCGAATAATATTGGTCGATGTTGTGAAATTACTTGCCATAATAATGATTTAGAACATCAAACTTATTAGGCTTTGATGAAAATTGTAATTCTTTAATACCAGCGTGGTCACTTAACGTAATACCGTACTTTTTAAATGCTGGATTTTTCGAAATGGATTCCAGTTTTTCCATTAATGCATTTTTAGTAATGCCAAATACTGAGCCTGCCTGATTTCTATCTTGAAATAAGGTGTTTAAACTAATTGAATTTTGAAAATTATCGTCGTTTAAAATTGAATACAGTATTATTTCTTCTGGCAGACTGCTTCTGTCATCATTTGGTACTGAAAAAAAAGAAACAACTCCCCTCTCTTCTAATTTCCTCTTTTCTTCCTGTATTAAATTTAAATCTGTCAACAACCCGGAGAAGGTATCTTCTTTATCTTTAACTTGTTCCATCGTTCTGATAAACATCTTTGTCAGAACATCGAAATCTGTACTGACGGTTTTCTTGTTAAACTGTGAAAATCCAAACTCATTAGCTTTTCTTTCCGCAAACGATAAGAAATTTTCTTTTGTAAATTCAATCCTTTCCTTTCTTAAATCATTGAAAACTAAATTATAAATTGATGCGTGTCCGATAGTCACTAATTGATAATGCAATAGCCATAAGGATGCTTCATCCTCCAAATAGGGATCCTGTCCTTCAAGAGAAAAGATATAATCAGCAAAATCAGTTGTATTTCCATCTTTGTCTATCAATCCAAAAGCTTTCATCCAAAAATAGATTGCCGATACCATATTTTTACCAACACCTAATATTACGACCGATTGATCATCCGTAAATTTATTCCCGTTTTTAACAAAATCATATCCCTTCTTCAACCATAACTGTCTACAGTGAAATGTATCATGGCCTGAAAATGTTAATTTAATATTTGGCGAAAGCATAGTCATAATTAACTATTTGATAATAAAAAGTATATCTATCTTATTTAGAATGTGTACTAAAGTTGGTACAAGATACGCAAGAATTAGGATTAGTTGTTCATGAAAGTTGGATTCTTGAATATATGTAATTGTAAATATATTACAAATCTAGTGGTCTTTTATTCATCTTCTCTCAGATACTTTATTCGAGTCTGTTTCCACACTCCTTCGCAAAACAGGTACCTTTTTGCGAAGAAAGTGGGGTTTCTTCCAAACAATCCTAGGAAAAACTTTTATCAAACCTGTCAAATAGCGGTCAAAGCACGTCAAAACCGTTCAATACACATCAACACCAGTCAATAGTAGTCTCGCATTTGGATAAGCAGAAATAATAGAGTAGATGGTTAAAGTGTCAATTATTTAAGGTTTTTAGAGAGAGTATGAAATAATTTTATGACAGCAGAAAAAAGCTGAAGTAAGTGTGAGGTGATGGTGTTTAGTCAAGAGAGGACTTGTAAAGCGTGTACTTTATCCTTACCTTAGCTATCCTATGAACTACCCTATGCAGTTAGGCCTCTATGAGCAGCTCATCAATAAACTGGTGGCTGATAAATTACAAAAGTTAGATAAAGAATCGTTTTTTGTTCAAGAAAATCAGCTAGACAAAGCCGAAGCCGCTAAGGTGTTGGCCCAGTATCTTGGTCGTGTAATTAAGCATGCTTTAGGCCTGATTCATGGCGATGATAGCCTACAACGCCAGATAACGCTGGCCAACCAAATTATACTTTTACTTCAGCAGGAATTAAGTAAGGCTGACTTCGATGAAGATTTATTGCATACCGAAGCTAAGATACTTACTGCCGTTTTCTCTAAAATAGATAGCGGTATTCCTAATTTTGAGAAGCATGTGCAGCAGATTACGCCTTATTCTCGCTTGTCGCATAGCGAGCTTTTTACGGGTAACAACTCCGGTATTTCTCTAGAAAGTGAAATCAAGAAAGAGATTCTATCTGCTGACCGTATCCATTTCTTGGTATCTTTTATCAAGTGGACGGGCATTCGAATCTTTGAGCATGAACTTACGGAATTTACCGAGCGGGGTGGTCAGCTAAAAATAATCACTACCTCTTATATGGGAGCTACAGACCTCAAGGCCATAGCGTTTTTAGCTTCGCTAAAAAATACAGAAGTAAAGGTGTCATACAATACAGATAACGAACGCCTGCACGCCAAGGCTTACTTATTTTATCGTAATACGGGGTTTCATACCGGGTATATTGGCTCGTCTAACCTCTCTCGGTCTGCCCTTACCAATGGACTGGAATGGAACATTAAAGTAACCACCCAAGAGGTGAGCCACATTATTGATAAGTTTCAAAAAACCTTTGACACCTACTGGCAAGATAAAGAGTTCGAGCACTTTGATAGTGTGAAAGATACGGAGAAGTTACGCTCTGCACTCAAAAAAGAAAGAAGAGGAGACAGCTCTGCTGCTGTAGCCTATTTTGACCTGAAGGCGTTTCCGTACCAGCAAGAGATTCTGGAAAAACTAGAAACCGAAAGGCAAGTACATGATCGGTTCAAGAATTTGTTGGTTGCAGCTACAGGAACGGGAAAAACCGTCATTTCGGCTTTTGATTATAAAAACTTTAGTGCAAAACATTTAGGAGCTCGTTTATTATTTGTAGCCCATAGAAAAGAGATTCTTCAGCAAGCACAAGCCACATTTCGAGGCATACTAAAAGACCAGAATTTTGGAGAGCTGTGGGTAGATGGAGAGGAGCCTGAGCGTTACGATCATGTCTTTGCTTCGGTGCAAACCCTAAAAAATAGACTCGGCGGTTTATCGCTTTCAGCTTCGTATTATGACTTTATTATCATAGATGAGGTGCATCATATCTCAGCATCCAGCTATAGACCCATCTTACAACATTTTCAACCCAAAATCTTGTTGGGCCTTACCGCCACACCTGAAAGAATGGACGGTGAAGATATTCTTAGGGATTTTTGTGATGTAATAGCTGCTGAAATTAGATTGCCCGAGGCCCTTGATCGAAAACTACTGTGCCCTTTTCAGTATTTTGGAGTAAGTGATCAGGTGGATTTATCAGATATCGGTTGGAAAAACGGACGGTATGTACCTGCTGAATTAACCAAGCTCTATACTCAAAATGACTTAAGGGTCAATCATATTCTTACCCAGCTGAACAATTATCTGAACGATATACAGGAGGTGCGGGCTCTTTGTTTCTGTGTAACCCAAGAACATGCTCAGTTTATGGCCGAGAAATTTACTTTGGCAGGTCTGAAGGCAGATTATCTAGTAAGCTCTCGCAGCAGCGAACGCGATGACCTCAGGAGAAAGTTTAGAAACAAGGAGATCAATTATCTATTTGTAGTAGACATTTTTAATGAGGGAGTAGACATACCAGAAATTGATACAGTACTATTTTTAAGACCTACGGAGAGTTTAACCGTCTTTTTACAACAACTGGGCCGAGGATTACGGCTTTCAGACAAAAAAGAATGCCTTACGGTGCTGGACTTTGTGGCCAATTCTAAACCGGAATATGATTTTGAGGGAAAGTTTAGAGCCTTAGTAGGGAAAACCAATACGTCTATAGAGAAGGAAATAGAAGATGATTTTCCACATCTACCGTTGGGATGCTCTATTGTACTGGAGAAGAAAGCTAAGGAACATATTCTGAAGAATATTAAGGCAGCCCTGCAAATACGCACAACGGACCTAATTAATAAAATACAGAATTTCCAATTTCAAACGTCTTTAAAACTTACGCTTAGTAATTTCTCAAAGTTTTATCATATTCCGCTGCCACTGATTTATAAAAGAGGATCGTGGAGCCGTCTTATGGAGCAGGCAGGCAAATTAAAAGGTTTGGATGATATCAACGAAAAACAAATTCAAAGAGCCATATTAAACAAGTGGCTATCGTGTCATTCATACTCTTACTTCAAGTTTATTCAAAAACTTGCCCTTGCTAATTTTGTCATTAACCTATCAGAGCTGAATACGGAAGAAAAGCAAATGTGCCTAATGCTGCATTACGACGTTTGGCAAGAAGCTGGCGGTTTTGACTCGCTAGAAAGCAGTATACAAGCCATAGGTAAAAACGCTATACTCAATCAAGAAATAGCAGAAGTAATGAGTGCTCGCATGAATGAAGTCAATTATTTAGAAACTGATGTAACCTTGCCTTACCCGCAACCCTTAAAAGTACACAGCAGATATACCCGCGAGCAGGTTTTAGCAGCTTTTGGTTTTAGCACTTTTGATATAAAAAGCAGTATACGTGAAGGAGCTGCGTATGCTAAAAGCTTAAATACTGAACTTCTTTTCATTACCTTAAATAAGTCTGAAAAGGACTTCTCACCAACCACCCTTTACGACGATTTTGCCATCAGCGAGAACTTGTTTCACTGGCAAACGCAAAATTATGCGAGACCTGAAACCGGCAAGGGTAAAGCTTATTTACAACATGTAGAAGACGGTAGAAAGATTTTATTATTTGTACGTGAGAAATCTAAAGATGCCTTTGATCAAACCATGGGTTTTGTGTTTCTGGGTGAAGGAAACATTAAGGACTATTACGGTAGCCAACCCATGAGCATTACCTGGAGCCTAAGCGAACCCATGCCGCCCTATCTATGGAAAGATGCGGCTAAGATGGCGGTGGGGTGACGAAGAAGGTACTGACAATGAATAGTGAATAGTGAAGAGGTTTAGAGGGGATAACTGAGTGATAGGTTTGGCAGAGGGTGTGTTGGGTGATTTATTAGTGATAGCTATTTCCTAAAAGTTGATAACTTCCCGCTTTGATTTGCATTATTCCCGAATAATACTTAGTTTTAAATATTCTCATGAACAGACCCAGTTGGTAATTTTTCATGATAAATAATTGTTTGATGTATATAAACGTAGTATA
>CAZBAV010000055.1:16040-29328 GCA_964489955.1 uncultured Lacihabitans sp. | reverse complement strand
AGCTCGTCGGGCTCATAACCCGAAGGTCACAGGTTCGAGTCCTGTTCCCGCTACTGATAGAAAGTCTAAGCATTTGCTTAGGCTTTTTTGTTTTATAATTCTGTACAGAATTAACTCGACAACCAACCGCAGTGGTGATATCCACATAAGAGTAAGCTGATCTTGTCTTTTTTCTTACTCTTTGAACTGTTATAAAATTTCCAAGCAATTAACCTCTCTCATAGCTCAAAAACTCTCCACCTAATCGAAAGTATCCTTACCGTTGACCACTAATGGGATTGGTACGTATTACTGACTTTAAAAACACCCCTCAAAGAGCTCCACGCTTAGTACTAAAACAGTCCAAGTTGTTTACCATCAGCCGATACAAGCCAAATTATACAATTAAGAATCATACAATTGCAAGGTCCCTCTTAACTGATTGATATATAATTATTAAAATAATTAAACAAGTTCTTTACACCGTGCAATGGTTACGACTTCAGGCTGTAATGCAGGTTAATTTTTTAATATTTTAGCGTACACCTTGTAAAATAAAACTATACCTTTAGTAATCAATAACCAAAACAAACCTATGAAGAAACTATTTTATGTCTTTGTTTTTACGCTCGTATCAAGTGTCTTATTGGCACAGGGAGAGTTTAAGTTTACACCTGAAAAACCTAAAGCAGGCGAGAAAGTGACGATTTCTTACAAGCCAACAGCGAATCTTCCAGTTAAAATCAACGGACTACAGTTTTTGGGAACGAATCCTAAAGAACTAGATCTTGAAGCCAAACGTTCTGCGGGTGTTTACAGTGCTACGTTTGTTTCGGACACAGCAGCAACCTTATTAACCTTTGGTATAACTGTGGGTGGTAATTATGACACAAACTCCGGAAATGGCTTTGTGATTGAGCTTTTTGCAGAAGGCAAACCAAGGCTGAACGCAAACATGGCACTTTCCTATTTCTATCAGTATTACGGCACTGACTGCGGAATAGAGAGTGATAAAGAAAGGGCGGCTGCTGCTATATTAAAAGAGAAAGAGTTGCATCCAAGTAATAGGGCTGCCACACAAACATTTCTTAGGACGGAACTTGCAGCAAATAAAGAGGCTGGAACAAAATTGATAGAAGACGAGATTGCTTTAGTAAAATCAGTCGGTCTAACTAAAGAAGCGGACTTTGATTACGTTGCTCAACTTTACAGTTTACTGAAGCAAAAGGAAAATTTAGATGCGATTGTGGGAGAAAAGAAAACTAAGTTTCCAGAAGGCAGATGGGTGGCTAGCGAAGAGGTAAACGCTTTTTATGCAGAAAAAGACGTACAGAAAAAGAAAGCACTATTAACCGACCTTACAAATAAGGTGGACACCAAAGAAAACTACAAGCACTTGAAGACTTCTTTGGACTTCTTTCGGGAGCAGATTCTTTCAGGATATATTGCAGCCGGCGACTTCAAAAGTCTCAAAGAAGGGATTAAGGAATATAACTTAAAGAATGAGCAAAGCTTGGCGGGGGTTCACAATTCGGCGGCGTGGAAAATCTACGAAGAGGGAGGAGACTTGGCCCTGGCTGAAGAGTTCTCCAAGTCTGCAACTGATTATGCAAAAAAGAAGAGAGATGAAGCTGTACAGAAGAAAAAGAGCGAAAAAGCGATAAAATCGGCCAACAACCTTTATGGAAGCTATGCCGATACGTACGCTGGTGTTTTGTACAAATTAGGCAGATATAAGGAGGGCTATCCGATAGCCAAGGAAGCCGCAATCAAAATCGCGGACGGGAAATCTGAGGGACAAAATGAAATATATTCACTTTTAGCAGCCAAAACATTGACTGTAAGCGAGTATAAACCTGAGCTGGAGAAATTTGTGATTGACGGCAAATCAACTGAGAAAATAAAGGAGATTTTAAAAGAGACATATATTACTGAGAAAGGATCTGAGACTGGTTTTGGAGCGTATTTGACAAACCTAGAAGCTGAGTTTGTTAAAAAAATGAAAGAGGATCTTACGAAGAAAATGGAAACCAAACCAGCTCCAACTTTTGCTTTAAAGAACCTTGACGGTAGTGAAGTCAGTTTAGAAAGCTTGAAGGGAAAAGTTGTTGTGGTTGACTTTTGGGCAACTTGGTGTGGTCCATGTATTGCATCTTTCCCATCTATGAAAAAAGCTCAGGAAAAATACGCAAATGACCCTAACGTAAAGTTTGTCTTTGTAAATTCTTGGGAAAATGGAGATAATAAAATAGAGAATGTAACCAAGTTTATTCAAAACGGAAAGTACCCGTTCGATGTTCTTTTCGATCTTGACAATAAAGTTATAGGCTCATTTGGCGTGAGCGGAATCCCTACCAAGTTTATTGTGGATGGAGAAGGAAAAATCAAGTTTACATCAGTAGGATTTAGCGGCTCTATGGACAAAGCTGTAAACGAGCTTTCTATGATGATAGATATGGCTGCGGGCAAGTAATGAGTGCAAAATCGACTAGGAAGTAAGGTTTATAAAGGAAACTTTAGATGGTAAGCAGAAAATATTTAGACTTTATTTCCCTTAAAATTAAAAATCCCCGGCGTAACCGGGGATTTTATTTTTATGCATTTTCGAATGTTCTTTCCATACGTTTACGCTCGTTTTCGTCAAGGTAAATCTTACGCATACGTAAAGACTTAGGAGTCACTTCTAAGTACTCATCCTTTTGGATATACTCCATACATTCTTCCAAAGAGAAGTTGATTTTCGGAGCAATCTTCACGTTATCGTCAGAACCAGAAGCCCTCATGTTGGTTAACTTCTTAGATGTCTGTAAGTTTATAACTATGTCGTTTTGACGATTGTGCTCTCCAACCACCATACCCATGTATACATCTTCACTTGGATCTACAAAGAAAACTCCTCTATCTTGTAATTTATCTATAGCATAGGCTACTGCTGGACCATTACCCATAGAAATCATAGAACCATTGATACGACCAGCGATGGCTCCTTTGTAAGGCTCGTACGCTTTAAAACGGTGGTTCATAATAGCCTCTCCTTGCGTAGCAGTAAGTACATTTGAGCGAAGACCAATAAGACCCCTAGATGGAATATTAAATTCTAAGTGTTGTAGATCACCCTTAGGCTCCATTATAAGCAACTCACCTTTACGTTGGGTTGCTAATTCTATTACTTTACCAGCTGTTTCTTCAGGAACGTCTACTACCAGAGTCTCTACAGGCTCAAGTCTTTCACCGTTTTCACCTTCTTTGTAAATTACCTGAGGCTGACCCACTTGTAATTCATACCCTTCTCTACGCATAGTTTCTATCAAAACCGACAAGTGAAGAATACCACGTCCGAAAACCAAAAACTTATCTTCGCTGTCACCTTGTACAACTTTCAAAGCAAGGTTCTTTTCTGTTTCTTTCATCAAACGGTCACGTACGTGCCTAGATGTAACAAACTTACCCTCTTTACCAAAGAAAGGCGAGTTGTTAATAGTGAACAACATGTTCATTGTAGGCTCATCTATAGAAATCCTTGGTAAAGCCTCCGGATTGTCGGCATCGGCCACAGTATCACCAATCTCAAAGTCATCTAAACCTGTGATAGCACAAATCTCTCCTGAACCTACAGACTCAACTTTGGCTTTTCCTAAACCTTCAAAAACGTGAAGCTCTTTAATTTTCATTTTCTTTATTGAGCCATCAGACTTACACAATGCTACTTGCTGTCCTTCTTTAACTGTGCCACGAGCTACACGCCCAACTGCAATACGCCCAACAAACGAACTATAGTCTAAAGAAGTGATTTGCATCTGGAAAGTACCTTCTACTATCGGTGATGCCGGGATGTTCTCAATGATGGCATCAAGAAGCGGAGTAATATCTTCTGTCTTTTGTTTCCAGTCTGTACTCATCCAACCCTGCTTAGAAGAACCATAAAGCGTTGGGAAATCAAGCTGGTCTTCTGTAGCGTTCAGGTTAAACATAAGGTCAAACACGTTTTCGTGTACCTCATCCGGACGACAGTTTTCTTTATCTACCTTATTTACTACTACTATAGGCTTAAGGCCTAAATCTAAAGCTTTACCCAATACAAAACGGGTTTGAGGCATTGGACCTTCAAAGGCATCTACTAAAAGGATAACACCGTCAGCCAATTTAAGTACACGTTCCACTTCTCCACCAAAGTCAGCGTGACCAGGAGTGTCTATAATGTTTATCTTATTTCCTTTGTATCTTACGGATACGTTTTTAGACACAATAGTAATCCCTCTTTCACGCTCAAGGTCATTGTTATCCAATATTAAATCTTGGAACTCTTGGTTCTCCCTAAAGATTTTAGACGCATGGATAATTTTATCTACTAAAGTAGTTTTGCCGTGGTCAACGTGGGCGATGATGGCGATGTTTCTGATTTCTTGCATTTTGCTTACCCCTTTATATAAGAGGATTTTTTTGGTTTTTTGAAGATATGCCCCATAAAAAAGCTTGCAAAATTACAAAAAAAATCAAAAAAAGATTTCAGTTTATTGTTTATTTTTTTATAAAATTTTGAATACCAATTATTTGAACAAGAAAAAACTTGATATAGTACAAACCTACTCGCCCTAACCTATCCTTATTTAAGCATATACCCTCTACTGAAAAATGTTTCCCTAAGCGATTACTCACCAAAAAAATAACTATTCTCATTAAAAACATAAACATAAATTGAATATATAGCCTATGGTTTTTATAGACTATTATGTTTTTATAAATTTGCTGGATAATTTTTAAACCAAACACAAGAAAAATAATGAAAAGAGCAATTACTTTCTTGCTGACTATCTTACTAGTTCAGTCAGTGGCCTACTCACAAACCATAAAAGGTAAAGTTTCGGACAAATCAGGAGCTACTATCGGGGCTACTATCAGTGTACAAGGCACTAACTATAACACATTCTCCCGCGAAGATGGAATCTACAGCCTGGCTTTAAAACCGGGTACATATACTATTACAGCGTCTTTTGTGGGACTAAAAAAAGAAGCAAAAACTGTAACTGTAGCGGAAAATGAAACGCTTACAGTAGATTTCTTTCTGGAAGAAAGTACGTTAGAAGAGGTAGTGGTGCTGGGCTCGAGGGGAGGAGCCAGGTCTCAACTAGACACACCAGTACCTGTAGATGTTATTGATGTGAAAAGTATTACAAAAAGTGTAGGGCAACTTTCACTGAATCAAATACTAAACTATGTAGCCCCTTCTTTTAATGCAAATACGCAAGTCCTTGGTGATGGTACAGACCATATAGATCCAGCATCTCTAAGAGGTTTAGGGCCAGATCAAGTGCTGGTTTTAATTAATGGAAAAAGAAGACATACCACTTCCCTTGTCAATATTAACGGAACCTTTGGTAAAGGATCAGTGGGGACAGATTTAAATGCTATTCCTACATCTTCAATCAAAAGAATAGAGATACTCAGAGACGGTGCGGCTGCACAATACGGTTCTGATGCTATAGCAGGTGTGATAAACATTGTTTTAGAAGACAAAGTAAGCAGCCTTTCGGCTAATCTCACTTCAGGAGGTTTCGCGTCTAAAAACGCAGAAGGGATCTTGGATGGAGAAACCGTCCAGGCGAATGTGAATTTCGGCTTACCGATTACAGACAAGGGCGGCTTTATCAACTTTGCGGGTTCGTATGATTTTAGGAATCCAACTAACAGGCAAAAAGAATTCACCGGTGTCATTTTCAATGATTACAATAACCCATCCCTCTACCCTAACCCAACAGGTAAGGATATCACCAATGAAGAGCTAGAAAGAAGAGGGCTTACGAGAGGGGATTTTGTCTCGAGAATTGGACAAGCCAAAGCCAAAGGAGGTGCGGTTTCTTTCAATAGCATCATCCCATTAAACAACAATGCCGAGTTTTATGCTTTTGGAGGGCTAAACTATAGAAATGGGGAATCTGCCGCATTTAGAAGACAACCTTCCCAACTGACCCAGACCAACACAGAGATATATGACCTAGGATACTTACCTTTAATTAATACAGATAACATAGACCAGTCTTTTGCCACTGGAATAAAAGGAAAAGTTAACAATTGGAATATAGACTTTAGCAACACCTACGGTAAAAACATTATAGACTTTACTACTATAAACTCTATAAACGCCTCCTTGCAGTCTGCATCTCCAACACGCTTTGAAGCAGGAGGATATCGTTTTTTACAAAACACGACTAACCTAGATCTTAACAGAAACTTTACCTCAGTACTTTCTGGATTAAACGTAGCATTTGGTGCTGAGCATCGCTATGAAAACTACCAAATAGTAGCAGGAGAAGTAAGTTCATATACAGATTACGGAAAAGCACGCCAAATCGGAACAGATATTAATGGAAGTCCGATTATCATTTCTGACCCAAGCGGAAACCTTCAAACCTTAAAAGCTATAAATGGTGCAAACTTAGCCGGAGGTGCACAAGCTTTCCCTGGGTTCAGGCCAGAAAATCAAGTAAATGCGAAACGCTCTTCGGTTGGTTTATATACAGACCTTTCTCTAAACATCACCCCTTCTTGGTTAATTGATGGAGCTCTTCGCTTCGAAAACTACTCTGATTTCGGTTCTACAGTAAACTGGAAACTCGCTTCAAGATATAAAATAGGTAGTCACTGGGCACTTAGAGCAGCAGCAAGCACCGGATTCAGAGCACCTTCTTTACATCAAAGATATTTCAGTGCAACATCAAGCTTGTTTGTTGAAGGAGAAATCATTAACTCGGGTACGTTCACCAATGATAGTCGCCCTGCCAAGCTTCTTGGTATTCCAGAACTTAAACAAGAAACATCAAATAATTATAGTATTGGTCTAACCGGCTCATTTGGGAAGTTCAAAGCAACGATAGATGGATACTACATTAAAATACAAAACAGAATAGTATATACGGGTCAATTTACTGGGAGCAATGCTGCCTCTGCTACGGCTCAGGATAAAGAGATATTTAGGTTACTAGATCAAGCCAATGCCCGCACAGCCCGTTTCTTTGCCAATGCCATCGATACAGAAACCAAAGGTTTAGACGTGGTACTTACTTATGCGGATAACCTTGGCAAAGGTAAATTAAGAGCTGATCTGTCCGGAACCTTTGTGAAAACAAATGTTGTAGGTGACATTAAAGCTTCTCCGCTATTAAATGGCAAAGAAAACATATACTTTGATAGAGCCAGTCGAGTTTATTTTGAATCTGCAGTTCCGAGAGTTAAGAGTAACTTAACATTAAACTACTCGCTAGATAAATGGAACATATTCCTTAGAAATGTATACTTCGGGCCGGTGGATGCTGCCACAAATGTGGAGGCTGACTACCAGGAATTTGGTGGCAAAGTAATAACCGATTTAGCCATAACCCGTACAATAACCAAGTCTCTTTCTGCAACATTAGGCTCAAATAATCTTTTCGACATTTACCCTGACAAAACTAAAGGCGGAAATACAGGAGCTGGATATTTCCTTTATTCAAGAACAGGGCAGCAGTTTGGATTTAATGGCCGTTTTGTATTTGCCCGTTTATCTTTGAACATCTAAATGAATTTTACTTATCAGTATCAAAACACTTCCAACTTAAGTTGGGAGTGTTTTTGGTTTTCAAACATGTATTAGCATCCTGATAAAAAAGAAACCATCACACAAAAAAAGCTAGCTGTATTAACTTATCATAACCAGCTAATTGAAAATATTTTAAATAAAAAAAGAAACCCGTATATTTGCGAAAAATTTGTAGAACAACCCTTAACACAATAATATATGACAGAAGAGAGGTTACGTTACTCAGATGAGGAACTGAAGGAGTTCGAAGTAATTATATTAAAGAAATTAGACGCAACTAACAATGAAGTGAGCTTTATCCGTGAGACACTAAGCCGCAAGAATGACAACGGCACAGATAACACGGCATCAGGATCAAAGACTTTGGAAGACGGGGCAGATGTGCGTGAAAAAGAACAACTTAGCCAATCTGCAGCACGTTTGCAAAAATTTGCTACACAACTGGAAGTTGCTTTGATACGTATTAAAAACGGGACGTATGGCATCTGCAAAGATACCGGCAAATTAATCCCGAAGGAGAGGCTAAAAGCGGTGCCTCACACACAGCAAACAATAGAAGCTAAGCTAAAATCTAAGTAAACCTTAGATTTTTTCTATCCTATTGCAGAAAAACAAGGGATAAACTTAAAAAAATCCAAAAAAATGGACTACATCTGTTTGGTAATGAGATTTGTTATCAATACTTTTGCAGTCCGAAAAATGTATTCAATATTTAAAATATTTATCTAAATGGCAATCACTGGTAAAATCTCCCAAATTATCGGACCCGTTGTAGACGTAAGCTTTGAAGGCGTTGCAGCTGCATTACCTCCAATCTTGGATGCAATGTACGTTACCAAGTCTAACGGACAAAGAGTAGTTTTGGAATGTCAACAACACTTGGGCGAAGATAGAGTTCGTACTATTGCTATGGACAGTACCGACGGTCTTCAGAGAGGACAGGAAGTGGTACTTTTGGGAACTCAAATCACTATGCCTACTGGCGACGAGATAAAAGGACGTCTTTTTAACGTAGTTGGTGAAGCTATTGACGGTTTAGGTGATGTAAAGACTCCAGGTCTTTCTATACACAGAGGAGCTCCTAAGTTTGAAGACCTAGCTACTTCTACAGAAGTTCTTTTTACAGGTATCAAAGTTATTGACCTATTAGCTCCTTATGTTAAGGGTGGTAAAGTTGGTCTTTTTGGTGGTGCCGGTGTAGGTAAAACTGTATTGATCCAGGAACTTATTAACAATATTGCCAAAGCATATGCTGGTCTTTCGGTATTTGCTGGTGTGGGTGAGCGTACTCGTGAAGGAAATGACCTTCTAAGAGAGATGATTGAATCTGGTATTGTAAAATACGGAGAGGCTTTCAAACACTCTATGGAAGAAGGCGGATGGGATCTTTCTAAAGTAGACAGAAACGAACTTAAAGAATCTCAAGCTACATTTATATTTGGACAGATGAACGAGCCTCCTGGAGCACGTGCAAGAGTAGCCCTTTCAGGTCTTACTGTAGCCGAGCACTTCCGTGATGGCGATGGAGAAGGAAAAGGACGTGATATCCTATTCTTTATAGATAACATTTTCCGTTTTACACAAGCTGGTTCTGAGGTATCTGCCCTTCTTGGACGTATGCCATCTGCGGTAGGTTACCAACCAACCCTTGCTACTGAAATGGGTGTGATGCAGGAGCGTATTGCTTCTACTAAGAGAGGATCAATTACATCGGTACAGGCGGTTTATGTACCTGCCGATGACTTAACTGACCCTGCTCCAGCTACTACTTTTGCTCACTTAGATGCCACTACGGTATTAAGTAGAAAAATTGCTGAGCTTGGAATTTATCCTGCGGTTGACCCTCTAGATTCATCTTCAAGAATTCTTAGTGCAGAAGTATTGGGCGATGCTCACTACAATTGTGCTCAAAGCGTAAAAAATATACTTCAGAGATATAAAGAACTTCAAGATATCATTGCTATCCTTGGTATGGAAGAACTTTCTGAAGAAGATAAACTTGTGGTATCAAGAGCAAGACGTGTTCAGCGTTTCTTATCTCAGCCTTTCTTTGTGGCTGAGCAGTTTACAGGTCTTAAAGGAGTATTAGTAGATATCAATGATACCATTAAAGGTTTCAACGAAATCATGGAAGGAAAGTATGACCACCTTCCAGAAGCAGCTTTTAACCTTGTAGGTACTATAGAAGATGCTGCCACTAAAGGACAAAAACTAATTGAAGAAGCTAATAGATAAGCAATGAAATTAGAGATAATAACACCTGAAAAAAATGTATTCTCTGGCGAAGTTGATGTAGTTACACTTCCTGGAGTAAATGGCCAATTCCAGATTTTGAAGGATCACGCTCCTATGGTAAGTACACTTAAAAATGGTGACTTAACCTATGAAGTATCAGGAAAAACTGAAAGCTTGGTAGTAGACGGCGGAGTAGTGCAAATACTACAAAACAAGGTGTTGGTTCTAGCAGAAGGTATAGCTTAATTCAACAAACATATTTAGACGAAAAGCCGGCAATAGCCGGCTTTTTTTTGTTAACGTCTTGCTTCTATATGCACAATCCAATTAATTAATACTAAATTAACATTAAAACTATCAGTTCAGCTTCGCTAATTATACCTTTGGCTTTCGTTTATACCAAAATCTATGAAAACGGTAATCACTAGCATTTTTCTAATCATTCATTCACTAGTCGTCTTTTCCCAAACCGACTCTTTACTTAATGCTTTGGATAAAGCTATAGCAAAACGTGCACAATACAGCAAACTTCGCGAGAATAGGATTGATAGTTTGAATAGCTTATTAAGCCGCCAAAATGATAATGACGAAAAATACCGTTTATTATATAAGGTTTTTAGAGAATATAGAAGCTATCATATGGACTCTGCCTTGGCTGTAGCACAAAGAAAAAAAGATCTTGCCAAAAGAACCTCATTTATCCAGAATACCTATGAGTCCGAAATGAATGTTGCGGAAGTACTAGGTATAATGGGTATGTACAAAGAGTCCTTAGAGATCCTTGAGAAAATAGAACTCGCCAAACTCGATAATACCCAAAAAGCGTTTTACTTCCACCTTCATCACTCCCTGTATACCCGCTTATACGACAACATGGCCGCAGTTGGAAGGGAACATTATAATAAATTACTGGGCCAATACAGAGATTCTTTGATTCAGTACAATGAAAAGGGCACAAATGGTCTGTCATTTGCCAAAGCCGCAAAACATACCGAAACCAACAATTATCAAGAGGCTCTGAACATTTTGAATGAGGTAATGGCCCAGAACGTAGACAATCTTTCTGTGGTAGCAATGGCAGCCTATGAGATATCCGAGGTCTATGCTAAGATGGGAGATCTCGAAAATGAAAAGAAGTACCTGGCCATCTCTTCTATTTCAGATGTAAAAAGAGCTTCAAAGACGTATGTTTCACTCACAAAACTGGCAGTACTCCTTTATAAGGAAGGAGATGTAAACCGAGCCTACAATTATATTAAGTGTGCTATGGAGGATGCCTCCTATTCTAAAGCTCGGTTTAGATCCTTACAGATTTCTGAGGCCCTTCCGATTATTGTAGCTACATATGACAATAAGATGAAACAAGAAAAGGCTAACCTTTTCAAATACTTAGTACTCATATCCATTCTCTCTTTTGTACTTATTGTTAGTATTTTCTTCATTTACCGCCAAATGAAAAACCTTTCAAAAGCTCGAAAAGAAGTAGGAAGAATGCTGGAAGACGTGAAAGTCATGAACTCCGAACTAAACCTACTAAATGAAAAACTTTCTGAGTCCACCCGTATAAAAGAAGAGTACATTGGTTTCATTTTCAACCTCTGTTCCAACTATATTGACAAAATGGAGAAATTCCGTAAAGCAATCCACAGAAAGATACTAGATGGGAAAGTAAATGACGCTTCTAAATTAACCGGTTCCGGTTCCTTGGTTGTTGATGAACTTAAAGAGTTTTTCCAAAACTTTGACGCCGTCTTTCTCACCATCTTTCCCAACTTTGTGGAGGATTTTAATAAACTATTAGTAGATGATGAAAAGATCTATCCAAAATCTGGAGATCTTCTTTCCCCTGAATTGAGGGTACTTGCCCTTGTGCGTCTTGGAATTACCGAGAGTAATAAAATAGCAACCTTTTTACATTACTCACCCCAGACAGTTTATAACTATAACCTCAAAGTGAGAAACAAATTATCCGTATCTAAAGAAGACTTTTTGAAAATAATCCAACAAATAGGCCGATAAACAGCTACCTATTCGCGAAAATATTTCTACTTTTTAGCAAAATAGTACAAAATGTAAGTAATTAGTTACAAATAAATTACTTCGAAAAAAGCTCTAATTATATCTACTTTGTACTTTTCTAATCCATGTATTTCCCTTAGCAGCCAATAGCTTTGTTCCACAAACCTAAGCCGTGAAAAGCAGTAAAATTACTGTTCTTACCGCATTAGAATCTTTTGTCAATATTAACCTTATTACAACAAATTCTCTTATGAAAAGAATTTCACTTGTTCTCCTTGGACGAGACAAAAAAATCCTGTTTCTTTTTCTCGCTCTCTTTTACTCTACAAGCTTACTGGCTCAAAACAAACTCAAAGGCCTTGTGATGGAAGCCGATACGAAAGACCCACTAATAGGGGCTATTGTAAAAATAAAAGACACTTCCAGAGGCACTATGACCGACGCAGACGGGAATTTTGAGTTGGAAGCTTCCACAAACGCTGTCCTTGTTATCTCCTACATCGGTTTTACCACCAAAGAAGTCGTAGTTCAGAACCAAGACTTCTTACAGATAGAACTTGCTAAAGACCAATCTCAATTAGAAGAAGTTATGGTTATTGGCTATGGGCAGGTAAAGAAAAGTGATGCCACTGGCTCTGTTTTATCTATCAAACCAGATCAGCTAAATAGAGGTATGCAAGTTAACGCCCAAGAAGCTTTAATGGGTAAAATGGCAGGTGTAAATATTGTCCCTGCTAGTGGAGCTCCCGGCAGCGGTGCCACCATACGAATTAGAATGGGAGCCTCCCTTTCGGCTACTAATGATCCGCTAATTGTCATTGACGGAGTACCATCAGACAACTCCTCTCTCAACACCATCAACCCAAATGATATAGAGTCATACACAGTTCTAAAAGACGCTTCCGCAACTGCAATTTACGGTTCCAGAGCATCAAATGGTGTCCTGATTATCACCACAAAAAAAGGCAGTGGAACAGGCAGTACAAAACCTGTACTCACGTACTCCACTAATTTATCTCTTAGCGAAGTGCAGAATTATTACAAAGTACTCTCTTCCGAAGAGTACAGAGCTGCGTTTACAAAATATGCGGTGTCAGCTCCCGCGAGCTTTCAGTTGGGTAATGCCAACACAGATTGGCAGAAACAAATCTACAGAACAGGCTTTGGTCATGACCATAACCTTTCTTTAAGAGGTTTAGCCAAAGAAATTCCCTACCGCGTATCTGTAGCTTACACCAACCAAGACGGTATTGTGAAAGAAAATAACTACCAAAGAACAAATGCAAGCGTGGGTTTGTCTCCTAAGTTTTTAGATAAACATCTGGCTCTTGATATAAACTTAAAAGGAAGCATAGAAAATAACCGTCCCATCTCTACTGGTGTAATTGGTTCCGCTATGTCTTTTGACCCTACACGTCCTATCTATGAGACCTATCCGGATAATGTAGGTTTAGGATACTACATGTGGATGGACGGAGGAAG
>CAZBAV010000055.1:0-16030 GCA_964489955.1 uncultured Lacihabitans sp. | reverse complement strand
GACCGATAGTACTTGCCCCAAGTAATCCTGTTGGAGAATTATATCTAAATAAGATGACAGACAAGACCAATCGTTCTATCGGAAACATTGCTCTTGATTATAAAATCCATGGGTTCGAAGATTTACATATCAATGCCAACTTTGGTTATGATATCCGTAAGAATGACTATGACCAATTTGTGCCACAATACGCTCCTTCTACCTATACAGGAAACCAAAACAATGGCGATGGGAGAATTTATAATAGAACTACAAGAAACAGAAACTACCTGATGGATTTATATGCCAATTACACCAAATCCTTAGCAGACAAGCATTCAATCAATGCTATGGCAGGATACGGATGGCAAAGATTTTGGTACGAAAACAACGATAATACGGCAAACCATCAGGGACAAGCAATTCCGGGTGTTCAACCGACCCAAGGAGAAGGAGAGCTTTATTTACTTTCATTTTTTGGACGTCTGAATTATTCTTACGCAGATAAACTTTTATTAACCGCCACCATGCGTTCTGACGCCTCTTCGCGGTTCTCTGAGAAAAACAGATGGGGCTATTTCCCTTCTATGGCTGTAGGTTATCGTCTAAGTGAAGAAGGATTCTTTAAGGATATCCGCAATCTTTCAGACTTAAAACTTAGAGTTAGCTATGGCCAAACCGGCCAGCAGTCCGTAGGAGGGTACTATGAACACCTGGCTACCTATACCGCTTCATATGATAACTCTAGATATCAATTTGGCGATGAATGGTTGACCATTTACAGACCAAACGGTTACGACCCCAACATAAAATGGGAAACTACCTCAACTTACAATTTCGGGCTAGATTATGGTTTTCTTAAAAATAGAATCACAGGTAGCGTTGATTTCTATACAAGAACTACTAAGGATTTGCTAAATACCATCTTTGTACCGGCAGGAAGTAACTTTACCAATGTGCTTACAACAAACATTGGAGACATGTCTAGCAAGGGTCTTGAGTTTGCTATAAATACAGTAGTGGTCAAAAAGAAAAATCTAGAATGGACCTTAAGCGGGAATTTCACGTATAGTACTTCTAAAATACTGAAATTAAATACCATAGATACGGATAATAATTTTGTAAAAACAGGAAATGCGGGAGGTACAGGCAGGTACTTACAAGTTCACAAAGTTGGCTATACTCCTTATACCTTCTTTTTGCTAAAGCAAGCCTACGACGAAAATGGCAAAGCTCTGGACGGAAAGTACCTTACAGCAGACGGAAGCATTACCAGCAGCGAGTCTGATGCCTTCAAATATGTTACAAATAAAAGCTCTCAAGTTCCATACTATTATGGTTTATCCTCACGTGTAATCTATAAAAACTGGGACTTCGGGATAAACGGTCATGGTAGCTTTGGTAATTATATCTACAATTATCAAAAAGCATCAGAATCTCTTGACGACCTATTCAGTGCCAACAAAGTGGCTAGTAATGTGGCAGCCAGTACAATAGAAAACGCTTTTGTACTACCTCGTATCTACTCAGATTACTTCTTAGAAAAAGCTGGTTTCTTTAAGATAGACAACATCACAGCAGGACATTCCTTCCAAGGCTTATGGAACTCGTCATCGTCTTTAAGGGTATCATTGAGTGCACAAAACATCGTAACAATAACACGCTATTCGGGCGTAGAACCCGAAGTATACAATGGTATAGATCGTAACATTTATCAACGTCCCAGAATTTACACTTTATCATTAAACCTTAATTTCTAAAAGATTATGAAAACGAAATTTGCTTTTTATATATTGATATTGTCCGTTGGGCTTTCCTCGTGTTTCAAAGACTTGGATACCTTACCTTTAAGTAACAACGAGCTCACAGGAGAAGCTGTTTACAAAACAGCAGCAGGCTACCGAGGCGTTTTAGCAAAATGCTATGCTTCTCTAATCCTTACCGGACAGGTTGGGCCAGGAGGAGACAGAGACGTTCCTAATATAGACGAGGGTTACAGTGGTTATACAAGGGCTCTTTTCTACTTGCAAGAGACTACCACGGACCAAATAGTATTACATGCTGGTAGCTCTCACGGAACCACCTCTCTACTTCTTATGAATTGGGATCCATCTACCATGGTAATAAGCTATCCGTATTACCGCTTATACATGTCTATAAACTATTGCAATGAGTTTTTAAGGGAATCTACCGACGAAAAACTAAAGTCAAGGGGTGTGTATGACGAACTGAAAAATGAGATTGAATTTTATAGATCAGAGGCTCGTCTCATAAGAGCATATTCATACTCCATGATTTGCGATTTATACGGATCTGGTCCTTTCGTAGATGAAACAATGGATGTAGGTACAATTCCTCAGCAGAAAACAAGAAAACAAATCTATGATTATGTAGTATCTGAAGGCGAAGCAATAGCAACCTCACTGAAAGCTCCGGGAACCAATATTTACGGTAGGGTAGATCAAGTAGCCGCATGGTTTTTACTATCGAGAGTGTACTTAAATGCAGAATCTTGGGTAGGTGAAAACCAATATAACAAAGCCTACCAAAACGCTAAGAAAGTAATAAATAGCGGGGCCTATCCTTTATCTCCAGACTACAGACACCTATTTTTGGCAGATAACCATACAGCCAGCGAGATAATCTGGCCACTTGTACAAGATTATGACAATTCTCCAGGCCATGCGGGTACCAATTTCTTGGTAAAAGCCCTAATAAACGGGGTCATGAACAACTATTATGACAGCGGTGTTAACAACAGCTGGGGAAATGCTCGTGTAAAAACCCAATTGGTAGACATGTTTGAGACGTCTGACCAAGTTTTTGACCCTACAGATACCTGGGGCGACAAAAAGAAGGACAAAAGAGCACAATTCTTTACCATTGGCCATACCAAAGAAACTTGGGTAGCAGGGAGAGCATTCCAAAGAGACTTTAACAATGGATATGCTACCATGAAATGGCGGAATGTTAACAAAAACAGAACAGGAATTATACCGGGCGGCACTACCTATACTTCTATAGACTACCCCATGTTTAGGACAGCAGACGCCTACCTAATGGCAGCTGAAGCTATACTAAGAGGAACAGAGGGTAACCGTGCAGAAGCTCTACAATACATCAATCAAATACGTGATAGAGCTTACATGTCTGGCGTGTATGGACAAGGCGTTTCGGGTAAAATAACTGATTCCCAACTAAGCCTTGATTTTATATTAGATGAAAGAGCAAGAGAATTACATACCGAGTCTGTAAGAAGAACCGACTTGATACGCTTCGGGAAATTTACCAAAAACTACAATTGGGACTGGAAAGGTAGCGACGGAAATGCGAATAACCACATAGGCAAAGATGTTGCTGATAAATACAAACTATTCCCCATTCCACAAGATGAGTTCACCGTTAATCCTAACCTAAAACAAAATCCTGATTATTAATAATTCTTTCGATATACCCTATACACAGCGATATAGGGTATATCAAAATACTAACCAATATGAAGATAAAAAGCCTAATAATTTCTGTTCTTTTCCTATCTCATTTTGCAGGAAATGCACAAACCTCTCTAGAAGAAATTTCAAAGACTCCAGAAAAATCTGCTGGTGTACACTACGCATACCCTTTAGATAAACACAATGTTTTAACACCAGCCCCAAAGGGGTACAGCCCATTCTACATTAGTCATTTTGGCCGACATGGGTCTCGGTATTTAATCAATGATAGTGAATATAAAAGCACAATTGACTTGTTAACTGACGCAAGTCAAAACAATGCTCTTACACCACTAGGAAAAGATGTTTTAAGCAGGCTCCTTAAAGTTTGGGATTTGGTAGAATGGCGTGGAGGAGACCTTTCCCCTGTTGGAGTACAGCAGCTGAAAGGAATAGCAGATAGGATGTACACCAATTACCCTCAGGTGTTTGAAGGGAAAGCGGAAATAGAAGCTCGTTCTACCACAATTGTAAGGTGTGTTCTAAGTATGGATGCTTTTTGCGAGAAGTTAAAAGAGCACAATCCCCATCTACAAATAGACAGAGATGCTAGCATAAAATACCAACGGTATCTTAACCATCACACCAAAGAGGCGATAGCCTACCGCTCTGCCCCGAATACATGGAGAGAGGAGTACCATAAGTTTGAACAAAAGCAAATACAACCAGATAGGTTAGTAAATAGTTTATTTTCAGACACTAATTATGTGCTAAAGCAAGTAAACCCAACCTCGTTCATGCTAGGTTTGTTTGCAATTGCCGGAAACATGCAAAACATAGAAGCCAAAGTTGACTTTTTTGATGTATTTGAGAAGCATGAGTTGTTTAATTTATGGCAAATTAAAAACTACCGCTTATACGTAAACGACGCCAACTCTGCTTTAAACGGTGGTCTGATGTTCGAAAATGCCAAACCTGTACTAAGAGACATCATAGACAAAGCCAATGACTACATAAAAACCGGTAACAATGGGGCAACCTTACGTTTTGCACATGATGGAAACATTATTCCATTGGCTTTGCTTCTCCATCTCGAAGATACTTACAACAGCGTATCTGAACCCGCAGATTTCTATAAGGCATGGAGCGATTTTAAAGTAGCTCCAATGGCGGGTAATATCCAGATGGTGTTCTATAGTAAAAAGGGTTCGGAAGAAGTCTTGGTGAAATTTCTCCTTCATGAAGAAGAAATAAAAGTACCGCCAATAAAAACTAGTACATTTCCTTACTATCAATGGAAGGACGTTGAAAACTATTATGAATCATTACTTAAATGATTACGCTAGCCTGTCTACTGCATAATTCGGATTAAAAAAATGGATGTCCAACATTTTGGACATCCATTTTTCATAAGACCAGCCTCATTCATTTGCCCCCCTTTTTGCTAACTTATACCAGATTTTATAGGCCCGTTTTTCTTAATTCCGTAAAAAGTCTTTACTTTTAAGCTTGCCGAATAATAAGATAAAAAATGGAAATAAAATATAATACAATGCTGTACCGCAGATCTGGAGCAAGCGGATTGGTGTTACCAGCTATTTCGTTAGGGCTATGGCATAACTTTGGAGATGTGGATCATTATGATACCTACCGTGAAACCATATTTACAGCTCTTGAAAACGGCGTTATCCATTTTGACTTAGCCAATAATTATGGTCCTCCTCCAGGTTCCGCAGAAAGTAACTTCGGAAAAATTCTAAAGAATGATCTACAGGCATCCCGCGATGAACTCATCATATCTACCAAAGCAGGCTATACCATGTGGGATGGACCTTACGGTGACTGGGGCTCTAAAAAATATTTAGTGGCTAGCTTAGACCAGAGTTTAAAACGTATGGGACTAGATTATGTAGATATTTTCTACCACCACAGACCGGATCCTGAAACGCCTTTAGAAGAAACAATGACAGCACTTGACTTGATTGTTAGACAGGGAAAGGCTCTCTATGTGGGTATCTCAAATTACCCTCCCGATACTACAAAACAGGCAGCGGAGATACTACGTAAACTTGGTACGCCATGTGTAATACACCAACCTAAGTATTCTATGCTACATCGTGTTCCCGAGGAAGGCCTGCTGGATGTGCTAGAGCAGGAAAAAATAGGCTGTATTGCTTTTTCTCCGCTAGCACAAGGCTTACTGACCAATAAGTACCTAAAAGGAGTTCCTACAGATTCTAGGGCGGCAAAAAACCACTTTTTGACGGAAGAAATGATTACCCCCTCCTTATTAAAGCAATTGGAATCTCTAAATTCCATCGCCATAGAAAGGGGACAAAGTCTAGCCCAATTGGCTATTTCTTGGCTTTTAAGGGACAATAAAGTGACATCGGTGTTGGTTGGAGCTAGAAACTCCAACCAACTCTTAGACTCATTAAAAAGTTTAAACAATGTCACGTTTAACCAGCAAGAGCGTGAAAAAATTGATTCTATCTTACAGGGTTAGACCATAAGATAGAATCTTACTTTTTTATACTTTGTAGTACTGCTCCCAACCTGCCCTAGGTGTAAAGCCTTTGAGTAAATTATTGGCAGCCGCGTTATTTGTAATTTGCTTCTTTTTATTGTCAAATTTCAGTTTAGCATTCAGTTTTTGCGAAATAACGCCCAAATTGAAAACTTGACTCAATGGAACCGACACTTCAAAAGGCGAGCGAGCCTTCTCCTTTCCTGTACAAGCCAGAAGGAAATTTGCAAAGTGGTTTGACGGCGGTTTCTGATATTCCGGCAGCTTCATATCTCTTGCCTTGCTTTCTGGAATTATAGAAAGTGTAGAACTGTGTGAACCTCCTTTGAAAGTAAGATCTTTGCCATAAATGATTTTACCCGGATTAAGTTTCACAGGCTCCAGAGCTCCCGTACTTGGTGGCGGAATGCTTGGATCTAGCCCAGATACGCCATAACCATCAGGTATAGGAGGTAGATTATCTAAACCATCATACCAGGTAATAGTACAGGCAGGCATAGTCTTTCTCTTTGCAAACTTGAACTCTATTGTAGATGATTTAGGAAAGAAGAAAGGATTATGGCCATCTGCCCTTAAACAGTTGACTTCTTCCGGCAATCCTAACTCAAGGAACTCATGTGCGGTATCTATAATATGTGCTCCCCAGTCTCCCAAAGCACCCATACCGTAGTCATACCAGCACCTCCACTGTCCTTTGTGAAAATCCTTATTGTAGTCCCTGTACGGAGCAGAGCCCAACCACACATCCCAGTCCATATCTTTTGGTATCGGCTCTCCCGCCGGCATTGCTTTAATATTGGTATCCCAGTCATGCCAACGGCGTTTGGAGTTCATGTGGGCACTAATGGCCGTAACATCTTTAATAATTCCTGCGTCTTTCCAAGCTTTAAACTGGAAATAGTTTTCTCCAGAATGTCCTTGGTTACCCATTTGGGTCACCACATTAGGATATTTCCTGGCAGCTTCTAACAAAAGTTCATTCTCGAAGAAAGTTCTGGTCAATGGTTTCTCTACATAAATGTGTTTCCCCAGCTTTATAGCATGCATGGCAATGCAAAAATGAGAGTGATCTGGCGTACCGATAGAAACCGCATCTATCTCGTTAGCCATCTTATCAAACATCTGTCTGAAATCCCTAAAGCGTTTTGCCTTTGGAAACATGTTCATAATTTCTTGTGTATGCTCAGCACCCATATCCACATCGCATAGGGCAACCACATTTGCTAAGCCTGTAGCAGCAAACTCTTTTATGATATCTGCACCACGAAAGCCTATCCCTACACAGGCCAAGTTAACCTTTTGGTTTGCTCCAAGGGAATTAGCCCAAACAGATTGAGGCACCAAAGCCACAGCAGCAGAAGCCGCCGCCACATTCTTTATAAAACTCCTTCTTGATGAATCTTTCATTATTTACTTTAAACTTATTTATAAACTACATCTAATACTCCTTTAAAATAACCTGCACTCTCAGCTAAACCAGCCAGAGGGTCTTTCATGTCCTTTTCAAACTCCAAACTGCATACACCCTGATAAGAAATTTCTTTTAGCATTTTCACAAAGTCCGGAATAGGTATTACTCCTCTGCTGAGCTCTGTAGTTTTGCCTTCAGCACTAGCAGAAGTCACATTTTTCAGATGTATATCAAAAATTCGTTTTTTGTATTTTTTTAAATCTTTTACTGAATCGTGCCCATCACGCACGTTATGTCCCATATCAAAGCAAATCCCTACACGTGAGTCAAGATCTTTAATTAAGTCGTTTATGACGGTTGCATTGGGATAAAGCTTATCCTCTGGTCCATGATTATGGATGGCGTACCTTATATTATACTGCTTTGTTTTCTCTGCTATATAGCCTAGGTCTTCCTTCCTGGGAATGCCAACAATAAGATTTACTCCCACTCTCTTTGCATATTCAAATGCGTTATCTATTTCATCCCTGCTTTTTACCATATATATAGGACCCACGGCATAGCCTTTCACATTGTACTCTGCTAGCTTATCATGAAATGCTTTAATTTCGGTTTCAGAGGCTGTAAAAGGCAAATGAAAGTCCTTTATGCATAAATAATGAATATCCATCCTTTTCATCATTTTTAGGGACTCATCCAGATTGAAGTTAACAAAACTGTAGCCTGCTACACCAAGCTTGAGGTTTTTCTGGGGAATGTCTTGCGACAGGATACTGGAATGGATAAATAAAAAAGCAGTTAAACTGGCAAAAAAAGTTTTCAGGAAGGAGCTCCGTTTATTCATAATTTATCGGCTAGGTCGAATATCAACAATTTTACTAAACAATGTAATACTACAGCTTTTTCTTAAAAAAATCAACTTTAAAAGAATCTTATCCCGCAAAAACGTACTAGTTTTATCATTTTACTGGCCTCACAAACTCTAGGCATTTTTCCTTGATTTTGGCGTTAAACAGTTTTTTAGTTCTTTTGCAGGAAACAACTCACCAATATGAAAATACAATTCTTTGGAGCAGCACAACGGGTTACAGGAACCAAACACCTCATTACTACAAATTTAGGAACCAAAGTCTTACTGGATTGTGGAATGTTTCAGGGAATTAACACCTCTGAGCTCAACCTGAATTTTGGTTTCGAGGCTTCACAAGTAGATTACCTCTTACTCTCCCACGCACACATAGATCACTCTGGCTTAATACCTCGTTTAGTAAAACAGGGATTCAAAGGGAAAGTTTTCTGTACAGCAGCCACATTTAGCCTTTGTCGTATAATGTTGCTGGACTCAGCGAGTATCCAGGAGCGGGATTTGGAAAGGGTCAACAAAAGACGCCGTAACCGCAAAGAGGAAGAGCTAGAGCTATTGTACGAAGAGACGGACGTGGTAGAAGCACTTAAGCTTTTCGAAGTAATACGCTTAAATGAGCCTTTTTACCTGGAAGACGGCTTGCGAGTTGAGTACTTCAATGCAGGTCATATTTTAGGAAGTGCAGGTATTTTACTAACTTTTGAAGATCCTCACTTTACAAAGAAATTGTTTTTCACCGGCGATATAGGTCGCCCGGGGGATAAGATTTTAAATGACCCCGCTCCGTTTCCACAGGCAGATATTATTATTTCGGAATCTACGTACGGCGACCGCCTACATGATGACGTTCATAATGTAAAGGAGAGGCTACTAGATATTGTAAAGAAAACCTGTCTCCAAAAAAAAGGGAAGCTAATTATCCCAGCCTTTGCTGTAGACCGGACACAGGAATTAGTTTATGCTTTAGACCAGCTCGAAAGCTCAGGTCGTCTACCACCCATTCCTGTTTATGTAGATAGCCCGCTAGCTGTAGAAGCTACACGCATCATGCAACGCCACCCCGAAGATTTCAACGCTGAAATCTTGGACTACATAGCTAAAGATGGCGATGCTTTTGACTTTAGGTGCTTAAAGTATGTTACTAAAGTAGAAGAGTCTAAAGCCCTAAACAGCTCCGAAGAGCCTTGTATAATCATATCGGCATCAGGTATGGCAGAAGCCGGCCGCATAAAACACCATATAGCTAACAATGTAGAAAAACGCAGCACAACCATACTTTTGGTGGGTTATGCATCGCCAGGAACACTTGCTGCTCAGCTAAAAGAGGGAAATAAACTCGTGAAAATCTTTGGTGAAGAGAAAATAGTGAAAGCAGATATAGAAGTGATGGACTCCTTCTCTGCTCATGCAGATTATAACGAAATGCTGGATTATTTTGCCTGCCAAGATGCAGAGAAAGTGAAGAAAATGTTTTTAGTGCACGGGGAAATAAACACCCAGACCGCCTTTAAGGCGAGACTACAAGATGCGGGGTTTCGAAATGTAGAAATCCCGGCTCAAGGTGAAACTTTTGAATTCTAAAAACGTTCTAAACAAAAACCTTAGAGGTATAAACACTATCTAATAGATAACATTAAAAATAAACAATGAGAGCATTAATAATCTTAACAGCACTTTTTTTCGGGTTAAATGACGAACGTCTAGTAGATTGGAAGCAAAACTCCGTAAAGAAAGGCAAAGAAGTAGAGCTGGTTTTTTCAGGGGAAATAGCAGACAGGTGGTATGTGTATAGTTCGAAACTTGAAGTGGATGGCCCACTACCAACCGAAATAAAATTTGACAAAACAGAAGGTTTTGAGCTTGTGGGAGAATTAGAGGCCGTAAACCCAAAGAAAAAACATGACGACATTTGGGAAGGAACCGTACATTACTTTGAGGAAGACGCCAAGTTTATCCAAAAAATAAAGGTAACCAAGCCCGGCACAAAAATTACGGGAAAATTACAATACCAGGTATGTATAAATGATCCGGAAGATGGTCGCTGTATGAACGAAGAGCTAGCTTTTAGTTTCCAACTATAAGGCCTTCATCCAAAAATAATTTCTTGTTTACGCAGGCAGGAATTTCTTCCATATAGTGCGTAATATAAATCATGGTTTTCTTTTGGGCAATGACATTCAATGTCTCTCGGAAGAAAACCATTTGGTTATAATCCAGACCTTGACAGGGCTCGTCAAGGATAAGTACTTGCGGATTTTTAACCAGAGCTCTCATAAGAAATACCATACGCTGCTGCCCGGATGAAAGGTGATTTAATGGTTTATCCCTTAAGTTATCCATTTTAAAAACCTCTAGAAAACGGTTCACCTCTGCCGTTTGGTTCTCTGAAAGAGTCCTAAACAAGCCCATGGTATCAAAAAAGCCCGACGCCACCACTTTCCAGACTGGCGTATTCTTATGGAAAAACAAGTGTAACTCTGGACTCACAAAGCCAATCCGTTTTTTTAAATCCCAAATGCTTTCTCCCGTACCACGTTTCTTATCGAAGAGATAGATTTCATTCCTGTACGCTTGGGGATTATCAGCCGTAATCAGGCTCATAAGCGTACTTTTTCCTGAGCCGTTTGCTCCCAAAACGGCCCATTTTTCACCCCGCTTTACTTCCCAGTTTATGTTTGTAAGCACCTCTTTTTCTCCATAAGAAACATTCACATCTACCATTTTTATGGCTGTAATAAAGTCAGGGCCTTTATCTTCACTTAAAATAGAAACGGGGAGCTCAGATACAGCAGCCACATTCTCTATATAATCCTCTTTATGCCCTTGATAATTTATTTTCCCATCCGCCAATTCCAAAAACCATTCAAACCCGGAAGGCACGTCTTTCAGATCACATACCAAAAAAATTTGCACATTTTTTATTGTAGAAAGAATCTCTTTCAACTCTACACGGCTATTCAAATCTAAACCAACAAAAGGGCTATCAAGTAACATTACATCAGGAGATTTCAAAAACCAGTAAGCAAGAAGCGTCCTTCTGGTTTCGCCGTTTGAAAGTGTCGTGACTTTCCTCTGTAACAAATGATTTATCTTAAATAAAGTGGCCGTTTCTGTGACCTTTTCATTACTGTACGCCAAAGGAGGTAACTGTACCGAAGTAGAATCTACTGTACCGATAGGTAAAACTTGGTTTTGCAATACTTCATATACCGTAGGCCCGGTTTCGGAGTCATGGGCGTTATAACGTTGCTGATAGTACTGGTAAGCCGCCCCCACTATCTTGTGGAAACTATAGTCACGGCTTACAGAAACTACAGAAAGGTTTTTATCCTTAATAAACCGCCCCCCTGTAGGAAAAATCTTGCTCCCTAATACATCTAAAAAGGTACTCTTCCCTGACCCACTATCTCCAAGTATAATCCAATTACGGCACTGGCTGTCTCCAAAATCAATACCTTTTAAGATAGGGTTTTCGTTTTTCTTAAGGCTTACGTTTTCTAGTCTCATACGGGTGTTACTTACAAAAACAAAGGTCGGAAAATATATAATGCCTTAAGCTCACGGTAAGAATAAAAGTATTCCTTCTCTCTAAATATGCCTCTTTTCCCGATTGATATAGAGAAATAATCAAGCAAAAGAACTGTCAACTTTTGGAATTACTATGAGATGGGGGCAAAGTCCGTTGAAATGCTGAAAGCAAATATTGGCTGCTTGGCTGGTAAAAAATAGGAACATCACAACTAAAACCCGTTTTTCGGTATAAATTTGCACCGACTTTAATCAACAGAATAATACAAGTAGTATAAGTCAAACTTGTTTTGACTCTTTTTTTGCAAAAAACATACATGAAACACTTCATAAACCTCAATGACGTAAAAAGTGTAGACGAGATGGTAAACCTTGGCTTAGCACTAAAAGCCAACCCTTTTGCTTACCAACATCTTGGCCGTAACCTGACTATTGGTCTGGTTTTCTTTAACTCTAGCCTACGTACCCGTATTTCTACCCAAAAAGCCGCAACAAATCTTGGCCTTAATGTGATAGTAATGAACGTAGGTTCCGACTCTTGGCAGTTGGAGTTTGCAGACGGTGTGGTAATGGACCAAGGAAAAGCCGAGCACATAAAAGAAGCTGCTGCGGTATTGGGTCAATACTGCGATATTCTGGGTGTAAGGGCTTTTGCAGAATTAAAAAAAAGTGAAGAAGACTATAAAGAAATAGTTTTAGAGAGCTTCAGAAAGTATGCAGGTGTGCCTATAGTAAATCTGGAGTCTGCCACGCGGCACCCATGCCAGTCGCTTGCCGATTTGATAACCATAGAAGAACTAAAGGTAAAACCTAAGCCGAAAGTGGTACTTACTTGGGTTCCACATTTTAAGCCTTTACCACAAGCAGTGGCCAATTCGTTTGTGGAGTGGGTTCTAAAAACGGACTATGATTTGGTAATTGCCAATCCTGAAGGCTATGATTTGGCTCCACAAATACGAGGAAATGCTACAGTAACTCATAACCAAGATGAGGCATTGTCAGGTGCTGATTTTGTTTATGCTAAAAACTGGTCTTCGTATGAGCAATACGGACAAGTGCTTACCCAAGATACTTCTTGGAAAATCACGGAAGAAAAAATGGCTTTGACAGACAATGGTTACTTTATGCATTGTTTACCCGTAAGACGTGGATTAAAAGTAACAGATCAAGTTATAGACAGCCCACACTCGGCCGTAATACAGCAAGCAGGCAACCGTGTTTGGTCCGTACAAGCAGCCCTAAAAATGATTTTAGAGAATAGATAGGTCTATTTATAGAAAGTAAAAATCTTTGTTTGGAGACAATAATGGTTGGATAAAAATCCAGCCATTATTGTTTTACAGTGTTTATATGCTCGCCACAACTTCTCTGATACGCATCCGATAGCACAAAGGAATTGTCATGAAAACCGTTACCTCCATCAAATGACCTTGCATCCCCCAATTCTATAAACCCGTACCTTCTGCAAATTTCCTTTCCGGCCGCTTTCTCTTATATACGGTATGTACCCCTTTTGCTACTATAGATATGTTACCATCTGCTTCCAGAACGGCCAACTTTACATCTTTATACTTTTCTATGCCATGCTCACGTATTGCTTCCTGGAGCTCTTCATTGGTGATTTTTAGCTTAGAAAGCATATCAAAATCTAATTTTCCATAATGTATTAATATGCAGGGTTTGTCAAATAGCAATTCACGAAACCTCCCGTTTTTGTACAAAAGAGTTTTAACTACATAATTTGCAAGGAACAATGCAGCAGCAGCACACAAACCTCCTACTAAAGTAGTATTATCTCCTACCATCGCATTTTGTACAGAATTACTTACCAATAAAATGAGTACAATGTCTGCAGCATTAAGTTGAGCCAAGTCCCTTTTTCCGACAAACCTTAAGGCTAAAACCATAAATAAATATACCGCTACCGAGCGAAGTACTACATCTAAAAGACCATCCATAAAGGCATGTTTATGAGAGAAGAAAAAGTCAAAAATAAGCGTAAAAACTTATTAACTAACACATAAGCCGAAACTATAATTAGACTTTTCAAATAAAGTGTTGAAATATAGCGTCAATCTATTCCAATACTAGTTAAATTATTTCTTCCTTATAAAAAACTCATTGTAAATTAGTTAACTTTTTGATAGTTCTAAATTCAAATTCCTTATAAAATTACATATTTCTAATGGCAATTAATGACGATTATCTTGGCTGTAAATCTTACGAAGGACACGATGCTGACCCTAAAAATGCGGGGTTTGTACTTTTCCAAAACCCAAAAGATTCTAAGTACTACTTTGCATACACCAGTACGGACGGGAAGGTACTATTAAGAAGTGAAGGTTACGTAGATATAAACTCAAGAACAAAAGGTATTAGCTCTGTAGTAAAGAATAAAGCATTAGAATCCAGATTTGTAATTTTAGAAGAAGGGAAAAAGTTCTATGTAATCCTAAAAGCTGGCAATAACAAAGAAATAGGCCGTTCTTGTCCTCTTACATCGCACGCGGCAGCAGAGAAACTACTTGGTGATTTTGGCCAAATACTTCCGTCCACAGCAAAGCCCCCTGCAAAAAAAGCTGCAGATAAGAAAACAACTACTGCCAGTAAGAACACTAACGGAGTAAAAGTTGCGGAAGGGAAAAAGGGAACAACAGCAGTTGTCACGACTGAAAAGGCTCCAAAACCCTCGATAGATTTAGGCAAATTTCTAGAAGTGAACGAGTATTTAGAAAAAGAAAGAATTTGGGACTCTTACGGCATTACAGGATTTGTAAAATTCCAAACGGCCAATGGCTTACATTATTTTGGGGTTTATAACCCGGATGCCACGCTTTATTTAAGATCAGAGGGCTTTACAACCGAGTCTGACAGGGATGCAACTTTTGACCTGATGGAAAGCATCATTCTACTTGAAGAAAATTACAAAATTGAAAATATTGGAGGTAAGTACTATGCAGTCCTATTCGAAGACTCAGATATAGTCTCTATCTCTCCCGCTTTTAACTCCTTCATTGAGGCATTCATAACCACACCAGGTGGTCGCCCCCGTGAAATAAGCGGAACATTATATTAATCATAAGGCAGCTTTTAAAGCTGCTTTTTTTGTTTTCGCAAAGACTTTGTTCTCCTCTCTAAAAAGGTTACTTGTCGCCAATTTAGCTACATTTTGGTCTAGCCAAAAAAGCTTACAAGAGCCATTCATAACACTAATTGGAACACTGTAATTCTTGCACATTCATTTGTCTGGATTCCAATACATAGAATTTAGAACTTTTCTAAATGTTCTTTTTCCTGTTTTTTTTTGAATACTTCTAAGCATATTTTTTGGAAGTGTTATGCATGCATACTAATTTTGATTAGTAAATTTTCATTATGGAGACTCAAGTACGTACAATGGCCGAAATGGCTATGAATGGAGAAAAACCAGAAGTTTTATTTTGGGTTGGCTGTGCTGGTTCGTTTGACGACCGCTATAAAAAAGTTACCAAAGCTTTTGTAAAAATCCTGAACCATCTGGATATCAAATTTGCGGTTTTGGGTACAGAAGAGGCATGTACAGGTGATCCAGCCCGAAGAGCGGGAAATGAATTTACATTCCAGATGCTTGCCCAACAAAATATACAGGTCTTAAATGGTTATGAGGTAGAAAAGATTGTAACGGCCTGCCCTCATTGTTTTAATACGCTTAAAAATGAATATCCGGAACTTGGAGGAACATACGATGTAATCCACCACTCTGTGTATTTACAAGAATTAATAGATGCTGGTAAACTTAAAGTTTCTGGAGGAGAATTTAAGGGCAAAAAAATCACATACCACGACTCTTGCTACCTAGGAAGAGCAAATAACATTTACGAGGCACCCAGAGAGCTTATTAAAGCCTTAGACGCCGAGCTGGTAGAAATGAAACGCTGTAAGACCACGGGCTTGTGTTGTGGAGCGGGAGGAGCACAAATGTTTAAGGAGCCAGAAAAGGGCACAAAAGACATAAATGTAGAGCGAATAGAAGACGCATTGGGTTCAGAAGCTAAAACTATAGCCGTAGCATGCCCGTTCTGTATGGTAATGATGTCCGATGGCGTTAAGTTCAAAGAAAAAGAGCACGAAGTAAGGGTATATGATTTAGCAGAACTCTTAGCAGAAAGCATTCCTACTTAAGCAACTGTTTCGTTTCATAAACCAAAAGATCTCAAGTTGTTTGTGAGTCGCTTTTATCAAGCTTATTTTGATATCAGTGACTCACTTTGCTTTTTCTTCGGCTAAGACTTTCAGCTTTTGGTTCATCA
>CAZBAV010000054.1:0-29534 GCA_964489955.1 uncultured Lacihabitans sp. | reverse complement strand
GTTCGGTAGATTTTTTAAATGGAGACCTTCCACCAACTCCATACATGCTTATACTTGCAATGGCATCATACCGTCAAAACCAGTCGCCCCCAGTGCTTGTAATTGATAAAACTACAAACCTTTTTATAAAGTTCAACCTCCCCGTAAATATTCTATAATTATATAATCCAGCTTCCCGTCTTTCAAGTGTAGTTGCACTACGTTTAGATGTTTATCCTCTGGCTGGTAAGCAAAATACCAATAAGGAGACTGTTCCATATCCATATCATAAGCCTTATCTACATCTTTCGTAAGTAACATAGTACGCTCAAAATGCTTGGCATATTTACTCTTACTTTTTATAGTGATAAGCTTATCATAAATGCTTTCAATCCTATCTCCTAACCTAAAAGAAGAACTCGTGTTTTCACCTTCCGGCCACACCCTCAATGCCTTTCCACTGTTTTCAAAGAAGCCCGTTAAAATACCTTCCTTAAAGGTCAATTGTACACCTTTATCCGTCCCTCTCATTTCATCTATAAGAATGTAATTGTACAATGGTAATCTTTCTTTAAGACTTACGAAATCTGTGACCATGTTACTAACAATGTGAAGATTTGACACTTTTGATTCTTCTTGAGCGGTACTATATGCCTCACTTGCCTTCTCACCTATCTTAAAACCAAGAAATTCTCCAGAAGTTAAACTATCCTTCTTAATCAACATCATCATGGGAGGGTCTATGATCGGTTCCGGTTCAGGGTTGGTATCAAATGTACAGGCACCAAAACTAAATACTACAAATAGATAAACAATGTACTTCATTCTTTAATAGGTTTTTCTTACATGACTATAAGCAGGCTATTTTGGTTGGAATAAAAACAAAAAACTCCGGCACATCTACCGGAGTTTTCTACTTAAATTCCTATTATTATCTTATTTTCCGTAAAGCTCATTAAAAGCTTTTTCATACTTGTCACCAGTAGACCATTTAGGTGCTGTAGCCCTATTTGCTATTAGTCTAGCTGTATAGGTGTAGGCTTGTGCATACTTCAGCAAGTACGCATGATCTATAGTATCCGGATTATCTCCGGCTTTATGGTAATACTTGTTTATAGCATCATCAAAAGCAGAAAAGCCAGGAGAAAAAGTTGGAGCAGGAATACCCTTAGCGGCCAAACTTACATTATCCGATCTGTCAAAAAGATTTTGTTCTGGGGCCAAGTCATCTTCCACTTTTAGACCAAAAGCTTTTGCTCCTTTCTCAAACTCCGCTTGTGCACCAGTCCTTCCTAAACCTATAACTGTAAATTTAGAAATATCGTTATATCCGGCTCCATCACAGTTCATATTAAATACACACTTATCTAATGGAACCAAAGGATGTTCTGAGTAATATTTACTACCTAGTAAGCCAACTTCTTCTGCTGTGTAGGCTATAAATAGGATAGAACGCTTAGGCTTTAAAGTAGAAAAAGACTCAGCAGCACTTAGTAAAGCCACTACTCCGAAAGCATTATCACGAGCACCGTTAAAAATAGAATCTTCCGGAGTTACCATACCGGCACTTTTACCAAAACCTACGTGGTCAAAATGGGCAGAAAGAACTACATATTCGTTCTTCAGTTTAGGATCAGAACCTTCTAAAACACCTACTACATTAGATGAATTAACTTCTTCAGTAATTTTTGCCGGAACGTTAAATGTAACTTTAGAAATTTTATCTGCGGTAAACATCTTTGCAGCAGCAGCATTTAACCAGATATGAGTAAGCTCTTCTCCATCTCCACCAGCTTTCAGTTTTAATGATTTTCTACCAAAAGCCCGAGCCAAGTTAGTCCAAGGTATAGGAGCGTTAAAAACTTCTACCACAGCTATGGCACCTCTTTCTTTGGCAAATTTTTGCTTATCGCCAATGGCAGAAAATATATCCTGACGATTCGTAGAGTTTGGCTTTCCTACACTTGTAATAATAACCTTTCCTTTTACATCTACATCTTTAAAATCATTATAGTCGGCATCTATCCACGCATATGGTAAATACACAACTGGATATTCTTTACCTTCTAAACCACCACCTGACATTAACACAAAATCATCAACAATCTTAGCTGTTCCTTCTGTAGAAACAATAGATGCATTAGCTGGTGGAGCTATATACTCCAAAGCCACCTTTTGGAAATAGCTACCATTATTTACTGGCTGTATACCCAAAGAACGGTACTGCTCAGCAATATAACGTGCTGCTACTAAGTTTCCTTGGTGCCCTGTATTTCTTCCCTGCAACTCATCTGAAGCAAGAAAGTTCATGTGCTTTGTGGTTTGCGATTGCGGGATAGTAAACTCAGGTTCTTTCTGTGCCTGTACATTGCCTGCAACAATTGTGGCAACCACTATAGCACTAATAGCTCTTTTCAACATAATTTAATATTAGATATAGTTTTAAAACAATAAACAAAAATAGTCACGTATTCATTTTTTTAATACAATTCTTACACAAACGGTGACATATAGGGGAAATTAAAAGATATTTTTACGATTTTTGCAGAAAAAATAGAAAGAATGTCGTCATACGCTACCACAGAGATTACCAGTGCAGAAATTTTATCAGATAACCCTGTACACCAAAGATTGTACTTTCCGTATGAGGAAGCTTCTAAAATTATCTCTGGAAAAGTACTAGAATTAGGTTGTGGCTGGGGCCGTGGTGTAGAAAAGCTAATAAATGCATGCGACCATTTCACTGGTTTAGATAAAAACACGCCACTGATTAAAGCACTCCAAGAAAAGTATCCAAACCATTACTTTAATACCGTAGACCTTCCATATTTAAAAGAATTTGCGGATAATACTTTTGACTTCATTGTCACCTTCCAGGTTATTGAACATATACAAGATGACCATAAGTTTTTACAAGAAGCTCACAGGGTATTAAAACCTGGCGGAAAAATATTATTGACTACAGTAAATAAAGATTATTCTTTAAGCCGTAATCCTTGGCATGTGAGAGAATACAAAACTGAAGAGCTTAAAAGCTTAATGAAAAAGTATTTTAGTACACTGGATGCCAAAGGTGTGGGTGGAAACGATAAAGTATGGGAATATTATGAGCAAAATAAGGTTTCTGTAAATAAAATCATGCGTTGGGATTTCCTGGATTTACAACATAAACTGCCTGCTTGGATGCTAAGAGTTCCTTATGAAGTCCTAAACCGTTTTAACAGAAATAAACTTCTAGCTGAACCAGGGAGCTTAGCCGCAGAAATAAACTGGGATGACCATTATTTGAGTAATGAGCCCGAAAAATGCATTGACTATTTCTTTGTTGCTACTAAATAAGGAGTACCGAGTTAGTGAGTGGGGAGTACCGAGTTAATAAGGCGTATAATTAAAGATGAACCGTTGAGTATTCTTATACCTAGCATTTTTTCATATCTTTAGGAATACCAAATCTCTCACCACTATGAAAAATAACCCAAAAATCACAGCATTTGAAGACTTAATTGCGTGGAAAAAAGGTCAAGATCTGGCTGTTTTGGTATACAATGAATTTAAAAATTCTAAAGATTATGGTTTTAAAGACCAAATTTGTAGAGCTTCCGTTTCGGTTTCTAACAATATAGCAGAAGGTTTTGATAGAAGCACAAAAAAAGAGTTCTCACGTTTTCTATACATTGCAAAAGGCTCGTGTGCAGAGGTAAGGTCAATGATGTATTTAGCTACACGATTAGGCTATTCATCAACAGAAACAACTACGAAAATACAAAACTTAACCGAGGAAATAGCAAAGATTATCAGAGGCTTACTAAACGTACTTAACACTGAAAACTAATAATTTACATCGCAAAACCGTAGAGGAATTCACTCGTAACTCGGCACAAAATACTAATAACTGTAACCGCTGCAGCTCGTCACTCGGCTCTGAAATATTCAAAACTAAATGCACCTCTACCTTCATATTCCATTTTGTAAACAAGCCTGTCATTACTGTGATTTTCACTTTAGTACAAACTTGTCGTACAAAAAAAGGATGGTAAATGCCATTGCAAAGGAAATTGAATTACAGTCGAATTATGTACAAGACAAGAAATTACAAACCATATATTTTGGAGGCGGGTCTCCTTCAATCCTGGATAGAGAAGAGCTTGAGCTTCTTTTTAATTCTGCATCAAAGCACTTCGATTTAAGTGACTTAAAAGAAGTGACTTTAGAGGCTAATCCGGATGATATAAGTAAGGAAAGATTATCTTTTTGGCACGCTGCAGGAGTAAATAGATTGAGTTTGGGTATACAGACCTTTGATGAGGAAATGCTCAAATTCATGAACCGTGCCCATAATTCAGATGAAGCAATTCGTTCCTTAGATTTGATACTCAATACAGGCTTCGAAACCTCGTCTGCAGATCTCATTTATGCCAAAACTGGGTCTACATTAGATAAAAAGGAACAGAAAACTATTTTAGAAAAAGATTTACAAATACTAACATCCTTTCCTTTACAGCATATTTCGGCATATAACCTTACGATAGAAGAAGACACTGTTTTTGGCAAATGGTCAGGGAAGAAAAAGCTAGCTGGCATCACAGATGACTATGCTAGTGAACAGTACCAAATAGTAGTAGATACATTAAGTGATAAAGGATTTGTACAATACGAGATATCGAACTTTGCCCTTAACCAAAAATATGCTGTACACAATACTTCTTATTGGCAAGGTCATGAATACCTAGGTGTGGGACCGTCTGCACACTCCTATAATCTAGTTTCAAGACAATGGAACGTAGCCAATAACCATAAGTATATGGAGAATATAGAAATTGGCAAACTTAATTTTGAAGTAGAAAACCTAAGCACTTCGGAAAAAGTGAACGATTATCTTCTTACCGGTCTCAGAACAATCTGGGGTGTATCGCTCAAAAAAATATCCCAAATTTCAGCAGAAATACCTACCGAATTTTGGGATACTATTCAAGAACTTAAATCTGAAGGAGTTCTCAAGCAAGAGCAAGATACAATTTGTATTCCGCAACATGCACGCATCCTTTCAGACCGTATTGCTTCAGATTTATTCTGGGACTAATTACTCAGCCACACAAACTTCATCGTACACAGCAGCAAGGTGCGTACCGATAATTTGAGCAGAACGACCTTCAATGTGGTGTCTCTCTACAAAATGCACCAACTCCCCATCTTTAAACAAAGCCACAGATGGCGATGACGGAGGAAGTGGAATATACTCACGCACTCTTTGCGTAGCGGCAGTGTCATAACCAGCAAAAACTGTATAAAGTTGGTCTGGCTTGTTTTCTGCTAATTCCAAAGACATTCTAACGCCCGGACGCATAGTACCGGCTGCACAACCACAAACTGAGTTTATAACCACTACAGCTGTTCCTTTTTGGTTTGCAAAAAACGCATCCACTTCTTCTGGAGTGGTCAATTCATTAAAGCCCGCAGAAACCAGTTCGTCTTTCATTGGAGCTACTAAATGAGCAGGATACATAGTATTATCTAGTTTAAAACCCCTTCCCCAAGGGATAATATATTCGGCACCGGTTGGGTAATCCGGCTGGCTTACATAAATCCTAATTCAAGCTTAGCCTCTTCACTCATCATTTCCGTAGAATAAGGAGGGTCAAAAGTAAGTTCAATACTGACATCGTTTACACCTTCTATAGACCTAATCTCATTTTCCATCTCTACAGGAATACTCTCCGCAGAGGGACATGAAGGTGATGTAAGCGTCATTAACACATAAACATTATTAATAGGGAAAATTTTTACATCATAAATAAGCCCTAACTCATACACATCCACAGGAATTTCCGGGTCATACACCCTCTTGATCGCATCTATTACCTTCGCTGTCAATTCCGCTTCACTTTGTTCCATAATTCGTGTTTTGAAATAATAAACATAGAATATATCGGTTTGGTTCGCATTAACCTCACCTGAAAACTACTAAAGACCAGCAAATATAAACAACATGAAAACCACGTGAAAAAAAATCCGTAAACTTGTAGTCTTAACCTACTCTTAAATGAAATATCTAATAAGTTTTTTATCCATAATTTGGCTAAATTCATGCTCTCCTAGCACAAATGCAGACCTTATAGTATTTAATGCCAAAGTATACACGGTTGATGACAACTTTAGTGTTGCGGAGGCCTTCGTGGTAAAAGACGGTAAAATAGTAGAAGTAGGTTCAAGCAAAGATATACAATCTAAATACACTGCTGCAGAAAATATAGACGCAGATGGCAAGGCTATTTTTCCTGGATTTTATGATGCTCATGCTCACTTTCTCAGCTTAGCCGAATTTCTATCTAAAGCAGATTTGACAGGTTCGAAATCCTTCGAAGAGATAATTGAAAGATTAAAGAAATACGAAATACTAAATCCCGAGAAAGAATGGATTGTAGGTGGAGGATGGGATCAAAACCTCTGGCCAAACAAGCAGTTTCCAACAAAAGAGCTCTTAGATAAAGCATTTCCAGATAAGCCCGTATACCTGAGCAGAGTAGATTACCATGCCGCTGTGGTAAACTCTAAAGCTTTAGAATTAGCAAAACTAAACTCCACACCGGAAGTCCTAGGAGGCCTTGTTGGTGGCAAAAACAACGTCCCTAATGGATTGTTGATAGACAACGCTATGGAATTGGTAAGTAAAGTGATACCAAATCCTACTGAAAGTGAATATCTTAAAATGGCCAAAATTGCTCAAGATTCGCTTTTCTCTGTAGGACTTACTAGCATTGTAGATGCAGGCGTAGCAAACGACGCGATAGAAATGCTAAAAGGCTTTTACAAAAATGAAGACCTTAAAATAAGAAATTATGCTATGATAGCAGCTAGCAAAGCCAGTATAAACGAATACCTAAAGAAAGGCCTTTATACAACAGAGCGTTTTGAAGTAAAATCATTTAAAATAGTTGGAGACGGAGCTCTGGGTTCAAGAGGGGCTTGTTTGCTGGAACATTACCATGACTCCCCTACTCGCGGTTTTCTTTTGCACTCACCTCAGGAATTAGATGACTTTATTGATAGAATAGCCAAAAGTGAATTTCAAGCAAATGCACACGCAATTGGAGATTCTGCCAACAGGATTATACTTGACTTGTATGGAAAACACCTAACGGACAATCTAAACCGTAGATGGAGAATAGAACATGCTCAGATAATTTCACCTTCAGACTTTGCGAAGTTTAGAGAGTTTAGCATTATTCCTTCTATACAACCTACACATGCCACATCTGATATGTATTGGGCCAAAGATCGACTGGGTAATGATCGGATGCTGGGATCATATGCTTTCAAAAACCTACTAAATGAATATGGTAAAGTGGCCATTGGAAGTGATTTCCCGGTAGAGCATTTCAATCCATTCTATGGATTTCATGCTGCTGTAGCACGTGTAGATGCAAAAGGATTTCCAGAAGGAGGTTTTCAAATACAAGACGCCCTTAGCCGAGAAGAAACTCTTAAAGGAATGACCATCTGGGCAGCTTATTCCTGTTTTCAGGAGAAGAAAAGAGGAAGTCTAGAAAAAGGAAAAGATGCTGACTTTATTATACTGGAAGAAGATATAATGACCGTTGCATTTGATAGATTGCGAAATATAAAACCAATAAGAACTGTAATTGCTGGAGAGACAGTGTACACACGTTAATCCATTAGTATACCTGAAAAGTAATAAATTTAAGAATAAAAAAAACAGATGAGACTATATAAAACTACGGAGGGAATTATCCTGGAAGAACTTGGCGTATTGTACAAACTAGCAGCCATAGATTGGGATACATTTATTAATAATGACAACCTATTCCAGAATTGCAAAGATGCTATTCAGGACGCAGAGACGATTTCCACGTTGGGTGTAATACAAGCACCTATAGGTGACCAGGAGCTATGGGCATGTGGCGTAACTTATTATCGAAGCAAGATTGGTAGGCAGGAAGAAAGCGGAGATGGCGGCGACTTTTATGCCAAAGTCTATGAAGCAGAAAGGCCAGAAGTCTTTTTCAAAGCTACAAAACACAGGATATCAGCTCCCAATACACCAGTACGAATCCGTAAAGATTCCACATGGAATGTTCCGGAGCCTGAGCTAACGCTAGTAGTCACATCTTCGGGTAAAATTGTTGGTTATACTATTGGCAATGACATGAGTAGCCGCAGCATAGAAGGCGAAAACCCACTATATCTACCACAAGCGAAAACATATGACGGTTGTGCTTCCGTTGGCCCTTGCATATTTATTACAGAAAGCGTTCTTTCGCCTGACACGCTTATAACTCTCGAAATCATAAGAGATGGTAACAGCGTTTTCTCTTCAAGTATAGAAATCAGTCAAATGAAACGGACAGTAGAAGAACTTGTTTCCTTCGTATATAAAGAATGTTCGTTCCCTAATGGCTGTTTGATAATGACAGGCACAGGCATTGTTCCGGAAAAGGAATTTACATTGGCCATAAATGATGAAGTACGAATCACTATCTCAAACATAGGTACGCTCGCAAACACAATTAGGTCTTAATACCCAAAAATGGTTTCTTAAAAGCATATTTTTCCGTTTATCAACAATGTATTTTGATTGGTAGTATTTTTGTATACCTTCGTTTCAGAATAAAAGGTAACCTTTTAAATAATAGAAATTAACTACTTAAATAATACGCAAAATGGAAGCTCAAAAAGTGGATATGTTCATAATGACAAATGGTAAGTTCTTCGAAAGCCACCATTTGCCGGCTCTTAGAGAACGCCTATTAGAATTAGATGACTCTAAATGGCCAATATTGCAAACCTTGCAATTTAAAGACCCAAACATCATATTAGTGGTTTCTTTAGTAGCAGGTGCTTTCGGCGTAGACCGCTTTTTGCTAGGAGACGTGGGTCTTGGTGTAGCCAAGCTTATCACCTGTGGTGGGTTTGGAGTATGGGCTATAGTAGACTGGTTTTTGGTAATGGGAGCAGCTAGAGAAAGGAACCTAGAGACCGTACAGAGAATATTTTTCTAAATGATTAAAAGCAGGAATAGGCTACATATTTTCATAGCAGCTTCCTGCTTTTTAGCTTATGTATGGCTTTACATACAGACTGTTACACAAGATTTCGGAGTTTGTATTTTTAAACATGTAACTGGTTATCCCTGTCCATCGTGTGGCACTACCAGTGGAGTTCGTAGCTTTTTGTCGGGTCATTATTCTGATGCATTTTACCAAAATCCTTTATCATGGGTGGCCATAGTAGCCTTAACTATACTTCCACTATGGCTCATATGGGATACAGTTACTTCAAAAGAAACACTTTGGCAAATGTATCAAAAAGCAGAAGAGTTAATAAAAAAAAGACCTTTGCCTTTTATTATAGTTATACTACTTATTTGGATTTGGAACTTAACTAAAGAAATATGATACATACTACTACTTTTCCATATAAACCTAGCGAGCACGAAGCAGAACGTGCGTCTAACAGCTATTTAATGTCTGTGGTCGCATTGGTGGTAGGTTTACCCTTACCTATCGTAAACCTAGTAGCTACTTTATTATTTTACATGGGCAATAGGAAGGCTACCTACTTTGTAAGGTGGCATTGTACGCAAGCCTTATTATCACAAGCCACAATGGTACTTACAAACTCCGTAGGCGTGTGGTGGACAATTTCCAATGTTCTGGGTTCTACAGAATTTAACAACAGCTACTTCGCATATATTATTACAATATTGATTTTCAATGTAATAGAGTTTGCAGTGACCTTATATTCAGCTATACAAGTACGTAAGGGAATACATGTGGAATGGTGGTTTTACGGAACCTTAACCAACGAAATATGTAAACCAAAAGAAACCCACTCTATCTTCAAATCGCTTACTGCTAATTCAAAATGAAGAAGTTATACACCCAAGGCATTTTGCTAATATTGGTTTTTCTCACGAGTTGGTTTGCCTTAAGCGAAGTAAAATGGCAGGAAATCTTCGGTATAGAAGAAAAAGCATCCAAAACAGAGCAAAAACTAGGAGAAATACTGTGGAGCCACTTCAAGAATGAAAGCACCGAGATTACAGACAAGAAAGTTGTAGGCGGTGTAGATAGCATATTAACCAAAATGTGTAAAGCAAATGGTATTTCCCGTGAGAAAATAAACTTACATATACTCGAGAATGACGAAGTAAATGCCTTCGCTCTACCAGATGGACATCTTGTAATATACTCCGGACTTATTAAGGTAATGGAAAAACCAGAACAACTAAGTGGAGTGATAGGACATGAACTTGCCCATATACAAGAAAACCATATGATGAAAAAGCTAGTTAAGGAAGTTGGTTTGGCGGTACTGGTTTCTTTGGCCGCAGGTGGTGGCGGAGATATGATTAAAGAAGCGGGAAAGATAGTCTCCTCATCTGCTTTTGACCGAAAACTAGAAACCGAAGCAGATAAAAAAGCGGTAGATTATATGCTAAAGGCCAAGATAGACCCAAAGCCCTATGCGGACTTTATGTATAGCATTGGAGGAGAAGAGTACCTATCCTGGGTAAGCACCCACCCGGAGTCCAAAGAACGGGCAGAGGCAATAGTAGCATATAGCAAGGTAAAGAAGTATAAAAGTGAACCTGTAATATCAGAAAAACTTTTGAATTCTATCAGGGAAGAGTTTTAATACCTACACACAGTTGCTCTTTATCTGTCTAATATAGCTATAGTAAGTAATCAATAAGTAAATTTCTCTAAGGCTGGCAATCCTAAAACCGAACCATTAAAATAATAAAGCCAGCACCTATGTAAAGCTTCACCGACAAAGCAATCTGCAACAGTCCTTACATATTCAGACTGGCTTATTTTATACGGGTTGTACCCTTCATATAAATCTAGAACATGTAAAACCAGTTCGGGATTCTTTAGTGTCAGAATTTCTCCAGGTACTTTATTGTCACCTTTCACCAGTCCGGGATATGCTCCTAAAGAAAACAACGACCCGTAAGTATAAGCTTCCGTTACCTCAATACAATGTTCGCTCAAAAGCTCCATTTTAGGGTTTTGTGGATATTTAAGCATCAAGGTCCCGTAAACAAACAGCTTTTCCATAGATTTACATAGCCTCTAGTTCCGCTTTCAGAGCTTTGCTTAAGCCCTTCTTCACTAACTCATAAGACTCGGTCACTAGCTCTTTTGTCAGTCTGATCCCAGCTAGAGACGTATTGTTAATCGAAATCCAATGGACTTTATTAAAATGATAAGCTCCATCTATAAAAGGGAAGGTAGCACACAACTCAATATTTTTTTCAGGCGTATTTTTTAGTGAAACATAAGTCACTTCCCTGTCCAAAGGAACAAGGGCATACATTTTCCCCATAACTTTGTACACCAGATTGTCTGGTCCGAACGGTGTTTCTTCGGTTACGCCTTTAAAAGAAAGGCAAAAATCCCGTAGCTCCTCTATGTTCACCGTGTAGCAAATCTATAAATAATGACAACCACCGCCACCAAAAACATCAGTATAGAAATCCTATTAATGCCATGCATAATCCTAAGATTTTGACTATTAGGATATTTCCCTTCTTTATCTTTCTTGAATAATCGTACAAAATACTGGAACGCCGGGCCAATTTTGGCAACTTCTTTAATTTTTCCCATCTTCTATATGTTCTGGTTCAATCCAATTTCCATCTTCCTTTATTAATCCAATTAGTTCGTCTACTGCATTGAGAGACGACACAGACCGCTTAACAACCTCTTGTCCTCTATATAACGAAATCTTATCCTTTCCAATTCCCACATATCCATAATCCGCATCTGCCATCTCTCCAGGGCCATTAACTATGCATCCCATAATACCAATTTTCACACCTTTAAGGTGGTCCGTACGTTTACGGATCATGGCTGTAGTTTCTTGCAAATCAAACAAAGTCCTACCGCACGAAGGACAAGAAATATACTCTGTCTTAGAGATACGGGTACGTGCGGCTTGCAAAATCCCGAAAGCCAAACTATTCAAAGCTTTTCTATCTTGTGAATGCGAAAGCATAATTCCATCGCCAAATCCTTCCAAAAAAACGCCACCCACGTCCGTGGAAGCTTTTATCTGCACATCTTCAAGATAACTATCTCTGTATGTCTTCCTAACTACTACAGGTACTTCTATATTTTGATTGGCCAAATCCAAGAAAAATCTTCTATACTCCTGAAAAGGATTCTCCCTTGACGACTCTAACACTAACACAACCGTACTATCTAAATCTTTGGAGTTCAAAGTTTCATTTCCTTTTACGACAATGAAGTTCAAGTTCGGATGCTTTGTCTCCGTTTTTCGGTAATCCTGCAAATTAAAAAGTGGAAACTTATGTGTTTTATCATTCGCGGCTAGCCATAACTTATTATCCATAATTTCCTTTAGGCCATTGGGTAGCATAAATGATACAGGATTTTGCCCAGTATAAATATAATCTACACCTAGGTCATTCATTTTCCATTTATCTAATAAGGCTATATAGAAATGTCCCACATCTTTTAAATCATCGGGGCTAAGATTACTTACGGTAGAAAAATCGGCAATAACTCGGGGAACATTACTAGCACCGAAGTTAGCAACTTCGTGACTCATCCTCTTCTTATATGTATATGCATTGTGGTGTTGCGGGTCCACATCAGGCAAAGGTCCTTCATTACCTGTGTACCTGTTTATTAAAGCAGCGGCCACAGGGGCTTCAAACTCCGGCTCTTCTGTTAAACTCACACGCACAGTATCTCCCAATCCATCTTCCAAAAGCGTCCCTATCCCCATAGAAGACTTTATACGTCCATCTTCACCTTCTCCAGCCTCAGTAACGCCCAAATGTAACGGATAAGGCTTCATCCTTTCTTCTTCTAAACGCTGTACCAATAATCGGTAAGCATGTACCATCACTTGAGGGTTAGAAGATTTCATAGACAATACCACATTGTAGTAATTCTCATCTTCACAAATCTTAAGAAACTCCAGGGCTGACTCTACCATACCAACTGGTGTATCTCCATACCGACTTAGAATACGGTCCGATAGCGATCCGTGATTTGTACCTATCCGCATGGCCGTACCATACTCTTTACAAATCTTAATTAAAGGTGTAAATCGTTCTCTAATACGTAACAACTCTGCAGCATAGGATTCATCGGTATAATCAATGATCTCAAAACGCTTCTTATCAGCATAATTGCCGGGGTTAATTCTTACCTTTTCTACAATACGGGCTGCCAACTCTGCTGCATTGGGTGTAAAATGTATATCTGCTACCAATGGAGTATCGTAACCAGCTGCACGCAAACCAGCCTTTATATTCTCCAGATTCTGAGCTTCTTTCATACTTGGAGCAGTGATACGGATTAATTCACACCCCGACTCTATCATACGAATACATTGCCTAATAGAACCTTCTGTGTCCATAGTGTCCACGGTAGTCATAGACTGAACCCTTATAGGAAAATCTGAACCTAAACCCAAGCTACCGATATTTACTTGGTTGGTAATCCTTCTTTTATACGAAGTAAGGCTCTCTGTATAACCCAACATACAAAAACTTTTTTTTTACAAAATTACGGTTTTTAACAAGTATAAAACAGCGAAACATTTTTTTTGATAAAAACTCTGTAATTTTGCCCTATATTATGGTAAAAGAAGTATCACAACAGCTGCCAGTAATGGAGTATTTTTATACACTCCAGGGCGAAGGCTACCACAGCGGACGGGCAGCTTATTTTATTCGTTTGGGTGGGTGTGATGTGGGATGCGTTTGGTGCGATGTTAAAGAATCCTGGGATGCAGCAGCACACCCATATTATGACATCAGCCAGTTAGTAGATCTGGCGTCTACACATCCTGGTCGTATGGCCGTTATAACCGGAGGAGAACCAGCAATGTACGATTTAAATCCATTAACATCGGCCTTAAGAGAAGCCGGTTTTGCTACCAATATAGAAACCTCTGGCACACACCCGCTCACGGGAAAATGGGACTGGGTCTGTTTTTCCCCAAAAAAATTCAAGGCCCCTTTGCAAGAATACTATGAGGCAGCACATGAATTAAAAGTAATTATTTTTAATAAGTCAGATTTTAAATTTGCAGAACAACATGCAGCCAAAGTAAATAAAGACTGTAAGCTGTTTTTACAAGTGGAATGGGACAAACGAGATCAAATGATGCCTTTGGTGGTAGATTACGTACAACAGAACCCTCAGTGGAGAGTAAGTACACAAACACACAAGTACATGAATATCCCATGATAAAAGATGCCACCCTTTCTGATATTCCGATTATCATAGACATTGCATATAAATCCTGGGAAGTAGCTTACAAAGATATCCTCTCCCCCTCCCAAAAAGAATATATGCTAAATCTATTCTATACTCCTGCAGCTATAAAAAAGCAGTTTACAGAACAGAAATTTATATTATTCCAAGACCAAGGAATTACACTCGGTTTTGCTTCTTATGAATTACACAACCCTACCGATGGAACGTGTAAAATACACAAACTATATTTACTTCCTAACACGCAAGGAAAAGGATATGGAGCAAAGCTAATAGATTCAATAAGTCTGCGGGCCAAAGAGAATTATTGTCAGCAACTTACCCTCAATGTCAATAAATTCAATAGAGCCAGCCAGTTTTATGAAAAAATGGGATTCTCTGTAAGCCGGGAAGAGGTAATAGAAATTGGTAAAGGATATGTGATGGATGACTATGTCATGAAAAAAAATATTTTAAGCTAAAAATTCTGTCAAAAAGCCTTAAAATGCTTATCTACAAAGGTTGCGAAGACAAATATTAGCACAAAAGCTATCTGACATTTTCAGAATTATATTCTAAAAAAATGTATTTTAGCAAAATATCTTATATATAGTTTCATTTATCAAAGAATAGTCTATAAATTTACCTTACTAAACATATGATGAATGTTGCCTAATTATAACAAGGCCTATTTTTTTAAAATAGACACTACTATAAAAAAAATCAGAAATTTCATGCAGCGGGGACTGAGCGATGCTAAAATTGATTTAACAGTAGACCAATGGGTAGTGATAGACCATCTTGTACAAAGTCCAGATATCTCACAAATAAAACTGGGTAAAATAACGTACAAAGACCCTCCTACTATTACCAGGATCTTAGACCTATTAGAGAAAAAGAAACTTATTGTGAGACACCATTACGAAGCTGACAGAAGAGTTATGACTGTTTCTGCTACGCAACTTGGTGCAAAAATGCACGCAGATGCTGCAAAAATAATCACTAATGTAAGGAAACAAGCCTGGACAGACTTAAACGAGCAAGATTACGATGATTTAGTACGTATAATGGATGGTATCTATAAGAATGTGGAATAGTTCCGGTTATTGTTTAACATCTTAATAACCTTTTTACAAGATGATTTGATTGCGGCAGACTCTGTTGAATAATAATATTGGTGGGCAATATCCAATACCTCCATCTGTAATTCTTTATACCTCAAAGAAATTTTGGCACGGGCACATTAAAAAAAGTTCAATATATTCACTATAAGCCTGTTGAACTTTTGTATTTCCTTCGGCATCCATAAACCCAATACTGTCAGGGTCATTAAGAAAGCTCAAAAGCAAAGACTGAAGTTGGCAGGATAAACAACTACTCACTTACAAAGTATTTTATTTACAAGCTCTAAAGCCATCTGCTATGATAACGCTATGCCTTTGTTAATAGAATCGACTGAGCAATCAACCTATTCTTGAAACCTAACCTAAAAGGAATGAATAGCACTAAAAAAAAAGCGAAAATCAATACTAGATTCCTCGCCGAACCCAAACTTATAAAAATTTACCGAATGTAAAAAAAGCTACTCGATTCTTAATTTATGAGGATTAAATGAACAATGATATCAAGGGAAAACCTTATGGCTGTTACCTTTTTTTAATTGTGCGTCACAATTACTTTCAAATTGGAAAACAGTAAATAAATTTTCACAATCATAAAATCAATAAAATGAAGACAGTATTTTTAGTAACAACAATTATTTTGGGAAGTATCGCAGCAAATGCACAAAAAGGTTCGTGGTACGCAGGCGGAAATGTAGGATTGAGTTCTTCCAAAGTTAAGGGTTCTGATGCAAAATCAAGTTCATGGAATTTTTCGCCAGAGGTTGGAACGTTTCTAACAGATAATGTACAGTTAGGTGTAGGTTTAACACTTCTAGGCTCAAAAACAGGAGATACGTATAAATCATCACAAACCGGAGCTACGGTTTATAGTCGTTATTTTTTCGGATCTAATGCATTTCGTCCATTTGTGGGCTTAAATGTTTCTGCTTTACCGGGCAAGGTGACCAATAATAATGTCGAGAGAGACATAAATACATTTGGTGCAAATATTAATGCTGGTTTTGGTTATGCACTTAGTTCTAAAGTTACTGCTGTCGGTTCTTTTGGAACTTTAGGCTTTTCTACCACAAAAACCGGAGATGTGACCACAAATAACTTTGGGCTTAACGCGGGTACTTTAGGCGAGCGTTTTAATGTAGGTATTTACTATACTTTTAAATAATATTAGTATTCTCGGTGGGTGAGCGTAGCCAACCCACCGAAATTCACTGATTGGCCCCAAAATGAACAGTTTCTATAGAATTAACTTTAGGATCTTTAAAAAGTTCTTTGGTGCGTTCGGGTCTGGAGTCAGTAATAAATACTTGTCCAAAGAGTTTTTGATTTATCATTTCGATCACCTACTTTATTCTGATGTAATCCAGTTTGTCAAAAGCATCATCTAAAAGAAGAATAGGTTTTGTGCTTTTGATTTGGGTCAGAAAATAAAACCGGATAAAATTACGGACAAAAACCCTCCCACCATTACAAGGATTTTAGACCTATTAGAGAGAAAGAAACTTATTGTGAGACACCATTACGAAGCTGACAGAAAAGTTATGACTGTTTCTGCTACGCAACTTGGTGCAAAAATGCATGCAGATGCTGGAAAAATAATCACTAATGTAAGGAAACAAGCCTGGACAAACTTAAACGAGCAAGATTACGATGATTTAGTACGTATAATGGATGGTATCTATAAGAATGTGGAATAGTTCCGGTTATTGTTTAACATCTTAATAACCTTTTTACAAGATGATTTGATTGCGGCAGACTCTGTTGAGTAATAATATTGGTGGGCAATATCCAATACCTCCATCTGTAATTCATTATACTTCAAAGCGATTTTGGCACAGATATACATACAAAAGGCTTTATGTGCTATTGGCGAATCTTTACAAACGGACTTTGTAATACAATAGATATAAACATTACCCTCTAGCTCTATAGGAATATCGCAATCCCGGAAAACTGCTAAGAAACATCTAATTACACTTTCATTCTTATTGGGCTCTAATATTGCCCAAATTTGTGGAAGCAAGCCAGAGAAGAAAAAGGAATCTCTCATTGCTCCCGTACTGATAATCCATGAGACTGAAACTAGCTTATCATCATCATATAGCCAAGCAGAAACTTCATCTAATGATATTTCTTTCGAAAGAATCTTGGAAACAAAAGTATTTACTTCTTCCTTAGATAGCCTCTTCCTCAGACTTTGCTGTAAGTCCATATTTATCCACCAAATGATCTACAAACGCCTGATTACTACGATCTAACATCTGATATACTTCTTCAAAAGCGGAAGCATTCTCGTAATAGGGATCAGGCACTTCGTTTACGCCCCTTACTTCCGGGTCAAAATCACGTATCAAAAAAAGTTTATCTACAGAAGGCGGAACTCCTTTGTAATCGTAATAGAGCTTATGAATATCTTCAAAATTGCTTTCATCCATAACCGCTATATGGTCAAAGTTATCCAAATCCTCTTTAGAAACTTTTTGAACCACATGAGTTAGTTCTATTCCATGGTTTTCAGCTGTTTTAATTGAGCGTGGATCAGCCTTCTTACCAATATGATAGCCTGCTGTACCAGCAGAATCTGCCCAGAGCGACTGACCTAAGCCTCTCTCTTTCACTATCTTGTTAAAACTAGCTTCACCCAACGGACTTCGGCAAATATTACCTAAGCACACATAAAGTACCTTTACCATAGTTTATTATTATTCTTCAACTAAAACAAAAACAGTTTCCCCATCCTTCTTTAGAAAATACTTTTCACGTGCATATTTCTCAATTGACGCAGAATTACCTAGGACCTCATTCTCCTCTTTTTTAACAGCAGCTAATTCTTCTTCATAATATTGCACGTTTTCCCGCAGTTCTTTTAAACGAAGAGACATCTCGGTTTGTTTTATAAGATTAGAACGATCAAAGAAACCGAGCCAAATAATCAACACCAGAGCGGCGATGACATAAAACCTGTAGGTTTTAAAGAAGTCTTTTAATTTATTCATTATTGTATTGGAAAGCATTTGTGTTGCCAAAAATAAAAAAGCTAATCCAAAAAAAAAAGCACTAGAAGTAAACTTCTAGTGCCATTCTTAAATCTCTACGTATTTATTAGAACTTCAAACCGGGAAAATAAGCAGATTCTCCTAATTCTTCCTCTATTCTTAGTAGTTGGTTATATTTTGCCATTCTATCAGAACGAGAAGCAGAACCAGTCTTAATTTGTCCTGTATTAAGAGCCACAGCAAGGTCTGCGATTGTAGAATCTTCTGTCTCACCAGAACGGTGTGACATCACGCTCTTATACTTATTTCTATGTGCAAGGTTAACGGCATCTATTGTTTCTGTTAAAGAACCAATTTGATTTACTTTCACAAGGATAGCATTGGCAATACCTTTATCTATTCCTTCCTGGAGTCTCTTTACGTTTGTAACAAACAAATCATCACCTACTAATTGAACTTTGCTACCAGCAAGTTTAGTCAGTTCTGCCCAACCAGCCCAATCGTCTTCGGCCATACCATCCTCTATCGAAATGATCGGATATTTTGCAACCCAGTCAGCCCAATAAGCAGCCATTTCGTCTGAAGTCAGTTGTTTTCCGCTAGACTTCTTAAAAGAATAAAGTCCGGTCTTAGGATCATAAAACTCAGAAGCAGCAGCATCCATAGCAATAAATACATCCTCACCTGGCTTATAACCTGCTTTTTCTATCGAAGAAAGGATAATTTCCAAAGCTTCTTCGTTTGAACCAATGTTAGGAGCAAAACCACCTTCATCACCTACGTTTGTGGAATACCCTTTTGAGCTCAACACTTTCTTTAGGTTATGAAATATTTCAGTTCCCATTCTCAATGAGTCTGAAAACGTATCAGCTTTAGCCGGCATAACCATAAACTCCTGAAAATCTATAGAGTTATCTGCATGTGAACCGCCATTTAGAATGTTCATCATAGGAACTGGAAGTGTGTTAGCGTTCACACCACCAAGATAGCGATAAAGAGGCAAACCTGCTTCTTGTGCAGCTGCTTTAGCCACTGCCAATGAAACCCCTAATATTGCGTTTGCACCAAGATTTCCTTTGTTAGAAGTGCCATCAAGGGCTATTAATGCATTATCTATAGCATTTTGTTCGAAAACATCTTCACCTAAAATTTCAGGTGCTATTTCCTCATTTACATTTTTTACTGCTTTAAGTACTCCTTTTCCAAGGTAGTGGTTAGCATCATCATCCCTTAGTTCTACAGCCTCGTGTATACCTGTAGAAGCTCCAGAAGGTACAGCAGCACGGCCTAAAAAACCACTATCTGTTACCACATCTACTTCTACTGTAGGGTTACCCCTAGAATCTAAAATTTGTCTGGCGTGTACTTTGATGATTTGACTCATAATTTTAAAAATATGTTTAATAACTAATTACAATCCCAAAACGGCATAAATTTTGCAATTTACAAATACAAATAAAGCATATTTTCTATCCTTTACCACTACAATAAACTCTAGAAAATTTTGTTAGAAAGGAATATGAAAGTATCATACTATAAATTCTTAGATAAATACATGAATAAGATTTGGCTTTTCTTAGCTTTTCTACCTTTTGTAGCTCGTGGCCAAGAGCCTTTTCGTCTACTGGAACCTAGTGATTTTGAGACAGAATTAAGAAAAGCTCCTGAGGCTAAATTACTAGACATGCGTAATGTGGATAGCTATACACTGGGTCATATACGTAAAGCTCAGGTAATAGATTTTATGCGTGATGACTTAAAAGAATATCTACCTACAAAGTACAAAAAAACTGACCTGTTGTTTATCTATGCACAGTCTGAATCAAACACCCTCCACGCTGGGCAATATTTTTCAGAACTGGGCTACAGTAACGTAGTAGTTCTTAAGGGTGGCTTTGAAAACTGGATTAGAAAGTCTAAACCCTATAAGTCGAATAATGGAAATTTTAAGCCCTTGAGCTATATCTCGAAGGAAAACTATTACCAAATAATAAAAGAAAAGAAATGGGTTCTTGTAATGTTCCATGACGAAATCTGTTCTGAATGCGAGAAAATGGAAGATACATTAAAGCAAATAGAATCAGAAAACGCTGACTTTAAAGTAGCTAAAGTAGATCTACAAATAAATTCGGGCATAGCAGAATGGCAAGACATAAGAAAAAGCCCAACATTGGTTCTATACAAAAACGGAATACAGTATTGGAAAACCACCGGATATCCAGATAAAGCAAAGATAAAGTCTCAGATATTCTAATGTTTTGCTAAATTTGTTCCCCTGGTGTAAGCACAAGCATTTAAATATACTCTTCTTTTACAATGATAGCATATGTAAGCGGTACTTTAGTAGAAAAGGAACCTACCCATGCAATAATAGACGTATCTGGAGTGGGCTACTTGACAAGAATCTCTTTGCAAACCTACTCTCAGTTACCAAATACAGGACAAACCTGCAAACTTGAAACTTTGCAGATAATACGTGAAGACTCTCATACCTTGTTCGGATTCCATACCAAAAGTGAAAAACAATTGTTTGAGCACCTAATTAGCGTTTCTGGTATAGGACCAAGTATAGCATTGGTTTTCTTATCTTCCTTAAGCAGTCAAGAAATAAAGCAAGCCATTGTTAATGAAGACCTTAAAACTATACAAAACATAAAAGGAATAGGAGCCAAAACAGCACAACGTGCCATTATTGAGCTGAAAGATAAATTATCTAAAGATTTATCTCCTGATGCATCTGGCAGTGTCGGAAACTTTAGTATTAAGGCGGAGGCACTTGCAGCCTTGGTTATCTTAGGAATTCCAAAAGCCGCTGCAGAAAAAAGTATAGATAATATTTTAAAGAGGACATCCTCTGATATTACCCTAGAAGAACTAATCAAATTGTCCTTACGATAAAAAAAAAGCTTTGCTTAGAATATTAGACCATATCATCACGTTTAATGCTTTAAGGTTTTTTATAAAGAACTCTATGCATAGAAGTGTATTTATTGTAGTGTTATTGGCTGTTTACGGTCAAGGTAACTCTGTATATGCCCAAGGCAAAACTACTGACACAACCCGGTCCAAGATGCCATTTTATGCCAACTGGAAAGACGTGTACCTAAGTAGGTTTAACTATACTTACTCACCAATATTAAGCATTAATCCGAAACAACTTAGCACTACTACTATTTATAACCCTACTTTCTCCAATTTTTCAATAACCGAAAAAGTAAGCCCTGAAATAGATGTAAAGACACCTCAAGCCTTAAGCTTTAATGAGTATTCTAGCATACAAAATGCTATGATACGCCGGTCCATAATAAGAGATATTGAAAAATCGCAGGATGGTTACAGTGACTACTCCGGACGTAGGATAAGGCCCTTACTGGAAGCAAATAAGATATTTGACCGTATTTTTGGAGATAAGCTCCCTGAGTTTAAACCAAATGGTTACATAGCTTTAATGGCCTCACATCACAGAGACCGTAATGACAATCCCACTAATATTTTCAACAGAGACCGTAGCTATTTTAGGTTTGACCAGCAAATAAATATCAATTTCAATAACCTTTTTAACCAACAAGGGCTACAAAATCCTAACCTTGGTTCTCTCCCCGGTTCTGGTTCCTTACCTGGCATGAATGATTTGGATACCGATGGACGCATACAGGATATTAACAATATCATGCGTAAACCAAATGAAATAAGAGAGAAGGTAAACATCGCAGGAAATTTTGATACGAAGTCGGCATTTATGTTTGACAATCGCATGAAGTTGAACTTCAAAAACGACCCGGAAGATATCCTACAGGCTGTAGAACTAGGTAACATATCGTTCCCAAACCGCTCTCAATTGATACCGGGTGTACAAAATTTATTAGGAGCGAAAATTGGTTTAAAATTTGGCAAGCTGGACATTATTGGGGTCGTAGCTCAACAAAACTCACGTACCAAATCCATCCATATTAACGGCGGAAATCAAAGCCGTAATTTTGAAATACGAGCAGATAATTACGAAGAGAATCGTCACTTCTTCTTGGCTCAATACTTTAGAAATGAGTATGAAAACTCTCTGGTTTCCTTACCTGTTGTTACTTCTGGTGTTATCATAAACAGAGTAGATGCCTATGTTACAAACCGTACATATAGTGTAGAAACAAACAGAAATGTAGTTGGGGTTGCAGATTTGGGAGAGTATAAGCCTTTTAATACTGCACTCGTAGACGAACTAGTTACTGACCCAAGAGCAAATAATGCCTCTAATAAGTTAAATCCTATTATTAGAGATACCCTAAGTACTTCAAGAACAATAGAGAGTATTAATAACAGATTAAATACAGCCGGCTTACAAATGGGTACCGGTTATGAAAACTTAAGGGGTGCAAAAAAACTTACAGACGGAGATTTCGAACTCAATGCGGAGTTGGGTTATATCTCATTGCGGACTCCTCTCCGTAACGACGAAGTTTTGGCTGTTGCTTTTGAATACACCTACCGTGGCAAACGATATAAAGTAGGCGAGCTAATAGAAGATTACGCCAACCGTGATGAATCGGACGCAGTAATACTTAAAATGCTAAAATCCAGCAATATACGTAATAATCTAAATAATCCCATGTGGGATTTGATGATGAAAAATATGTATAATCTGGGGCAATCTCAGATAAAACCGGATGGTTTCCAACTAAGAATTATCTATAAAGACGATAATACCGGAATGGACGTGCCATTCCTAACAGATGTTCCAAGTTACCGTAATACTCCCTTACTACGTTTATTAGGGCTAGATAACTTAAATTACAATAACGAAAGAGTTGGTAGTGGAGACCCGGGAGACGGAAACTTTGACTTTATAGAAGGCGTAACTGTAAACTCCCGCTTTGGCAGAATAATTTTTCCTGTATTAGAGCCATTTGGTAGTTATTTAGAAGGCAAGCTGGATACGCTGAGGTCGCCTCCCGCAAGTGATGCCAACACTGATAAGTATATCTCTAAGTACATATTTGATGACCTATACCGCAAAACACTTACGGATGCCCAACAAAATACTTTAAAAAACAAGTTCTTCCTTTCCGGGATGTTTGTTCAGGGAACCGCAGATGTGAGCCTACCTATGGGAGTTACAGGAAGTTCGGTTAGGGTGTATTTAGGAGGAACGGAGCTGAAACAAGGTGTAGACTATATGGTAGACCAGCAAATGGGTACCTTAAAGTTTATGAACCAAAGTATACTTAACTCCGGCAGAAGCATACGGGTGGACTATGAAGAAGCTGACATGTTCCAGACCCAGATAAGACGGATGTTTGGCTTAAGAATGGACTACTCAGTAAGCAGAAACCTTAGGATTGGAGGTACTTTCCAAGACCTTAGAGAAAACACACCAGGATTTACCACTCGTACTGCCATAGGAAACGAACCTGTAAATAACACCATTTGGGGCTTAGACCTTAATTATAAAAAAACTGGCACTGGCTTAACACGATTATTGGATGCCATACCAGGTGTCCAAACCAAGGAACCTTCTACCCTAATGGTTAACGCCGAGTTTGCACAGCTTATACCAGGTGTAAACACCAAGCGTGTAAACAATAGCTCAATGATAGACGACTTTGAGTTTGCTAGAAACATCAATGATTTATCACGCCAAGCAAACAGATGGCGTCTGGGTTCTACACCTCCTGAGTTCCAAAGTGCAAATAGTTCATTTTCTAACCCAAGCATAACAAAAGGGTACGAACACCATTTCCGTAGGGCAAAAATGTCTGTTTATTCCATAGACATGACTACCTATTTTACCGGAGGTGGAGCTGGAATTATACCGCCGGCCATGAGTGCAGAAGCCCGAAGAAACCGCTTTACTGCCAATTTTAACATACAAGACATACTAGTTGGTAGGTCTATGCCTACGTTTGCAGAACAGGTACCTACCAGCATCTTAGACGTTTCCTATTTCCCGTCTGAGCCAGGCATGTATAACTACAATACAGACCTCACTCCTAATGGTCTTTTAAAAGATCCAACTAAGAACTTTGGTTCAATAATGAGAGGTATCACTTTTGATGCCGATTTTGACAATGCCAATGTAGAATATCTAGAATTCTGGATGATGGATCCGTTCGGTGCAGGAATACCTTTATCTACGGGCGAATCTGTAAACACGAACGGAGGTAAACTACTAGTGCAATTGGGTGATGTTTCTGAGGATGTAATCCCAGACAGCCGCTTTAATTTTGAGAACGGTATTAAACCAGATTCTGTTGGAGCATTCCAAAGAAGATACGTAAACACCACTTGGGGTAAAGCTCCAGATGTACAGTTTATGGTAGACGGCTTTGAAAATGATGCCGAAATGAGAAAAGTTCAAGACGTAGGTTTTGATGGTCTCCGTAATGAAGAAGAAAGAACCTATGTGAATCCCAATGACCCTAATAGTAGAGGTATTAAAGGCTATTTGGAAGATTTAAAAAGTATTCCACTAACTACTGAAGCTTATGACAAAATCTTTAATGACCCATCTAAAGATGATTACAGGCACTTTCTGGATAGTAGTTTTGACAATAATGCTACCTTCATAGAAAGATACAAAGACTACTTAGGAATTGAGAACAACTCGCCGTTTAACCCACTAGGAGCAAACACCCAAGTGGTACTTTCTAACAATAACCTGATAGACAAGGAAGATATTAACCAGGATAATACGATAAACGAACTAGAGGATTTCTTTGAATATGAAATAGACTTAAAGCAAAACGGAGGTAACTTAGTAAAAAACCAGTACGTAATAGATGAAGTTAATGTACCTGGTACATCTGATAGACCAGATACAAAATGGTATCTCTTTAGAGTTCCTGTAAGAAGTCCAAGCCGTAAATATCCAAGCACAAAAAGTGATGATTTCAAGTCGGTGCGTTTTATGCGTTTGGTAACAAAAGAATGGGCTCAGCCTGTAGTTTTACGTTTTGCAACTATGCAATTGGTTTCTAACCAATACCGTAAATATCAGTATAAAATAAATGACCCTAATGCTACAGAATATATAGAAACCCGTTTAGACTCCTTAGACCGTACCATATTTAACTCAGCAAGCGTAAGTATAGAAGAGAACGGCTGTCCTCCTGGCACAGTTGACTGTGGAGATAAAGAATATCCTTATGCTGTACCACCCGGTTTTGTGAGAGACAGAAACTATTCAACACAAGCTCGTGTAGAGTTTAATGAGCAGTCCTTAAGCTTAACTGTAGAAAAACTACAAGTAAAGGACTCTAGAGGAGTGTTTAAAAACACTAACCTAGACCTTAACATGTACAAACGTCTTAAAATGTTTGTGCACATGCATAACCCCAAAAATAGCAATGTTGATAGTCTTGGTATGTTTATTCGTATAGGAACCGATCTCAAAAACCATTACTATGAAGTAGAGATACCTAAACTGGAAAGAACAGCAAGAAATGAGCTATCTCCAGCTTCCATATGGCCAGGTCAAAACGAAATTGATATCCCATTAGATGACCTACGACTATTAAAATTGGAGCGTAACGGCAGAGCTGACACACTAACATTTAACCAACCGTATTCTAAATATAACTATCCTGTCATTGGCACGCAATCTGGTACAGAAATGTCTATTACCAGATATTATAACATACAGGTAAAAGGAAATCCGGACTTAGGAAATGTGCAAACCATAATGATAGGGTTAAGGAATAACTCTGGTGAAGAACAAGACTACACTATCTGGACCAACGAACTCAGAGCCGAAGGTTTTGATTCTCAAGATAAAGGTTCTGCCGGCTTACTAAACTTAGATATAAAACTTGCAGATTTAGGAAGCTTGATGTTATCCGGAAACTTCCGAAACTTTGGTTTTGGTAGTGTGCAGGACAAAATATCTGCAAGAGCACGAGATAACAGTTATGCATATGGTGTAGCACTAAATCTACAGCTTGATAAATTTACTCCTTTAAACTGGGGTTTAAGTGTTCCTTTTTATGTAAACTTTGACAAGCAGGTATCTGTACCTGGCTTTAATCCGCTTGATCCTGATATTCGTTTAGATGATGCCCTGCGTGAAGGAAACAAAAACCCATACCATACCAACTTAACCAAAGATTTGGTATCTAATACAGTTACTACTTCGGGCTTTAATTTTATGAATGTTCATAAAATGCGGACTAATCCTGATAAGAAGGAGCATCTATTAAACATAGAAAATTTCTCCGTTTCTTATGCACAAAACCGTATTTATCGTAGTAATATCTTAATGGCAAACAATGACCAAAGTTTCACAAGTTTTGGTTTAACTTACAACTATTCTCCGAAACAAATAACCTGGTCTCCTTTTAAGAATAATAGTAAACTAGACAGTTCGGCGTTCAGGTTTATAAAGCCTTTCTCTATCTCACCTATACCAACCGTAATGGCCATAAAGATACATAATGAGAAGGTATCATACAGAACTCTGTTTAGAGACCGTAATCTTAATAACTTACCAGACGCCAATGTTATAAAATACTTTCATGGCAACCGTACTTATGATTTACAATGGAACCTTACTCCTACTGTAACCGTAAGCTATAACGCCATCATGCAGGCCATTTTAGATGATGTAGATGGTCAACCAAGTGGTGAGCAGGATGTGGCATTTGGTAGAAGTTTCATTAGATTGGGTCGGGCTAGAAACTATAGCCAAAAGATGAGGGTTACCTGGCGTCTTCCGCTACAAGATATTTATGCACTAGATTGGGTAACGGCAAATGCCACGTATGACAATCGTTTTATGTTTAGAAGTGTAGCATTTGGCAGCTTTGATGCAGATGGAAACAGCTTTGGACACATTATAGAAAACGGTCGTGATTTTGGTGTAGATGGCAGAGTGGACTTTGTTAAATTATATAACAAATTTCCTTTTTTACGTAGGGCTAACGCCCCTAAAGGTCCTAAGCAACGTTTTACCAGAGCACCTGGTGACGAACAGGACTTTGTGGAAGAATCTGGAAAATTCCTTAAAGGCATAGCCCGGTTACTAATGACAGCTCGTAGCATGAATGGGCGATTTGCACTTACGGAATCCACCATTGTCCCGGGATTCTTGGAAATACCTGAGTTCTTTGGTTTAAATGGAAATTCTGGAGCTCCGGGACTAGGCTTTGTTATGGGTAGCCAAAAAACTGGCAAAATACTTAATTTTAAAGATAAAGGATGGTTATCTGAAAGTACTAAACAATACAATCCAATAGTACAGAAAAGAGGGTATACTTTTGAATACTCTACTCAGCTAGAACCATTTACTGGTTTCAGAATGCAAATAAAAGGTAATATTGCCCGCTCAAATGACATGTCTTTTGTGTTCCAGCCGGTTTCACAAACAGCATTGGATCAAAACGGCAACAAAATGTTTGATATAGCTTCTCCTATCCGTGGCGGAAGTTTCAAGATGACATTCTGGTCTTTTAAAACATCGTTTAAGAAAGCAAGCTCTAATGCTTTGGATGGGTACAGCTATGAGCCATTTACTAACTTCCAAAACAATAGAGAAATAGTGATTGGTGAAATCAAGAACGCCAATCCGGGACAAGAGATTATCCTGGACAAGAATTCTCAAGACGTACTTATTCCAGCATTTTTTGCTGCATATACGGGCAGAGAAGTTCCTAACCTTTTTGGCAAAAAACGTTTCACCAAAACGAATGACATAAATGGTAGACAACTAACTACCTTTAATCCGTTTTTAGGTTTACCTATGCCTAACTGGAACATTAATTACCAGGGGTTAGAAAAACTTGACTTTTTCAGAGCTACATTTAGCTCCATCACCTTATCGCACAGTTTTACCTCTACGTACAGTATAGGAGACTACACCACTTCCCTATCCTATCGTGATATGGGTATGATGATGCACTTCCGTAAAGTAAATGTAAATGGGCAAACTGTGGGTGGAGCCAAAGGTTATATTCTCGGTTACGAGCAAAACGACTACAGTAACTTCTTTGATCCTGTGTACATAATGAGCTCAATTGTAATGGAAGAGAAGTTTGGACCTTTCTTGGGTGTAAACTTCACCACAAAAGGAAGCTTCTCGGGAAATTTTGCATGGAACAAAGACCGTATTGCTATGCTAAATCTCTCTAACGCCCAGGTAAGCGAAACCCACGGTAATGACCTAGTATTTGGTTTTGGGATGAAGAAAAACAATGTAGTTCTACCAATAAGAGGAAGGGATGGCAACAGCATTGTTTTACCCAATGACCTGATATTTAGGATTGACTTTAACTACAGAGACCTTAAGGTAATACAACGTAAATTAGATGGTGACGCAGTAATAAGAAATGGTAACCGTAACTTACAGGTAAAACCTACTGTTAGTTACCAAATCAGTAAACGCGTAGGAATGACCATGTACTGGCAAAAAGACGTAAATAAGCCATACGTAACCAATGTATACTACACAAACAACGCTGCCTTTGGTATAACGGCACGTATAGACTTATCTGATTAAGACTTTAAAGAAGCCGTAGCATTCTTAATTCTTGTTACGGCTTCTTCTAATAATTCCTTCTGGGTAGCGAAGTTTAGTCTAAAATATTTTGTACCCATAAATACCTTTGCATCTATAACTCCTACCCCATGCTTTTCTAAATGACTCACAAAGTCCACATCACCAAGAGCCGAAAAGTTAATCCAGGCCAAATAAGTAGCTTCGCAGGCTTGCATTTCAAGACCCTCCATGTTATTGATTTCTTTTAAAAGGTAATTGTGATTTTCTCGCAAATACGAAAGTGACTCTTCCTGCCACTCGTTACTTTCCACATAAGCAGCATGCATAATATCGGCTCCAAACTTACCTAAATGAGGTATTGCATTTAGCATTGTTTTTCTAAACTTTGCCCTTAAACTATCATCAGGAATTACAGCAAAAGCACCGCTAATACCGGGTATATTGAAGGCCTTCCCTGGCGAAAATAAACTTACAGAATTAAGTGCAATGTCTCTGCTTATACTAGCAACAGGAATATGCTGCCTAGTAGGATCAATAATGATATCCGCATGTATCTCATCTGAACATAAAAGTATCTTATGTTCTATACAAAAATTACCCAGTTCCAGCAATTCATCTTTTGTATACATCCGCCCAGTGGGGTTATGCGGATTGCTTAAAATATATAATTTAGTTTCTTCTGTAACTGAAGCACGCATAG
>CAZBAV010000053.1:21942-30499 GCA_964489955.1 uncultured Lacihabitans sp. | reverse complement strand
GTGAAGAAAAAATCTAAGAGTGCTATCGTTTAGTTACGCTATCAGTTAGTAGAGCCCCCAGTTTTTCCAAACGTTTTTTTAGCTCTACATTTTCACGCTCCAGTTTTTCACTTTTAGCCAGTAACTCCCCGGTAACATATGCTAACTTTTCACTTTTAGTTTTTCATTGTTAACTCTTAACTGTTCACTATTAACTGTTCACTTTTAACTCCCTAGTCCGTTCTTCCAACCCCTTTATGGCTGCAAATGCCACACCGTCAAAGTCTGCCGTAGCTATGAATGGGCTGCAATGAACCGCTCTTTTTTAGTACTGTCTGATAAACTACTCCATGAGGTACCATTAGGTAATACAAGTACGTCGTTGGTATTATCGGCTGTGGTATATAAAGAGGTATTTTTCGCTCTAACAACTTAAAAAAAGTCTATTATAATCTCTGTATTCCCCCCTAAGATAGTTCAAGTAAATTCTTATCTACTGAGTATTCATTATCGATTTTTTAAAGACTTCAGGATTCTACTTACAGAACTATGGTATAGTCTTCCTGTAGGTAATTCCTTATTCTTTATATTTATTCTGTTTGAATTGTAACTGGTTATTTTACTTACAGCTACTAAAAAAGAACGATGAATTCTGCAAAATAACCCCTCTGGCAATTTGTCTTCCATTTCAGAGATAGACTGATATGTTTTATAACAATCCGAATTGGTATAAATAAGCAAATAATTTCCCTGAGATTCAAAATACTCTATTTCATCCAGAAAAAGTTTGACCATTCTACGTTCGCATTTTACAAAAATAAAGGGGCTTTCTATTTCCTGTTTAGAATATTGCACAATTTCGTTTAATTCTCTCATTTTACTGTATTTATTTACAGCTTTGGCAAAACGCTCAAATGAAATAGGTTTTAGTATGTAATCAACCGCTTCTAGTTCAAATCCTTCCACGGCATATTCGGTGTAAGCAGTTGTAAAAATTATTGCAGTTTTTGGAAGTACACTTCTTGCAAACTCAATTCCCTTCTTACCAGGCAGGTTTATATCTAAAAATATAAGATCAATTGTTTGCGTCTTCAAAATATTTTGGGCACTTGAAACACTCGTAAATTTCCCTTTTAAATTTAAAAAATCAAGTTTAGCAATATGAAGCTCTAATAATATCGAAGCCGGCAATTCATCTTCAATAATAATACAGTTAATAATTGTCATCTTCCATTTTTAGTTTTAACGAAACAAAAAAGCTCGAAACTTCATTTTTAATAGTCAGAAGATGTCTTTCCGGATACAACAATTCCAACCTTCTCTTCACATTTAAAATACCTATTCCTCCATTCTCATTTCTATCTGTAACGGGTAGATTTTCTGGCAGACTATTTTCAATTTTTACGACCAGCCAATTATCCTCCGTAACAGTAATAGCAATAGTAATCCAGCCCTGATTATTTTCGTCTAGACAATGTTTATAACAGTTTTCAATAAGCGGGAGAAGCAGAAAAGGCTCAATGACATGATTCTTCAAATTACCATAGACACTAAAACTCAATTGAAGTTGGTTATCAAAACGCAATTGTTGTAAAGCTATATAGTTTTTAAGGTAATCTATTTCATTTTGCAGAGAGATGTTTTTATTATTTATATCGTAAATCGAAAACCGTAGTAAGTCGGATATTTTTAGAACAATCTCTGCTGAATCATCTGATTTGCTTAAAATTTTAGAATACAAACTATTCAATACATTAAATAAAAAGTGAGGATGAAACTGGTTACGAAGCGAAGATAATTCAGCTTGCAATTTTTCAGATAATATAGTCTGTACTTTGTTTTTTTCTTCTGCCAAATGATAAAAAAGCTTAAATGCAATAGGAATAGTAACTACAAATTGCAATTTACTTACATTATATAAAAACGCCGGAGCCGAAAATAAAGGCTCCATTTTCCAAAAAGTCAGATAATAACGTATAATAATATAATTGTCTATCAAGCGTTGCAAAAATGCAAAAAGCAAAATAAGAAGGATGTAAATCAGAATAAAGAGAACCGTCTTTTTCCTGAACAACAATCTTGGCATCAAAAGCTCTACCACAATACTCACAAAGCATATTTTAGGCAGCACACTGTACCATTCATTCCGCCAGGCTATTACAAAATCTCCTACTGGCAAACCTTGAATCATACTAAATAATAAAATGTATCCCAGCCAATAAAGCGTATAAAGCTTTATAATCTGAAACCTGTTTTCAGGATTGTAGGTTGCTATGTTCATTTCTTGTGTTTTGCTTCAATGTAAAAATAGTGCTTTTGTTTCAAACCAAAATTGCTGTTTACAACGCAAATCATGTCGTTTAAATAAGCTGTTTTTTTTAACTGTTAAAGAAAAATATCTTTCGGCAGTAAACTAACTTATAAATAAATTTAAGATGAAAAAAACATTCTTTTTTCTCCTGATTTTAATGCATTTAGCACTAGTGTCAAATGCTAAAGATATAGATATCTATCCTACGAACTGGTGGGTAGGAATGAAAACGAACTCTATTCAATTACTGATTCGTAGTACCGGAAATACTTTTACATCTGATAATGTCAGTATCCATTATCCTGGAATTACAATTTTAAAAACACATTCGTTTTCAAATAAAAAATACATAGCTATTGACATTCAAATTGCTCCGGAAACACTTCCCGGCGATGTGATAATTGAAATCATTCAGCAAGGAAAAAAACAAAAAATCAGTTGGCCAATTTACAAACGAAGAGCTGGAAATGGAACGCTTTATGCACAAGGCGTGAATTCATCTGATTTTATTGATTTAATTATGGTAGACCGTTTTAGTAACGGGGACCCGTCTAATGACCGTGTTAAAGGAATGAGAGATCAGTCTTTAGACAGAAATAAAATGTATGATCGTCATGGTGGAGATTTACAAGGAGTAATCAACAATCTGGACTATCTGCAAGGATTGGGTGTTACAGCTTTGTGGTTTACTCCCGTAATGGAAAATGATATGGCAAACAGAACGGAACACGGTTATGCCATTACCGATCACTATAAAATTGATGCACGTTATGGTGGTGATGAAACTTATAAAAAACTGAGTAATCAATTACATCAGCGTGGCATGAAACTCATTTTTGATGCGGTTTACAATCATTTTGGACTTTATCATTTTCTGGAGCAGGACCCACCCGAAAATGACTGGGTGCACCGTTGGCCGGAATATACCCAGACTAATTATAGAGAACAGCCTTTGTTTGATCCGTACGCAGCAAAATCAGATCAGAAAAAAATGAGCAATGGCTGGTTTGACAAAATAATGCCCGACATTAATCATGACAATCCTTATATGGCCAATTTCCTAATTCAGAATTGTATCTGGCATATCGAAACATTTGGCATTGATGGAGTTCGTCTGGACACCTATACCTATAGCGACCTAAATTTTGCCAACCGCTGCAATGAGGCAATCCTGAATGAGTTTCCTAAAATGAGCATTTTCGGAGAAGTATTGGTTCACGGAGTGGTTAATCAGGCCTATTTTGAACAAAATAACATGGAAACTTCTTTTAAAAGTAATTTGCCATCTGTTGTTGATTTTCAGAGTTTGCATTATGGAATCATTCCTGCCCTAACCCAACCTTTTGGGTGGACAGATGGTGTAAATAAATTATATTATACGCTGAGTAGTGATTTTTTAAGTAAAAACCCAATGCAAAAAGTGTTGCTTTTAGATAATCACGATGAACCTCGTTTTTTCTCTGTTGTGGGCGAAAATGCAGAAAAACAAAAGATGGGTTTTCAATGGCTTTTAACCTGTCGAGGCATACCTCAACTTTATTATGGTTCTGAGGTATTACTTAAAGGTTTCAAAGCTCCCGATGGTTTGGTTCGTTCCGATTTCCCCGGAGGATGGAGTACGGATACCAAAAATGCCTTTACTGGAAAGGGATTAACAGAAGACGAAAAAGCAACTCAGGATTTGGTTAGAAAACTGGCCAACTACAGAAAAACGGCTACGGCCATTACATCCGGAAAAATGATGCATTACATTCCAGTGGATGGTTTATATGTCTATTTCAGATACGACGAAAAACAGACTATTATGTGTATCATGAATACAAGTGACAGCAGTAAAGAAGTTGACTTTAAAAAATATGAAGAAAGAACCGCTGGTTTTTATTCAGCCAAGAATGTAGTAACCGATCAAGTTTTTTCATCATTAGCTAAAACAAGTATCCCGGCCATGAAAATGTGGGTTTTGGAATTAAATAACTAAGCCTATTTCTTGCGATGAAATTCTATTTCATAAAACTCCTGCTCTCTTTAGGCTCCTATCTAAGGATAAGTTTACCAAGGTCTCGAGACCATCTTAATAAAGAAGATTATCCGAATATAGGAAGCGGCCGTGATTACTTCCCTTTATCATCATGCATGTCTTCTTTAATTCTCATTTTCTCAGTAGGCATTCCCGGAATGCCTACTACAAACCATATTTTGTATATAAAAAACCTCATTTCTGTATAGAAATGAGGTTTTTACAAGGTTTGATAGTTTACTGGACTTATCAGTTTACTCACGTATAAAAAGCCTTGTATAGTCCCTAATCTAGTATTACTACACTCAATCACATCCCTTTATCTGAGCAGTAAACACTCCTTGAGAGTTAATTTTCGTCTCAAAACCAGGCTCAAGTAGTATGTTTTTAGAAGCTTCTAAACCCACCTTTGCTGAATTTTCTACTTTAATCCTCCCACGGATAGTGTGTGCTCTTATCACATTGGACTCATTTTCTTTAAAATCGGAACTTAGAATCGTATTGGTTCCGCAAGGGTTTTCAAGTTTTATGCTCACTTTTGAGGCTAAGCCTACTCTATTTTTACTATCTATATTATTGGCTAATTCATTGAGGTTCTCATCGTATAAAACTAAAAATGTAGTTTCCAGATCATAAGAATAACCTGGGTTAAGAAACTCAAAACTCAATACATTATTGCGATATTCTTTTTTTAGATGGTAAACGCCCGTTGTGCGATTACTCTGATAGGTATAGAACTTCTTTGCTACCACGTAATATTTTCTCCCGTTCACATAGGTGAAAAACCAATCTTCATCAAGGCTCCAATCAAAGCACAAATTTCCGGTAGTAAATACATCTCCTTTGATTTCTTTTGCCTGCAAATGAGTGTCGTTGGGTTCGTAAACGTCGTTACAGTTTTTTTCTATAATCAACTCAGCCATCTCACTTGAACATCCCAAATAGTTTGTACAAAAAACTCTGTAAATAGATGTGGCGTTAGGGGGCAATATATAAAGATTTTGTCCCTCATAATTAACATGGTCCCAAACCAGATTTTCACTACAACCTATTACATCTAAAGAATGTTGTATACTTGTAGCGGGAGTGACTGTAATTACCGGCTTAGGTTCTGCCATTTGGGAACTAACCGTAAGAATACCCTTACTTATTACAGAATGTAACCCTCCAAAAACCGCTTTTAACTTATATTTACCCGGTCCAATAGTCTTAGGTAAACCGAACACGTATTTGTGTGTATCATTATACAATATTTTTCCTAAGTCTGCTACTTCTTCTCCTGAAGCCTCATCTATCAATTTTAAACTTGTAAGGACTGTTCTGGCCGCATCTATAGGCACTGAAAATGCACCACCCTGGCACACCGTGGCGGAGACAAAATCCAAGTTTATCGGACACTTAAAGGATTGTATATATTCACATTGTCCCATCTTCACAATGACCATGTGCTTTCCTACATGAGTGGTAAAGAAAGTACGGTTGGTTGCTCCCGGAATTTCCACATATGCCTCTCCCATCTCGGCATAGTACCATTGGTAAGAATCGCCTTCACGGCTAGCACTAAGCCTGACATTAATGTTACTACATAATTCAGAATTTACGCCCGTATTGTTGTTCTCGGACCTATTTATTACCAGGTCTACGGGGTCTGTATCACTACTATAACCGGTTTCAGTATCTACTACTCTGATCATATATCTTGCCTTATCAGTGACAGTCGCAGAACTCACTCCCCAGTTTTGAAGCCTCCCATTTACATACCATGAATATTGATAACGCCCTTTAGGAAAAATACTTAAATCATATCCGGAATTACATGTACTATTAGACGTTATACTAATATAAGGCTTAAAATTACCACAATTGCTAACGCTAATCTCATAAGGACTCTCATAAATCTCCTCAGTTGAGGAAGTAGTAAAACCAACTCTCAGTTTATAGTTTCCATCAGGTACATCTGTATTAAGATAATACCCTAAAGTATCTGGGGATGGGATGAATCTCATCGTAGAGTTTTCAAGGACAGTGTTATTTCGCATCAAACTCACAGAAATAGCTTTATCAAAATCCCAGGCTCCAATATTTGTATAAGGTATTTTTATAAGATTTCCTTTGCAGAAGCTGGTTGAAGAAATTGCGTTAAAAGATAAAGAAGGCGGCGGATTAACCTTTACTTGTAATGAATTGTATTTGACAGCTTTTCCACAGCTATTTGCCCCGTTGACCCAATACGTTTCATTCCGGCCCGGAGTAATCTTAATATCATAAGTGGAAGAATTCACTGTAACTCTTTTCACAATTCTCTGTTTAGAATCCGACAACCAGACGTTAAACGGCAACAGACCATCTACATGCACCCGCAATGTTACTTCTTGTCCCAATTGCACCTCTACGGCTTCCTCTGTATTCAAGGCATTAGTAAGTCTAACTTTGGGCTCATACGTAACTTCTGCAATCTCAGAGACTAATGTACAATAATCTGTGGTAACCCAAACCCGGTATGACCCTACAGTCTTAGTAGCCAGTTCCTTACCATATTCTCCTGCTAATCCTATAAATTTTCTGGTTTTAGTATCGTATACCTCCCACCTATAAGCTTTGCCTGATATAGCAGCCTGTAAATTCACAGGAACTCCTTCCTCACATATTACGGTGTTATTACTTAAAATTGGTACTTTTTCTGATCTTACATTTACATAATAGTCAGGATCTGACCATGATTCATATCCTGTAAAATCGTTTTTAATATGGACTTGATAATTACCGGGTTCCTGTGCGTACATAAACGATTGGTTACCGTATTTAGCAGGTTCCCCATCTTTATACCACTGATACATATTTCCATTATAATAGGGCGAGGAGTACAAGGTGACAGCTTCGCATGCCAAACCTCCAATATCAGATCTTACAGTGGCTCTGCTTTTACACCCCACATCCGTAACCGTTAAAAAATATGGGCTTGAAATAGTATTTGATTTCATGTAAGGAGATTTTACCTTAACATAAAGTCTTATAGACTCACCCACATTCATGTCTTCCGGAACGGTGTATTCCATAGGATTTGCGAATAGATACCTATCATCACTTAAATGTCTACCATTAATACTGTATGAACTTAGCTCTATAGCCTTTTGTCCACTCCATGTCCCTACTTCTCTATAAGGTATCTTTATAGTTTCTCCGGCACAAACATTTAACTTTTCAGGAGTTTCGAAAGCAAAACCCGTAGATTCATCCGCAATCACAACAATCTCATTTCCATCAGAATTATACCCTCCTGTCTCTCCAGAATTACAGGTACTAGTAACATTAGTTAAACTATATTTCGTATTCTGCTGAGGGGTTACCGTTAAAATATATGGATTCTCCGTTGTGGAAATGCTAAAGGAGTTTTTTGTATAAATATTATTTTCGATATACCTAAAATGGTGAGGAGCCACACCACCACTAAACGAAATCTTAAATTGAAGAGGGGCATTGGCTTGTGCCTGTATTTCAACATTCTGCCTATCGTCCAACGTCAAAAACTTTGCTTCCGCCACCTTATCTACCCAAAAAGCACCGGAAAATCTGGGACCATTAATTCCATCATTTATCATAACCCTATAAACACCAATTTCACTTGTTTTATAAGTCGTTTGAATAGCACCGTCTATGGGCACATAATCATAAGCTGAGGATACGTATTTATACCATTGATAAGAATACGAAAAATTTACTGGATTAGCGTGTAAAGTCACAAGTGGCTGAATACACAACGATCTATTCTCCGTCGTTATGTACGGGTAAATCACACCACTATTAATTATACTGCTCAACCTCTGAAAGTCAAGTCCATTTTTTAAGAACGCACTTGAGTTATCTTTCTCTATCAAGTAATTTCCCTCCTTATAGCTCCCGGGGGAGCTTTCCTTCGAGAAATTATCGCTCAGATTGTTTAAATATTGTGCTTTACAAGATACAAAGCTGAATATAAGGATTAATAATAAGGAGAATAGATTCTTGATCATTCCAAAAGTTCTTTAATCTGTAATGGTTTTTTTAAGGAAGTGCAAACATAGCACTTCCTTTGTGCTCTCGGGTAAATATTGGATACATTTTTAAGACAATTTTCATCTACTCCAGCAATCCTTTAGATTCGGTATAAAGACAAGATTATTAGAGATTAGTGAATATAAAGATTTTCTCAGATATAGGTGGTTAATATTGGTTACTTGATGTATTAATTAACTTATATATACATAGCAGGA
>CAZBAV010000053.1:0-21932 GCA_964489955.1 uncultured Lacihabitans sp. | reverse complement strand
ATAGCAGGATAAAACACCTTCTACCCTACTCTCAAGCAGATATGAAATCTTTAATTCTTTATTGTAAAAATGTCAGGCTTGGTTGAGGTGTTTTTTTAGTTTTGATAAACAATGTACCATTTTTTAGTATTATATTTATATTTTATTTAATGAATCAACATAAGATAATCTGCGAGTTTTTCTTAAGATTCCGTGGTTTGTATTGTTTGCTAGATAAATCAAGCCGGGAATAAATACGACACTAAAAAAATAATACTAAATTTACTATAAGGTAATTACACGTCATAAACTAATTACAAAACGACTCCTTAAAATATACTTCTATATGGGAGTTAGAGGTGATGCCAATCATAAAACCCCTAAAACCAAAAATTATGAATCAATTAGTGAATGAATTTTTTTCGACAACCATTCAGGTAGCCCTTTTTACTTTGATACCTTTTATATTCTTTCTTCTCCGAAAAGACAAAAGCATAACATTTTTGAAATATATCGGATTATTTAGACCGACAACGAAATCTATTTCCTATGTGATTTTAATATCACTATTCTTCCTTCTAGGAGGATTAGGAATGATTTTTCTAGATGAAAGTATCAAACAAGCGGTTTTGGCACCGCCAAGCGTGACTGGAATTTTACACCAAATGGGGTTAAATGGAACATCCATTATCGTTCTTCTTCTTGTAGCGATATTTAAAACAGCACTTGCCGAAGAAATCTTATTCAGAGGATTTATAGCAAAACAATTAACAAACAAATTGGGCTTTAAGACTGCCAATCTGATTCAAGCTACAATATTTGGTATTATCCATTTACTTTTATTCTGGACATTAATTAAAACAACGTTAATTTTTCATTTATTTACTTTCTTCTTTTCGTTCGTTGCTGGCTGGACAATTGGATACATCAAGGAAAATTATGCTAATGGAAGTATAATACCTGGATGGATTGCACACGCATTAGGAAATACTTTGTCTTACACTATCATTGCATTTGTCATTTAATTAAAGGAAAGGCAAAAAAAGCTGCTACCGTTAACCAAGACTTTGCAAAATATCGGGGGTAAGTCTAATTTGGTCCTTCGTGATTTTTATACCGCCAACGCTTTCAGCATTGACTCTTTTTGTAAATTAGCAAATGGAATTTGACTTTTTCTACGTGTCATCTAAATCCCGCCGTCAGGTGTAATTCTAAATAACGACTGTACCAATCTAAACCGCTAAAAAATGGAAAACATTTAATGGAAGACAATATCGTAAACAAATGGAACGAAGTTTGGAAAATAGATTTAAACAGGACTTTTACCGCAGACTTTGAAGTTTTTGGAGCAAGAGCTCAAAATCTGAAAGACGCAAAGATTAACTTTTTAAATGCTGTAAAATAATTAACGAATGTTAGAAGAACTTCATAATTACTATCTGAACAAGGAAGAGCCCAACAAGAGTTGCCTGCTTGCTTTACGGGAAATAATCCTTAGACAGGATACAAATATTTCCGAAACACAAAAGTGGGGAATGCCCTGCTTCTGCTATAAGAAAAAAATGTTTTGCTATTTGTGGACAGATAAAAAGACGAACGAACCGTATATTCTTATGGTAGAAGGAAAATATCTTGACCACCCCGAATTAGAAGAAGGCGACCGTTCAAGAATGAAGATTTTCAGGGTTAATCCAAACAAAGATTTGCCCATAAAGACCATTGAGGACGTTTTACAGAAAGCCTTGGACTTATATAGAACAGGTGTCGTAAAACTCAAAAATTGAACGAAAGAAAAGCTAATTCGCCTAACAATGGCTTGGCGAAATACGGGGTTAAATGCTTCGTAAAAGGCATATTTTATTTTGAAATAGGTGTTTGTGAAAACCTATTTCAGGACTATACAATTAAAATAAACCTTTAGAATAAATCAATTTTTTATACTTTAAAACTGTATTAAAAAGGGAAGCCTAGACACAACACAAAAGGTTTTGCAGAAGAATGGTTTAGTACTTTGTAGGAAACTTTTTCGTAAACTTGGACATTTGTGCTTCAATTGAGCTTAAGACCTAGGTTTTCCGCAATGACCGAACCGTTGTACGTCGTAAAAAAACCATCACCACTAACACTCAAGCATATTTCAAGTAAAAATGAACAACGAACTTAAATTTAGATTAGCCAAAAAGGATGATCTCATTGACATTATAAAAATGTTATCGGACGACACTCTCGGTGCAACTAGAGAGAAATTTGAAAATATTCTCTCGGACAACTACTTAAAAGCATTTGAAAATATTACAAATGACCCCAACCATGAACTCACTATTATTGAGTTAAATGCAGATAAGGTTGGAACGTATCACTTAACATTTATTCAATACTTAACGCATCAAGGAGGACTTAGGGCTCAAATAGAAGCGGTAAGAACAAGTTCAAATTATCGTGGACAAGGTATCGGAACTAAAATGTTTAAGTATATAATTGAGCGAGCAAAACAAAGGGGCTGTAACATGGTACAACTCACCTCGGACAAACAAAGACCGGAAGCAATTAAATTTTACGAAACGATTGGTTTTGTTTCTACTCACGAAGGGATGAAACTTAAATTATAAACGTATTCTCTGGTTTAGTTACTTGAGGCTGTCTCTAGATATAAGTCTCGACTCGCGGAGCCTGCTTATCCTGTTTTATACAACTGGGTCCATTCCATTTAGACGCTGCTCTGACTCAACTTGATCACAAAAATTTTTTCAAAGAATAAATTGACCCTATTTGTGCGTTCCTTAGCATTTGGGCGATTTGTAAGAAAATAACAGTCCGTAAAGAAACTATCCCAATATATGTAACACCATTAAAAATAGTCTCGTATTTCCTCGCTTGATTTTTTTCAATTAGGCCCTTTATACACTTCTGGCCAAAACTGCTATGTTAAGCCATAAAATGATTCACAGCATTAAACTCTTCGCCTACTACTTTCTTTTTAAAGGTATCATAGGTTCCATACTTTTTGTTTTTGAAATTTAGGTCAAAATCTAAAAGATTCAGGTTAGATATATTAATTATCCTCTATCCCATACAATCTGTTTACCAAAGTATTTAACTTTGCAGCTTACTATAAAAAATATATTTATACATGAAAAAACTACTTTTATTAACTCTTTTTATCAGTCTATTAGCCGCAAGTTGCAAAAAAAACAATGATGTTACTCCCGTCGTTTTAGAAGGGAAATATAATCTCAAATCTGTAGATTTTAAGATTACTTACACCATGAGTCCTGACACAGACGAAGAGTCCGTTGATTATGCTAACGGTAGTATTACTTTTGGAGCAAACAACAGCTTAGAAACGAACTTTACTTTTTTAGGTTTTGATGAAGATGAGCCTTTTAACGTAGGTAGTACGTATAGCTCCGAGTATTCAATAGATGGAGATATTTTAACTATGCAAATTAAAGATTTCAAAAGTGGAAAAATGTTACCTTTTAAAACCAAAATCACAACCAACGAAGGTAATTCTCTGAAATTAAAGGCTACTAAAGATGACCTCTTAGTACTGGCAAAAGCCAGAGATCAAATAGCAGGCGAAACAAACAACGAAGCACTTTTAAATGTATTTATAAAAACGCTAGACATGACTATAAATTTGACCAAATGATTTTAAACAGAAATTTATTTACGCTCTGTTTATCTGATTGTCTAGCATTAAATAGTCCTTTGGAGCTCCCAAAGGACTATTTAGCAAACTATATCCCTCACATCTTGTATACATGACATAGCCAGTTCTGAGACTTCCAATCTTGAGTATTCTATCACTTCGCTCACCATAATCTTTAGACCTGGCGGGGATAAAATGTAGTCTTCTGAGAACTAGAATAATAAGATCATACAGAAGGAGTTGTCGTGGTTGCTCAGATGTTATATCTACATGTCGTCTGAGAATTTAATCAGTAATTTGAATAGCTTTAACATGACGAGAAGAAAATAAACGGCTTACTTTTGACCATCATAATCAATATCAAGTTTGTATTTATACAACAAACCTTCAAGGTTAAGTACAGAAAATCTGGCTTTTTTCATGTTGTTTCCGTCCAGATCTATAGCAAAGTTTATGGCTGTTCTAAAATCTACCTTTTCAAGAATGGTATTAGAAAACTTTGCTAAAGAAAGATCACACTCTAGAAATTCAGCAGATGTGAGGTCTGCTTCTGTAAAATCCACGTCTTTTAATGTACAATTTTTAAAAATGGTTTTCCGAAGCTTCGTCCCAAAAAAGTTACTGTAATCTAGATGGCATGCCGTAAATGAAAACGAAAAGGCAAACTTGCTACACTTTGAGAAGTCAAAACCAAGCATTTTACAAGCAACGAACACTGCATTTCTAAAGCCGGCTCCCTCTAAATTTGCCATCGAAAAATCACATTCTCTAAATATACAATCTTCAAAATCATTATCTTTCAAATCACTCTTGTTAAAATCACAACCCACAAATTCGCATTTTATGAATTCTCTGTTTCTTAACTTCTTTTCAGAATAATTTACCCCAGAAAATATTTTGTTCTTATGAATTACTGTTTCTTCCATTTTGTATAACTAAACACTAGTTCCCTGCTGTCCTTGCACTCCTGCCTAAGTACAAATGTACAAAGGTCCCCTGACTATCAAAATATAAAGATTATTCAGTATTTAGAACAGCTGTTTACCTATTACCAAAAATATCTGCAGCCTGCATAGCTTTAATAGGACAATGCAGGCACAGATTATACTCCCCAAGCCTAACTTTTTTTTAGCTTACGCACTTAATGGAATAGTGCTAGATTACAAAACCACCTAAAGCATTAAAAAAAGGTAAGTAAACGAGATTTACTTACCTTTCAAGTCAGATACTTAAAGTAGGCTTCTTCTTACTCTTTAGTTAATTCAAACGCTCTGCCGGACTGTGCCAGAGTTACTGTTTTTTTAGCGGAATCAAAAGTCAGCTTTATACCTGCTTTATCAAATGTAAAGATGTTTTTTGCTACGGCTTCCAGCGGCAATGCAGCCTGACCAGTAGCCTGAGCAAACAGCTTCAGGTCTTTTTGAGACACAGTTAATTTGAACGGAAGCTGAGTACTCGCATACGTACCTGCCAACTCTTCCAGCTCTGCTTCCGTGAAGTTTATTTCTTTAAAATCGGGAATGTCCACCTCGTTTTTAAAAACCGCTGTTAAAATGGTTTCTGTAACTAAACTAAGTTTGTAATCAGACGCATTTGAAATTACCGCATAGCTTATTTTATCTTCAGGGAAAATAGTTAACATAGACCTGAAACCGTCTATAGCTCCGTCATGCCCGATCCCCAAATGACCTTCGTAAGGCATTTCAAAAAGACCGGCTCCGTATGTATTGTTAAATGAAGTCATTTCTTTAAGACTATTCTGATTTATAATTCTCCCATCAAAAAGAGCATTAATAAAAGTTACTAAATCTGTAGCGGTACTTACAATTGCCCCTGCCCCTAGCGGAACGGTATAGTGCGTTTCTGGCTCCAATTTCCACGAGCCTTTATACATGTAAGACTTTGCATCTGCAGTTTTACTTTCGCCCATATATGTATTTTTCAAACCTAAAGGTTTTACAATATATGTATGAAGAATCTTTTCATAGGGCTGCTTGAAAACTTTCTCTAAAATCATAGAAAGTAAAACATAATTAGAATTGCTGTAACCGTTTTTAGTACCCGGCTCAAAATTACTTTCTCCAACTTTAATCTTGGTTAATATATCGGCTTCCGTAATCTTTTGCGTATTCCAAGCTAAATAGTCGGCGTCATCTGTAAAACTGTAAATACCGCTGCTGTGATTTAAAAGATGCTTGATTGTAATCTTATCCGCATTTTTTATAGACGGATAAAACACACCTAATTGGGTTTCTAAACTTAGTTTTTTCTGTTCTATAGCTTTAAAGACTAATACCGCCGTAAAGGTCTTAGAAACTGAACCTATCTTGTATTTTGTATGTATAGAGGCTTGTTGACTTGTCTCCACATTGCTATAACCGAAAGCATTCTGGTAAATCATTTTACCATTTTTGCTTATAGCAACCGTACCCATAAATTTATCATGGTCATTTAAAGTCTTAAAATAACTATTAAGCTTTTCTGTATCTACACTTTGTGCAAATACAGCAGCCGAAAAAGTTAAAAATACTACGCTAAAAAAAAGCTTTAATTTCATCTATTTATTTTTCTTTTAAGTTTAAGAAGTAAAGTAATCAGCACATAAAATATAACCGCAAACAGAACCATGGCAGGTATAAACCAGTTACCTAGCTGCTCATAAGGCAGGTAGTTAACGTTTATGTCTTTTATTTTTCCGAGAACAAAGATGTCCGGACTTTTGTAGAAAAATCCCACGTTTTCAGGATCTACTATTTTGGCACCTATCAGAAATAAAAATGAAAATAGAGTCAAATAGAGGATGAAAAACAAAATGTAAGAAACCCCGTTTGTGAAGTTCAAAATCAGGGCTTTGGCAATTTTTACAGGATTGAAACTTTTAGTAGCTTCACTCAATGACTTTTCTGCCACTAAGTCTTTTAAGAAAACTTCTGGAGCACCCAATCGCTCAGTAACGTCCAAAATTCGTTCTACTTCGCTTTTTGAGGAATTTAACAACGACTCATAAATATGACTGTTAATCTCCAGCAAAGTATCGTTTTGATTTTCTTTACTAAGCACTTTTACAGCATTTTTCACTCTGTTTATATAGCCGCTGTAGATTCTTTCAGCGTTTTTATCTTTAAATTCAATTTCTTTAAATTTCATTGCTTTATATAGAATTAAGGGTAGTGTTAAGATTATTCCAATACAGTTTCATAGCTTCAAAAGTGGCTTTCCCTTCCTCTGTAATAGTATAATACTTTCTGGGGATGCCCGATTTTTGCTCTCGCCAGATATAATCTACCAGATTTTCGTTTTTTAACCTTACCAACAACGGATACAAAGTACCCTCTGCAATATCAATCTCAGTTACTTTTTTTATTTCGTTAATGAGATCGTAACCATAATACTCTTCTCCACTGTGAAGAATATTTAAAACAATCAGAGAAAGTGTTCCTTTCTTCAATTGAGATACCCATTTATTTTTAAAATCTTCATTCATTATGCAAACATAACAAAATACATAGTATAACAAAGTATATAGCTTAACTTTTATTTTACGCTCTATCTGATTTCCTGACGCAATTGAGAGCCATAATTAGAAAATAGCTGAGGTAGTTGGTAACGGATTAATGGAAAGGAATTGCCTACATTAACATATAATCCGCTACTTTTTAATGCGTAATAATAGGCTTGTTACCAATACTAAATAAAAAACATTTAATAGATTTGTAAACGGCTGATTATAGCCTTTCTGTAGTATAAAATAAATCAAATATAAGCATGAAGCTAAAGCTCCTTTTTCTTTTGTTGTTATCCTTTTCTACACTCGCACAGGTTAATCAGCTTCCTATAGTGAGTCCGGAGCTTGTTGGTTTTAATAAAGATTCTATAAATGCTCTTAATGACACACTTTCTAAGTTTAAACAAAGAGACTTTAGGGGACTGGTAGTGATTAAAGACAATAAAGTGGTGATAGAAAGCTATTACAATACCTTCTGGCGAAACCATATCCATGATATCCGCTCTGCGGGTAAGAGCATTACGGCTCTGCTTCTGGGCGTAGCTATTCAGGAGGGTTTGGTAGAGAGTGTAGACCAGAATGTTTACTCGTTTTTTTCTAAAGAGAAATACCCATCCTTACATGAGGACTATAAAAAAGTAAAACTGATTCATCTGCTTAATATGGTTTCCGGCTTAGACGCTGATTCTGATAATTCTGACACACCGGGCAGCGAAGGAAAATGGATAGCAAAGGACAACTGGGTAGACTACCTGTTAAGTGTGCCGCTGGCAAATAAACCGGAGGAGAAATGGGTTTATGCGGATATCAATACAGTTCTTATCGGAGCCATAATAGAAGAGAAATCAGGCATGAGTCTGCGGGATTTTGCTCAGAAAAAGGTTTTTGGACCGATGGGAATTAAGGAGTTTTACTGGTATACCAATGCCGCAAACCAAACCGGAGCAGCCGGTAATCTATATATTTCTACACTTGACTTTGCCAAACTGGGATTGCTGGTGGCCAATAATGGTAAGTGGGAAAATAAGCAGTTGGCTGATGCTGCATATACAAATAGGTTGCTGAATGAAAACTCCCCGGCTATCGGTGACTATAATCCTTTGGCTGACGGATATGGAATGTTTTGGTACAGGTCAAAAAGAACGTTTGGCTCAAAGGAGGTAAGTTATTTATGGGCTTCAGGAAACGGCGGTAATCACTTGGTAGTAGTTCCTGAAGAAAATATGGTAATTGCCCTAACCTCTGGAGCCTACGGAAACTGGTACCCGCACACAAGAGCCTATTTTATTCTGAGTAAGTTGTTTCGGGCTTTGGAGTAAAACCGATACCGAATAGTTATCCGCTTCAATAGAATAGACTACATTTTCGTGGATTGGAGAATGTAATGAAAAAATGAGCTTCGAAGAAATACAATGATATTTATGAAACATAATTAAAAAAGAAAATGAAATTTACTACCGAAATAGAAATCAACCAACCCATTGAAAGGGTTATAGACCTGTTTGACAATGCCGAAAACATGGACAAATGGATGGATGGGCTGCAAAGCTTTGAACACCTCAGTGGAACGCCCGGACAAGTAGGAGCAAAAGCAAAACTACGATTCAAAATGGGTAAAAGAGAAATAGAGATGATAGAAACTGTCACCGTTCGCAATCTGCCCCATGAATTTTCTGGAACTTATGAAGCCGATGGAGTTTTTAACATCGTGAAGAACAAATTTATAAAGTTGTCTGACACCAAGACCATGTACATTACAGAGAACGAATTTCAGTTTAAAGGATTTATGAAGATTATAGCCTTCTTAATGCCCGGAGCGTTCAAGAAGCAATCCATAAAACTATTGAATGATTTCAAGCGATTTGCTGAAAATTATAATTAGCAGTTCGCTTCTACTGAAGAACTAGATAAAAAGAATATCCTGTTGAAGGAAAAACGATTGAAATAAAAAGTAATATTACTGTTGAATTTATTACTCACAGGGCATAATACGTACATTTCTTTGCTTTTGAGGCAATCGTGAGCATTTTAACAGGGTTGTCTGCTATGGTAGCCACATTTAAATAAAGACTTATTAAATCTGATACAAATGCAAACATTACTATTTACAATACAAATCAACAGCACAGCCGAAAAAGTTTGGGAGTGCCTTTGGCAACCTGAGAATTACAAAAAATGGACAGGTGTGTTTTGTGAAGGCAGCTATTATGAAGCCGAAACTTTTGCAAAAGGCGGCATTATTAAATTTCTTACGCCAAACGGCGAAGGTATGTATGGCATATTAGAAGAGATTAAGCCCAATCAATACCTTGCCATTCGACATATCGGAGAACTCTTCAACTTTGAAGAAACACCTCCCGAAAAATGGACAGAAGCCTGGGAAACTTATGAACTTACATCTAATTCTGAGGGTGTAGAACTAAGTGTAAAAGTAGATAGTCTGGAAGAATATGTAAACCATATGAAGGCCTCGTTTACCAAGGGTTTGCAAGTATTAAAATTGATGGCTGAGACTTAATCAAACTGGTAGTAAGCTTCAGACATAACGATACATCGTCTAGGATGAAACCTGAAATGCCTAGCAGAAGTAAAGAAAAAGAAACTACTGATTTTTGTCCATGCAAAACCTATTAGGCCTTTATTAAACGAAGAAATGATATAATCAGAAAAATGGCGGTTTTCATAATCCCTGCAGCAAATCTTTTGAGAACGGGTAATAGATTTAGAGAACCATGCAATAGAACATTTGAGGGTGTATAATTTTTACCTCTGATTCAGAATTACTTATAAATCTCGCATAAAAGTGATACAACCAAACGAATTAAAATTGAATTTACCAATGGAAGTGGGGAATGGTACAGTTTCCACCACAACCCTTGTTTGGGAAATATTGCAGGCAAGTTACCATGGGCATCTCCAAAAAGTAAAAGGGCTGGTCAAAAACTGCCCTGACCTAATCTATGCTCAATATAATTACACCCCTCCCATACATTTAGCTGTAAGAGAAGGCCACCTTGAATTGGTAAGATACCTTTTGATTAATGGTGCTCATGATCCTGACTATAAAATTTACCCCTTTTTAGATTCACTACAAGTCATTGCAGAAGATAGAGGATTATTTAAAATTACAGACTTACTGTATAAATATAACACTGATGTAAGCAGCCAAAAGTATAAAGGTGACACCGGCAGAATTTTTTATAAAAGAAATGAACGACAAATTGAGTTTGAGAGAGCAGTTGAACAAAATCATCTAATTAAGACAGAAGAAATCTTAAAAAAATATCCTGAATTTGCACAAGATGAAACATTTTTTTGGGGCGAGGGAATTTTAACCTTTGCAGCAAAAGAGAACAATCGTTCTATGATGGACCTTTTAGCAAGGTATAAAGCAAAGGTCCCTGAGATATTAAAGTGGGCTCCGTTTTATTACTTTGAGCATGAAGACGGGGCTGCATATATTCTTGAGAAAGGAATGTCACCTAATATAATGGACTGGCATCATGTCACTTTGCTCCATTATGTGGCACAAAAAGGTAATCTCACTAAAGCCGAGTTACTAATCAGATATGGAGCAAATATTAACGCAGTAGATGAACAATACAAGACCACTCCGCTTGGAATGGCTGTAAGATGGGGGCACCTGGAAATGGTTCAATACTTACTGAAACAGGGAGCTGATCCTGACAAAGCAGGTGCACCCTGGGCAACACCCTTAGCGTGGGCTAGAAAAATGGCATTTACCGAAATTGAAGAAAGCTTAATAAAAGCTAAAAAGAGAATGTAATATAAAGACATCAACAAATACACTCCATCTTGTCCTATAAAGCTTCCCGTGTTATGTTTATTCTTGAGTAGGCTCATAATACAATACTATTGAACCGGAGCTAAGTGTTTTTGTCTTAATGAGTCTCAGCATAATTCTGTCCTTGATCAGATCAAATAGTTTTAATCCTTTCCCTTCGATTACAGGATGAATACAAATCTGAAATTCGTCAATAAGATTACTGTTTAAAAGTTGAATAATTAAACTCCGACTTCCCACTAAAATATCACGTCCTAGTTGCTGCTTTAGCTCAGAAACTTTATCATTAAGAGGACATTCTGAAAGTTCAGCACTGTGCCAGTTTGTTTCACTTAATGTCTTAGAGAAAACAATTTTTGGAATTTTGTCCATTGCAATGGCAAAGTCATCCATTGATTTTTTACCTGAAGGATTTTGCAGTATTTCTTTCCAAAACTGCATAAGCTCGTAGGTTGTTCGTCCATATAGAATCACTCCCGCATTATTTAATAAGTCAGAGTAATGTTGATGCAAATCTTCACTGGGAATACCAGTTGCATGATCACAAACACCATCAAGGGTCATATTAAAAGCTGCAATTATCTTCCTCATATCTCTAATTTACTTTATTGGTGGCACGACAATTAAACCTTTGAAATTTAGCACATAATACAATATCATCAGTCGAAGATAGTACAAAAACTAAATAGAACTCGACTATATTCTCCGGATGCTATAATGCTGATATGTTGTTTTCTGGTTTTGCATCACCAAAATAAACACCATTCTTTCCCTTATAAATAATTTTACATAAAGCCATTTTAAAAATTTTACTTGCACCCCTATAACACACTCGCATACCTTGTGAATGTGTATTTTGGTTCTCCTAACCACTAAAACAACCCGGGTTATGCATTAGAAGGGAAATGCAGCAAAATAAGCATCGTGAATTATAGTTTTGAAGGTATTACAGCTTATACGAAGTAAGGTTTGGGTGACAGATTAATATATAATCCGGATTAAATCCGGACATGCTCTTTCTACAAAGGAATTGAAAATCATAGTGGCTTATTTTTAACAAATAGAAAGGTTCAGTTCATTGGATCGGGCTGTTTCATACTACCAAAGCGGCCCTCACCGGGTTAAATTTTAAACTTAACTTATGACATGAAAAGAGGAGGACTTATTCTCTTAACTTAAATACTTTTATGCAAAGTGCTAAAGAAAGTATGAAACTCAATAATTATTCACACAGACATAAAGACTATCCGACGCAGACAGATTCATTTTCTTCTTTAATCTATATTTTTTTGATTCTATGGACTTTAAAGAAGAGTTTGTAATCATTGCTATCTCGCCTGTAGTGTAGTTCAGTTTTATTAAGGCTAAAATTTCCATATCTGATATACTAAGGTTGTATAACTCTTTAATTTTATTGCTGAAAATAGGAAATAATAACTGAAAATGATGTAAAAAGCCTTTGTAATCTTCATACAATTCAGTCTTCAAGGCATTTAACTCTTCTATTTTAACCTCATCCTTTCTATAATACTCAAGACTATTTTTACTCTTTGATATCGTCTGCTCCATATATAGCTTAGACACATTGTTAATTTTTATAATATATACTATATTCAAAGCTAAAAGGAGAAAAAAGTAAATCAAGGTTACTACAAATAGCAAATGGTATTGGGACTCGCTTAAGAAAGGTTCAATAAACAAGAAATCCGTGAATACATTCAAGCAGAATAAAAACACCATAAGCAAAAAAAGTGATACCATAACATACTTGTCCTTCTTAAAATCAAACATAAAGACTACGGCAAGCAAAATATCTATATAGAACAGATTGGCATGGGTTTGTTTTCTGTCCAGTGCAAAGTAATACACCAGAAGAATAGTTATAAAAATAGCAGCATATTGAAAAAATAGCAGTCGGTATAATCTCTTAACAACCAGAAATATGAAGAAAACAATCAAAAAGCCAAATACATAAAAGGCGGAAATATTTCTGCTGATGACAATATTAATCACTCCAAATGTAGCTAATGAAGTAATTAAAAGTATTAGGTAATTTCTTATAAGCCTATACTTAGCTTCTTCCCAATTGAACATATATTTCCCGGCTAAAAAATGAATCTATAAAATAGCCACCTTTTCCCAAAGATGGTTCTTACTCACTTAGATATGCATAATGGTTCCACTCTGCAAAAAATCAATGCTAATATAATAATAGAATGGCTTTTAACAAAGAAGAGCTGCCGTTTCAAGCAGCCCCTCTTTTTTTCAAAAAATGGCTTTCGCAATAGTTTAACAATGCGGACTCTTCATTTATTAGCTTCTTCAATATTTGTAAAAACCGCCATGGTTAAGGCTTGACTATCCCGCAGGACTACTTCTGAGCAAATCTGTATAGCTCAATAGGCCTACATTGGGGGATAGCAATTTATTAAACATTTTACTTTAGGGGTCTTCAAAAGGTTCAATGATAGTTATGTTTAAAACTTGATAGACAGACACTTATAGCCTTTCGTACACATATGAAATTAACAACCAATCCCTGGGTTCCAGGATACTGCTTCCCAGATATTTGTACTGTATATGCTCTGTTAATATTTCACCAAGTTCATTACGGGTATAAGTGCTAATCTGGTGGGTAAGCTCACCCTTATTTTCCTGCACTAGTAAAAATCCTTTTGAATCATATTCGTATCTTTCTATTAAATTATTGACAGAACCTGACCCCCTAAATATTTGATTTTCAACAAACGTCAATTGCCCTGAAGCATTATAATGCTTGGTCTCTGTATATTCCTTAGTATACTCAAAGAGTTTCAGTTCAGCATTATAAGTTGAAGTCTCCTTAGTGTATTGAGTCGGCTTGTTAAAGCCATTATTGTATTCAAATATCTCTCTTTGATACATTCCCTCGTTTGGGTTAATATCTTCATAGTAATAGTAGGGCTTACCCGACCAATTATCTATATATAGTTTTTCTACTACATTTTGTTTATCATCATATTTATAGCGAATAAGTTTTGAGCTTTGTGAAGTGTTGTCTTTTCTAACTAAAAAAGGGTCAAAAAGGCTGTTTCCTTCCCACATAATAAGGCCTTCCTCATTATATTTATAATGTGTAATCTGTACTAAAGTGGGTTCTGGACTTGAATTATTCCATTTGTACTGCTTGATTTTAGTCAAGTGCCCATTTTCATACTCATATTTGTAAAGATTATCGCCTATACTCTTTTCCAATAAATTATTATCGGAACTATATAAAAAAGTATTTTTTGTACCTTTTCCCATAAGTAATTCTGAATCCCTGAAATAACTGAAAGGAGTCCAATAAACCTCTTCTATCAGCCTTCCGTTTATATCAAATTTTTCATAACCCCAGTCGTAAGTTTTATCACCCAGCGTCCCGTTTGCTCCGTAGAGTCTGGCTGTTTTCTTTATTGTAAATGGTGATGAGTGTAGTTTACTTTTTGTAATAACATCGACAGGAGAATCTGTTTCACAACCTGACACCACCAGAAACAAAAGCAACAAAATACCTATTGTTTTCATAAATGTTAAAAGATTAATTAATTAAACCTTATTAGAGAGATTAATAGCCTCTGAACTAAAGACCGTTTTTATATTTATTTACAACAAAGGTCAGAGCTTTTAAAATAAAGAAACCCTCGCTATCACTCGTTAGGTGCACTCACTATCACTCTATTCATTCAATAAGTAACCTATTTACGTGGGTTCTATCCCTCACTGGTCTCCAATAAGGAAAAAAAGTATCTAATATTCCAATCATACCGTACTTGAATACGCAGACTAAGTGGAAGCGTCTGCCAGCTTCCTGACCAATTAAAGATAGTGGTGCATATTTATAAGTAAGCAGGATTTATGGCTCGGACAAGACCGTAGGTTAATATACATTTTTCTCCTGTTTTGGAGCGTTCTGATATAGTAGATAAACTAATGTATAATCCGGATTTTAGCCAATGAATTACATCTTACATTTGAATGCAGAAATGAGAAACTTATTGCTTTTCATATACGGCAAGTATAGATTGGTTAAGTCCATGAGAGGGTAATAGTTTCACTAGCCACCTTGTAGCAACAAGTATGGAATTAGCCAAGAATCCTTCACCCAATAATTTATATAGTTTTAGCTTGTATATCTCTGACTTCAGCGTTCTGGAACCAGGCTGCGTTTCTATACTTATTAGTTTTAATCCAAAAACCTGTGCCACGGCAGCCAGTGACTCTTCATCCCAGAGAAGCATATGATGAGGGGGAAGGTTTAAGGTATGGTACTTGTTCAATTTGAAAATCAGACTTGAGTTATTGGGAACACCTATAATTAACTTACCTCCTTTTTTTAATACTTTCAGGGAAGATTCAAACATCTCTCTTATTTTCTCAATGTGCTCAAAAAGTTGGAAGGCAAATACTATATCGTACGATTCAGTATATGATGCAGCGTGATCCTGAATAAAATCTGGCAATATATTTACTCCTCTTTGTTGTCCTAATTTTATAGCTCTTGGGTTTAATTCTAAGCCAGTTGTCTTACTTGTAATGGGGGCTATCTGTTCTAAAAAGTAACCTGCCCCACACCCTATTTCCAGAACTTGGTCCTCTGATTTAAGATACTTTGCGGCCTCATCAAACTCCCATTTAGATTTAGAATAATAGGATTTACCATTTAGACTGAGGTCATCATAAAATTTACCATCTCCGGCTAAACCAAATGGATGGTAAAACTTCAGATTGGTGTCTGAACATTCAAAAATATCAATATGTGATACCCCTTGAAAATACGCAGAAACATCTAAATTAAAGTCTTTCTTATACTTTTCTACAATTTTTTGTACATCTAAAGACTCTATCTTACGTACGTTTTCAGAAAACGTGAGCGGAGAATATAAATTACTTTCTGTACTTGTCAATGGAGTTATTTTTTATGCCGCCAAAATAACAAAAAATAAGCAAGAGTGGTAACTCGCCCGGATTTATGTCACTTTTTCGGAATGCTCAGGGAGCTCTTCTTTTTTGTGACGGGCTGTAAAAGCATTCAGATCGTTTTTCTCAATTTTAGAAATTATTTGCATTCCATTTATTGCTAATCTGTTTTAAACTGCTAAGAATTTTTTTTTACATCCACTCCCAAGGAACCGGAAGCTTAGGCGACTGAAATGCAATCTTGTGAACGCACAAAATAAGTTTAAGCCGTATATGCAAACCATATTTTTAGCTCCTATGTTTATATCTTACACCTCGTAACTTTAGCAAAATAGGTCAAAATACACCATTTGGGGTATTGAATAGTCATTGTTTAAGGAGTAATTTAGACCAAAAAACTCCATGAAAAAAATCCTGGCCTTACTGTTTCTTAGTATATGTACCTATGCACAAAGTGTAGAAATAACCCCCGGAAACATTTTACCACAAGTAACCACAGCTCAGCGTAACGCCATAGCCTCTCCTAAAAATGGCATGCTGGTATTTGATACCAATACACAGAGTTATTGGTTTCGTCAAAGCGGTAGTTGGACAGAGCTACCCAAAGGCGGCAGTACCGCTAACTACTGGCAGCTTACCGGAAACGTAATCAATAACACCAACTCCGGCGGTTATTGGAGTGCAAATCCAACGGGACTTATTGATAATGCAACCAACTTATCTAACCCACCTATTGCACCGGTATCTGGTGACGGTACTCGCCTGATGTGGATTCCCTCTCGGTCTGCCTTTAGGGTAGGTACAGTAACTAGCAATGCAAAAAGTTGGGATGCAGATTCTATTGGTTTGTTTTCTACAGCCATGGGCATTAATACAAAAGCAAGAGGTGTGTTTTCTACTGCCATAGGAAGGAATACTATAGCTAGTGGTTATTCTTCCACTGCTATAGGGAATTCAAATAGAGCTAGAGGTTCTTCTTCCATTGCTATGGGGGCAGAGACGTCAGCATTTGGTGAATACTCAACTAGTATGGGTTTATTTACTACAGCTAGTGGTATTTTTTCCACTGCTATGGGTTTAAATACTAGAGCAAGTGGTAATTCTTCTACTGCTATGGGTTCAAATACTACAGCTAGCGGTCTAGGTTCTACCGCTATAGGAACCGCAGCAATAGCAAGTGGAGATAACTCAACTGCTATGGGACATAGAATAAATGCTGGAGGTAAAGGTTCATTTATTATTGGAGATTTTGTTTCTGACTTTAATGAACCTCCTCGTAGTCAAAATACTGATAATAGATTTACAGCACGATTCAGAGGGGGGTATTGGTTTATGACTACTGGAAACAGCTTAAATCCTGCTAATGAAAATGATGGTGTTTTAGGTGCTAGGTTAGAACCCAACAGTACCGCCTGGGCTGCTATTTCAGACTCCACAAAAAAAGAGAATTTCCTGAAAGCAAACGGAGAGGAATTCCTAACCAAACTTTCCAAACTCAAACTAGGCTCTTGGAACTATAAAGGAAATGAAACTCGTAATTACGGCCCAATGGCTCAGGAAATCTTCACCGCTTTCGGGCAAGATAAACTAGGCACTATAGGCTCCGATACGCTGGTAAACACACTGGATATGGATGGACTGCTCTTTATTTTTGCTCAGGCCTTGCAAGAAAAAACAGAAAAACTAAAAGTGAATAGTGAAAAACTAAAAATGAAAAATGAACAGTTAGAAGCTTCCCTTAATCAAACTCAAAGCAACATTGAAAAACTGACTGTGAACAATGAAAAACTAACAGTGAAAAATGAACAGTTAGAAGCTCATATTTCTACCTTATCATCGGAAATCACACGTATAAAAGAACAATTTAAGACACTGTTACAGCAGAACCCTGAAACGAAAGGAAAACTACTATCACAAACAGATTAAGCCACATTAGAGATTTTATGCTACAAAATAAATGCCGGGAAACACAGAATTAACTATGATCTTATATGAAGTAGCATTGTGATGCAGTAGGCAAGCTATTCTGGATTAACTAAATCCTCTTCTCCAATTAATGAAAACAGTAGGCATTCCCCCAATGCCTACTACACACCATATTTTGCCTCATTCATATAAGGAGATAAGGCTATCACGGGGTTTGGTTCATTATCTAAAGAGTATTAAAACACTCATTTAAAACAGATATTTCTACTACAAGTAATGACTTACCAATTAATAAATAGTACAATTTTACCTTGCATAACTTTTTGATAGCCTCTTTTTTTGTTTAGAAAAACACTTGGTATTCCTGCAATAATTCGCCACCACCAATTACAGATTAGCTTTTTTTAGCGGAATGAAATTGGCAAAACTGACATAAAATCTTTGAAGAAGCGTGCCGAGGAACGTTTTAGAAAAAATGGATTATACCAGAGAAAGTCTATTTTCCCGTGGCTAATAAGAATTCTGGATTTATTCTGCAGGAATACCCTAAATACATTAACCATGATTAAAAATCTATCATTCGTACTCTTCTTTACTTTTTCGTTTGTTTCAAAAGCCCAGATAACCTTAGTGGGGGACCACCGGTGTCAGGAAGGGATGGCTACACATATAGAGAATGGATTAAAGACAACAGGATACAACTTTGTTCCTACTAGTAACTATTTGTTTTATAACAATGGCTGTGGCCTTTATGCCACGGATGGTAAGAACCCCGGAAGCTTTATCTCTACGGAAGGTATTTCTACTGAGGATTTTTCATATCTAGAAGTAGACGATATACTTTATTATGTTTGGGGTGAAGGCCTTTATAAGAAAAATACGCGAACAGGAGCTAATGAAATCATAAAAGATGGTTTGGAAGGGTCAATCGGATCATTTACTAAGCATAATAACCTTTTCTTCTTTATGAATACTGATAATCAGCATGTTACAACAATTTGGCGTAGCGATGGAACAGAATCAGGAACTTACCCTATAAGACAAGGAGACAATATACTTCCTAACACCGATAAGACTATAGTTTCTGACGGCACTTATATTTATTTCAATAGTCAACAGCCTGATGCGTATGGTAATATCCTTAATCAAGGATTATGGAGAAGTGATGGTACAGCCACCGGAACGCAGCCTATATACGTGCGTGCGGCAGAAACACAAGAGAATTACGGAGTAAGCTATCTCATTCATGATTTTATTCACTGGAACGGAAGCGTATATATTTTGCGTAATGCAGGAACCTGGCTAAGAGATGACTCAGGAATTCTTGAAACAAATACTTACAGCCAACTGTTAAAACTAAGTCAAGGTTCAGAAACTCTGATAGATTCCCATCATTCTGCGTATGTCCGTAGAGGGCAGGAGGCCTTGAGCTTCTCAATTGAAGAAAAATATTTAGGGGGATACTTTTACCCTACAGAAAGTGGTTTATATATTCTAAATAATCATATCTCTTCTGCAACACAACAAAAATATTCCACCGTAATGAAGTCAGATGGAGTATCTGTATGGCTTGTAAAAACCCTTGGTTTAGGAGATGGAATAGATTTAGGGAAGATCTCTTATGCAAGGAGGTTTAGCAATTTTAGCAACATCTTGTATTTTAATGCCAAAACAAATGCCGAGCCTTCCTACGACTACGAACTTTGGCGTACAGACGGTACAGATGCCGGCACTTTTTTATTGAAAGACATTTACCCTGGCGAATATTCATCAAATGCTGGTGGTTTGATAGAGATAAACGGAATATGCTACTTCCATGCAGAACACCCTAATTATGGAAGAGAAATATGGAAAACAAACGGAACTTCTGAAGGGACTGTTCTGGTTCAGGACTTAAATCCGGGAAGTGTAGATGGTGTATATGGTGGTTATCATGTAAACGCACATCGTTTCGTAGCAGCTTACGACGGGCAATATTACTTTATGGGAACTAATCCTGACAATAGCTTAAACCTATACACAGTAGGAAATGGAGAAGACCTGATAAGTTTACATATCGATTTTGGAGGAGATGACTTAGGTTCTTGCACAAACTGTAGTGAAAGAATCTATCAGAAAGGTCAACAAAACAATAAGAATTTCTATACGCATTACACACTGGGTCGGGAGACTTTCCTTACTGCAAGCAAGTTTACTGTCGGCTGGAATAATGCTTCATGGGAGGCATATAATGAAACTAAATCTCCTGCTACTAACGGAAACTGGATAAAAAATGAAGAATATGCCATTAACGGCTTAAACACATCTCCGCTACCTCCATGCTCAGGATGGTCTAAAGATATAAACCTAAATACTCCTTCTGGTCATTCAGAAGTTTGCACTCCCCCTCAGGTTACATATAATGGAATACCTACTTTTTCTGGACAACACGGAGGAAACACCACTACCACAGGATTTTCCAATGGAAAAAACTCCTTCCGAATTGGAAGTGGTCTTCTCATTAGGTGGAATCAGGAGCTTAGCCGATGGGAAACTATTCTTGATTTTGAAGGTTGGGAGTATTACTCAGATACGCAGGTTTATTCTACAAACGCTAGTGACTATGGTTCATTGCCTCCATGTGAAGGCTGGACAAACGGTCAGTCCCTGGCCGGAGATATCTGTTATTCGTTTCCTGATGGTATTCCGGATTATATTTACAGACCTCAATCTCCTTTGACCGAAACATTGGACGAGGCAAGAAAAGCAATTTTTCTTAATCCAGGTACGGTCATAGACGCTCTTCAAATTAGGGTGTATGAAGGGAAAATAAAGCAGTAAGGTTTCTATAATTTAACTTTTCCCAGAATCCCACACCTAATAAGGATTAAACCTTAATTTTTAAGGTAACTTCATCAGGTTAAGCCTACTTATAAAAGTAATTCTGGAAAGTAACGAAACCCCTGATTATGCATTAGCCTGTCAATATAGTACTCGCTAAAAGTTAGGTTAGATTCAGGTTCGGGGATTTTTTATCTCTTCAGCAGACCTTAGGGGTTTCGTTACTCTTATTTTTAAGCCAAAAAGTATTATTCGGGGTGGTACCCAGATATAAGAAAATTCCAACAAATTCATTATGAACTTGTTGGAATTTTGATAAATGAACCTATTTCAACCTTTGAATTTCATTGTACAACTGCTTCAAAATTACTTAACAGCCTTAGCCACCTCAACCGGATAGTCTGATTCTAAAATATCAGCACCCTCTGCAAAAATCTTGCGGTAAGCTTCTGCCCGTTCTTCTTCTGTTTTTAACTTATCGTATTTGGGAGCTGCAGAGATCATACAGGAAACGCCTCTGGCGTGGAGTAAATCATACATGATTTTATTCTCGGGTTTATTGTCAGAACCAATATAGGCTATCATATTTTTCCAGGGTACAACTGCCTCTTCGTATTCCTTTAATGCTTGTTCTGTCTTAACAAATGCAGACATCATACGTTTGGGATTATCATCATAATAGAATTTTGCCTGCTGAGCATTATGAACAGTAACCATCATATAGTTGTCGGCCTTGTTCTTCCGGATGATTTCGGTTATCATCGTCATCGGAACATCTTTTTTATCCAGATTCAGTACTGTTTTTCCTTTGGCCCAATCCATAGCCTCCTGTAAAGTAGGAATTCTATACGATGTCACATTGCCGTTTCCATCTTTTAGTTTCAGCTTTTTAACCTCTTCCCAGGTATAGTCTGCCAGTTTTCCTGTACCTGTGGTGGTGCGGTCAAGCGTGGCATCATGAAGAAGCACAATTACGCTATCTTTGGTCAGGCGGGGATCCACTTCAAAGAAAGCCGGTGTGTTTTTCAACACATACTCAAAACCCTCAATAGAGTTTTCGGGGTAGCCCGCTATATGCGTCCCCCTATGTCCGCTAATGATATTCTTAGCAGTACCTACATGAGAAAAGTATCGGCTAAACTGTTCAAAATTCTTAAACTTTATCTGAGCCTGTGCATGAAGGCTAAAACCACAAAAAACTACAAACAAAAGGCAATACTTTCTCATCCTGCTTTTGAGTTTAAAAGTTCTAAGGTGAGTTCTCCTTCTCCGTCTAGAGTAAACCGAGTCAGGGAGGAATTCTGTTG
>CAZBAV010000052.1:20115-31235 GCA_964489955.1 uncultured Lacihabitans sp. | reverse complement strand
GCCGTAATAACCGAAGACAGCACGATATACCGCTTTTTGGACAGGGATAACACTGGGAATTACTCTTACACTCCTAGATTTGGCCGATTTCTCCGTCTTAACCAAAGAGTGGCATTATACATTAAGTACGGAGGGGAGGAATATTACTCAGTATCAACTCTCAAAAGAGTTCCTACTATAGACTCTCTCAAATATGAGTCTTTTTCCTTTCCTATTACACCACCGGAAGGCCCTAAGGATGGCTTTTGGGCACAATTTTACGCACATGATTTTGAGGGGGAAGGAGATACTTACTTGGCAAGGTCAATACGAAATGATACCGTAAGAACTGACCCTAACGCTTTTACACTGGCTTATGATGCTGGGTTGTCCCCAAACACCAACAGCGACGGAATGTTATTCCTACAGCCCATCAGAATGTCCATAAACAACGGCTTGTTCTCAGACAGGGACAAGGTTACAGTAGAGCTTTTCTCCATTCCCATGGATGCATTCCTCATTTTAAGTCAGATGAAAATGGAGATAAACAATGGCGGGATTTTCTCTACCCCGCCTAGCAATGTACCGTCCAATATTTTTAACAGGGATCCCAATTCCAAGGAAAAGGCCGTGGGATTATTTTTTGTATCAAAGGTTAACAGATTTACAGCCATAATAGATAAAAACCTGGCCGCACCTCTGGATTAAGCTAGCACAAGCTCGTTACCTCTAAGGACAGGCACCACGTCATAAAGATCTCTTTGTAAACAATATTTAATGTCTTTGTTTATGCCTAGACGCTGTAACCTTCTTACATGGGATGAGTTAGACAAATAAAGAGCCATATTGTCCTTAGAGTGTTCGTATGCTCTCATAGAAAGAATAGCACTATCTTCTGCTACAAAATAGTCGTCCTTAAGGGCATCTACTACTGCACCTGCAAACAGGGTGTCTTCTAGGTTAGGGCGGCCTTTCCATCCTGCACATAGGACAAGTACATCATAAGGTTGCTCCCTAAGGTAGGCTACTACGGCTTGGAGGTTCAAGAATGCACCTACTATTACTTTCACCGCATCTTTTTTTGCCTTAGTAATAGACAAAGTACCATTAGTGGTAGTCATAGCAATTTTGGCTCCAACCAAACGGTCATCCATAAAGCTGAAAGGAGAGTTATCTAGGTCAAACCCATCTACTTTCTCCGCATTTCTTTCTGCCGCTGCCACATATCCCCTATCCTGAAACTCCTTACATTCCTCTACAGTAGCCACAGGAATAATACTCTGCACACCATATGCAAAACCCGTAACCATACATGAAGTAGCTCTAAAAATATCGGTAACTACTACTATGGTATTGTCTATTTTGTGGTGGTGAAGAAGGTCTGGGGTAAGGCAAACGTCTATACTTTTCATTATTTACAAAAAAATTAAATCTACATTTCTATAATACCAAGCCATCTAGCAAAGCTATGTATTTACTTATTCCTTGGTGTATTTCTTCTACGTATATAAACTCATCAGCCGTATGCGAGCGGGCAGAGTCTCCCGGTCCGATTTTTATACTCGTGTAAGGCATCAGTGCCTGGTCCGACAAGGTAGGTGAGCCATAGGTTTGCATTCCAAGACTTAACCCCTTTTGTACTATTGGGTGACTGGAACTAATACCGGATGGCTTAAGACGGACAGAACGTGGCGTCACATTACTTTTCACATTTTTTCGAATTATCTCCAATGTTTCTTCGAGGCTGTACGCATCTGTAGCTCGAACATCTACCACAAAGGTGCAGGTGTCAGGTACCACGTTGTGTTGAGTTCCCGACTGGATTTGGGTTACATTCATCTTTATTCCTCCCAAACTCTCAGAAACCAAGGGGAATTCGTAATCTCTAAACCATGCAATGTCTTGCAGAGCTTTATAAATAGCATTTTCTCCTTCATTTCGGGCTGCATGTCCTGCTACACCATATGCTGTGCAGTCCAGCACCATAAGTCCTTTTTCCGCTACTGCCATTTGCATAAGTGTAGGCTCCCCCACTATTGCCAGATCTATATTTGGCAAATGGTTCACGAGAAGCTCCATTCCGTTTTTCCCAGAAATCTCTTCCTCAGCAGATGCCGCAAAGACCAGATTAAAGGCTAAATCTTCCCTTTCATAGAAATGCAAAAAGGTAGCCAGTAGAGCAACCAGCGGCCCGCAAGCATCATTACTTCCCAGACCATATAATCTACCTTCATGCACCACAGGTTTAAAAGGGTCTTTGGTATAAGAGGCGTTGGGTTTTACCGTATCATGATGTGAGTTAAGTAGTATGGTAGGTTTACTTTCTTCATAATACTTATTCTCTGCCCAAATGTTATTTCCTAAAACTGAAAAGGGTATTCCATACTTGTTGAATAATTCTTCGAAATGTAAGCGTGTACCTTCTTCCTCTCTGCTCAGAGAAGGTGTAGCAATAAGTTTGGACAGAAAATCTACAGCCTGGAAACTGGACATAGTAAAGAATAAACCACAAATTTAGTAACAGAAACCTGTAAACCAGCATCCATTAGACAATAAAAGCTCTATAAAACCAACTTAAAGCCCTCCCCATGGAGATTAAGAATTTTCACAGTCTCATCTGCTTTTAGATGTTTTCTAAGTTTGGTAATGTATACATCCATGCTACGGGCATTGAAATAGGAGTCATCGCCCCAAATCAATTTTAGAGCATAGCTACGACTTACGGCTTGGTTTGCATTTTGACTAAAAAGCTTTAGCAGAGCCATCTCTTTTGTAGTAAGCTGCACTTTATCTTCGCCAAGGTTGAGCATCCTGGTATCTAAATCCAATATATATTTCCCGATTTTAAACTCCGACTGTTCTACTTTTACTTCACTTCCAGCTCTTTTTAGTATGGCCTTTACTCGCATAAGTAGCTCTTCCATAATAAAAGGTTTGGTAATATAGTCATCTGCTCCTATTTCGAAGCCCTTTAGCTTATCCTCTTTCATGGATTTTGCGGTAAGAAAAAGAATAGGTACATCCGGATTCTTAATCCTAACTTCTTTGGCTAAGGAAAAACCGTCCTTTTTGGGCATCATGACATCCAATATACAAATATGGAAGTGTCTATCCATAAACAAGCCCAGAGCTTCGTCACCGTTCTTTGCCAAAGACACAGAAAAACCCTTTGCCTCTAAAAAATCGGACAGTAAAACCCCAAGGTTTGCATCGTCTTCAGCCAAAAGTATGTTTGTCATTCCAGTGGTAGTTTTATAGTAAAAGTAGAACCTAGACCCGGCTTGGACACCAATTTAACACTTCCCTTATGCATTTCAGCCATTTTCTTAACATAACTAAGCCCCAAACCAAAACCTTTAACATCGTGTACATCCCCTGTAGATACCCGGTAAAAATTATCAAAAACCCTCGGAATCTCTTCTGGAGCAATGCCAATTCCATTGTCCTTTATGTCTATCTGTATCTCGTGATTAGCTGTATTTCCAGTATGTATTTCCAGTTCTAGCGTTTTTTTACTGTACTTAATAGCATTATCAATAAGATTGTAAAAAATGTTGGTGAGGTGCACCTTGTCACCCATTACCCGAGTTTGGAACGCTTCCAACTTCATTTTACAAACTGTATCATGCAGCTGTACTTCCATATTATGTTTTACAGACTCCAATATTACATGAACATCCAGGGTTTCTAGATTTACCTGGACCTCGTTTTGAGCCATCTGTAACACTTTCTCTATCTGCAAACCCAGCCGAGAATTTTCTTCCTTAATTATCTCTAAATAGCGTTCTGTCTTAGCTGCTGGAACGTCTTTATCTTCAATGGCCTGTACAGCCAATGAAATACTAGATACCGGAGTCTTAAGCTCATGAGTCATGTTATTAATGAAATCGTTCTTAACTTTTGCCAGTCTTCGTTCCGAAATCAAGCTTGTAGCAGCATAATAAAAGACTCCACCAACCAGCACTACCAGCAGCGTAGAAAGCCCGAACAAGCCCAACAAATTCAGGAATATAAAATTGCCTTTATCCGGAAACTGCACATTCAGCACCTGGTTATTTTGAAAAGAATCTCCGGGAAACATCCGTACTTTATATCCGTCACTACTTTTGATCATATCTGGCGAAGCCATCACAACTTTACCTTTTTCTTCTACCGAATACTGAAAAGGTAATTTTATACCCAAGTTCCAAAGCTCCTCTTTAAGTAAAGTGTCAAGCATAATATGTCCCATCCGCTCAGCTACGGACCGCTCCCCTAGCATGAGATCATGGATAATACCCTTTACCAAATCTAAGTTTATTACTGTTGGAAACTTATCCAAAGATTGGGAGTGTAGCAGAGGCAGACTTACCGAATCTATACTACGGTTCAGCTCCTTAATTTCGTCATATTTCTTCTCAAGAGTTTCATTACTTTTAATGAAACTCTTGAGGTTTTCGTTTTCTTGTTTTAGCTGTTGATTGATGTAATCCGTGGCCCTTTCTCGGTTTTCAGGCACCTTCTCGCCCAAATTATTAAGCTTGTCACTAAACTCCCTGAAAAAAGTCTCATTGTAGATACTGTTTAGGACAATATCATGTTCCCAGATTTTTTTCTTCAAGAAAGCGTCATTAAATGACTCGGTCTCTTTCGTTACTTTTTGAAGCTTGCTTAGCTGCTGGTTGGCCAACCTCTGTCGAGCCACATACGTCACCTCCTCTTGCTCAATTTTGCGGACAGTTTCTAGCAATGCAGTCTTTACCGTACGGTCAAACTGCTCCTTTTGAGCCTGATAAGCATTTAATATCCAATATCCTTGCAAGGCCACCAAAGCTGTTAGGGCCAGCACCATTAAGCCAATAAGGAAACTGCTTTTTCTCATCTCAGAAAACAGCTAATCCTAAGAATTGTATTATCCTCCAGGAAAAACCACTTCCCAAAAATAACTGTTTTTTGGTACTGCAAAGTTTGTTTAACTTTTTTTAACGGCTGTAGTTCAACAGAGTAGTCTACACATACACCACATTAAACCTTAAGTCAAGCGGATCAAAAACCTCAGATATTTTCTCTATAAACTGCGGGTCATTAAGATAAAAGTTCAAGAAATTCTCTTTCCTCTCTTGTTGGTTACCACCAGGGAAAAGCTTATCCTTAAGTCCTGCCAGTTGGTTTAAAGAAACCTCAAACTTACGTTCTTCGGCTTTCTTAATACGGCTTTCCAGGTTTTCTATGCTCTTAATCTGCTTAGATTTTTCTGCTTCTACCGCTCCCGCTAGTGTTGGGTCTACCTCTATAGATTTAGCCAGAATTGCATCAAAAACGGCAAGTACGTTCTCTTTTTCTATGTCTAAAGAAAGCGTATTCTCTGAGTTTCGGCCTACAAACTGCTTCTTAAACACGGCATCGTCTATGAATAACTCGGCAGCAGAAACCCCAAGTTTTTCCATGCGTTTAACATTGGCTCCATTTATGACCAAAGCCATATTACGTGGCATAACAATAGGATAAGCCAAATTATGGTGCTCAAAAAGCCCCTTTAATTGAAACCAGTAACATAGTTCTGCCGGCCCGCCTAAATAAGCAAGGTTAGGCAAAATGGTCTCTTGATATAATGGTCTTAGAGAAACATTCGGGCTGATTTTTTCTGGATGAGTATCCAATAAATTTAGCATTTCCGCTTCGGAGAAAACCAAATCAGAATTAAGCACTTTGTATGCTCCATTCTCCAGCTCTATTCTTTCCCTGAAACCTTTGTCCAGATAAAACAGATTTATATCACGAGCATGTATTTGCAGCTTATATCCTGCTTTTTCTAATTCTATCGTATTTTCATCCAGTGACTTCTTGGTGCTTCTGTTTTTCAGTTCATCGGAGAAAATGGGTGCAGCAAGTTTCTTAAGTCCTGAATCATTCCCATCTACACAAACCAATCCTTGAGACCCAAAAAGCTCATTCATATAAAACCTCACTGCATCTGCAAGCGTACCGTTTTCTGAATATGCCTTATGAAACAGCTCTGGCTTTTCTTTTAATTGATCAAAAATCTGTAAAATTCCGGAAGGATCCATCTCTCCTACAGCTCCTTTTTGAGCAGTTTCCCAAGTGTGCTTTTGCCCGAAAAGATTAAAAGATGCAATCTCCTCAAAATCGTGATCTTCGGTTGCCATCCAATAAACAGGCACAAAATTGTACTGTGGAAAGCCCTCTTTAAGTCTCTTGGCTAAATTTATTGTGCTTACAATTTTATAAATCACATAAAGTGGCCCGGTAAAAATATTTAACTGGTGTCCTGTAGTAACCGTAAATGTATTTTCCTGCCCAAGTACAGCCAAGTCCGGTTTGTTTTCTATAGCCGAATACTGCTTTTCCAGAGCAGCCACCAATTCTGCACGATGGACAAACTTTTTTTCTGCTATTTGTTTCCCAAAACCTTCTAAATCGGGGAAATTTCCGTAAAAATTATTAGTATTTTGGTTCCTATCTATATAGTCTAAGAACAACTTGGGGAAGGCTGCCACCTCGCTAAAGGGCAGTTTATCGGTTTTTACTTGCAATTCTTTCGATGTTTTCTTTAAAACAATAGGCAACGCATTTGGGTTTCAAATAAGTGCAAAGCTGGAAAAGACCTTGTATTTTTGCAGCAAATAGTTTTTACGTGAAATATCTGGAAACGGGCGACGGCTCCCCCTCTTTTTTTTCTGATAGGTTCAATCAAGCCTACCATTCGGTGCACGGAGCCGAAACAGAATCCCTACGGATATTTATTGAGCTTGGCTTTAGATTTGCGGCGACAAAATTCGACAGTTTACAGATTTTTGAAATGGGTTTTGGAACGGGACTAAACGCCCATTTAACACTAAATGAAGCAAACAAAACGAAAATAGAAGTTCGCTATACAACCCTGGAAGCTTACCCTTTAGAGGAAAAAGATTACCTCCAATTACCTTCTAACCTACATTATTGGCACCAAGAAGCTTGGAGTGAATTGTTGAAAGTTTCCAATTTTTTCCATTTCGAAAAGATTAAAGGAAACTTAGAATGCTATGAACACCCAAAACGTTATAATTTAGTGTATTTCGATGCCTTTGCTCCAAAAGCACAGCCAGAACTCTGGACCGAGGAGATTTTTGGTAATTTATATGACAATATGGAAAGTGGCGGTATCCTAACCACCTACTGTTCTAAAGGATATGTGCAGAGGAACCTAAAAGCCGTGGGTTTTAATGTGGAAAAACATCCCGGTCCACCACACAAAAGTGAAGTATTAAGAGCAATAAAACCGTAGAAAACAGGGATAACTTTAGGCCTCAACTACTAAATACGGGCCTACATCAAAAAATAAATTTTATGAAAAAAACCATTTTTCTTTTACTGCTCGCCTTTACCTGCCACGCACAATTTCTGGACGACAAAGAAAGTAGCAGTAAAGTTCTGAAAGGGTTAGATTTCCTCTATAACCAGCAGTTTCCTCAGGCAGAAGCTGAGTTTGCTCCGGTAAAAGCCAAATATGCCGACCATCCTGTGAGGTTCTTGCTAAATGCTATACAAATTCAATGGAAACACATTCCTATCGACCAAAACCCTGCCGCCTTAAACGCTTACTTAGCAGAACTGAACAAATGTGTAACCGCAAGCTATAAATATTACGAAAAGCCCGCCTATAAAATGGAGTCTACCTTTTTCCTTCTGGCCGGCCATGGCTTTTTGGCACTATCAGAAAACTATAAGGGTAATTTCCTAGATGCAACCAAGGAAGCACGCAAAGCTCTGAAATTCTTTAAAGAAGGAAAAAAATATAAAAACGAAAATGCTGAATTCCTCTTCGCCAATGGTCTATACGCTTATTATAGGGAGCGTTATCCGGAAACCAAACCGATAGTAAAGCCCATTATGGTGTTTTTCGAGTCCGGGAATAAGGCACAAGGCTTAGCAGAGCTGGAAAAATCTTTTAAAACTTCCCTTTTTAGCCGTACTGAGGCCGGCATGTACCTCCGGGACATCTATATAAAATACGAGGCCAATTTCCCAAAGGCACTTTCTATTTCGGGTCAATTGTTCAGTAAGTTTCCGAACAACTATATTATTCGTATAAGCCATGTGGAATCCTTAATCCTAAACAAAAAGTACGAAGAAGCATCAAAAATAAACTCAGCTCTAAAGAACTTAGACAATTCAGTTGCGGTTTTATCCTACCACACTTTTGAGGGTTACATACAGGAGCATCAGGAGAAAAATTATGCCAAGGCGAAAGAAAATTACCTAAAAGCCACAAGGACAAAACCCAATGACCGTTACACTAAAGAATACCTTGCTATGGCCCACTTGGGACTAGGCCGGATTGCCGATAGGGAGAACAAAAAAAACGAAGCCCGAGAATATTACAAGCTGTGTCTAAAAAATGCTGAGTATCTTTGGCTCATAAAAGAAGCTAAAAACGAACAAAAAGCCCTCTGAGGTTATGAAAAATTATATTATCAGAAACGCCGCTATTGTAAATGAAGGGGAGATATCACACCAAGATGTTTTAATCCAAAACGGAAGGATAGCAAAAATCCTTCCAGTACTAGACACCCTCACTAACCATAAGGAAATAGACGCCTCCGGCTTATACCTTTTGCCCGGTGTGATAGATGACCAGGTGCATTTCAGAGAGCCTGGGCTTACTCATAAGGCCACTATTGGTACAGAGTCCAAAGCAGCAGTAGCCGGAGGTACTACTTCATTTATGGAGATGCCTAATACCGTACCCAATGCCTTAACACAACAGTTGCTAGAAGACAAATACGACATTGCTTCTGAGTCTTCCTGGGCCAACTACTCATTTTTTATGGGAGGCTCAAATGACAACTATGATGAGGCTATGAAAACTGACCTGCATAAAGTATGTGGCTTAAAGCTTTTTATGGGTAGCAGTACAGGTAATATGTTGGTAGACAATGCCGAAACCTTAGATAAGTTTTTTTCAAATTTCAGTGGTTTAATAGCCACGCACTGCGAAGACGAGGCCACTGTAAAGGCAAACTTTGAGAAATATAAAGAGATTTATGGAGATAACCCTCCATATGATATCCATGCCATTGTACGGAATGAAGAAGCCTGCTATAAGTCTTCGTCTTTTGCTGTAGAATTGGCAAAAAAGCACAAAACCCGCCTTCATATCTTACATATTTCTTCTTCACAAGAATTAGAGCTATTTGATAACACCATTCCTCTTTCAGAAAAAAGGATTACTGCCGAGCTGTGCGTACACCACATGCATTTCGATGCAGAAGATTATAAAACTTTGGGAACACAAATAAAGTGTAACCCTGCAATAAAGCATAATCACAGAGAAAATCTCCTGCAAGGTCTACTAGATAACCGCTTGGATATTTTAGCCACAGACCACGCTCCACATACATGGGAGGAGAAAAATGCGGGATATTGGCAAGCTCCATCTGGTGTTCCTCTGGTACAGCATAGCCTACCCTTGTTATTGGAATATTATCTCGAGGGTAAAATATCATTGGAAACCATAGTGGAAAAAACAGCTCATGCTCCGGCCACTTGTTTTAAGATAAAAGATCGTGGCTATATCCGAGAAGGTTACTGGGCAGACCTGGTTTTGGTTAATCCCAATAAGCCACAAACCGTAACAAAGGAAAACATCTATTATAAGTGTGGATGGTCTCCGTTTGAGGGCAAAACATTTGGTACATCCATAGAAAAGACTTTTGTTTCGGGTAGTCTGAAATACGACAACGGACAGTTTTTCTTTGATGAACCTGGGAAAAGATTAGTTTTTTCGCATAGTTAAAAGAGCTTTAACTGCCCGTAACGCACAAAAGATGCAGTGTCATATGCTGGAAATGCACGGTTTTCCATGTATTTACGGACAGACAGTGCGTGTAGATTTCTTATGTGTTCGGCAAACTGCCCTTCACCTCGCATCCGTATTCCATATCTGGAGTCATTTAATTTTCCTCCATGGCAGTCGGCTATTTGGTGTAGTACTTTGTCTGCTTTATCCGGAAACTCCTTCCGTATCCAATCTTCAAAAATCTGGGCAATGGCTCCGTTTAACCGCACAATGGTATAGTTTGCCATTAATGCTCCTGCAGCAGCTGCTGCTTCTACCATTTTGGGTATTTCCTGATCGTTTAAACCCGGAATAATCGGTGCTGTCATTACTCCTGTTGGTATACCAGCCTTTGTTAGTGTTTCTATAGCTCTAAGCTTGCGGTCTGCCGTAGTGGTCCTTGGCTCCAATGCCAGCCGTAACTTTTCATCCAGCGTAGTTATAGAGAAAAGTACATGTACCAGACTTAACTCTGCTAGCTTTTGCAATAGGTCTATATCTCTTAAAACAAGCGTATTTTTGGTTAAAACTCCCACCGGATTTCGGTATTTCAGGCAAACCTCCAAAATCCCACGTGTGAGCTTATATTTTTTCTCCGCTGGTTGATAGCAATCTGTGTTTCCAGACAAGCTTATAGGTTGGCACACCCATTTAGGATCCAAGAACTTCTTTTCTAGTAAAGCTGCTGCGTTTTTCTTGACCATGATCTTACTTTCAAAGTCAATACCAGCCGAAAAACCCCAATACTCGTGTGAATTACGTGCATAACAATATATGCAGCCGTGCTCGCATCCCTGGTACGGATTTACATATTGCATGCCATACATATCAGGGCTTTTAATGAAATTCACCAGTTTCTTTGCGTTCTCCTCATAGAAAATAGTTTTCACTTTTGCCGGTGGGAAATCATCGTCAAAATAATCCTCTGCTTCATAGTTATTAGCTAGAAACTTGTTCTGGGTATTTATTCGTGCCCCTCGGCCTTTTAAGTTTGATTTGGACAATTGCATGAACCAAAAGTACTGTAAGCGGCTCCAAGAGACATCAGGATGTTTGCTAGTTTTTATCTCAATATTGTTAGTAACCAATCCTATTTTTGTATAAACAAGGGATAAAGTATGAACATTGGGCTAATTTCAATAAAATATTACTCTATTATTTTGGTAGACTTGTAAAAAACTACTTTCTTTGTCCTATTAAACTTCCCAGTCATAATCATTAAACCATTTTTTTGATAGGGAATATATTCTTGCAATTTTATTCGATGGACTAAAACTTTAATTACCAGAAAGGCGTCACGACTACGATTTGTGACGTCTTTTTT
>CAZBAV010000052.1:0-20105 GCA_964489955.1 uncultured Lacihabitans sp. | reverse complement strand
CTTTTTTAATATCTTTTCAGCAAAATTCTAATAATATGGATAAAATATATTTAAGTGACTCAGGTCCTAAGGTGTCCAAAGCCATTTACTCTTTGTGGAGATGGGAGAGTGAAAAAATATTTGATGAGAAAGAAGTAAAAGCCGCCATAATAAAGTGTCTAGAACTGGGCGTAAATACGTTTGAGCTCTCTGCTTCGGTTTCTAATTTGGCTTTACGGAAGGTGTTTTTTGAAACCCTCAAAGAAAAAAAAGTAGACCGTGCAGACGTAGTTATACTTGCCAAGTTTGGTGTGTTTTCACTTGAAGACGGCACCTTGTATAACGACAATTCAAGAAAAACGCTTCTTTCACAAGTAAAAAGCTTCTTAGAAGAAACGTCTGTAGAGTATCTAGACATTTTTCTATTAGATGGCTTGGACTACATAACTGAAATAGAGGAAATAGCCGAAACATTGGAATATCTCCAACACATCGGATACGTAAAGCATATTGGTGTTGCCAATTTTAGCACATCAAAATACAGACTTTTAAGCAAGTATCTGCAAACACCCATAGTAACAAACCACTTGGAATTTAACCTACTAAATGCCAAGGCCTTGTTTGATGGCAGGGTGGATAACATAAAGGAAGCTTACGGAAAAGCCCTTGCTTGGTCTCCGCTAGCCAATGGTGAAATCCTAGAGGGCACTTCTTCGGAGGCACTTACACTAAGAGGCGTTTTAGAAAAAGTGGCAGAAGAAACAGGATACAATGTAGAGCAAATAGCAGTTTCTTGGTTATTAAACCTGGGTGTTTTACCCGTTATTGGCTCCAAAAGCTTATCCCGCATACAAAACGTGGCAGCATCAACGCCTATAAAGCTTAGCCACACGCATTGGTACACCATTTACGAAATGGCAAAACACATTAGTAACAGTAAATGACCTCATCTAAACTGCCAAATGTAGGGGTTAGCATTTTTACTGAAATGACAACTCTGGCAAACCAGCATCAAGCTATAAACCTTTCGCAAGGTTTTCCTGGGTTTGACCCGGACCCTATTTTGGTTAAAAAACTTGGTCATTTTGCAGCTGAGGGTAAAAACCAATATTCGCCAGCTACAGGCGTTCCTGAATTAAGGCAACGCCTCGCCGGGCTTTATCAGTACGATGCAGACGCAGAAATTACGATAACATCAGGGGCTTCCGAGGCCCTGTTTGTAGCCATATCATCTTTGGTAAATAGCGGAGATGAGGTCATCATCATAGAACCTGCTTATGACTTGTATGTACCTGCAATCTTGCTACAAGGCGGAGTCCCTATTTTTGTGCAAATGAAACACCCCGACTACAGTATTGACTGGGCAGAGGTAAAAAGCAATATAACTAGCAGAACGAAGCTCATAATTGTAAATACACCGCACAATCCTACAGGAAAAGTGTTAAACCAAAGCGATATAAAAGCCTTGGAGGAGATTGTAGAAAAAACGGGCGTATATGTGGTGAGTGACGAAGTCTATGAATACATAACTTTTGATGGCCACAAACACCTGTCGCTGGGCAACAGTAGTATTTTAAGAGAGAAAACAATAGTTTGTAGCTCCTTTGCCAAAACACTGCACATTACGGGTTGGAAAGTGGGATTTTGCCTTGCTCCACCTCACTTAAGCACTGAAATAAGAAAAATACACCAATATATTACCTTCTGCACATTTACTCCTGCCCAATATGCCATAGCTAGCTATCTAGATAACAGGGAACCTCTTGATAGCCTCGCTCAGTTTTACCAAAGAAAACGGGATTTGTTTTTAGGGCAAATTAAAAATCCATTTTGGACACCACTGGTCTCAGAAGGCACTTTTTTCCAAAGCTTCGTTTTTAATAATCCCATTCAGGACAAAGAGCTCAGCAAGCTTTTAACTGTAAAGGCCGGAGTGGCATCTATCCCTAATTCTGCATTTTACCATAATGCCCAAGATCACAAAGTCTTACGATTTTGCTTTGCAAAAGATGATGTCATTTTACTGGAAGCGGCCGAAAAATTGAACCTGGTTTCGGAGTATCTCTCTGTATAATGTAACTTTGCAAAAAAAATGTTTTACGTATATGGATAATCCTGTCTTGATTTTGGGTGCGGGCAAACTTGGTCGCCTTGCCCTTGATATTTTTACGAGTAATAATGTGTTGGTATATGGATTTCTGGACGACGACACCAAATTGCACAACTCTGAAATTTCTGAAGTGGTAGTTTTAGGAAGTACAGATGATGACAGCTACCTAAACATAATAGGTAAAAAAAATGAAGCTTTTGTGGCAATAGAACACAAGACAGCTAAAGAAAAAGCCGTAAAATACTTATTAGATAGCCGCAAATCTATGCCTGTAAACGCCATCCACAATAAAGCGGTGGTTTCTGAAGAGGCAGAAATAGGACACGGAATACTGGTGGCAGCTGGTGCAGTAATAAACCCCGGAGCCAAAATTGGAAACCACTCCGTGATATTATCCAATGCGGTAATAGACCCACAAGCTACCATAGGTGAGTTTGTAGAAATAGGCACAGGAGCAATCATAAATTCTGGTGTAGAGATAGGAAAAGGTTCATTTATTGGCTCTGGAGCAATCGTAGTTTCTGGTATTAAAATAGGAAAGAATGCACGCATTGGTGCCGGAACTGTGGTTATTGAGGACGTAAAAGATGGTAAAACAGTTTTCGGGAATCCAGGTGTGGTAGTTGAAAGATAAATGGACAAATATCTCAAATAAAAAATGCGGTCGTTTATAATTAAACGACCGCATTTTCTTTAAAAAAGCTCGATCATTTGAGGTTTATCGTTTATACCTAAGTAGAGCTTTCACTTGCTAGATTCTCTGATTTCATGCGAATTACTATTTTCTAACTTGCTTCAATAATCCACTCTTCAATGGCTGATAAAAAGAAACAAAAAAACATCCGTGCCCTATATTTTGTAACATTTAGAGACCGAATATAGACAAGCCGAAGACCTTATTGGGACTCAATAATTGGTATTTTAATTTTTGTCGAAACTGTAAAGCTTATTTTTTAGGACGAGACATTGATTTAAAAATTACATTTGTGTAGTTAGTTTTAGTACGAAATAGAAGAATGAATTCATCTGAAAAAATATTATTCTTTTTAGGCTCATTAGGAGCTTTTAACGGACTTATTTTAGGTATTTATATAATTCTTTTTGCTTCAAAGAAACATTTGTCAAAACTCCTGCTTGGTGCATTATTGATGGTGGTTAGTATTAGGGTAGGAAAATCAGTAGCATTTTTTTTTGACTACAGCTTAGCCAAAATTTACCTTCAGATAGGGTTAACGGCTTGCTTCCTTATAGGACCTTTTTTGTTTTTCTATATCAAATCAGAAATGGATGAGGTTAAACGTTTGCCTCGAAACTGGCTTTGGGTACTTATTTTTTGGTTTATACTTATTGTGTCAGTAGGAGGGGTTTATCCGTATGAAAGTTTCCCTTCTTTGTGGCGTAATTACTTCATTCCTGGAATTTATTTACAGTGGGGCATACACATTGCCTTTTCAGCTATTATGTTCATTCCTACGCTTAAGAAAATGTGGACGAAGGAGAATCTTAGGGTTGAAGAAAAAATGAGTATGCTTATTTTAGTATTAATGATAATACTTTTTGGATGCTATGTGTGGGCCATTTTAAAGATTACAAAAGGAAGTTACATTAGTGCACCTTTGATTTTCTCACTGATTATTTATCTTTCTGTGTTTGCCTTTCTTTATAAAGAGAAAACCCAAAATAGGGTTACTCTCTTGAAACAGAAATATTCTGGCAGTAAACTAGACAAAGAGATGGTACAGACCATCATTGAGAAAGTGAATAAACTTATGGTGGAGAAGGAACTCTTCAAAAATCCAAATTTGAAAATAAATGATCTTGCACGTGAAGCACATGTTTCAAGTCATTTGATATCTCAGATTCTCAACGATAACATTAAGAAAAATTTCACACTTTTTGTTAACGAATATCGTATAAGTGAAGCTTGTAGATTACTTCTGGAAAACAGATACTTAACCATAGATGCTGTAGCAGAGGAAGTTGGTTTTAATGCAAAGTCTACTTTTTTTGCAACCTTTAAAAAGATAAAGGGATTAACCCCTGCTGTTTATCAGCAGTCTGGATTTATAAAATCGTAGTACTGAATTCTGTTTTTGGGACTTTGGATTTAAAAGTATAGTAGACTTTTGTGGTCAAAATGAAACGGTTCATTTTATTCAAAAACTAATACTTTTAAATGAAAACCTTATTCACTAGCTTCTTTCTTATTATTAGCTTTAATGTATTTTCTCAAGAAAACCCTACAGAAAGACAGTTGATAGAAAAAACAATCGAACTGTATTTTGATGGTTGGGCCACAGGAGATACCTCCAAAATAGGTAGAGCTATGCATTCTACCTGTAATCTTAAAAATTATAGTAATGGTAAATTTGATCTTTTTACGAGAAGTCAATATCTAAGTTTCTTTAAACCACGTGTCAAACCTCGAAACCTAATTACACGCATTGTAAGTGTAGATATTACCAATAATATGGGTAATGCAAAAGTTGAAATCAGTACAGAAAGAGATTTGTATACTGATTACTTTAACCTTATGAAAACAACTGAGGGCTGGTTTATTGCAGATAAAGTATCTACTCGGACACCTCATAAAACATTTATCTCAAATGCGATAAAACTGCAAAAAGAGACGATTATGGATGGACTAAATCGGCCTTGGAGTATGGCTTTTATATCAGAAGATGAAGTTTTGATTTCTGAAAAGGATGGAGAGCTTGTAAAAGTTAATTTACAGAATAAGGAAAGGGTAAATGTGATAGGCTTCCCTAAAGATTTAGAAGATAGCTTAACGGGCTTTGGCGACAATACAGGTAGATTCGAGGTGCTTCTTGATCCTGATTTTAAAAATAACAACTTTGTCTATCTATCTTATGCTGCTAAATCTTCTAGAGGTAGAACAACTAAGATTATTAGGGCTGTATTAAGAAATGCAACTTTAAGTGAGATTAAAGTGCTTTTTGTAGCTGAACCGTATACTTCTGAGCGATATCATTACGGTGGCGGAATGGTTTTTGGAGCTGACGGAAAACTGTATTTTACAATAGGTGAACGTCTTTTTAATGAAAAAGATGAGCCTGTTCTCCCAATAGCTCAAGATATTACTGATAGAAGAGGTAAAATATATCGTATCAATTCAGATGGAACTATCCCAAAGGATAATCCTGATTTTGGGGAGCATGCTGTACCAGGCTTATACGCTATCGGGATTAGAGCCGCACAGGGACTTACAGTGGAAAGAAGTAATGGGAGGATTTGGTTTAGTGAACATGGCACACATCAGGGTGATGAAATAAATGTACTTAAAGGCGGAGCAAACTATGGTTGGCCTATGAAAACGACAGGGAAATACCGTTTTACCGAATTTGCCCCCAAGGCTATTCCCGGTAACATTTATACAGAGCCTGTCTGGTCATGGATACAAACAGTAGCTCCCACCGGTTTACACTTTTATGAAGGGAATGAATTTGCTTTATGGAATCATAATTTGTTAGTTCCGGGCTTGTCTAGAGGTAGTTTATGGAGAATGGTGGTTTATGGAGAAACCGTAAAAAGTATAGAAGAACTTTTTGTTGACGACAGGCTTAGGATTAGAAAAGTAGTACAAAGCCCTGGAGATAAACTATACATATTGTCTGATGAAACAAACGGCAAGTTGATAAGAATCAAGAATACGGCTCTTTAATTAAACTTTTGTTTACAGCAACTTTGCTTAGTATTGTAAAAATATCCTCATGAATAAGTAACAAATTAGCTTATTCATGAGGTTTGATTCGAAATCCGATAGTTTAGAATATTTTAGATAGAGAGAAAGGGACTCCCTTCATATTCAGAATAAGGCTGTACCTTCATTGGTACTTTATTAAACCTGCCGAAGAAAAAGTATAAATTTCTTACTCCACGCAAACTTAGACTATGAGGAGACTACTATCACTTCTCACAATCCTTCATTTTCTTTTACAACACCAAATACTCAAACAATTCTGGCTTATCGTTTATGTAGGTAAACTTCATAAGGTTCTCCTTCATCCGTTCTAGTAGAGGGTCAAAATCTTCCTTGCTTTGAATTTCTACACCGATAAGTGCCGGGCCTTTTTCTCGTGCAGTCTTTTTAGAATACTCAAAAAACACAATATCTACTGTTGGCCCCAAAACTTTACCAAGAAACTCACTCAAAGCTCCCGCCCTCTGCGGAAACTGTACAATGAAATAATGTTTCAAGCCTTCAAAGAGCAAAGAACGCTCTTTTATCTCCTCCATTCGGGTAATATCATTATTCCCTCCCCCTATAACACATACCACATTCTTCCCTTTGATTTTATCTTTCAGACTATCCAAAGCAGCTACAGCCAAAGCCCCAGCAGGCTCCACAATAATAGCTTCTTCATTATATAACTTAAGAATGGTGGAGCACACCTTTCCTTCCGGGACCAACAAAATATCGTCTAAATTTTCCTTGATTATCTCAAAAGTGAGTTCTCCTGCTTTCTTCACAGCTGCCCCATCCACAAACTTATCTATATAATCCAGAGAAACAATTTTTCCTTGGTCTAAGCAAGTCTTTAACGTGGGAGACCCTGTAGGCTCTACTCCAATAAGTTGGGTAGCCGGACTCAAACTTTTAAAAACAGTACTTACGCCAGATGCCAGTCCTCCACCACCAATGGCAAAAAGGACTAAGTCTATCTTCACATCAGTATCTTTAAAAATCTCTAAGCCAACCGTGCCTTGGCCTTCTATTACTTGAGGATCATCAAAAGGATGTACAAAGACCCCTCCTTTTTCTTGATTGTATTCTAATGCGGCATCATATGAGTCGTCAAAGGTATCGCCAGACAATACCACTTCTACCCACTCCCTACCAAACATTTTCACTTGCTTAATTTTCTGGGCTGGTGTGGTAGTAGGCATAAATATACAGCCCTTTACCTTCATTTTATTACATGCATAGGCCACCCCTTGAGCGTGGTTTCCTGCACTGGCACATACCACCCCTTTAGCCAATTGACTGCTAGGCATGGAAGCCATTTTATTATATGCCCCCCTTATTTTGTAAGATCTCACTACTTGGAGGTCCTCCCTTTTTAGATAAATATTGGCTCCATATAGTTCAGATAGGTTTTGGTTTTTTGCTAATGGAGTACGGATTACAACTCCGTTAAGACGTTCTGCTGCGGCGTATACACCTTCTATATTCATCACACAATGTTTTTCGAAGTGCCAAACCTACTAAAAAATTAGCTCTCTCTAGAAAAAAATAGAAAATTTACCATTTCATGCAACCTCACTAAACTATTTTGCATCTACTATAAAAAACTAAAAATTATGAATACTATCAAACTATTACTATTTGCACTTTTAATAAGTGTAACATTAAAAGCACAAACTACCGAACCATATATTATAAAGGATTTTGGTAAGCAGAATATAAATTTTGTAGACGTATCTACTTCAGGTGGCACAATAAAAGTAACAGGAGGAGCCAGCACCAGCCGAGTGCGTGTTTATATCAGACCCAATAACTGGAGCAAAAAACTTACGGAAAGTCAAATAAAGGAAAGATTAGAAAATTATATCCTTGATGTAAAGGTGACAGATGGCAAACTTATTTGTTTAGCCAAGCCGAAAAATGACGGGTTCATTTTTAACAATGATAATAGACTGTCTGTAAGTTTTGAAATAGAGAGTCCGGAGAAAGTGAGCACTAATCTCCGTACTTCGGGCGGAAGTATACAATTGGCCAATCTAAAAGGGGATTTGGAGTTTAAGACTTCTGGTGGATCCTTAAGCCTAAATAACCTAAGTGGTAAAATAGATGGCAAAACATCAGGCGGTTCTATTAAGCTGACTGATGTAAAAGGTACGGTGTCTCTTAGTACAAGCGGAGGAAGCATTACAGCAGAAAACGTAAGTGATAAGATTAATTTAAGTACATCTGGCGGAAGTCTTACTTTTATTAACCTTAGTGGAGACATCAAAGGAACTACAAGTGGTGGAAGTATAAAAGCCGATAACATAAAAGGGAATCTAGCCATAAGTACTTCTGGTGGCAGTATCCGTTTTTCTGAAATAAATGGAAGTATAAAAGCTTCTACATCGGGTGGATCTATCAATGGAGATATCAAATCAATAGGTGAATTCGTAGATTTAAGTACAAGTGCAGGAGCAATAAGAGTAGATTTACCTTTTAACGAGAACATGGACTTAGACCTAAAAGGGAACCGCATATATAGCGAAAAACTAGCTAAACATAGCAGTACCCTGAAACAAGGAAAAGCCCAAGGTAAAATAAACGGTGGAGGAAAATCAGTAAGAATGAGAACCTCTAGCGGAAGCATTTACGTAGACTAAGAATAGATTGAATCCAAGGAAAATTAATACAAACGATTCACTCCAGAAAAAATCGCCTTCAAACTGGATGCTTCATTCAAAGTGAGAGCGTGAATCGTACTATTACAAAAAATGTTTTTGTCCCTCTTCATGTCTATGGAGAGGGACAAACATCTAAAAGGCAATCAACATCTCTACTCCTGTTTTTGCATAAGCAGCATTAACCCTGGACACCCACCGCCTATTCCACCACTTCTAAGAGTCCTAAACTATCATTTGCCAGAATAGCCTTAGGGACATCACTCAGTAAGACCTCCTTTACTGCATTAAGCAACTTCTTTTTGGGATAGTTTTTATCTGTTAGAATGCCTATTTCCCGCTTAGGCTCTATCCCCGAGAATGCCCTTATCTGGGTTTTCTGTACATGTGTCAAGTCATTTACAGCCACTTCCGGCAATACCGTAATCCCTTTAAACTTATCTACTAACCGGATTATCGTTTCCAGATTCCCTAATTGTAGGTCTATCCCCTGGCTTTTGCTACTTTGCGTACGTAGTTCACAAAAATTCTCTACTTGTCCGCGTAAACAATGTCCTTCTTCTAAAAGCCAAAGAGAGTTTAGCTCCAAATCCTTACTCTTGATACTATCGTTTCCAAATAGTTGGTTTTCTGGCGAGAGATAAAGCTTAAGCTTCTCGTAAAACAAATGTGTTTCTTCATAATTTGGCAGACTCAATGGCGTGGCTAACACTCCCATTTCTATTTCTCCGGATTCTAATGCCCGTATTATATCTTGTGTGGTAAGTTCCTTAATTTCCAAGAGTACGCCAGGATATAAACCAGTAAATCTTTTTAAGAATGACGGCACCAGGTAGGGAGCAATAGTAGGAATAAACCCAATTTTCAAAGCCCCTTGCACTTCCTTCATTTCTTCACTGATGATAGCGTTAATCTTATTATACTCCTTCATAACCACACGAGCCTGATCCAGCACTTTAGCTCCCAAAGTGGTTATACTTATAGGCGATGTATTCCTGTCGAAAATTACTACTCCCAGAAAATCTTCCAACTTCTTTACTTGCATACTAAGTGCCGGCTGGGAAACATGGCAAGCTTCTGCCGCATTAATAAAATTTCCAAACTTTTCTAAAGCCAAAACATATTGTAACTGTGTGACTGTCATGTCCTATAATTTTTACTTATACCCAAATAAACAATATAGATTTGTGTAATACAATAGCCTGCTTTAGCTTTGTATAAAAATTTAAATATTCTAATGTGGATGTTTAATTTTATGGATTTTTTTTAATAAAAAATTGTAATATTTTAAGATTATGTTAGGCTTAGGTAAAAAATTCCCAGCGTTCAAGAAACAAGCTGTTGTATCCTTAGAAAAAGGTAAAGAGTTCTACGAAATCTCTTCGGAAGACCATATCAGTGCCGGAAAATGGATGGTAATGTTCTGGTGGCCAAAAGACTTCACTTTTGTATGTCCTACAGAAATTGCTGCTTTTAATGCTAAGTTCGAAGATTTCTCTGACCGTGATGCTGTCCTTTTAGGAGCGTCTACAGACTCTGAGTTTGTACACCTGGCATGGAGAAACAACCATGATGATCTTAGAGGTCTTCAGTTTCCAATGATTGCCGATACTTCTAAGTCACTTGCTGAGGAATTAGGCATATTAGAAGAAAACGAGAAAATAGCTTACCGTGTTACATACATTGTAGACCCTCAGGGAGAAATCCGTTGGGTAGCTGCCAATGACCTATCTGTTGGTAGAAACGTAGAAGAAGTTCTTAGAGTTTTAGATGCTCTGCAAACAGATGAGCTTTGCCCTTGTAACTGGAAAAAAGGAGAAGAAACTCTTACAGTTTAATCTCTATCCGATAATTACTACGAGGTTTAGTGCCGTAGCACTAAACCTCTTTTTTTAAAAAATTACAGATATGATACCTACAGCAACAAACACAAAGAAAAGCCTTTTCGAAAGTGTAAACCTAAGTGAGGACTTAGAGAGCAATCTTATAGATAGATTTAATGAGGTAGATAGCAGGTTTTTAAAGGATCTTAAAATAAACGTTGGCAACGTACTAAAAGGCCAAAACCTTACGGAGAAAGAAGCTGCGTTACTAGCCCTTTCTGTGGCTATAAACGAAAAAAGTGCTCCATTAAGAGTTGCTCTTGAGGAGTTAGCAAGCAACCATGGTGCCACTCCAGCGGAAATTCTGGAAGTTGCTGCTGCTGTTTCGGTTATGAATGCAAACAATGTATTCTACCGTTTTAAGCACTTCATGCACACAAACCAAAACTACCAAACTATGCCAGCGGGTATCCGTATGTCCATTATGATGAACCCTGTTTTAGGCAAAGAGTTCTTTGAGCTATTAAGCCTTGGCGTCTCTGCCTTAAACGGCTGTGAGCAATGTGTTACTAGCCACGAAGCATCTGTAAAATCACACGGCGGATCAGAAGCAAGAATATTCGACACCATCCGTTTGGTATCGGTAATAAAAAGCTTTATTGCTATCTTATAAGCCTTTTCAGCTACTAAATATAAGCCAACGGTACACCGTTGGCTTTTTTGTTTGATCTATTTTGGATTGGATAAAACCGTTTTTATAAGAAAAATCTGCTCAGAGTAAATACCTTTGGTATGAGCAATCTATACACATCTAGTCTTCTCGATGTGATAAGCTTTTGTCAGTTCAATCATAAGTGAGGATGACAATCCGAAACTTGTCAATATAATTATCGAGAATCTAAGTTTGTAGGCGAAGAACAAAGTTATTAGAAATACAATATTACACAATCTCTTTGCGAAAGGAACAGCCAGCTCAGATAATTCAACCCGATTTTATTCTAAGACTGATTAACCAGACACTAGCCTTTATTGGCAAGTCTCAATAAATAATAAAACTGAAGGAATTTCATTCTTTAATTTACGGTCTGATAAAGCCTAAATTATGCTTTAGCTCCTGACTTCTCTAAGTCGAAAAGGTCATTTAGGAAATCTATCAACTCTTCAGCCTCACCTCTCTTGCAGGCAGCCTTCAGTTGTAGCACGGGCATTTTAATGATTTTCTGCATCATGCCACTTGTAATTTTTTCAACTTTTTGGGCTTCCTCTTGGCTAAGACCTTTCAAGTGACGAGCCACCTCTTCTTGCCTAATTTGTTCTAAAGCGTTCTTAAGTTTATGTATCGTAGGGGATACTTGTAGCTCTTTTGCCCAATTATCTATATCGCCTACAAGCTCTTCAATAATGGCAGAAACTTCTGGTACGGCGGCCAAACGCTTATCTATAGACTCGTCAGTAATCTGTTGGATTTCATCTAAACCATAAAATACCACACCAGGCAGCTCAGCTACATCCGGACTAATGCTATGCGGGATAGAAAGGTCAAAGCAATAAGTAATGGCTTTTCTGTCTTTAAGCACATTCTTCGTAATTATCGGGCTCACCAAACGCAATGATGAAATGATAATATCAAATTCTCCTATGTTCTTAATCAATTCAAAATAAGACATAGCCTCATAACTAAACAGCTTAGACAAGGACTCTGTTTTATCAAACGAACGGTTACAAAGCGTAACATTCTTAATCTCCTTCTCAAAAAGCGTTTTTGCCACATCTTCACCCATATCCCCTAGTCCCAAAACCAAAATCTTTGGTTGGCCCATAGCAGGTAGGATTGTTTGCATTAAATCTATTGTGGCATATGAGGTAGACGAAGCTCCATCATGAAACGCAGTTTCTTGTACTACCCTTTTGTTAGCATAGAAAATGGTATGTAAAACCCGGTGCAAAAACGTACCGGTCATATCCATATCAGCCGCCCACTGGTAGGCTTGCTTTATCTGGTAAATAATTTGCTGGTCACCTACAACTTGCGAATGTAAACCAAGTGACACCTCAAATAAATAAGACAAGGCTTGTCTCTCGCCTGATATCAATTGGAAATACTCCCGAATTTCAGTCGAGCTTATTCCCTTAACAGTACTTATAAGCTTAATTAGTTCTTCAGAAAAGTCTTTCTCAGACCTATAGTGAACCTCTGTACGGTTACACGTAGAAATCACCAAGGCTTCATGTATACGCAAAACCTCCTTCAGTTTGAGATAAAAATCTTTTATTTCGCTCTCTGTGAGCGTAATTTTCTCTCTAACCTCAAATGGGGCTTGCTTATACGAAATAGATATTGAACGAAATTTATCCGACATTCCTTGGGGTACTACATAATCCAAAAATGGACACAAAAATAACCTTTATATTCTGTGTATAGTTTCGGTAATCTAAATTTAGAAATGTTCTAAATTGAAGCCTTGAAAAATCCTTTTAATTATCTTGCCATTATACACGTTATAGAGTTATATCTATCCTAAAAATATTATCCTATATTTGTCTGTTTTGGAAAGCTAGAAATGTTATAACCGGATGAAGCAAAACAAAATCTTTTTTGACGTTTACAAAAATCTCTCTACCCGCCGCTTTATAATTATTGGCGTTCTACTTTTTTTTGTTTTAGGAGTTTTGTATTATTTCAACCAAATAAGTAGAGAACTGGCCGAAAGAGAAAAGGTCTACGTAGATCTCTACATAAAATCTTTAGAGTTTCTGCATCGGCCAGACGCCTTCGAGTGTGACATGACACTCGCATCGGAAGTTATTAGGGCTAATACTACTATCCCTGTTATTTATGTGGCAGATGGCAGCCCAAATAGTCACAAAAATATTCCCGAGCTAAACGACACACTCCGCTTCCCAATCAATTCTAAAAAAGCGGCATCTATCTTAAAAAAAGCCGAAGAAATGGCTAAAGAGCACGCCCCCGTTCCTATTAGCAATGGAGCCACCGAAGGGTTCTTGTACTATTCTGACTCAAACACACTTAAAACACTTAAGTATTTCCCATACGTTATAATTTCTACCTTGTTATTATTTGGTGGTTTGGCATACATCTCATACTCCTCTACACGCCGGGCAGAACAAAACCGTGTTTGGGTCGGATTAGCAAAAGAAACAGCACACCAATTGGGCACCCCCATTTCGGGTCTTATGGGCTGGGTAGAAGTGTTAAAAATCAACCCGGAGTTTGACCAAACCATTGGTGACGAAATGTTAAAGGACATCCAACGTCTCGAAACCATCACGTCTCGTTTCTCTAACATTGGCTCCGTTCCAAACATGAAAGCCGAAAACGTTGGAGAGCTAATAGAATCTACAGTAGAGTATCTCAAAAAACGAATATCAACTAAAGTAACCTGGACAATAGAAAACAATCTCCACACAGAAGTCACCAAAGACATAAATAAAAACCTGATTGAATGGGTGATAGAAAACATCTGCAAAAATGCAGTTGACGCAATGACAGGAGTAGGTTCTTTAAATGTAAATATTAGCAATTACGCCCAAAACAAAATTAAGATAGACATCACTGACTCCGGGAAAGGAATGACCATGGCCGTAAGACGAAACATCTTTAATGCTGGTTATTCCACCAAAAAACGGGGGTGGGGTCTTGGCCTTACTTTAGCCAAAAGAATTGTGGAAACATACCATCATGGGCAACTCTACGTAGCAGACTCTGCACCTGGAAAAGGTACCACCTTTAGGATAATATTGTAACGCCGCTCCTTATTAGTAATGATTAAAAATAAGACACAACTGTCTAATAAAAAGAAAGATAGTATATCCTTAAGTGTCTTTGCTATAAAAGCTTTTTACAATTGGATAAGCCAGATAGGCACGGTACAAAAATGATTTTCTATTTTTGTTAGTTATTAAAGACTAAAACGTAGGGGAACCTTATAAGATGACTCAGCATACGCTCAAGCTAAAAAAGCCCGTGGCATTCATAGATTTGGAAACGACTGGAATAAATATTTCACGTGACCGTATTGTAGAAATATCTATAGCTAAGGCTAATTTAGACGGCTCCGTAGAGGTAAAAACCAAACGCATTAATCCGGGAATGCCCATTCCTCTGGAGTCTAGTTTAATACACGGTATTTATGACGCTGACGTGGCTGATGAGCCAACATTCAAGCAGCTAGCTAAATCCCTTGCCCAGTTTTTGGAAGGTTGCGACTTAGCCGGATTTAACAGCAACCGTTTTGATATCCCTATGCTAGTAGAGGAGTTCTTAAGAATAGACAGCTCTATTTTTGACGTAAAAAACAGAAAATTTATTGATGCACAGAGGGTTTTTCATTTAATGGAGCCTCGGACTTTGGGTGCTGCTTATAAGTTTTATTGTAACAAAACCTTAGAAAACGCCCACAGTGCCGAAGCTGACACATTGGCTACGCTTGAGGTATTGTGTGCTCAAGTTGAAAGATACGAAGGCGTAAAGCAAATCAACGATAAGGGAGAAGAGTTTGAACCTGTACAAAATGATATGGCAGTGTTACACAACCTAAGCTCAAGCAACATTGTAGATTTTGCACAACGCATGGCTATTAATAAGAATGGGGATATTGTCTTCAATTTTGGCAAAAATACCGGTAAAAAAGTGGAAGATGTTCTTACCAAAGAGCCCCAATACTATGATTGGATGATGAACAGTGATTTCCCCCTTGATACAAAGAGGAAGCTCACTGACATTAAATTGAAAATGAAAAAATGATATATTACTTTTGCGGCCAACCAAACCCGCAAAAAAACATTTGAAGGATTATGCCTGATAACATTTTACACCAGATACCAGATATTTTCAAACAGGTACCTTTGCTTAACATCGTGTATCTATCCACCCTATTGTTTGCCATTGGTATTATAGGCGTATTAGTAAGAAGAAACGCCATTATAGTTTTGATGTCCGTAGAACTTATGCTTAATGCCGTAAACCTACTTTTGGTTGCATTTTCGGCTTATTATGCTGATGCTCACGGCCAAATCTTGGTATTCTTTATAATGGCGGTAGCTGCAGCCGAAGTAGCAGTAGGCCTAGCTATTATAGTTATGATTTACCGGAATATCCGGACAATTGACATTGGACTTTTTGACAAATTAAAAGGTTAATAAAGATATGAATTTAATTTCACTTATTCCTTTAATTCCATTTATAGGGTTTCTAATAAACGGTTTAGGATTTAAAACCATTCCAAAAAGCTGGGTGCCTATTATTGGTACAGGAGCTTCTTTGCTTTCTTTCATTTGTGTGTTTATCACCTACCAGCAATTTACCGGTGAACCAATAATAGTAAACCTGTTTGACTGGATTACTATCGGAAGCCTGAACATTAGCTTTACATTCCAGATAGACCAATTGTCTTTGGTGATGTTACTCATTATTACGGGAGTAGGAACGTTAATACACGGTTACTCCGCTGGTTACATGAGTCATGACTCTGGTTATGGCAAGTTCTTTGCGTACTTAAACCTCTTCCTTTTCTCCATGATTCTCTTGGTTCTTGGAGGAAACTACCTAATCATGTTCATCGGTTGGGAAGGCGTTGGGCTTTGTTCTTACCTTCTAATAGGTTTTTGGAACAAAAACACTAACTATGCTAATGCTGCCCGTAAGGCATTTATCATGAACAGGGTTGGTGATCTTGGTTTTTTGGTAGGTATATTCTTGATAATTAGCACTTTTGGCACGCTTGAATATATATCTGTATTTGAGCAAGCAAAAGCGTTTGAAATAGGCAGTCCAATTATTGTAGCCATCACATTAGCTTTGTTTGTGGGAGCAATGGGTAAGTCGGCTCAAATTCCGTTATTTACCTGGCTTCCAGATGCCATGGCAGGTCCTACTCCTGTATCTGCACTAATCCATGCGGCTACCATGGTTACTTCCGGTATATACATGATAGTTCGCTCAAACGTACTTTATACCTTATCTCCCTTTACGCTGGAGGTTGTGGCTTGGGTAGGTTTGGCTACGGCTTTATTAGGAGCAATTATTGGTTTGTTCCAAAATGACATTAAAAAGGTGCTTGCGTACTCCACAGTTAGCCAGTTGGGTTACATGTTTATTGCCTTAGGTGTAATGGCGTATACGTCTGGTTTATTTCACGTAATTACCCATGCCTTCTTTAAAGCCTTATTATTCCTGGGAGCTGGTAGCGTTATACACGCTATGAGTGATGACCAAGACATCCGGAACATGGGTGGTCTTTGGGGTAAAATAAAAACAACTGCCATTACATTCCTTATAGGTACCATTGCCATAAGTGGTATTCCGCCATTTGCAGGTTTCTTCTCAAAAGACGAAATATTGGCACACACTTTTGAGCATAATAAGCTTATGTGGGCTTTGGCTGTATTAGGCTCCTTTATGACAGCCTTTTATATGTTCCGTTTATTCTTCCTTACTTTCAAGGGCAACTTTAGAGGAACGAAGAAACAAGAAGAGCATTTACATGAGTCGCCTTCTAGTATGACAGTTCCGCTTATTGTCTTAGCTGTTTTCTCTGTAGTTGGTGGTTTCCTCGGCTTCCCATTAGTTTTTCATTTGCCACATTATTTAGGAGAGTTCTTAAACCCAATATATGAAGGAAGCCGTGAGGTTTACGCCGGATTCGGACAGGTTCATTTAAGTCATCAAACAGAATGGATTCTTATGGGAGTTTCTGTAGCTGTGGCTGCTGTGGCTATTTTCCTAGCGTTTAGCTTATTTGGCAAAGGAAAAAATGTACCGGAAGCAGACGAAGAGATAACAGGAGTTAAAAAAATGGTTTACGACAAATTTTATATTGACGAGGCATACGATGGCCTATTCGTAAACCCTATAAAACGTCTATCTGTATTTTTGTACAAAGCTTTTGACCACTATGTGGTAAATGGTCTGGTACGTGGTGCAAGCCAATTTATCGCTGAAACTGCTGGTCTTCTTCGAAAACTTCAGACTGGCACCACTGGTACATATGTGTTTTTTATGACAATAGGAATTATCATCATTATAGCTTTAAGTGTTGGACCAGAAGTTTGGCAGTCACTAAAATCTATTAGCAAATAAGGGATATGTTAACACTCATACTATTTTTACTACCTCTGCTTGCTGGCACATTATTGCTCTTAAACAAGCAAGATAATTTAGGCAAAACATTAGCATTAAGCTTATCCTTGATACAGGTAGGTTTATTTGCTTATATCTATTGCACGTACACCAAAGATATAGCCGCTCTTAGCTTTAATAAACCATGGCTGGGCGACTTTGGTATTGCCTTCCACCTGGGTTTTGATGGACTTTCGGTTCTTATGGTTGGTCTTACTGTAGTAGCTACTGCATTAATCATACTTGCTATAAAGGATTTCAATTATGGCAAAATGTCCCGTTTATTTGGGTTAGTATTACTTACAGAAGCTGCTTTAATTGGTCTTTTTACAGCCAAAGACGCATTCTTGTTTTATTTCTTCTTTGAAATTGCATTAATACCGGTTTATCTCATAGCCAACCTTTGGGGGGGAGCTAGTTCTTCCAAAATTACCCTAAAGATGTTTATCTACACGGTATTTGGTAGCTTATTTATGTTGGTAACATTTGTGGTATTCTATTATTTTACCCAAACAGGAGACCTACAAGTACTGGCAGCAGTAAATGAAAAGTTCCCTTTGAGACCGTCTCTTAAAAATCTTTTATTCTGGGGCTTCTTCATAGCTTTTGCTATAAAAATGCCATTATTCTTGGTTCACGGTTGGCAGCCTGATGCATATAGCCAGTCGCCTACGCCTGCTACAATGCTTCTTTCTGCATTATTGTCTAAAATGGGCGTTTACGGTTTAATTCGTATTGTTCTGCCTCTTACACCGGATGGACTTTCGGAGTATGCAGGCTTACTAATTTATCTAGCTATTGTTGGCCTTATATATGGTTCTATAATAGCCATACAGCAGTTCCATATAAAACGTCTTATAGCATACTCATCATTTGCCCACATGGGCTTAATGGCAGCCGCAGTAATGACACTTTCTAAAACAGGAATTCAAGGTGCTATTTTTCAGATGGTAGCTCATGGACTAAGTGCAGTCGGACTTTTCTATGTAGCTAAGATTATTTTTGAGAAAACGGGCAGTCGTAATCTGCAAGACTTAGGCGGCATAGCACAGAAAGCTCCGAAATTGGCAGTAATGTTCCTCATTGTCTTGCTGGGCAGTGTAGGTTTACCCCTCACCAATGGCTTTGTAGGAGAGTTCTTAATGTTAAAATCGGTATTTGATTATAATAATATTTTAGGAGCCGTGGCTGCTTCAAGCATTATTTTAGGAGCTGTGTATTTACTTAGACTTTTCCAAAAAACAATGTACGGCCCTGTAAGCCCTAAAACTGAAAATATAGAAGATATTGGCATAAAAGAACTCACAGTCCTTGTGCCTATAGCATTGGTAATTTTAATAACAGGAGTATTCCCAAATCTTATCCTAGATATTAGTGCTGGATTTGTGGACCAGCTAGTAAAATAAATATTATGTATCCTATTATAGTACTTTCGGTAACAGGCCTAATAACCCTGTTCTTAGGATTAGAAAACAAAAACTCGAAGGCCATCTTACCTTCGGTTATTTTCTTTTTTATTATTGCCCTCCTTTCAAACTTTATTGATTGGAACAACTCTGGTCTATACTTCAATAACATGATTGAGGTAAATAACACCAATATCCTGCTTCAGTCGATAATAATCGTAGCTGCCCTGCTAGTAACCTTAGTAAGTTCTGGGCAGTTTACTGATGAGCACGCATACCCTGCTGAGTATTACTCTTTAATGCAGTTTAGTGTGGTTGGAGCTTTGGTTATGGCCACTTTCAATAATCTTTTGATGCTTTTTGTTGGTCTAGAGATTCTGTCGATTGCATTATATATCCTTACAGGTAGTGACAAACGTAACTTGAGAGGCAACGAAGCAGCTTTAAAGTACTTCTTAATGGGGGCATTTGCCACTGGTATTTTACTTTTTGGTATTGCAATGCTTTATGGTGCCACGGGCAGTTTGTTCCTTGGAAGCGGGAGTGATCTTGCTGCAGCCGGAACCGAGTTCAAAATACTTTTCTATATTGGGGTAGTCTTCACCCTTGCAGGTTTACTATTTAAAATATCCGCGGCCCCATTTCATTTTTGGACAGCCGATGTGTACCAAGGTGCACCTACAGTATTTACTGCTTTTATGGCAACTATAGTTAAAACAGCTGTAATTGTAGCTCTTTACCGTATAGTTGCCTTTAGTTTTGCTTTTGAATATGAGTTTTGGTCAAGAATTCTGATTGGGATTGTTATACTAAGTCTAGTAATAGGAAATGTAACCGCCGTATTACAAGACAACTTCAAACGGATTTTAGCCTTTTCCGGTATATCACAAGCTGGTTTTTTACTGATGGCACTAATTGGTTTAAACGAGAAATCTTTAGGCAACATAGGCTTCTATTCTGCAAGCTACACATTAGCCACTATAACTGCCTTAGGTGTTTTGGTGGTGGTGTCACAAAACTCTCCATTGAAAGACGGCCGTGCTAACGAGAATGTCGAAGTATTCAAAGGTCTCTTCAAGCGTAGCCCGGGCCTTGGAGTAGCTATGTTAATTTCTATGCTGTCCCTGGCCGGAATTCCGCTTACATCTGGTTTTTGGGGAAAATTCTTTGTCTTTACAGATGCTATCAGCAAAGGGTATCTTTGGTTACTAATTACAGCTATACTTATGTCTGCAGTTTCTTTGTATTACTATCTAAAACCTGTTGTGGCTTCTTTCAAAGAA
>CAZBAV010000051.1:0-31488 GCA_964489955.1 uncultured Lacihabitans sp. | reverse complement strand
TTTAGATGCAGCTTTGCTTAGGCCGGGCCGCTTTGATAGACAAATTTCTGTGGCTGTACCAGATATTAACGGGCGTGAAGCCATATTCAATGTGCACCTTAAGCCAATTAAGGCTGCATCAGAAGTGGATGCTAAGAAATTGGCTGCTCAAACACCAGGCTTTGCAGGAGCAGAAATCGCGAACGTTTGTAATGAGGCTGCCCTTTTGGCTGCCCGTAGAGGTAAGTCGCAAGTAGAAATGAAGGACTTCCAAGATGCTATTGACCGTGAAATTGGCGGTTTAGAGAAGAGGAATAAACTTATATCTCCAGAGGAGAAAGAGATTGTAGCTTACCATGAAGCTGGGCACGCTATTACTGGCTGGTTCTTAGAGCACGCAAATCCACTAGTAAAGGTCAGTATAGTTCCGCGTGGTATTGCAGCTTTAGGTTATGCTCAATATTTACCAAAAGAGCAGTATTTGTACCGTACAGAGCAACTTTTCGACGAAATGTGTATGGCTCTCGGTGGCCGTGCTGCAGAGGAAGTTGTGTTTGGTAAAATATCTACAGGGGCATTAAGTGATTTGGAGAAAATTACAAAAATGGCCTATAGCATGGTAACTGTATATGGTATGAACGAGAAATTGGGTAATATCTCGTTTTATGACTCAAAAGGCCAAAGTGAATACTCTTTCTCTAAGCCTTATTCAGAGAATACAGCCCAGATTATAGATGAAGAGGTGAAGAAATTAATTGATTTAGCCTATTCTACTACTAAAGATCTTTTGGTTGGCAAACGAAATGAATTAGAGCTATTGGCAAAAGCACTGCTTGACCGTGAAATTATCTACCAGCACGATTTAGTGGAGATAATTGGAGAGAGGCCTTTTGATAAACCTACGGTTTACCAGGAGTTTCTGGACAAGAAAGACGAAGTAGTTAGTAATAGCGAAACCGAAAATAAATAAACAAAAAGCCCGGCTCGCCGGGCTTTTTGTTTTAATCTTAATCCAATTTCTTTGTTCTAATAATTGAAGTATTGTATCTTTCTGTAACATCGTCAGGAATGCATTAGAAGCTTTTTAGAGGATGATTTGCTTTTGCATTTACATAAGATAGTTTCGTTATAGCATAGAGTTAAGATAAGAAAATGATTTGGGATAAAACCGACAAAGTAAACTAAAGAACATGGAAAACGGTACACCTAGAAAAAGCATAAGTAAGCGTAAGGTCATAGCAGGTGACATCACGGGAGGTAAAACGCCTGTAGAAATAAAAGGAAATACCATTATTGAGAAAGAAAATGCCAAGATTAATGCAGAATCTGCTGCGTTGGATGGGATAATAAAAAGCAAAGCAAAGGAAGATGTACATGATGCTGTAGAAACTTTTTTAGGAAGTTATTCCGAAGAAGAAAGGCAAAAAGTAATAAAGGCCTTATTGGATAAAAAAGAGAACTCGAAGATGGTCCATCCTGATGACATGCTGGTGAAAAACTGGCAGGAAGAAGGCAAATATCCTTACAAAAACCTGCTTTCGAGAAAAAAATATGAATCCATTAAATATGATTTGCAAGTAGAACTATTAAAGCTGCAAAAATGGGTGAAGGAAACAGGTCAGAAAGTCATTATTATCTTTGAGGGTAGGGATGCAGCTGGCAAAGGAGGTACCATAAAAAGGATGATGGAACACCTTAACCCTAGGGGTGCTAGAGTTGTGGCCTTAGAAAAACCTACGGCCGAAGAGCGGGGACAGTGGTATTTTCAAAGGTATGTAAAACATTTGCCAACGAATGGAGAAATTGTGCTTTTTGACCGCTCTTGGTATAACCGTGCCGGTGTAGAGAAAGTTATGGGTTTCTGTACCGATGAAGAGTATCAGGAGTTTATGAGACAGGTACCCGAGTTTGAGAGAAATCTTGTGAGAAGCGGTATAATACTTGTTAAGTTTTGGTTTTCGGTAAGTAGGCAAGAACAACGTCGTAGATTTAAAGACCGAGAAAATCACCCATTAAAACAATGGAAGCTATCGCCTATTGATAAAGCCTCCTTAGATAAATGGGATGATTATACTAGAGCTAAGGAAAATATGTTTTTCCATACAGACACATCGGAAGCTCCGTGGATAGTAATTAAGTCCGACTGTAAAAAGCGGGCTCGTATAAACGGTATGAGGTATGTTTTAAACACTGTACCTTATGACCAAAAGAATGAAGGGAAAATTGGGAAGATAGATCCCTTATTGGTGGGTAGGTCTAATATCATTTATGAAAAAGGAGAAAGGTATCTTACCAACTCTTAGGAATAAGAAAACGCCCGTTTCCGGGCGTTTTTCGCTTAAATAAGTGTAAATTTCAAGGGTAAATAATTATTTCCTGATTACAAATGCAGCAATTACCTATGTTTAGAATAATTTCTCAATTATTCCTAGAGAAGAACCAAGGTTATCTTTTATTAGTTTTTCTGCACCTTTGGCTACTACTGAACTACCATCAAGTTTAGAACTATTTTTACTTACAGCACTTAGTAAATCTGTAGCTTGGCTCAATTGCGGGCTGCTTCCTCCTAGTAATCCAAGACCTTTGCTAAGTAAGCTCGTGTTTTCACCAACTGCTTTTCCTTTTCCCAACAGGCTACTACCACCACCCAACATGTTTTTTAGTCTATTAGCAGCAACAAGAGTCTTGATTGTGTTTACAATTTTGGAGAGACCGGTGGTATTTCCTCCTCCAGATGAAAGGCCAGAAGCCAAAGTACTTAAACTACCTAGCTGACTAGTGATTTTTGGAGCAAATGAGGTTTTAGAACCACTCACTTCTTTTGTTATTCCCGCAATAGCACTATTTAATAAACTTCCTCCCTGGGCATTGTCTCCTTTGTTAATTAAGCCCATGGCCTTGTCTAGAATAGAAAGGTCAAAATTCTGTGCCGAAGCGAACTGTACAGATAACAAAGACAAAATAACAAACGCTACTTTTTTCATATGAATTAAATTTATTTTTTCAATTAAGACCCGATTATCACTAGCAAGTAACACCAATTATTGCTATTAATATTTCTTTAACATTTTGGCCAATATATTTCTTTGCAATTTTATTATATAACACATTGACTTTCAGTATTTTTACATGTTTTTGTGTAGCGAGGGGAATCTCTAAAAACTGACCAAGGTTTATATATATATTCTAGTTAGTGGAGATTTTCATAAGAAATCACATGATTTAGTTGCTGTTTATTTCTTATCTACCAAAGTTTTGCTATCATGATTTCTAACATGCAATACACTAGCCAATAAGGCCTACTTCTCTCCTTTTTTAACGCCAATGTAAGGAAATATCTTGCTTATATTTTACAGAATTTGGTAAGTACAGAGGTATAATAAGTATGGATACTCTGTTTCGAAATAAACATTTATATCTCTTTTGGCGTGTAATCTCAATAATTGCTGGTATTTTTGCGGCTTGAATTTTTTTATTGATGATTCAAATTACTAGAAGGGAGACTTTTAATGCAGCACATAGGCTGTACAATCCGAAATGGGACGACCAGAAAAATTTTGAATTTTTCGGACCTTGCTCTCGCATGCATGGACATAATTGGGAGCTATTCGTTACTATTGAAGGAGAAGTAGAAGAAGATACAGGTTTTGTGATAGATCTTAAAGCGTTGAGTAAAATTATGCGTGATGAGGTGATATCTAAGGTAGACCATACGTACCTAAACGAGGATGTGGAGTTTCTAAAGGGTAAGTTGCCTACTACCGAAAATTTTGCCATCGCTATTTGGCAGATCTTGCAACCCATACTTCAAAATAAGCATGGGGTATCACTTTATAAAATAAAACTAACCGAAACGGCCAACCATTATGTGGAGTATTTCGGTAGCAAAAGATGAAATATTTTATCGTAGCAGGCGAAAAATCCGGTGACTTACATGCCGGAAACTTAGCCCAAGCCATTTTAAAGCAACAGCCCAGTGCTGAACTTTTTGGTTGGGGTGGTAGCAAAATGCAGAATGCTGGCGTAAAAATATTACAAGATTATAAGGAACTTGCTTTCATGGGTTTTGTAGAGGTGTTAAAGAACCTCGGTAAGATTCGTGGTTTTATGTCTGAAGCGAAGAGGCAAATTGCCGAGATACAGCCTGACACCCTCATATTGGTAGACTATGCCGGTTTTAACCTTAGGCTTGCTAAATGGGCAAAAGAGAAAGGGATAAGGGTGGTGTATTATATTGCTCCCAAAGCTTGGGCTTGGAATGCAAAAAGAGTTCATCAGCTGCAGAAATACACAGACTTATGTTTGGTTATTTTTCCGTTTGAAGTAGAGTTTTTTAAAAAGTATGGTGTAAATGCCCATTACGTAGGTAATCCCTTGTTTGATGAAATTCGTAGTTTCCAGTCGAACCAAGAGTGGAAGCAGGACATAGAAAAGGAAGGTAAAGATATTATTGCACTTTTGCCGGGTAGTAGGAAACAAGAAATAGAAGCCATGCTGAAAGTTATGGCTGGTTTAAGCGAAAAGCACCCAGATTATAAATGGGTAGTGGCTGGTGTGGAGGGCTTTAGTGAGGAGTTTTATCGTAGTCACGGTGGTACATTTACCTTGGTGTATGATAAAACATATGACTTATTGTCTGTAGCCAAGGCAGCAGTAGTTACGTCTGGTACGGCCACACTTGAGACCGCACTGTTTAGTATTCCTCAAGTGGTAGTATACAGGACCAGTCCGATTACTTACACTATTGCTAAGCTTCTGATAAAAATTAAGTACATATCCTTGGTGAATTTGGTAGCTAATGAAGAGGTGGTAAAAGAGCTCATACAGCATGAGTACAATATCAGAACTACCGAAAATTACCTAATTCCCCTCCTTGGAGATAATAAAACACGTGCAAAACAGTTAATTGCATACGAGACATTAATAAATAAATTTGGTAACCATATGGCTTCTGAGGAAGCCGCAAAACTAATCATACAATGATGAAAAAGTTTTTTTTGCTATTAGTACTTTCTATTGCTGCCCTGTCTTGTGATAAAAAAGACGAACCAGACACTGATGATGTAGGTACACCAATGGAAAAACTTACCGGAACCTCTGAAAAAAGATGGAAGCTTTCATTTGCAGAAGCATCCAATGCTTCAGGTTTGAAGGTAAATTTGCTTACGTCAGAACCTTGTGTAGCGGATAACCTGCTGGTTTTAAGAAACGATGGTACATACAGTTTGGTTGATGAAGGTATAAAATGTAGTGTAGGGAGTGGAGTAAACGATCAATGGTCATTAGATGAAGCTAAAAATCAAATTTTCTTAGGAGAACTGTTTTTTCTTGGCCGTTCACTTACCAATCTAACCCTGGATATAAAAGAGTTGAAAAAATCTACTTTTTCGGGTGACGTAAATACTATACCACAAAACTCCGTTGGAGTAACTAAGGTGTCACTTTCGTTTGTAGAAGTAAAATAATTAGGTATTTTTGTTGTTTTCGAACCCATTTTTAGGAATGGATGTTTGAAAAATATAAGGGTTTAGTTTATGAGCAAAGACATGGAAATATTGGAGGAATTGACCTCCTCTGAATATAAATACGGGTTTTATACAGACATTGAAGCAGATGAAGCTCCTCCGGGTTTAAGTGAAGACATTGTGCGTTTTATTTCTGCAAAGAAAAATGAACCGGAGTGGATGCTGGAGTGGCGTTTGAAAGCCTACAGGGAATGGTTAAAAATGACAGAACCTAACTGGGCCAATGTGACGTATACAAAACCTGATTTTCAAGCCATTAAATACTACTCTGCTCCTAAACAACAGAAGAAACTAAATAGTCTGGACGAGGTAGATCCTGAGCTTAGAGCTACTTTTGAAAAATTGGGAATATCACTTACAGAGCAGAAAAGACTTACGGGTGTGGCAGTAGATGCCGTAATTGACTCCGTATCTGTTGCTACTACTTTTAGGGCCGAGCTTCTGGAAAGAGGTATAATTTTCTGTTCTATTTCAGAAGCAATCAAAGAGCATCCAGACTTGGTGAAAAAATATCTAGGTTCTGTAGTGCCAGTTAAGGATAATTTTTATGCCGCTCTTAACTCTGCTGTGTTTTCAGATGGTTCTTTTTGCTATATCCCCAAAGGAGTACGTTGTCCGATGGAACTTTCTACGTATTTCCGGATAAACGCAGCCGGAACGGGGCAGTTTGAGCGTACACTTATCATTGCAGACGAAGGCTCGTATGTAAGTTACTTAGAAGGTTGTACAGCCCCTAGTCGTGACGAGAATCAACTACACGCTGCAGTTGTAGAGATTTTCACACATGAAAGTGCCGAAGTAAAGTATTCTACCGTACAGAACTGGTATCCCGGAGACAAAGAAGGCAAAGGAGGAGTATTCAATTTTGTTACTAAACGCGGTCTTTGCTTTGGGAATAATTCCAAAATATCTTGGACACAAGTAGAGACAGGTTCTGCTGTAACCTGGAAATATCCGTCAGTGATTCTTAGGGGAGACAATGCCATTGGCGAATTTTATTCAGTGGCAGTAACCAATAATTTTCAGCAGGCAGATACAGGTACCAAAATGATACACATTGGGAAAAATACCAAAAGTCGTATCGTATCCAAAGGGATTTCGGCTGGAAGAAGCCAAAACTCGTACCGTGGTTTAGTAGAGATCTCGAAGAGGGCGGATAATGCACGTAACTTCTCGCAATGTGATTCGATGCTTTTGGGAGACCGTTGTGGGGCTCATACTTTCCCGTATATAGAATGTAACAATCCTACGGCTAACGTGGAGCATGAAGCTACCACTTCAAAGATTGGCGAAGACCAGCTTTTCTATTGTAACCAAAGAGGTATTGATACGGAAACCGCGGTGGCACTAATCATAAACGGCTATGCCAAAGAAGTTTTAAACCAGCTTCCTATGGAGTTTGCTGTAGAAGCCCAAAAACTTCTTGAGGTATCTTTAGAAGGCTCGGTTGGCTAATTAAAACCCAGGATATGGCCCGCAGAAAAAGCAGTAAACCACGTGGGAACACCTTGTTCCGTGTCATAAAGAAAACCGTGTACTACTTTTTTGTGGTATCTATAGGTTCTGTGATTTTGTTTAAGTTTGTTCCCATACCTTTTACCATGACCATGCTAGACCGTAAGGTAAGCTCATGGAGAAATGGCACAGATGCTGAGATACACTATTCCTGGAAATCGTATAATAATGTTTCCCGGGAGATGCACTTAGCTGTTGTCGCTGCCGAAGACCAGAACTTTCCTAATCATTGGGGTTTAGATCTTAAGTCTATGCAAAATGCATATAGCAATAACCAAAAGGGGAAAAAGGTACGAGGTGGCAGCACTATAAGCCAGCAAACAGCCAAGAATGTCTTTCTTTGGCAGGGTAGAAGTTATGTACGTAAAGCTCTTGAAGCTTATTTTACAGTGTTAATTGAGCTGATTTGGGGTAAGCAAAGGATTCTGGAAGTATATGTAAACGTGGCCGAGACAGGTAAAAACACATTCGGTGCAGAAGCTGCTGCTCAAAGAATTTTTAATAAGCCAGCCAAAAATCTTAGTCGGGCAGAAGCTGCAAGAATAGCCGCTGTATTACCAAGCCCGAATAAGTGGTCTGCTGCTAAGCCGGGTCCTTATGTAACCCGTAGAACAGGTACCATCCAAAAATACATGCGACAGCTAGGAGGAGTATCTTATCTGAGTAATCTACGGAGGTTCTAAACCTTTAAACCTGTACTATTTATTCAATTGAGAATAAGATTCTTCTAAGCACCTTTTTTATCTATTGCCATTACTTTAGGGAAGAAGAAGGAAACTAAACCTATTAGGGCGATAACTCCTCCCATAATTACAAATGTGCTGGTGATTCCTAATCTCTCCGCAAAAAATCCTATTCCTAATAGACCGATAAGTGAAGGAAACAGGGCTATACTGGAAAACATAGCAAATACCCTTCCCAATACCTCAGGTTCAATTTTTTCCTGTATAAGTGTATTAAAACTAGCGTAGTATATAGAAGACGCCATACCTCCTACAGCTGTAAGACCGACAAATATCCAGAACATAGATGGATGTAACACTCCTGACAATAAGAGGGAGAGACCTAGTGTTATGTAAGTGGCGTTAACCATAGTTACTTTATTTACCTTAAAATTACCGATGCCCAGTAAACTGCCGCCCAGCAGCATTCCTACCCCCCAGATAACTTCAATTACACTAACTTCAAACTTTCCGCCACCGAAATGCCTCAGAGTCATTAAAGGAAACAATACAGCCACAGGCATGATGAAGAAAGTTACAAGAATAGAGAAAAGAAATAGGGCACCCATGCCTGTTTTACTTACTACCGCCTGTATGCCACCTTTTACTTGCTCCCAAATACTCTCTGTATGATTAGCAATTTTCTCAGGATTGGGAATATGTATAAAAAAGAGTGTTCCAATAGCTATAATTGCACCTGCCACATCAAAGAGTAAAACGGTCTCTATATCCAAGTAGGTAATAGCCAAAGCACCCAATGCAGGACCACCAATAATAGATACAGACTGTATTGTTTGGTTTATGCCGGAAATACGTAATAGTTGAGACTCTGGAGCAAGCAAAGGAATAGATGCTTGCATAGCAGGCATATGGAAAGCAGAACCGGCTGATCGCAAAGCTAACAATAGATAAATGAAAATCACCTCGGGCTGACCCATGTAAAATATAACGGCTATTCCTAAGGTACACAAAGCTATAAAACCATCTGCCAGCATCATTGTGAGTTTTCGGTTCCACTTGTCTACATACACGCCAGAAAATAAGCCTAAAACGGCTTGGGGCAAAAAACCTGCAATAGCTGCATTTGCTAAGATTTCAGCAGAATCATATTCTATACTAAGCCATAAAATAATGGCAAAGTTTACCATAGCACTACTGATGATAGAGATAAACTGACCTGTCCACAATATGGCAAAGGTCCTTTTCCAATTTTGCATAAGATTTTTTTTGAATAGACTGGCTTAGGTTACCAATAAGTAGGAAACTGTCTAAATACAGTCTCTTAGCTGATGTGGTTGTTCATATCCGGGACTATAACTACCGCGAAATTAGTGATTTCCATTCTAATCTAAACATTATTTTTATACTACTTTTTATCTACTCAGTGTTAAGTGTGAATTGCAGAGCACATTACTATTTAGTTTTGAGAGGTGTTACAGCCATAAAATTAAATTTCTGTTTAATCATACTATTAAACACACTGTAGTAGTTTGGAGATGTATACCCTAAATCCTATTTTTACTCTATAATAAAAAATACTCATGACAAACAAATTTTATCATAATCCAAACCGGAGAAAAAAGGGTGTTGTAGAAGCACGTGCAGCTATTCGTAAGTATTTTTCAGAAAAAATTGAAGCTAGTAGAAATCCTCTACAGACCACAGGTTTATATCTGCAAATGTATTTTCAGCTACTTAAAGTTAGTACAGACCGGAACTTGTATAACAATAGCTTACTGTCTGAAGTGTGAAAATTATCATTACAGGTGGATCAGGTCTAATAGGTAGTGCTTTGTGCCAAGAACTAGTAAGACAAGGATATGATGTAGGTATACTTACGCGTAAGAAAAAAGGCCGGACAGATGTAAAAGAGTATTATTGGGACAACTCGCAGATAGAATCCGGGGCTCTGGAAAACATGGATGTACTAGTTCATTTGGCAGGAGCTGGGATTGCAGATGAAGCCTGGTCGGGAAGTCGCAAAAAAGAGCTAATATCTAGCCGCGTAGATTCGCTCAAACTTATACAACAGGAGTTGCTAGTACAGCCCAAAGCACTTGTAGGAGGTTCGGCTATTGGTTTTTATGGAGCTGATAGGGGAGAAGAGGTGTTGGATGAATCCTCAGTAGCTGGGACTGGTTTTTTGGCTGAGTGTTGCCAACTTTGGGAAGAAGCCTATCATGATTTTCCACAAACCCGTAAAGTGATCATACGCACAGGCTTAGTGTTATCTGAAAACGGAGGGATTCTAGAGAAAATGTCTTTGCCTATCCGGCTCAATCTTGGTGCAGCATTAGGTACTGGCAAACAATGGATGTCCTGGATCCATATCCAGGATCTTGTGGCTTTGTTTATTCAAGCTATAAATGATGCAAGTATGGAGGGTGTTTATAATGGAGTATCGGGCAATGCAGTAAGAAATATGGCATTTACAACAAAAATGGCTGTCAATAAAGGTAAGAAAGTTTTTTTGCCGCCTGTACCTGCATGGGTTTTGAAAGTAGCAATGGGAGAAAGGGCAGAAATGCTTCTAGGAAGTGCTAATGTTATAAGTAAAAGAGAGTTTAAACCCATCTTTAAAAATATTGATAATGCTTTATTGGCGTTGAGTAAGTAAATCTTTGTCTACAATATTTAAAATCTATCAAAAGAACACTTAAATTTGCCGACCATTTAAAAATAACTCATTCGTAATATGACTACATTTAAGGACACCCAGATTTTTGATTTGATCCAAAAAGAACACGAAAGACAGCTTCACGGCATAGAATTAATTGCCTCAGAGAATTTCGTATCGCCCGAAGTTATGGCTGCTGCGGGTAGTGTCCTTACAAACAAATACGCTGAAGGACTTCCGGGTAAAAGATATTACGGTGGTTGTGAGGTAGTTGACCAGGTAGAGCAAATAGCTATTGACCGTCTTAAACAACTTTTCAACCTTACTTGGGCCAATGTGCAGCCACATTCTGGAGCACAAGCAAATACGGCTGTTTTCCTTGCTTGTCTAAAGCCGGGCGATAAAATTCTAGGTTTTGATCTTTCACATGGCGGACACCTTACACATGGGTCACCTGTAAATATTTCTGGTAAGTATTTCCAGGCTTCTTTTTATGGTGTAGAGGAAGCAACAGGGTTAATAGACTGGGATAAGGTAGAACAAACTGCTTTAGCTGAAAGACCAAAAATGATCATTTGTGGAGCATCTTCTTACTCTAGAGATTGGGATTATCCACGTTTGAGAAACATTGCGGATAAAGTAGGTGCAATTTTGTTGGCAGATATTAGCCACCCGGCTGGTCTCATTGCCAAAGGTCTGTTGTCTGACCCTTTTGATCATTGCCATATAGTTACTACTACTACTCACAAGACACTTAGGGGTACTCGTGGAGGGGTAATTATGATGCGTAATGACTTTGAAAATCCGTTTGGAATTACTACGGCTAAAGGAAAAGTAAGGACGATGTCCTCGCTTTTAGATTCTGCTGTTTTTCCGGGAATACAAGGAGGACCTTTAGAGCATATTATTGCGGCTAAGGCGGTAGCTTTTGGTGAGGCTCTAAGTGATAGCTACACTACCTATATTACGCAAGTACAAAAAAATGCCAAAGTTATGGCAGAAGCTTTTGTAGCAAAAGGTTACAAAGTAATAAGTGGAGGAACAGACAATCACCTGGCACTTATAGATTTACGTCCAAAAGGAATTAACGGTAAATTGGCTGAAAATACGCTTATTAAAGCTGATATTACAGTGAATAAAAACATGGTACCTTTTGATGACGCACCGGCCATGACTACTTCGGGTATCAGAGTTGGAGCTTCGGCTATGACCACCCGTGGATTAGTAGAAGAGGATTTTGTACGGATGGTAGATTTAATTGATAAAGTTTTGATGAACCACGATAACGAAAAAGTACTTAACACTGTAAGAGGTGAAGTAAATGAGTGGATGAAGTGGTTCCCATTGTTTAAGTAGAGATATTTTATGGCTTTAGACCAATCCCATGTGGATGAACAAGACGGTGAGATAGAAATGAGCTTTTTAGAACACCTGGAGGAGCTTAGGTGGCATTTGATAAGATCTGTAGTTGCAATTATAGTTTTTATGGTTGCGGCTTGGGTGCTAAGGGAGTGGGTTTATAGCACTATTATAATGGCTCCTTCACGTGTAGATTTCTGGACGTACCAGAAAATGTGTGAAGTAGGGGAGCTTTTGGGCATGCCTAGTTTATGTGTAGATAAGCTGGATTTCCAAACAATGAACAGAGAGATTTCGGGGCAGTTTATGCTGGCCATAACCTCTTCTGCCATTCTAGGTTTGCTTATGGCTTTTCCTTACATTATCTGGGAAGTTTGGCGTTTTATAAAGCCGGGTTTAAAAGCGGCAGAACGTCGTGCAGCTCGTGGAGCGGTATTTTTTGTGTCTCTATTGTTCTTCTCAGGCGTGCTTTTTGGGTACTTTATTGTAACGCCATTTGCGGTCCATTTTATGGTTAATTTTACTTTAGATCCAAGTATCCTTAACCAGTACGATATTAAGAATTACCTTTCTATACTTACCACTTTAACCTTAGCTTGCGGACTGATGTTCCAGTTGCCCATGGTTATTTTGGTATTAACAAAGATTGGTATTGTAACGCCATCGTTCTTAAAAACGTATCGCAGGCATGCCATAGTGGTTATTTTGATTATAGCGGCTCTTATTACTCCTTCACCGGATATGATAAGCCAAGTGTTGGTGGCTATACCGCTTTATTTTCTGTTCGAAATTAGTATTGTAGTATCTCATAGAATACATAAATCCAATCAAGATGAACAGATTCAAGCAGCTGCCGAAACAGACTAATCTTGCTTCGGCTCTCGTATCCATTGTAATCATTGTATATATGGCCTACCTATTGCAGGGGGTCATTGTTCCATTTATTATTGCGGGTCTTTTGTCATTCTTATTGTATCCTTTATGCCAATTCTTAGAAAATATTAGGATACCTCGCATCCTGGCAATAGTTCTTTGTATTGTGGTGATGGCTGCGGTAGTTGCCGGATTTTTATATGTTTCCTATACCCAAATTGTTAAACTAGAATCTCTCTTTCCTCAGATTGAGACCAAAGTTTTACTGTGGCTAGACCAAGGTGCCGCTTTCTTAGATAAACAGTTTGCTTTGGATCAGTTTCAGCTTGCCCAGGAGGCTCAAAAGCATGTATCCGAAGTGGTAAAAAGTGGCTCTAAGTTTATAGGGCTTACTATAGGCAGCATGTCTAACTTCTTGATGAGTATTGGCTTAATGCCATTGTACATATTCCTTATGCTTATGTACCGCGATTTCCTTAAGACATTCCTCTTCAAGTGGCTGAAAGATACGAGTAAACATAAGATTATGGGTACAGTGAACAAGGTGCAGGACGTGGTACAAAACTATATTTTGGGTCTACTGCTTGTAATACTTATTGTAGGCTTACTTAATTCTGCGGCCCTGCATTTTATTGGTATAGAACACGCCTGGTTTTTTGGTTTCTTTGCGGCCTTTTTGGTTATCTTACCTTATATCGGAGTGGCTATTGGTTCTGCTTTGCCTATTATTGTAGCTTTAATTACCAAAGATTCTTACTTGGCTGCTGTGGCTGTTGCAGGAGCTTTTGCCGTTATACAGTTTTTAGAAGGAAACTTTATTACTCCCTATGTTGTGGGAAATCAGGTTAGCATAAATTCTCTAGTTGCCATAACCGCTCTTTTACTTTTTGGACAGCTTTGGGGTATCGGGGGCATGATCTTGGCTCTTCCTGTAACAGCCATTGTTAAGGTGATTTTCGATTCTTCGCCAAGGCTGGAAGCATGGGGCTTCTTACTTGGAGACGCAGCCCATGCCGATGTGAGTGAAACCCGAAAGAAATTTAAGTTTAAAGAGTTCTACGAAAATGTTAAGAAGAAGATTTAACCAATTGGTTAACTAGTACTTCAAAATCATTTGCATAAGGTGCAGTAATAGAAAGAATTTGTCCATCAAGATCCTTAAAGTGAATAGAATGGGCATGTAAAGCCACTCTTTTTATAAGAGGCAGTTCTTCTGTTTCGCTTTTAAGGTTAAATTTCCGTTTGATTTGCGACAAAAAGATGTAATCTCCACCATAAGTTGGGTCACATACTATTGGAGCTTGCAGACATTGCAGGTGGACCCTAATTTGGTGCATTCTGCCTGTAATAGGTACGCAGCGTACGAGCGTATGCTTACTGAATCTTTGTATAGTGAAGAACACAGTTTCAGCTAATTTTCCTTTAGCTTTATCAATTCTAACTGCCGTACCATCTTTAATTACAGCTATAGGCAAAAAGACAGACACGCTATCAAAGTCATGTACGCCGTTTACTACAGCATGATATTCTTTTTGTACCTCGCGGTGTTCGAACTGCATTGCCAGGTTTCGGTAAGCCTCGGGGTTTTTTGCAAGAACCAATGCTCCAGATGTTTCCTTATCTAGTCTGTGACAAAGTTGTATATCACCGTAGGCCTCTCTGGCTAGTCTGAGGATACTTTGGTCACGGTCTGCAGTACGCTCCTGCATAGATGCCACAAAAGGGGGTTTATTTATAACTACATAATTTTCGTTTTCAAAAACTATATAATCGGTAAAAGAGATATTTTTTGGTGGCTTCTTAAACTTACTTAAATCCATACAGAATACTATTTAACTACAAAGTTAACTAAAATCTTCTGTTGGCTGGGTAAGTGTGAAAGTAAATGTGGTGCCTACGCCAAAGGTAGATTTTACTTCTATGCTTGTATTGTGGGCATTTAGTATATGTTTTACAATAGCAAGACCTAAACCGGTGCCGCCAATGGCACGGGAGCGGCTTTTATCTACGCGATAAAAACGCTCAAATATCCTTGGTAAATGCTCAGGAGCTATGCCAATACCTGTATCGCTTACCTGTATTTTTACTTTTTTGTTTTCTTGGCTTATCTCTACTTTTACTTCTCCTTTATCTTTTCCGTACTTTACACCATTCACAATAAGATTAGTGAGGGCTTGAGTAATCCTTAGACGATCTGCTTTTACGTAAACTGTTTTTATACCTTTAGGTTTAAGTATAAAAGAGATTTTACGCTTATCTGCTTTTTCTACCAGCTGGTCAAAAATCTCTTGGATAAGCTCTATGATGTTCACCTTTTCTATTTGCATTTGTATATCACCAGATTCTACCTGGGTTAATACAATCAGGTCTTTTACCAATAGTTCCAGGCCATCAAGCGATTTGGCTGCTTTAGTTAAGAATTTTTCGGTAAGTACAGGGTCTTCCATAGCCCCATCTAGTAAGGTATGGATAAAACCTTGTGCGGCAAAGATCGGGGTCTTAAGGTCATGTGAGACATCGGCGATAAACTCTCTACGGAATGTCTCCATTTTTTTTAAGGTTCCTATTTCCTGTTCTTTTTTGGAGACATAATTAGATATTTCCCTATTTAACTTTTTTAAGGGGTTTACACTTTTGGTAAGTGATTTACGGGAAATATCAAATCCTTGTATCTGGAGTTTACGTATAGACAAGTAAATCCGATTAACTTCCTCGAAAATCAAGAGGTCTGTAATGTAGTATATCAGTAAAAATGAAGCCAAAAAGCAGGTAATTCCGGCCACAAAAAGTACTAAGAAGCCTGCTTGTGGCACGAGCCACAAAAATGCTAGCATTATAGCTGTAATTAGAACAGCCACCAGGAAAGAAATCCACCGAGGCGATAATTGCATACTCAAATATGGTGGTTTTGGCTTTTTCTACCTAATTTACTCTGTAGAAAACATATATCCCACTCCTTTTAGTGTGGCTATATACTCATCCCCAATTTTCTCCCGTACTTTTCTTATGTGTACGTCTATTGTTCTCTCTACAACGTAGATATCTGCTCCCCATATTTTTTGTAAGAGGGACTCTCTCGATTGCACCTTGTTGGGATGAGACGCTAAATAGTACAAGATTTCGAACTCTTTTTTAGGTAAGACTTTCACTTCTCCAGACTCGCTAGTTACCGTGTAATTAGCCTTATTAATGGTCAATCCTGCAATTTCTATGATCTGTTTTTCTGTAGCTTTTTCTGTTTCCTTTCTGAAATATGCCCCGATACGACTCAATAAAGCCCTTGGTTTAATTGGTTTTGTTAGATAGTCGTCTGCTCCGGCATCAAAAGCAGCTACTTCTGAGTACTCTTCGGCTCTGGCGGTAAGATAAATAAGGTGTGAATTTTTTAATGAATCTAAGGTTTTGATTACTTTCCCCGCCTCTATACCATCCATTATCGGCATCATTATATCCATTAAAATGAGGTCAGGTTCAAACGTTTTAGCTATTTCTATTGCTTGTAGTCCGTTTTCTGCCGCCTTCACTTCGTAGTTTTCTTTAGCAAGGTTATAACTCAAGATTTCGCGTATATCCTCATCATCATCTACTACCAATATTTTACCTATGAAATTCTCCAAGCTATTTATACTTTAAATTTTCTGCAAAAGTATGAAGTTTATGTTTAGCCAATGTTACCTCAATATTAAATTTCAAACCCGAATATTCCAAGTTGTTCGTTGGTAAAGAGTAATTTAGAAGGAGTAGTAAAAGTTATGGCTTCGGTTTGTTTCTTTGCAATATTTAGGCAAACTAACGGTTTAGAAAAGTCAATAGTCTCTTTATCTATACCAAAGAAAAGGATTTTACCGTACGTCATAAGCACAAATTTTTTACTTAGAGGATCTATGGCCGCCCCTGTTATTTGGGCTTTAAGACGTATTTCTCCTTTAGGTTCTAGATCATAGTGTCCCGGAGTATCGGGGAGTGAGTATAATCTACTGGTTTTTACTCCTTTTTCCCAGCTTTTGGTGAATAGATAAAGGGAATCATTATGCCAAAAGAAAGCTTCACAATCATATTCCAGCTTAGCATTGCCTACCTGATCCATGTAGGAGAAAGTAATCTTTTGAGTATTTTGGCCATTGAACCTGTAAATAGTAAGGTCTTTTCTGCGGTTAGAGTTATTCCCAAAATCACCAATGAACACATTTCCTTTATTGTCAGTAGTTATTTCTTCCCAGTCCACATTCTTTGTACCTGGCACTGGGATGGTTTGAAGCAACTTGCCACTAGAATCGATTTCATACAACTCCGGTTTACCGCCGGAGTCATTTATGGTAAGGTAATTTTGCGTCCATGGAGAGCGACAAAGACCAGAACTCTCATCCAGTTTAGGATCTAACTTTCCATACTTTTTAATTTCTACACGTTCTTTTTCTATTCCTATTGTACGGGCTTCGTAGTTGCAGGTAACTAACGCTGTTTTTGTAGCAAAAAAGAACATTAAGATTTTTTGGAACATATTAGAAAGTCCTTAGTTTCTCAATTTCTTTTACTACGTCCAAAATCCCTTTAAGAGGGATTTTTACCCAAGAAGGACGGTTTCTCATTTCGTAACCGAGCTCACTAATTGCTTTTTCCAGAAGGTGGAACTGTAGCAGATAGTTAACCTCATTATTGTTTTTAAGCAGGTTATGGTGTGGACCAAAGTAGTCCAGATATTCTGCCAGGAATGTATCCCTCATAAGTTTGTACCACCGATCAGATGCCCTCGTAAGATCTCTTTCCGGGATTTTCTTTGTCTGTTCGCTATTAAAAAGTTTAGCAGATACTGCGTAATGGTAAGAACGGATAATAGAGGCCACGTCTTTTAGCGGGCTGTGTTTTCCCCTCCTTATTTCTGTTGGACTATCAGGTTCACCTTCAAAGTCTATTACATGTGTACCTTTGGCATTAATTAATATTTGACTCAAATGGAAGTCTCCATGTACCCGTATCCGGAGTGAGTTGAAATGGCGGGTAAGTATTTGGTCAATGAAATTTAGAATTTTGTCTTTGGCCTCCATAAACTGCCATGCCAAAACCTGTGTTTGTTCATCCAGATTTAAATATTCGTTGGTCAAAGCCTCATAGCGTTTGTCCAGCATATCTTCCAGATTACTATGTACCTTCCTCCTATATGAACGGTCTATTTGGGCAGCTCTGAATCCAACTTCAGCATTGAGGTCAAAGAGGGCGTCGTGCATAGAGGCAGTTTTTTTGCCGAGTTGAGCTACTTTTACAAACACGTTTTCTTTTACCTGGAAATTGCCATCTACCAAACTTCCAATAAAGTCATTTAGGTAATCCCCGGTAAGAGACCAATTATCCTTCGCATTTTCAATGTACTCAAGTAATACACCAAAAGTAAACACAGTTTTGTCCCCCTGTACTAAGTTTATACTACCGCAGTAAGCAGGGTAGTTGGTAAACTTATCATCTTTAGAAAGAAAACGGAGGATTTCAATCTCCGGATTAATTCCCTCATGAAGGTTACGGTAAAGTTTAAAGAAGTATTTATTATCGAAAATGAAAGCTGAATTTTTGCTATCAATTTCTAAGAATTTGCTTTCACCCGCATCATCTTCTTGTAGGCCGGCACCACGCTCAAACTCCAATACCTGCTCATTTTTTTGTAGAAAAGCCACGGAATTTACAATATTGTGATAAACAGCTTTCCTGAAACACGGATCATAAATTGCCTCTATCAGATAACCATCTCTTTCATCCAAACTCGCCTTTGAAATTATTGAGTTTTCCGGGATAAGTTCTGCATCTTCGGATACAAAAGACAAAGGAAGTACATAGTTCTCAATCTCACTATAAGAATACTTCACTTGCAGGTAGGTAAAAAAGAATTCTGATTCTTCATAAGCCATACGTACCGCACCCGTGATTTTTACCCGCCAATTTTTTTGGTTTTTCCCACTAAACCAGCTACAGTTTTCTAAATAGTTGGGTAAAAGATTATCTTCTAGTACGGTATGTACATATTTATCTTTTTCGAATCCTTCCCAGTCAAGTAATAATACAAAAGGCGACATGCAACTTGGCGTTTATATGGTGATAATGGCGTAAAATAGGTTTTAATTGTGTAAAAGATATTATTTTATGAATAAAAACTTTTTGTCTGTAAGCAGTGAATTGCTATTCTAAAGACAGTTTTTGCGTTTAATTGTGTTTAAAATGAGCCAATTACGGTTTTTACTAGATAAATTTTAGAATTATTGTTTCCGAATAGCTCTATGTGGAAGACATAATACCCTACAGGAAGTAATTTCCCGTTGTCATCTGTTCCATCCCAGCTTATATCACCTGCTGTTCCTAAAAGAAGTGGGTTACCTATGTTCCGCACGGGGCGGCCTTCTCTATCTATTATTTTTATATTGGCCATGTTTCCAGGACTACTTAAGTGGTATTTGAGTTGGGTGTAAGGTTTGTCTGAGTTTTGGTAGGGATTAAAAACAATAGGATCTGCAGTAAATGTCTTGTCCAGATATTCACTTTCAGACTGAGAGTTAGTACTTCCCGGAGTAGCGAATCCAGCTGTTGAAGAAGCAGACGTCCATCGATTATCATTTCTGTTGAATGACACCTTTTCTAAAGAAACACCATCGGGATTGTTTATGATTGGGTGGTGCATTTTTTCTGAGTAAGTGAAAGAGTCATAAACAGTGCTGTCAGGACGTAAAAGGAGTACCGTTCCGCTAGTATTATTATAAGAGGGTAGTCTTGGCAGCTCTATGATGTTACCACTTAGAGGATAATAGTCTACTAAAAATGGTTTGTCTGTAGTGAAAGCTAAATAGGTCATAGGAAATAGGGCTTTATCGAGCACAGATAACGGCACATGCGAAGCCACTTGGCTGGTTGTATTAAGGTGAGCCAGCATCCAGCCTTTCAGGTTAAGTATCTTGGAAGAGGCGTTGTAGATTTCCACAAAATCGCTCCCTCCTGTCTTTGGGTTAAATAGAACTTCGGAAAGAAATATGTCTCCAACATTGGCAATTCCATACGTGTGGAATTCTATTTCCAGATCTTCTGAGACATTACCAGAGCAATCTGTTGCACCATAAATATGTAGAATCAGACCGTCAGCAGACTCCGAATCAAGTGATATATGTACTATTTCTCTCTGGTTGTCGTCTTGTTTTGAGGAGAGTATATTTGGATTCCCTTTAATTATGACAAAGTTGTTTGGGTCATTTGCAAATGCTGCATCCAGTATTTCATCAAAAACTAGAGTGAGTTCTCCATTATCTATACTATACTCTAGAAGTATTGGAGCTTGGGTGTCCGGCTTTGTGTTTAAAACAGAATTCGGTTTACCGGGGGTGCCGCCTTGATCGGATAGGGTAGATGCCCAATTATCTTTTCCTCTGCAGGAATAGGATAAATCAATCATTTCCAGACTATAGCCCTCGTTCCTTACTGAGGTATACCAAGTGTTACTGTAAGATACGAAATGGATTTCTAGTCCTTGAGCGTTTAAAATACGAAGTAAAGCACCCGAATTGTTGAGAGAAAGATTAGGCATGGCTATTACCTTTCCAAACTCCTTAAACTGCGGTGCAAAAGTAGACCTGCATAAGATGGCGTATTCGTGTGGTTGCAGTGTTGAGTCAGGAAAAGCAGAACGTGTTTGACCATAGATAAGGGTATATCCTTTGAGAGAAACTGGTTCAGTTCCTAAGTTATAAATCTCCAGAAATTCTGCATCCGGAAGTCCCCTTTGGGGAGTTGGGTCAGCAAATACTTCGGTAATAATAACCTGAGCCCAAAGTATTTTGCTTATTAATAGAAAAAGAAGGAGGCTAGTGGCTTTTTTCATTTCTTAGTGGTGGTTTTGTCCACTAAGATAAGCTATTTTTCCTTGTTTTCCACACCCCAAACTTCTGGTGTACTAACTTTGGTTTTCTTTTTACCTATTTTTTTCTGTAGCTTAGCAATGTCCTTGGCCAAGGATGCTATTTTTTTCTGGACTGCTTTCTTTTTGGTCAATTCTCCCACTTCCGGAACTGCTGCAAGTTGCGAGTCTATTAACTGTTTTATTTTCTGTGTCTTTTTCTTCATCTTCTGAGTTTTTTGTTTGGAATGCAAAGGATTGGCTTTTTATCCGTATTTCCAAAAAATGTGTGTTAAGTTTCAGGACCGTACAGGGTTTGTTTTTGTATGGAGTATTGAGAGATTAAGTTTAGCTTAAAGAAACATTTTTTTAGAATTCGGCATATTTTTTGCGTATATCTTTATCTTACAACAACTGACATGACAAATATTGGCCACTGATTAATGAATTTGAAGAATATTGTGCGGTCGTACTTGTTCTTGGGTTTGTGCCTCTGGACTATACCCTCTGTAGGGCAGACCATTCCAAACATCTGTATTAATGCTCCTCTAGGTTACGAAATAGTGCCTAATTCAATTATTTCTGGTCTACCAGAAGTAATGTGTGACAGCAATAATAACCTCTCTTTCTCCTTGATTAGGGAGAGTAATAGTATGTCTTTTTTGCAATATCCAAGGGTATTTATTGGAGTGAAAGAGAATTTTGACATAACCTCTGCCACCCACGGTCAAGTTTTTTCTACGCCTGTGAGCTACCAATTTCCCATAGGAGAGTCTTGGGTTGTAGCTACAGGAGAACGGGAGAATGGACAAAAAGTTCTGGCATGTAAAATGGTATCTGTTATTGGGCGTAAAGCTCCTGTTATTAATGCAGATTTGTGCACAGGAGAACTTATAAACGTCCATGTAAATGATTCGTCTCTAAGTAATACTTTTAAAGTTAATTGGGGAGATGGAAATACGGAGGAGCTAGCTAAAACAGGGTTAACTTCTACATTTAGTCACAAATATTCAGATTTTTACAAAGAGATTAAAGTAAATTCTTTCTATAGCCACAATAACCAAAAGTTTTGTTATTCAGATACTGCTCGACTATTTCGGGATATACCAGAATCTGTGTTTCTGTCTTCTTTAGAAGGATTAACAGACCCCACGGAGGTTTTTATACGTTACCATGGAGACTCCACCACAGTTTTTGAGATTATGGGTATGATAGACCAGAATAATACGGAGAATTGGGAGCAGATGTCCATGGGAGAGGCTGGAAACGCCACCATAATAGGTTTAGATCCCCAGATTAAATATTGTTTTAAAACCAGGACTACAAATAATTGTGGAGAGTACTTTTATTCAGAAAACACATTATGCACTTTAGTACTTGATAGGGATATAGAATCTAGTACTTCCATGAATGTACACTGGAATGTACCTTTGTATCCCAAGCAGGCACCCTCAAAATTTGAGCTGCGTAGAAGGCTCGCTGGAACCACAACCCCGACATTAACTGAAACATTTGCGAATCCACTACAAACATCTTTTTTGGATAAAAACTTAGTTTGTGGACAGCCTTATTTTTACCAAGTAGAAGCAAGGTATCCTGCAATAAGTTTTAAGGGAAGGCCAATAGAGGTGATGATTAGGACCTCATTTATTGCCAAAGAAATAGGAGACGCAAAAGTAGATGAAAAACCTCCTTTCTTTGCAGCCGCGGGCTTTGATGCCCTTAATCCCCAAAAACTGGGTCTACATATTTTAGTTACGCCAGATCAGATTACGCAGATAGACCAGTTTCATGTATACAAATCAAAATCTTTAAATGGTGATTATAACTTGGTTTCAGAGAGTAAAGCCAATAGTTATTCGGAAGATGGTCTGGCTTTAGGTGTTGGGAAGCATTGCTTTAAATACCAAATATCTGATGTCTGTGGAGTGAAATCGGGTTTGTCAGATCCTTTTTGTGCGGTTAATTTATTAGATGTCAAGAGAGATACTTTAGCTTGGAATTCTTATTATGCCCCTAAAAATTTACTGGATCAGGGTAGTCAGCCACTTTACTACATAGAGTATTTAGATCCTGTGTCCGGAACTTTTGAAAAAATGGAATCCCTTTATGCTGATAGTTTATTTTGGATGGGAGATTTTATGAAGGATTGGAATTACCCGGAGTTGCAAATAAGGATACTTGCAAATCAAAATGTAATTTTTGACAATGGGTTTATTTTTCCTGTAAACTTATACTCCAATACAGTTATATATCGGCCAGCCCCCAGCGTGTATGCTCCATCGGCCTTTTCTCCTGATGGTACAGGGCCCGCAGAGACCGAAACATTTGTTCCCATTACACGTTTTATGGAAAGTGGAAGTTTTACAGTAAGAGACAGGTATGGAAATGTTTTATTCCAAAGCAATGATCTTACCCATGCCTGGGACGGGATGGATCAGAAATCCGGTAAACAGGTGGGAGTTGGTACTTATTTTTATGTCATTAGTGGTAAGGGTACCAATGGCTCGGTTATCAGTGTTCGCGGGTCTATTTCTTTGTTTCGATAGGGAAGTGCCAAGATTCTTAAAATCATGTTAGTATAAATCGGAACGCAATATGTAATTTTGTAGAAAATATTCTTTTTTTGAATAAGTACATATATCTATTCTTACTACTTATAGGCTCGCTAAGCGTAAATGCAGCTACATACCATCCTAAGTATGAAGTTTTGTATGATTTTAGCGACGATTGGCTTTCTTATGACTACGATGCTAGCGTGTATTTACCTTATGAAAGAGGTGGAGAACAAAAAATGCAGAATTTCAGTCTCAAGATAGATTTAAATGAATATCCATATGCATATCTTGTGATAAAAACTCCAAAGGCTGGTTCAACAGTATTCTTTGGCAGTGTATTGAAACAAAAATGTCAAGGTTCGGAGTGGTTAGTGTTTAGTTTAGATAAACTAAAGAAGGAGTTAGGTGGTCATCAAACATATCTAACAATTTTCTCTAGTGCAGGGCCTTCCGAAACCGTGGCTTACATAGGATTTCCTTCTAACGGACAACTTAAAAGTGAAGAAAAAAAGAATACAGCAGAGTCCATTATGCTTCTTCCTAGGGAAACCAGTGTTTTCAATAGTAGTATAGCGTTGTTTTTCTTGCTCAGTTTTTTGGTGATGACTTTTGTGTCTACCAATAATAACAGGCTGTATAGAAAGTACTATTCACTGACCGATATTTTCTCATCACAAGGAAAAGAAGATATTTTTTTGATAGGGAAGTCTTTGGACAGACCTAGCCTTATGTTTATAATCTGGCTAAGTATCCTACTAAGTTTTATTGTCTTAATGGTAGAACTAAATGGGTTTCATTTCTTACATAATAGTTTCCTTTTTCAATTCGGCACCACTTTCGGTGTTCATTTTGTTAACTTTTTCAAGCTTGGCGTTTTAGTTTTCGTAGCTTATATGCTCAAATTTTTTTATGTAGGTACAGTAGCTAAATTGTTCAACCTAGGAAAGGTTGTAGACTTGCATTTTTTTAAGGTAATACAGTTTAGCCTAGCTGTTTATACTTTGTTACTTTTGGTGCTTCTGGTGATGTATAATACGTATACACCGCTGCCTGGTAATTTGTGGGAAATTGTATTTATTGGCCTAATAGTGTTCTTTACAATTAGATTGTTTCTAATATACTTTGCCATAAATAGAGAAAGTAATGGTAAATTTTTATTCATATTTTCGTACCTTTGCATCGTGGAAGTATTTCCGGTAATGGTTTTCTTAAACCTCTTTTTTTAAAAAGGAAGTGCTATAGAAGACCATTAGCATAATCATTATAAATGCATATTTTCAGAGAACTCTTGAATTTTTAGGGATGGCAGAAATTGAAAATGACGAACGGTTGAATAAAGTAGAGAGCGTTCTTATCACACTAGACAACCCAGGCGAAAAATCACTAACTTATTCCGAACTTACCGACCACTACAAGATTAAAGTGGATTTTCGTAATTTTATAGAAGTAAGGAAAGTTGACCACCGGGATTTTAGGAAGCAAAAAATAGATGTTCTAGCACACACAGCTATTATTTTTACAAGCCGTCATGCGGTAGATCATTTTTTTAAGCTTTGCGAGGAACTACGTATTGAAGTGCCTATAGATATGAAGTACTTCTGCATTACTGAGCAAACAGCAAATTATTTGCAGAAATACATTACTATAAGGAAAAGAAAAATTTTCTCAGGTAACAAAACTGCTGCAGACATGGAGCCGTTTATCTTAAAGAATAAGAACGAGAAATTTTTATTTCCATGCTCTAACATCAGGAACAACGCTGTACCAGATTTGATGAAAAAGCACGGTATTCCGCTTACCGAAGCTATCATGTATGAAACTGTTCCTGCAGACCTATCAGATCTTACAGAAGTGTTCTATGATATTATATGCTTCTTTAGCCCATCTGGAGTACACTCACTTGTAGAGAATTTTCCGGATTGGAAACAGAATAAGACGCGGTTGGCGGCCTTTGGTCCTACTACTGCCAAGGCAATCAAGGATTTGGGTCTTATTTTGGATATAGAAGCACCTCTGCCTAATGCCCCATCAATGGTGGGGGCTTTGGAGTTGTATATTAAAAAAGCCAACGGTTTAGGATAATTTTTAGATAAGACCCATAATAATATGGGTCTTATTTTGTTTATTTGTAAATCACCTTTCTTTTTTAAGGGAACAATATGGCAAAAAAATACGTGTTGGTTTTTCTTATGGTATGCGGTGGGCTATTAGCCAATGCCCAGAATCTGCCGCATTTTAGCCATTATGTTTTTAATCCTTTTTATTTTAATCCGGGAGCTGCGGGCCAATTTAATCGCGTCCAAATACAATCTACCTTAAGGTCTCAATACACAGGCTATAATGCTCCTGGTCAACCTGGCGGCGGCGTATTTTCTTCCACTTTTTCTTTGGATATGCCTTTTGAAAAGTTGAAAGGTGGAGTTGGTATCCAGTTTTCTAACCAAAACATTAGCAATGCCCAAAGTCAAAGTGAGCTTACCTTAGCTTACTCCTACCATAAAAGGGTAAATAGTAATATTATTGGAGTAGGAGTGGGAGTAGGAGTACGGAATCTCAACCTAAAGGGCGACGATTTTATACAAAGGGATCCCGATGACCCCTTTATTCCAGCAGCAAATATGAGTAGCATGGCTCCACAGGTAAATATTGGAGTGTATCTTATAAATCCAAGCTACCAAATAGGTATTTCAACAAAGAATGTATTGGAGTCTTCTTATGATATTGGAGGCACAGGTGGTGCATTCACAGAAAAACGCCAGTATTATCTTACCGGTAGGTATGATTATGGTGTGACTTATACGCTAGATATAAGTCCAATGTTTTTAGTGAGGTCAGACTTGGTTACTACTTCAGCAGAAGTTGGCTTAATGGCTACTTATAACCAAAGATTTTGGTTCGGAGCTAGCTACCGTCACCAAGATGCGGGTTCGGCATTGGTAGGAGCAAATCTGCTAGGTAACAGTTTTAAACTTGGTTATGCTTTTGATTTTGTTACTTTCGGGCAAGAGGCCAAATCTCCAATGTCCCACGAGCTGTTTTTGAGATACTCTCTTACTGCACTTAGAATGGGTAAAAAATCAGTTGTGAAAACACCAAGATATAGCATTAAATAAAAAATAACCGCTATTTGTATGATAAGAACCAAGTTTTTATGAATTTTGCGGAGTTTTTGCGTGTCCTCTTGGCATGATTTATGGATAGTTCAAATGGGTAGGCACATTTTCGTTTTAAATATTAAATTTCAGAGAACAATATTCTAAAGTTTTTTATCGTTCTGACAATTAAAAAAAAGATTACAAATTCTTGCTTTCAAAACATGAACAAGTACATTTCAAAAAAAATCTTAATAATCGCAGTTATTATCTCCACAGCAGTTGTATCTCAAAGTTGTGACTCCGTAAAGAAAGTTTTCGGAGGAGGTAAAGGAAAAGGAGGTAAAGTAGACGATCCACTGGCAGGTATAAAAAACGGGCAGATAAATGCGAAAGCTAGAAAGGGATACAAACAAGTAGCACCGGATGGTATGGTTCTAATCCCTTCAGGTTCTTATATGAAAGGACAAGCGGATGAGGATGTGATGTCTAGCCGTGTAGGTATGAATAAAAGAGTATCAATTCCTGCATTTTATATGGATGATACAGAAATCTCTAATCATGAATATAGACAATTTGTAAACTCTATGCTAGCAGATTCAGTGGAGTCACTAGGAGAAGAGTTTATTATGACCAGCCTTTATCCTGATACTACAGTTTGGAAAAAGGACTTCACTTATCATAATGGAGATCCACTAACAGAAGATTATTATGGTAATCCGGCTTTTGATAATTACCCTGTAGTAGGGGTTAGTTGGAAATCTGCACAGTTTTTCTGTAAATGGAGAAGTGCCCTTTACAATAACTATCTTACTGAGAAAGACCAATATAAGTCCCCAAGATTTAGACTGCCATCTGAGGCAGAATGGGAGTGGGCTGCTTCAGGTGGTAGTGAAGGAGCTAAATACCCTTGGGGTAACCCTTATGTAGCCAACACCAAAGGATGTTATATGGCTAATTTTAAGCCTAATAGAGGGAACTACCAAAAAGACGGATATCAGTATACCGCCCCGGTTAATGCATTTAATCCCAATGCATTTGGATTGTACAATATGGCAGGTAATGTGGCAGAATGGACCCAAGACGCTTTCTCTGAGTCATATATGCCAGTAACTTGGGACTTAAGTCCTAACTATGATAATGCAGATGAACCTAGGAAGATCATCAAAGGAGGTTCTTGGAAAGACGTAGCACACTATCTGGAAAATGGTACATCTAACTATGAGTACGAAACCTCAACTAAATCATACATTGGGTTTAGGTGCGTAATGGACAGAATGGGCTCAGTTCCAGGTAGAGAATAATAATCCTTAATAATAAATATCTAACATAAATATGGCAGCAAGCAATGGTCCTAGCTTTTTCTGGGACAAATTCATCCCTTTTTTCTATAGCGTAGGTGCAGCAGTTGTAATTGTAGGAGCTCTTGGTAAAATCATGCACTATGATTGGGCCAGCTGGATGCTACCAGTAGGTTTAGGTACTGAGGCGTTTATCTTCTTAATCTATGCTGTTCAAGCACTTCTTAGGCCAAGTACAGAATACCAGTGGGAAAAAGTATATCCTGAGTTATCTACAGATTTCAAAGGTGAACTTCCTACACGCTCATATACATCTCAGCCACAAAGTTCTGGTCTTGGATTAACTTCTAAGATGGACGATATGTTGGCAAGTGCGAAAATAACTCCGGATATCTTTGACAACCTTAAAAGCAGCTTCCAAAATCTATCTAGCTCAGTAAGTAACTTAGGTGAGATTACAAATAGTACAGTAGCTACAAATGAGTTTAATGCTAAAGTACGTGAAGCTTCTTCCAAATTAGGAGATATGAATAGCTCATTAGGTGGTGTTGTAAACAGCATGGTTAGTCTGGGAGATGCTACAAAAGATGCCCAAGAGTACAGGACACAGTTCCAGAAGATTTCCCAAAACATGGGTGCTCTTAATGCGGTGTACGAAATTGAACTTCAAGACACAAATAGACACCTAAAGGCTATGAACGCTTTCTATGGTAACTTCTCAAGTGTATTAAGCGATATGGCAGATGCATCTAAAGATACCCAGCAGTTTAAGGCAGAGTTGAACAAGCTCTCAGGGAACTTAGCGTCACTGAACAATGTATATGGTAGCATGCTTTCAGCTATGAAAGGTTCTTGATAAAAAACCACTTGTAAATAATTGATAATTCTATAAAGATATAATATATGGCAGGAGGTAAAGAGAATCCACGGCAGAAGATGATCAATATGATGTATCTGGTGCTTACGGCCATGCTTGCCTTACAGATTAGTAATGCAATACTAGAGAAGTTTATGTTGCTAGACGGCTCGCTTGGGCAGTCTAATGAAGCTGCTAACTTAAGCAACCAAAAAACAGTAGACGCAATGAACGAGGCCATTGATAAAAATGGGAATAAACCTGCCGATAGGGTTCATTACAACAATGCTGTTTTGGTGAGAAAAAGAACAAACCAACTTTTGGCTTACATAGAGAGTCTTAGAACTAAGATAATTCAGGAAGCTGGTGGTGGTGAAGATCCAGAAACAGGTAAAATTAAGAACTTAGCTGAAGAAGATAAAGTAGCTAATCTATTTGTTACCAATAAAGAGGGTTATAAACTTAGAGATAGTCTCAATAACTACGTAGAGTTTATAAAAAAGTTTAGTGCGGATACCAAATTAGAGCCGTTGGCTTTAGATGCGAAGAATGATCCGGCAATGGCTAATGCAGATGCCATGACTAGAGGGAAGGATTTTGCAGAATTAATGTTCTCGCAAACGCCTGTTCCTGCAGCTTTGGCAGGTTTAAGCCAAAAAGTAAACGAGGTCAGAAGATATGAGGCTATTGCTCTTAAACATTTAGCTAGCCAGGTAGGTATAAATGAAATTAAGTTTGATAAGCTTTTTACGGTAGTTATACCAGATTCTAGGACTGTAGTGGCAGGGCAAACCTATAAGGCGGACATTGCTATTGGAGCGTATTCTTCAGCTATTACACCAAGTATTAGTATAAACGGTTCACCTATAGCTGTAAAGGATGGAAAGGGAACGTACGAAGTGCGAGCTTCGGGAGGTACTTTTGATAGTAATGGGCAATTGAAAAGAAGTTACACGGCTAGTATAGCAGTAAATAAGCCGGATGGTACTCGTGAAGTAGTAACTACGGAGGAGAATTATACAGTACTTAAGCCTTCTGTTCAGATATCTTCTGCTACCATGCCTCCTTTATATTTTAAATGTGCAAACCGCTTGCAAACTGTAAGCCCGGGTTTGGGTTCTTTGTATAATCCCAAATACTCTGGTAGTGGAGCGGAGTTTATCCCTGCTGCGGGTGGTAATGTAACTGTTGTACCTACAGCTGCCAGTGTGACCATGAATGTAGAAAATGATGGTATTGTTTTACAATCATTTCCTTTCAAAGTGCAGAGAGTGCCACTTCCTACAGTACGTCTTTATGTAAATGGGAGACCGGCTACACCCATTGAATTGCAGAAAGGATTACCGGCTAGTTCTGTACGTAGTATTGGAGTAGAAGCTGTTGCGGATCCGGAATTTAAGAGGAATAATCCGGAAGATGCCCAGTATAGAGTTACAGGTTATACTGTAAGTTTGGCCAAAGGGGTGCGTCGTGTAGATAGTAAGGAGGGCGTCTCTGGCACATATAGTTTAGGGTCTATGGCAGCTCAGGCAGATGCAGGTTCTAGATATGTGGTAACAGTGCAGGGAGTGCAGAGACGTAATTTTAAAGGTGAAGTAGATCCAGTGAATATAGGAGACGTATCATTTACAATACAGTTAAACTAAAAACGTTAATTATACAGTTTAAAGACTAATATAATATAGAAGACACATGAAAAGAGCCGCATTATTAGTTTTAAGTGTATGCTTAGGTTTCAGTTTTAATCTGGCAGCACAAGAGCGTTCTGACAATGGCATTAATCCGCTTTCTATAAGACCAATCCATACCGTAAACCAAGCTAAGAAATACACGCTTGTGCGTAGGATGGATTTGAAAGAGAAGATTAATTTACCTTACTTCTCAAAAGGAGCAGAAATTACCAAACATCTAATTGATGGAGTTTTGGCGGGTGTTATTACACCATATAGTAATGACTCATTAGTTACTAAGATCACTATTGAGGAGTTTAAGAAAAGAATGCACCGTGACGATCAAGGTGGTGGATTAACCCAAGACGAGATAGACGCTGGTTTTGGAGCTGCTGCTGAAGATGATGGATGGGGTGATGGTGGATCTACAACAGAAACCGCAGAAAAAACTACTTCTGCGGATGGCTGGGGCGATAACCAGTTAGGAAGTGCTGCCGGTGGGGGGTATGACTTGTTACCTACAGATTTTTATATTCTTGAAATAAAAGAAGATTGGATTTTTGACTCGCAAAGAAGCCGTCAATATTACGATATTCTGGGGTTAACTATAAAGATACCTGCTGAATTATCTGTTGACGGAATAGAGAGGGAGTTAGCTTCTTTTAAATATAAAGAGTTGGAGTCTTATTTTAGGTTAAACCCTAATGCTATCTATTTTAATGAGGAAAACTCGGCTAAGCATATGAGCATAGCTGATGCTTTTGAAAATAGATTGTTTAGTGCCCGTCTTATTAAAACAAGTGATCCTAAGAATAGGTACTTTGACCAGATTTATAAAAACCCAAGAGAGGCTTTGTTAAAGTCACTAGAGTGGGAGTATAAAATAATGGAAGAGGAGAGTAATCTTTGGGAGTATTAAGAGATTTTGTAATGAGAGAAGCCGGTTTTTTACCGGCTTTTTTTGTTATTCTGTTTTTTATTGACTTTTTTGCTATTGCTATTTTTTTTGATGGAAAGAGTCCGTCTAATACCGTATTTTTGTGAAAATTTTGATAAATGGAATTTGATGTAGTTATTGGTCTGGAGATACATTGCCAACTTAATACGCAAAGTAAGATTTTTGCAAGTGACTCTACCACCTTTGGTGTAGATCCTAACACGAATGTGAGTGTACTCACATTGGCTCACCCGGGCGTAATGCCAAAACTAAATAAAGAGGTTGTGGCTTCTGCAGTTAAGTTGGGTTTAGCTCTTGGATGTGAGATAAACCAGACGAACTATTTTGAACGTAAGAATTATTTTTATCCTGATCTTCCAAAGGGTTACCAAATTACGCAAGACAAGCAACCTGTTTGTGTAGGCGGATCTGTTAAGTTCTGGATAAAGAAAGGCAGGGATTTTCAAGCACATGAGGTCCAGATACACCATATACATATGGAGGAAGATGCAGGCAAGAGTATCCATGGAGAGGGAGAGTCTTTGCTAGATTATAACCGTGCAGGTGCTCCATTGTTAGAAATCGTGTCGCATCCATGTATCAAGTCGCCGGAAGAGGCT
>CAZBAV010000050.1:0-33391 GCA_964489955.1 uncultured Lacihabitans sp. | reverse complement strand
CCAACACATGCTGCTCCTCCAGCAGCATGTGTTGGTGGTAGCAGGTACAGGTTTTAATTTTATTGATAAAGAACACTTTAGAATTGTGTTCTTACCTGATGCACAGACTTTGGGTAATGCGGCAGATCGCATCAAGGACTTTTTAGATAGTAGAAGAAAATAATGGAAATCTTTCTCCTCATAGTAGGTATACTTTGCCTTTTGGTAGGTTTGGCAGGTGCTGTCTTGCCATTGCCTGGGCCATCTTTGTCTTTTTTAGGATTAATTGCCTTAAAGTATTCTGAATATGGGGATTACTCCACTAACGTACTTTGGACGTTCGGTTTAATAACTTTAGCGGTTACTGTTTTAGATTACTTTATCCCAATATGGGGGACTAAGAAATTTGGAGGAAGTAAATGGGGCATGATTGGCTCAGGTGTAGGTTTAGTTGTTGGCCTGTTCTTTGGTCCTTGGGGTATGTTTGTTGGTGCCTTCTTGGGTGCGTTTGCAGGAGAATATTTTTACATGAAAGACCAAAATGTGGCATTTAGGGCTGCTGTAGGCAGTTTTATTGGGCTTATGGTTGGTATTGTAATGAAGGTGATATTATGTCTTGCCATGTTAGTCTATGCGTCTATACAAATAGTAAAGGATTTGTGGCCCGATAGTTTAAGTGCTTTGATATGAAGATAAAAGAATTAACTAGCTATTTGGAGCAAATTGCCCCCCTTGCTTACCAGGAAAGCTATGATAACTGCGGTTTACTTTTGGGAGATGCTCAAAGTGAGTTAAGAGGCGTTTTGGTAAGTTTAGATGTTACCGAGGAGGTTGTACAAGAAGCAATAGAAAGGGGATGTAACTTGATAGTTGCCCACCATCCGCTTATTTTCAAAGGATTAAAAAAGATAACAGGCCGTAATTATGTGGAACGGACAGCCATATTAGCTATAAAGAATGATATTGCTGTATACGCTATCCATACCAATTTAGATAACGTAAGTGGAGGTGTTAATTATAAAATTGCTCAAAAGCTAAATCTTTCTTCTATTACTGTTTTGCGAACTAAAAGTCAGATTTTGTCAAAATTGACGGTTTTTGTACCTCTGAATGATACCCCAAAACTATTGGCAGGTTTACATAAAGCAGGAGCGGGAGAAATCGGAAATTACAGCGATTGTAGTTTCAAGACCAATGGTATAGGTACATTCAGGCCGAATGATTTAGCAAATCCTAGTATTGGAGCAAGAGGTGCATTAGAGGAAGTGGAAGAGAATAGGATTGAAGTTATATTTCCTTCTTATCTGACACATAAGATTTTGGTATCTATGTATGAGAATCATCCGTACGAAGAGGTGGCTTATTATTTACATACTTTGGAGAATAATAGCCAGGATGTAGGTTCCGGAGCGGTAGGTTTGCTGCCTGAAGAAATGGATGTAAATAGTTTCCTATCTTACTTAAAAAGACAGATGGAGCTAAGTGTAATCAGGTACACTACTTTGCCTAAGGGCAAAATAAGAAAAGTGGCTGTATGTGGGGGAGTAGGTAGTTTCCTGTTAGGGGATGCCAAGGCTACTGGTGCCGATGCCTTTGTGACGGCTGATTATAAATACCATGAGTTTTTTGATGCCGAAGGCGAGATACTAATTGCTGATATTGGACATTTTGAAAGTGAAGTATTTACAAAAGATTTATTAGTAGAAATTATATCAAAAAAAATTACTAATTTTGCACCCTGTTTGTCGGCAATAAATACGAATCCGGTGAACTATTTTTACTAAAAAAGCGTCTATAATTTAATATGGAAATTACAATTGCAGATAAACTGGTAAGTCTTTTAGAGCTTCAAGAGATTGATTCTAGGCTAGACCAACTAAAAAAACTACGTGGGGATTTACCCGAAGAAGTGAAGGATTTGGAAGATGACGTAATTGGTTTTGAGACCCGTATCAATAAGTTCCAGGTAGAAATAGACGTATTTAAGGAAGAAATTGAGCGTCACACACAAAATAAGAAAGACTCAGAAAAGCTTATAGCAAAGTATAAGGATCAACAAATGAACGTTAGAAATAACCGTGAGTTTGATGCCATAACTAAAGAGTTGGAGCTTCAGGAACTTGAGATACAACTTTCGGACAAGAGAATCAGAGAAGCTGATTATAAAATTTCCCAAAAACAATTGGAAGTAGATATTACCAATGAAAATAGGGATAAGAAAGTAGAAGTTTTAGACCGCAAGAAAGTAGAGTTGGATAAATTGGTAAATGAAAGCCAGGAGGAAGAGGAGAAGCTACTTAAGCAGTCTGAAAAGCAAGCTAAAAAAGTTGAGGACCGTTTACTTAAAGCATACCAAAGAATACGTTCTGGAGCTAAAAATGGTTTGGCTGTAGTAGCCGTAGATCGTGGTGCATGTGGAGGCTGCTTTAATGTAGTGCCACCGCAGCGTCAGGCGGATATCATGGAAAAGCAAAAAATTATTATCTGTGAGCATTGTGGTAGAATTCTGGCCGATGCAGATATGATTAAAGTACACAGAAAGAAAAAATAAAAAGAAAGGCCATCGTCAGATGGCCTTTTTACTTTACAGGAGTCAGATGTTACGGGTTCAAGATATTGGCTATTCATATGCAGGACATTTCTCGTTAGGGAATGTCTCTTTTAGCGTAAAACAAGGGGAGATTTATGGTTTGATAGGTCAGAGTGGTTCTGGGAAATCTACCTTACTTAATATTTTAGCAGGCTTTAAGGAACCACATAGTGGTATTGTATTACTAAATGGAGAGCAGCTCCCGCCACCATCCCGTAAGCTTGTACCCGGTCATCCCAAAGTAAAGTTGGTAACGCAGAAAGATACACTCTTCCCGAATATAAATGTGTACGAGAATATTGTATACGAATTACGGTATTTTGAGAAGACGTATCAAAAGAAAAGGGCAACAGTCTTATCCAAAAAACTGAATATTGCACATTTGCTAAACAAGCTGCCTAGAGAGCTTTCTGGGGGCGAAGTGCAAAGAGTAATGATAGCAAAAGCTTTAGCCGATGAGCCTTGGGTTTTGTTGTTAGATGAACCTATGGCCAATTTAGACCGTATACATAAAGAAAAAGTAACACTTAATGTACTTGAGGCTATACGAAGTGAAAATATTGCTTGTTTGTGGGTAAGTCATGATATGATGGAAGTATTTGGTTTGGCTGACAAGCTGCTTATCCTAAAAGACGGGAAATTAGTACAAAAAGGCGATTCTCGTAGTATTTATACAAAGCCTAAAAATAGATATGTTGCTAGTCTAACTGGGGAGCTTAACCAAATACAGGGGACGTACTTTAGGCCGGAAAGTATACACATATCAGCTCAAGGCAAATATGAAGGCACAGTAATATCCAGCCTCTTCCGAGGGTTTTATTATCAAATAGTATTAGACGTAAACGGAGGCAGAGTTTGGTTTCGGCATACAGAAAGTATGGAAAGCCAAACAAAAGTCCGGTTTGATCTAAACTCAGTCTTCCACTTTAATTAATATAGAATTATGGTTCCTGCCATAACCGTTATAATCAAGTCCATAACCTAGTACAAACTGGTTTTGGATTTCGAAACCTACGTAATCTATCTTAACGGGTATCACTGTAGCTTCTGGTTTGTATAATAGAGTAGCCACTTCTATTGATGCAGGATTCTTTATTGCTAAGGTCTTTAGGATAAAATCTAAAGTGCGGCCCGTGTCCACAATATCTTCCAAGATTATCACATGGCGGCCATCAAGTGATTGGTTTAGGCCAATTAGCTCCTTTATTTTTTCGGTAGACTGGGTATTGTGGTAAGAATTGAGTTTCAGGAAGCTTACTTCACAAGGGATAGTGATATTTTTGAAAATATCGGCTATGAACATAAAAGAGCCGTTAAGGATTCCTAAAAATAAGGGGTCTTTACCCTCATATTTTTCATTTAACTGTACCGCAATCTCTTTTACCCTTTCTTGGATTTTGCTGGCCGGGATATATTCGTCAAACTTTAAATCAAGTACTTCTACCATTGGTATAGCTGCAATTTTTGGAACAAAAATAAGCTTTTTTGTCGTATTGATAGAGGATATTTTTGTTGTAAATAATGACTTTCTATTTAGATGAGGTTCTTTTAACTTTCACTTCTGTCTGATGGTATCGCTAAAAGTAGGTATTCTTAGTTATTTTAATGCGGTGAAAACTGTACATTTGTTATTGAGATGAAATACAAATTTTTAAATGATTACTCAGAGGGGTGTCATCCTTCTGTTTTAAATAAAATGGTTGAGACCAATCTTTCCCAACAGGGCGGATACGGTTCGGACGATTATTCTAACAGTGCCAGAGAAAAAATAAGAGAAGCGTGTGGTGATGTTGATGTACATTTTGTTTCTGGAGGCACACAGGCCAATCTAATAGTAATTGCAGCATTATTGAAGCCTTATGAATCGGTTATCTCCGTAGAATCAGGGCATATAAATACGCATGAAGCGGGGGCAATTGAAGCCACGGGCCATAAAATAGAGTATGTGAAAACCCAAGATGGGAAACTGGAGGTAAGCCATATAGTGCGGCTGATGATGAAGTTTCCTAAGTATCACACTGTCAAACCAAGGTTGGTGTATATATCAAATCCCACTGAGCTGGGTACAGTATATACCAAAGGAGAATTAGAGGACATCTATACATATTGTAAGAAGAATAATTTACTATTTTTTGTAGACGGAGCCAGACTACCTATGGCTTTGGAAGCTAGTAAACTGTCATTAAAGGAGCTGGCTGGTCTTTGTGATGTCTTTTATATAGGCGGAACAAAGTGTGGGGCATTGTTTGGGGAAGCTATAGTGATTAGTAACCCAATCTTGCGAGAAGATTTTCAGTACAATATAAAGCAAAGAGGGGCTATGTTAGCCAAGGGACGTGCCCTTGGTGTACAGTTTGATGCCCTTTTTACGGATAACTTGATTATTAATTTAGCTGCACATGCGAATAAAATGGCCAGAAAAATAGCAGATAGCTTTAAAGCTCTAGGTTACTCTTTCTTATGTCAGCCCCAAACCAACCAGATTTTTCCTATACTACATTATAAAGTAATCAAGGAACTGAACAAATCGTATGAGTTTTTTGAGTGGGAAGAAGTAGACGAAGATCACTCTGCGGTGAGAATAGTAACGTCATGGGCCACTTCAGAGAGTAAAGTTGATGAGTTTATTAAGACATTGGAAGAGCTTTCAGTGTAAGTTTACTAAGAGATGATTTGCATCTCAAATAAAAGAGACCAATGTACAAAGAACCTAAAGTAAGAAAATTTACAGAACAGATATTTAAGTCTATTGGGTGCTCCGCAAAGGATGCTAAGTTAGCAGCAGATGTGTTGGTAAATGCAGACTTAAATGGTGTAGACTCTCATGGAGTAGCCCGATTAGCAGGATATGTAAGATTGTATGATAATGGGAGGTTAAATCCCAATCCAGATATAAAGATAATACATGAAACGCCTTCCACAGCTACTATAGATGGTGACAGGGGTTTGGGTCTTGTAGTTGCTCCTTTTGCTATGAAATTAGCCATAAAGAAGGCAAAACGTGTGGGAAGCGGATGGATTTCGGTACAGAATTCCAATCATTTTGGCATCGCTGGTTACCATGCTTCTCAAGCTTTATCGCATGATATGATTGGCTGGGCTATGACCAATGCAGCCCCTTTAGTGGTACCTACTTTTTCCAGAGAGAAGCTTCTTGGGACAAATCCTATAGCTGTAGCCGTTCCTGCTGGAGAACAACCCGCTTTCTTGGCTGATTTTGCTACCACCGCTGTTGCTTATGGTAAAATGGAGATTTTGCAAAGAAAAGGTTTGCCGGCTCCCATAGGTTGGGTACAAGATGGGGAAGGAAAGCCAACCGACAATGCCAATGCGGTGAAAGAAGGCGGAGGTTTACTTCCTCTTGGTGGAGACCGTGAGCATGGGAGTCACAAAGGTTACGGACTTGGAGCTGTAGTTGATATTTTTTCAGGAGTGCTATCAGGTGCGAATTTCGGTCCTTGGGTGCCGCCTTTTGCCACAGCAGGTTTTCATGATGTGGCTGCAGAGCAAGTGGGAAAAGGCACAGGTCATTTTTTAGGGGCTATGCGTATAGACGGCTTTAGGCCAAAGGAAGAGTTTAAGACCAGCATGGATCAATGGATTGGGCGTTTCCGCTCTGCAAAGTCCGTAGAAGGGGAATCTGTGCAGATACCGGGCGACCAAGAACGTCGTTTCAAAGCTGAACGATTACAAGAAGGAATTCCTCTAAATGCTAAAGTAATAGAAAGTCTGCAAGAATTAGGAGAGAGGTTTGGTGTGAAATGGTAGGGAAACTATAGTATTTTGCGATTTTATTCTCAAAATACTATAGGAAAAGTATGTTCTTAAAACCTATTCAGAATATAGTCTACTTCCTCTATGATTTTGTTTTTACCATCATTAGCGAAACCTACCACTGTCATTTTCGCATTTTTAGCAGCTTGAATTCCATAGGTCGAGTCTTCAACAACTAGACATTCATTAGGGTGAACACCCAGTTCTCGGGCCGCTAAAAGATAGATATCGGGATATGGTTTACCCTTTGTTACTTGGTCAGCAGAAAGAATAATATCAAATAGTCCCTCGGTTTTTGTTTTTTTTAATACCACGGAGATAACCTGACTAGGAGAATTGGTCGCCAATGCTATACTTAGCCCTTTCTGTTTGAGATTTTGTATAAAAGGCTTTATACCTTCTATTTGAGAATCATTATCTTCTATAAGATTAATGACCCGTGAGATTACTTTTTGTTCAACCTCTTTTACTGTAAAGTTTTTCCAAGGCGATTTTTTGTACCAATACAGGGTGGCTTCATCCGTTTTCATAGCTTGGGTACTTCGTCGGTCTTCGTCCGTGATTTTTACACCAAGGTTTGTAAACACTTCTTGTTCTGCTTCTTCCCAGTAGAGATTGCTGTCTACAATTACCCCATCCATATCGAAAATTACAGCTTTTTTATCTTTTAGAAGTTTTTCCATTTTCTTAGGTTATATGCAGCGTCCCAAAAGTCAAATTCCATAATGCTTGCGGTTATGAAAGCTTCAGTCATCTTTGCTCTTATTGACGGAGTGGTGTTTTCCGCTGCTTGGTTACAAATATTAATAGCACTTCGTACCGAGCTAGCGAACTCTTCTCCTCCATACGTGTCTATCCACTTTTGATAAGGATTATTTTCTTTTTTTTGCTGTGTTAAGATATAATCGCCTACTTCTTTGTAAATCCAGAAACAAGGTAAGGTGCCTGCCAAGGCCACTTCCATTGGTTCAAAAGCGGCTGTACTTCTTAGAAAATGAATGTAGTGGTGGCAGGCAGGTTGCATTTCGCCACGGGTTTCTATTCCAAAATCTTGAAAGTATGATTCATGGAGAGCATTCTCTACCACAATAGCCGACTCCCCGAATCGAATGTAAGCCAAAGCATCGGAAATAGAATGTGCTTTTGCTCCAATCAATGCCAAAGTCCTGCCGAAATGTTCCAGATAGAGTGAATCTTGTGCCATGTAAAACTGAAACCTTTCCTTCTGCAAATCTCCACTGGTAAGTTCAGTAATAAATGGCATCTTGAGAATTGAACCATAAATGGCTTCTATCTTTGTCCAGGCTTGTTCAGACCAATTCATGTTTTATGAGTTTTTGAGGGTTTGAAAAATGATTTAACGGGCCATTTCCTGCTCCGGTTTTAACGTCTTTCCCGTTTAAAATTGCTTGATAAACGTATTTTTGAGCAAGAGATACGGCTTCTAATAAGGTGTTTTTTTGAGCCAGATACGCCGCAATAGCCGATGAAAGCGTACAGCCGGAACCGTGGGTGTTATCTGTAGCAAACTTTTGGGTTTTAAATGCATGAAACTTGTTATCAGAGTCAAGGAAGTATGAGGTTATCTCTTGTGTCTCTTGGTGGCCGCCTTTGAGAAGAATACTTTTACAGCCCATTTGTTTTATGATTAGGCCTGCTGTTTTCATCTCTTCCGGAGTTTTTACTTCCATTTGTGCCAAAACGGACATTTCGTCCATGTTGGGCGTAATAACTTCTGATATGGGAAAAAGTAGCGACTTAATAGCGACAATAGTTTCATCTTCTATGAGCTTATGGCCGCTGGTGGCTACCATGACAGGATCAAAAACGATTGGTATTTTTGGGTATTTGGCTAAAATCTTTACTATGCTTTCTACCAACTCTGGAGTATGCACCATGCCTATTTTTATAGCATCGGGGAAGATATCATCCAATACCGCTTCTATTTGGTCTTCGACCACTTTTACAGGAATTGGAAAAATGTTTCTTACTCCCATTGTATTTTGAACGGGAAGAGCTGTAAGGACAGAAGTAGAATAGCAACCTAATGCAGAAGCCGTTTTTATATCGGCCTGTATGCCCGCTCCACCGCTTCCGTCGAAACCGGCGATGGATAGAACTGATGGATATTTGTATTTTTTCATTTGAGATGTGAGTTATGAGCTACGAGTTTTGAGTTACTAATTTTGAGCTTACAGCTATCAGCTTAAAGAATGCTAGTCTATGTTTCTATAAAGGATTGGTTTCGTCATCTCGTAAAGACTTCTCATCTTTTATAACTGATTTCTTAAAGCTTACTTCTGATAGCTAATTTCTGACAGCTGATTTCTTAAAACCGATTTCTTATAGCTGTTCTTAAGTCGAATGCCGCTTTCTGCGGGTTATCTGCTCCGCAAATGGCTGAAACAACAGCTAGACAATCTGCTCCCTCTTCTATGATAGGTTTTGCGTTCTGCAAGTTTATTCCGCCAATTGCTACTAGTGGTTTGTTCGTGGCAGCCCTTATTTTTCTAATTCCCTCTAAGCCCCATTCGGTTACGGTGTCAGTTTTGGTTTTTGTACTGAACACAGGACTTATGCCCAAATAATCGGCAGCTACGGCTTGTTCATTAGAAACTTGTTCGAAAAACTCTATAGAATATCCAATCACTTTTGACCATTCTTTGCGTATTGTTATAGGTGGCATGTCGCTGTTCCCTACATGGACCCCATATGCATGTGTTTCCTGGGCTATGGCCAGATTGTCATTGATAATGAGTGGAACGTCATATTTTTCAGTTAATTCTTTTAGTCGTAAAGCTTTGTCCATGAAGGAGGTGAAAGTGCTATTTTTCTCTCTTAGTTGGATAATATCTACTCCGCCCTTTATTCCTTCTTCTGCCACGTGGAGCATATTTTTTCCATTACAGTCAGCTTCAGAAATAACCAAATAAAGTTGATAAGGGAAGCTATTCATTGTCTATTGAAAGTTTTAGATTTTCGAAGAACTCACCTTCTGTGATTGTATACAGCTTATCCAGAATGTGGGTTTGTAAACTTCCGGGACCAGCGGATTGCTTTGCGGCTAGTTCTCCAGCTATTCCTAAAAGGGACATAGCTGCTACTGTAGCTTCAGCTTTATCTTCTATTATGGCCATGAATGCACCAATAAGGGCAGTGGCGGTACAGCCCAAACCTGTGACTTTAGTCATTAATGGATGTCCGTTCTGGATAGAAATGACCTGTTTACTATCGATAATAATATCTGTAGCTCCGGAGATGCAAATCACAGAACCGTATTGTGCCACTAAAGTGTTTGCTGCCGCAATGGCTTCATTACTTTTTGCTGTGCTGTCAACACCTTTTGTTACAGTTTTATGGGCTTTAGCCAGAGCTATAATTTCTGAAGCATTTCCTCTTATTACTGTAGGCCTCTGAGCTAGTAAACCTGTCAATACTTGGTCTCTGTATGGTGTAGCACCTGCTCCTACAGGATCCAGAACCCATGGTTTACTCAAAAGATTTGCTTCGGTAGTCGCTTTAAGCATGGAGGCGGCCCAGTATTCATCCAAAGTACCTATATTGATAACTAAGGCTTGGGATATCTTTACCATATCAGCGATTTCCGAGTGAGCATGAGCCATGATAGGAGAGGCTCCCGCAGCCAAAAGGGCGTTGGCGGTGTTATTCATCACTACATAGTTTGTGATGTTGTGAACTAAGGGTGATTGTTGTCTTACAGATTGGATGTGTTTCCAAAGGTTCTTTTCCATTGCTATTGGGTTTGGATAAAAAATAGCTTTAGGAAAAGAGTTATAAAGGAGAAGGATTCTCTCTTATGCGAGTTTCTTTTCTGCTTTTCCCTACGTCGGTGTAAGCCGTATCAGGTTCAAAGGGACTCTCTCAATTCTTCTCAGAATACCCCTAAAGCGTGGACAAAGATAGGAGTTTTATTGAATTGTTTATCTTAAAACCATAAAAAGTAGGTTTGAGGCGATAGACTATAACCAATGATATGCCAGAAGTATTTTTTTATTTAGGATATTGAACAATATAGAAACTCGATATATATTTGCAGAGTGAATATTTACTAACTTAATTTATGAGTATAATTTCGGAAAGGCAGTTAGAAATCATTGAAGCCACAGGTGTACTCCTTATGGAAGAGGGAGTGTCGGGTTTGACAACAAAAAACCTGGCTAAAAAGATGGGTTTTTCTGAGTCGGCTTTGTATAGGCATTACCATAATAAGGCCGAGATTCTGGAAGGGCATATCCGTTATCTTTTTGGGAATGTAAAAGAACGTTTGACTTTGATTCCTGTGCAAGAAGTCTCTGCCCAGCGTGCTGTGGAGATGTTTATGGAAAGCCAGTTTAAGTATTTAGGTGCTAATCGGCATTTTGTGGTGGCCATGCTTAGTGAGGGTCTGTTGGATGCCAATTCTCCGGTGAGGAAGGCTTGCTTAGAGATGTTTTCTTATGTGCGTGCGTTTTTTGATTCGCTGATTGCTCAGGCACAAGAAAAAGGGGAGCTAAAGACACGTTTGTCAGAAGATGCTATGTTTCATGCTATAATGGGTTCATTTCGGGTCACGATGTTACGGTGGAAATTAAGCGATTTCGCATTTGACTTGGAAGAAGAAGGAAACTTGCTAATGAAACAGATTATTGATGTGGTTTTTAATAATAAGTAACAAAGTAGATGAAGCCAAAGGTATAAAAATTCAGCATCCCAATAACAAACGATATTTCTTAAACCTAAGAGCTGACAGCTCAAAGCAGATAGTTAGAATCTAAAAACTGATAGCTGATAACTCAAAACTCATAGCTGAAGATAAAATATAAATAAATGAAAAAGCTCTTATTCCTACTTTTTTGTGGAACTACGGTATTCGGGCAAGCAAATTTAGATGATTTGTTCGAGTTGGCTAAATTACAAAACTACACGTTGAAAAACAGTGCTTTACAAAGGGAGTTGGCTGCTGTAACCACTAAAATTGCAGGTTTAAATGCTTTTAATCCGCGAGTGCCGGTGTCTTATCAGGCTATTGATAACTTGGCTTTACAGAAAACTTATGTTCCGGGTGAGATTTTTGGGCAGCCCGCGGGTACCCAAAGAGAATTAGTGATGGGCATGAAATATGTGTCAACTTTTAGTTTTCAACCCCAGTTTGATATTCTGAATTTTGGTAATCGTGCCCAAAGGAAATCGGCCGTCTTGAATGAGGAATCGGCAGTGCTGACTGAACGGCAGATGCAAAGGGATATTTATTTGCAAATCAATTCGGCTTACCATAATATTTTGTCATTTGATGCCCAAGGGAAGATTTTAAATGATAATCTGGCTAAGGCTTCTACTATTCTTGAAATCATGAGAAACAGGCAGCAGGAGGGTATTGCCAGAATTCAGGACGTAAACGAAGCGGAAGTAAATGTGATAAGTATTCAAGATAAGATTTACCAGGTTGAGCAAAACACAGAATTGCAATATGAATTGATGAAAGTGCTTGTAGGCAGCCAAAACAAACCTGTTTTAACAGATGTACTCAAATGGGATACACCAGATTTGACTTTTGCGAGAGGAGAAAGTAGTTTAGAGAAGCAAGTAGCCGGATTGCGGAAGGATATAGCAGGCCAAGATGTGTATTCTGCTAAAAGAGACCAATGGCCAGTACTGTCTTTTGTATCATCATTCAATTGGCAAAATCTTGATAATTCTTTCTTTTACGGTTCGGGAAGTAACGGTATTTATTATGCTTTTGCAGGGATTAAACTTACTTGGGATCTACCGACAAATGTTCAGAAAGTAAGTAATCTAAAAAACCGAGAAATACAATACAAAATGGCTAAAAACACAGCCGAATCAGTGGATGAACAACAAGAGTCTGCTAATATCCAAAGGGAGATAGAATTAAGAAAAGCCCAGAATCAGTGGAGTTCTCTAAAGAAAATTGAAGAATTAAAACGAGATACATTTGAGAAGAATTTTGCCCAATTTGAAGAGGAGGTTTTACCGCTCGATAAGCTTCTTATTTCGCAAAATGACCTTTTGTTGAGCCAACTCAATTTGGTTACGGGAGCGGCCGCTGTCAAATACAATTATCAGATTTTGAGGATTAATAATTTGTATTAAGATTGTCTGTAAGGAGTATTCTTTGGACAAAAAATAGATTTTAAGAGGGAACACTGACTGCTTTTGTTCTTACGTTTTTAGAGCCATTTAAGGAAGAGGAGCGGCCAGTTTTTAAGTAAAAAAGAAGTGTTTTAAACATAAAAACAATGAAATTGAAAATTATAGCATTTGCTGCCATTTTGGGACTAACGGCCTGCTCAAAAGAACCGGAAACAAAACCTACAGTGCAAGACATTAAGGAGTTGGTGTTTGCTTCTGGGCAAATAGAGTGGAAAGATTCCTACAATCTCGTTGCTCAAACAGACGGCATTATTGAGACTTTAAAACTAGAAGTAGGTGATGATTTGCAGGTAGGACAGCACCTTGGACAAATACAAAATCCTTCAAACACAGAAAACGTACTTACAGCCGAGCAGCAATTGGCCTTAGCAAAGCAAAATAGCCAGCCAGTAGAGCAACAAATCAGACAAAATATAGCTGTGGCAGAACAAAAGTATCAGCAGGATAAACGCCAAGCAGATCGCTACCGAAGATTGTATGATAAGCAAAGTGTTTCAAAGTTAGAGTACGAAAATATGCAGTTGGCAGAAGATAATTCTTTATCGCAACTTAATGGCCTCAAAGACCAGTTGCAGTCGGTGCAGGTTCAAAATCGCCAAGCTGTAACTTCTGCCCAGAACCAAAAAGCCAACACCCGAATTCTGCAGGCATATAATCAGTTAAAGGCCTCGGAGAAAGGGAAGGTGATCAAGAAATTGAAAAACCAGGGTGACTTTGTTAGAAGGGGAGATGTCATTGCAACCATAGCAAACCAACAAAATACAGAGGTGGTATTGAATGTTGATGAAAGTAGTATAGCAAAAGTGAAAGTAGGGCAAGCCGTTTTTGTACAATTAAATACAGAAAAAGGGAAGGTTCTATACGCAAAAATCACGGAGATTCTAACTGCTTTTGATGAAACTACTCAGTCCTTTATTTGTAAAGCAAAGTTTGACGATAGTCTGCTTGAACCACTCTATGGAACTCAATTAGAAGCGAATATTCTTACCGGCGAAAAAAAGAACGCTTTGCTTGTTCCCCGTTCCTTGGTAGGTTACGGAAACGTAGTGCGAGTTAAAGGAAAAGAGGAATCTGTTGTGTTACAAACCGGAATTGTGTCTACTGACTTTGTGGAGGTGTTAGGTGGGATTACAAAAGACGATATCCTTTTACCCTTGAAACGATGAACATCAATACCAATATAGCTAAGACCTATATTTTTTCTAACAAAAAATTAACTGCAGTTGCTGTCTTGGGCGTGGTTTTAGGTATGTCTATTTACATTTTCATGAACTGCCTCATTGTCGGTTTTGATGGCGTTTCTTATGGCTCTATTTTTAAAAGTACACCTCATATCCGTTTATACAAAGAGGATGAGGTAAGTAAGCCTTTGGTACAAAATAAGACAGAAAAATATCTTATCGTAAATCCTAAAATTGTGCCAAGCAATAACCGGATTGTTAATCCAGAAGGAGTAAAGAGTTTGCTTTTAAAAAATCCCAAAGTATCGGTGGTTACTCCACAAGTGACGACTGGAGTTTTTTTCAATAACGGAAAATCTCAGATTTCGGGTGTGGCTATTGGGATTGTGCCGGAGGAAGCAAACCAAATGTATAACCTACAGTCGCTTATGGTGGAAGGTAGTTGGGATGCCTTAAAAAATAATCCGAATAGTATTCTCATCGGGGTAGGTATAGCTGAAAAAATGAGTCTAAAAATTGGAGATAATCTTAATCTTACCTCATCAAAAGCTGTAAATAAAAACCTGAAAGTAGTAGGCGTTTTTAAGACTTCGAACTCTAAGGTAGATAAGACTACATCGTATGTTAATCTGGGTTCAGCACAGCAAATGCTAAAGGAAAATGCAGATTATGTTACGGATATTAACGTAAATCTGGTTGACTTCAATGATGCCTCGGAAGTAGCAGACCAGCTCACTCAGATTACAGGATATAAAGCAGAAGGTTTTGAGCAGAGTAATGAGACGTTAATGGCAGGTAACCGGATGCGGAAAATTGTGATGACCTTTATATCAAGCACGATATTGTTGGTGGCAGGTTTCGGGATTTACAATATTTTGAATATGACCGTGAGCCAAAAAATAAATGACATAGCTATATTAAAAGCTATGGGTTTTAAAGGAAAGGATGTAGTATGGATCTTTGTTACACAGGCTTTAGGTATTGGGGTTATGGGTGTAATAGGTGGCTTACTAGTGGCTACCCTTATTATTACTTTGGTACAGAAGGTATATATTGGTGGTGATATCGGGTACTTTCCCATAGATTATGAGCCACTTAAATATCTCCAAGGAACTCTTGTAGGGTTGGTGATTACGTTTTTTGCCGGATATATACCCGCCCGTAAAGCAGCCCAAGTGGATCCTGTTAGTATTTTTAGGAAGTAAGAGGAAACTAAAAGTTAAAAACTAATAACTAAAAGTGAAAAATGTATAGTGAAAACGGTAGGAGAGGTAGAGGTGCTTAAAGTTCTTTACTCAATAGTCCTCACTGAGTACTTGTCACGCTAATCTTGTCGAAGGGCAAAACTCATTACTCATATCTTACTACTCATATCTCAGAAGAATGAAAAAGATAATACTGCAAACGGAAAACATAGATAAGTACTTTTACGACCCTGTAGAATTTCAGGTGCTGAAGAAAGTATCATTTGATGTACAGAAAGGCGAATTTCTTACTATGATTGGGAAATCTGGAAGTGGGAAATCAACACTTTTGTACATTTTATCTACCATGGATACTGATTATAAAGGGCAGCTGACCATAGATGGGGAGATATTGACAGGTGCTTCCATGGACAAGTTGGCTCAGGTGCGTAATGAAAAAATAGGTTTTGTATTCCAGTTTCATTATTTGTTGCCAGAGTTTTCTTGCCTAAAAAACGTGATGATACCCGCTTTAAAACTCAACAAATTTAGCGAGGAGGAAATAGAAAATAAGGCATTGGCTAAACTGGATATTTTAGGATTAAAAGACCAAGCTTTAAAACCGGCTTCTAAACTTTCTGGTGGACAGCAGCAGCGTGTGGCTATTGCCCGTGCATTGATTAACGACCCACTCCTAATCATGGGCGATGAACCCACGGGGAATCTCGACTCCAAAAACACGGATATTGTTTTCGGAATCTTTAAAGAGCTTTCTCAAGAGTTTGGTCAAACCATCATTGCAGTTACCCACGATGAGGACTTCGCTCGTAAAAGCGACCGAATTATAGAAATGAGAGATGGGGAGGTAATAAAATAGGAGTTTTTATTTTATCTATGGTTAAGCAGTCTGCCAATATTATGCCGACAAGCTACTTTATGTTAAGCTACAATCTAAAAGAAACTACTACTTTTATTAAACAGTGAGATCCCAAATCGACTTGTCCAATAACCTATACCTGACTTCCTAAACGGGTCCCAAATACATCTACATCAATGCTCCGTTTTCTCTTTTGAAACATAACTTATGGACGCTCCAGAATATAAATGGAGAGCTTTTTTGTTAACATAATAAAATTGGACGTTCCCCCATAATTGCTGTCCAAGTGAAGTTGTCGACTTTGTTTTGGGTATAACATGAGCTGTTAAGGCAAAAGAAGTAGTTTTATCACGATATGATTAATTATTGAGTAGTAGATGTAGAATAAAGTGGAATAATATGAGACGGTTTAATATAAATATATTTAAACTATCTAAATATGTTGAATATATTGAATTTTCAAATCATTTTGAAAGTTTATAAATTTGGCTTTAGTTCCTATACCTATTGTTCCTACAGGTAAGTTTAGAGCTCGTGCTGGGGTGTAAGTACACTTTGTTATAGCTTGCCAAATATTAAGTTCCAGATTATTAACTGCATTCTTCACGCAGTCTGCCATGGAAATGTTGGCCCCAGCCAGGTTTCCCTCATTATTTATATACATGTCATTTACAAGTTTGGCATCAAATTCCTCCCATTTGAACTCTTGTTTAACTCCGTTTTGGAACAATGCGTCAGAAATGAAGAAGAGCTTATCTTTTTTGAGTTTCATAGCTAATTGCACTGCTTTGTAGCTCACATGTACATTGTCGGGGATTATTGGAGTGTAAACATTATCATTAAATAAGGCTGCTCCTGCCAAACCCGGAGAGCGATGTCCAAATGGTGACATGGCATTGAAAAGATGTGTTACCAGTTTTACTCCTAGTCCAAATGCCTCTTGTGCCCGTTCGAAAGTGCAGTCAGAATGTCCCAGAGATACATTTACGCCTGCTTCTAATAACATGGATATTTGATTATTGCTAAAGTGTTCCGGAGCAATCGTAATCATTTTTAATACATCCTCTCCTTCTTTAATAATTTGTAAAAGGAGTTCATCGCTAGGTTTTAGTATATACTTTTCTAAGTGAGCCCCCCGTTTTTTCGCTGAGATAAAAGGTCCTTCCAGGTGTAAACCCAAAATTCCGGTCTCGGGGTTTGCCTTTTTGTACTTTTTTACACTTTCTATTGCTTGAAATACGGTTTCCATGCTGGAGGTGATGACTGCGGGGAGTACATATCCTACTCCGTTTTTTTGGGCTGAAAGTTCTATATCTATTAATGCTTCCTCTGTGGGAGTTGCTGTAAAATGATATTTTTCTCCTCCATTAGTATGAATATCTACCAGAGCGGGGGATAGATTTTCATAATCAAAGTTGCTTCCATGGTAATCAGAAATATCTGTAACAATTCCCTTTTCAATGGTGATTTCTTTGTTGTGCACCAGGTTTGGGGAACAAAGAAGATTTCGGACTGTTATTTTGGGCATTCTTATTCCTTTTTTTATATACAAAGCTAGCTCATTTGCCCGAAAATTAGTTAAACCCGAATTATACATGAGGCTGCATAGTCCGGGTTTAGGATATAGGATTTTTACACTTTTTTAGTTTTCCAATTCAATCTCCGTTTCCACAGCTTTTAACCATGGAGAACTAAACCGAATTTTTGCTTTTCCAGCTTCACCTTTGGCCTGGATGTAAACAACTATTTTACCGTGAAATACCCGATGTTTATTGTCAGTATAATCAGTCATATCCTGGTTGTTACTTGCTTCCATACCAAGTAGATTAGCAGGGCCAACAATATCTACTGTAATTTCATTGTCAGATAACATTACAGGGACTCCATTTTTATCTTTTACTTGTAAAACGATCTGAGATACCCCTCCATTTTTGTTTGCTTTTTTCTCCACAGATACTATACTTATTTCTGCTGGGGCGGATGAGGATTCTATAGCGTAACGGGCATTATTATCAGTTATCACTTCTAGTTTCCCCTCTTTGTATGGAATATCCCAGAAAATTATTCCTGTATTATTATCATAAGGTTTTTCCTCACCAACAACCTTTCCATTTAGTTCTAATCTAGCTTTTTTACCATTGGTATACGTTACTACTCTAATCAATTGGTTTTCGCGGTAATTCCAGATAGGCCATGCGTCTATAGAAGGTGTTTTCTCTTCATAGTTTTGGCGGCCGCTGTCTTCTAATTGAGACCAGACATCATTGTCCTGACTTCTGCTTCCTTTTCCCGGAGTAGGGTAGGTGCCTAAATAAGCCATTGGCTTAGAAGACCAAAGTGACTGACGGAAGTATCCTCTGGGTTTAATGAACCCTCCAAAGTCTAGTAATCCGGAGTAGAATCCACGGGATGGCCAACGACCTGACTCGCCCAGGTAATCTATTCCTGTCCATAGAAACTGTCCAAAGATATATTCATTATCTGTAACCGCTTTCCATGCATTAATGTCATGCCTATTTTCGCTTCCATAAATTACTCTTTTGGGGTATTTAAGGTGATCTTCGGCATATTTGCTTTCTGTGTAATTGTATCCTGCAATGTCTAAAGCATCGGGATATTCGGTTTCGTTTGACATGGCTACTCCTGCTAGGCCAGCGGTAACCGGACGGGACGGATCATACTTACGTACCACAGCCGCTAGTCTCTTGGCTATACCTCCCAGTCTCATTGCATCCGGAGCGTCTTTTTTATAGCCTCCAAATATAGGCTGGGTAAACCCGGTGCCCGCTCCGCCTGATAGGACAGGGTGCGAATAGGGGTCGTTAGGATAATCTACTTCATTACCAATACTCCAGGCAAATATTGAAATGTGATTTCTATCCCGTTTAATCAGGTCTTCTAAGTCTTTTTCGCCCCATTCCTCAAAATAGTCAAAGTTACCCTCAAATCCCGGAGAGCCTACATTCCAGCCTTCAAGCCATTTTCTTTTAGGAAACTCCCATTCATCGTAAGCTTCGTTCATGACCAGCATTCCCAGTTCATCACAGAGTTGGTATAAATCTGGAGCTTGGGGATTGTGGCTGGTACGGATGGCATTCACGCCAATTTCTTTTAAAGTCAAAAGCCTTCTCTTCCAAACTTCTCGTGGTACAGCAGAGCCAAGAACCCCGGCATCATGATGAATACACACGCCTTTTACTTTCATCCAATCTCCATTAAGGGCAAAGCCCTTGTTGGGGTCAAATGTGTATGTTCTAAAACCAGTAGACGTTTTGCTTTCGTCCCAAATTTTATTTTTGTCCCTAACCGTAGTTTTAAGCGTGTAGAGATATGGGTTGTCTAAGCTCCAAAGAATGGGGTTGTTTAAGGAAAGTTCGGTTTTTATGATGGAAGGAGTGCCACTTACTGCATCCACTTTATTTGTTTTAGTAGCTACTATTTTCCCTTCTTTATTTAGTAGTTCTTGGATTACTTCCAAAGCTGCTTTTGAGGAAGTTTTATTATCTATACTTACTTCTACCTGTAGTGTGCCTTTTTTGTCAGTAACAGTTGGATGTGCAAAAACGCCCCATTGAGAAATATGTATTGGCTCGGCATAAACCACATAAACATCACGGTAAATACCAGAACCTGTATACCAGCGGGAGTCAGCACTTTTGCTGTGGTCCAACCTCACTGCTATGATGTTTTCTTTTCCATGCTGGATATACGGCGTAGCATCATATGAAAAGGATATGTATCCATTAGGTCTTTTTCCTAGAGAGTGTCCATTTATAAAAACTTCGCTTCTATTATACACACCTTCGAAATAAAGATATACTTTCTGACCTTTGGCAGTTTCTGGAACGTGTAATTTTTTACGATACCAAGCTATTCCACCGGGAAGATAGCCTGTGGCACTAGCCAGATTGGGGCTAAGTTGTCCCTTTACGCTCCAATCATGCGGCAACTGCACTGTTCTCCAGCGATTGTCATTTAGGTCTGGATTTTGACCATCTTTAACATCTGATAAGGTAAATTTCCAATTGTTATTTATCTTTTCAGGATTGCCGAAAGATAATTGGGAAAAGGAGTATTGGCTATGCAGTATGATTGCGAGTACGAGAAATATCGAGCGAGTATACATAATTGATGTTAAGGTTAACATCGAAATGTACAAAGAAATATTTAAATGTGTACAAAAGACACGTGTTTTTTTTATAAAGAAAGAACTAGAGGGCTAGAGGGCAATCAACAATGCTTTCAAGACTCTTGAAGAGAGCGTTAATTGCCCAAGTGAAATCTTAACTTCAAATCATCCGAATCTTCCACCAATGTAGTTTTGTGTCAATTGGTTTTTAGGCTCCTTGAAGATGTCGTTAACGGTACCAAATTCTATCAGCTCGCCAAGGTACATAAATGCTACTTTATCAGATACTCTCTGGGCTTGTGACATGCTGTGAGTTACAATCACTATGGTGAAGTCTTCCTTTAATTTAAGAGTTAAGTCTTCTATTTTGCGGGTACTTATTGGGTCTAATGCTGAACAAGGTTCATCCATAAGGATAACTTCGGGTCTCAAAACTACTGTACGGGCTATGCACAGTCTTTGTTGTTGTCCACCCGAAAGTCTCACTGCTGGTTTTTTTAGGTCGTCTTTTACCTCTTCCCAAATATAACTGTCTTTAAGGGCTTGTTCTATACGGTCGGGGATTTCACTTTTGTCATAATTGTGTATCCTTAGCCCGTATGCCATGTTTTCATAAATACTCTTTGGTAGTGGGTTTGGTTTTTGGAATACCATACCTATACGTTTCCTAATCTCTGTTACGGGAGTCTTTGGGTCATAAAGACTGGTATTATCAATGCTTAATAAACCATCTATTTTGGCATCGGGAGAGAGGTCGTGCATACGGTTAAAAGACCGAAGTAAGGTAGATTTCCCACAACCCGAAGGTCCAATTAGCGATGTTATTTCTTTCTCTGCAAAAGCTATGTTTACGTTCTTTAGAATTTGTTTGTTCCCAAAAGAAAGATTAAGCTTTTTAGCTGCTAGTTTCTCCATGATATTAGTCCTGCGTACGGTTTCTGAAACGGATGATAAATGCGAAAAGGTTTAATAAAAATACCACGCAAATAAGTACTAAGGCGGTACCGTAGGCCAATGGCCTTACTTGTTCTATGGCGTTGTGTTGGGTTGAAAGCATGTACAAGTGATACGGTAAAGCCATAAACTCTTGGTTTAATGAAGAGCTTACTCCATTAATATAAAAAGCTACTCCAGTAAATAGAATAGGAGCGGTTTCTCCGGCAGCTCTGGATAAGGTTAGAATTACACCCGTTAGAATTCCAGGGAGTGCCTTAGGAAGTACCACGTCTTTTATGGTTTCAAACTGAGTAGCTCCCAAGGCCAAGGTGGCCTCACGCATACTATTAGGTATGCGTTTGAGGGCCTCTTCCGTGGTAGTGATTATATAGGGTAAGGATAATAATCCCAGGGTTAAACCCGCCGAAAGAAGTGAAGTGCCCATGTTTAAGCCCTGCACAAACAAAGCCAAACCAAATAAACCATAGATAATGGACGGAATCCCGGCTAGGTTACGGATAGATGCTCTGATAGTATTGGTAAGTGGTGAAGGTTTAGAGTACTCATTTAGGTAAACCGCACAAGCAACTCCGAACGGCACCGAGAACAAAGTAGTGATAAACGTAATCAACACTGTACCTACTATTGCGGGCAAAATCCCACCTTCTGTCATTCCCTTCGAAGGGAAATCTGTAATGAAACCTAATGATACAGAGGAAGAACCTTTAGAAAAAATATCCCAAAGAATGATGCCCAAAAACAGACAGACAATTAAGGTACTACCCAAAAGTGCTATCCAATTGATGATGTTTAAAAATTGTTTTTTCACGATTGGTATTTTCTAATTTTATTGGCAACATACTCCCCGGCTAAGTTTATGGTGAGTGTTATTAAGAATAGGATTCCTGCAATGGCAAACAAAGCAAAATAATGTGTGCTTTGGTAAGGCACTTCACCCATTTCTATAGCTATAGTAGCAGTTATAGTACGAATAGAATCCAAGAAGCCTGTTGGGATAGCGGATGCATTTCCCGTGGCCATGAGTACTGTCATAGTTTCGCCTAAGGCCCGTCCCAAACCCAACATAACTGCGGCAATTAAGCCAGGTAATGCCGCTGGAATAGTTACTCTAAAAATCGTTTCCCACTTGTTTGCCCCTAAAGCAAATGAAGCTTCTCTATGTGTTTTGGGGACAGCATTTATGGCATCTTCGCTTATCGTTATTATTGTAGGCAAAGCCATAACAGCTAATAAAAGAGAACCATTTAAGGCGTTTAGCCCGTTTTGTAAACCGAAAATTTTGGCTAAACCTGGTCCTAAAAGCACAATTCCCAAGAAGCCGATAGCCACAGAAGGAATAGCCGCCAGCATTTCTATAACAGGTTTGAGCACCATTTGTACATTTTTAGGAGCAAACTCCGATAAGTATGCAGCAGTAAGTATACCCAGCGGAATGGCGAAAAGCATAGATCCTAGTGCTACTAAAAAAGTACTTACCAAAAGAGGTAGTATGCTATATGAAGTCTCTGGATCCCATTGTGAACCAGTAAAAAAATCGACTGGTTTTATGGATGCGAAAAATGATACGCTGTTATAAAGTAGCATGAAGAAAATCCCGCCTAGTAGTAGAATGGTAATTAAACCCGTGCTTTTAAAGATTTGCTTAAATGCCTTATCAATGTTTAGTCTAGTGCTTTCCTTCATGTTTTGTTGGATAATACCCCGATGAAATTATGATGTCTCCACCTTTCTTTGTTTTCTCAAAGTCAAGAAATGGTTTTACTTTTTGGTAATCTTCTTTTTTGAAATATTGGAACAGCGGTCTTTGGAAATAGTATTCGCCTGATGCTATTTTGCTGGCGTCTAAGGCAGATACAGCGGGAGTATGGTCGGTGAATATTTTTAATACTTTGAGGCCCGTAGAGCCACCATTCATTACATAGCCTGCACTTACATAACCTATTCCTGAATTGTCAGATTTTATAGCTTCAATGATTTGGGCATTCCCGTTCATTTGCTTAGCGTGAGCTGAAAACTTGATTTTTAAGATCTTTTTCACATACTCATACGTACCTGAATTACTCTGGCGGCCGTAAATATTTATAGGGATCTCTTTATTTGTCAATTGCTTCCAGCTTGCAACCTCCCCACTTAATAGTTTTGCCAATTCTTTTGTATTGATTGAGTCAAGACTTATTTCGTCTGAAACTACGAAAGCTATTGCATCTTGGGCAAAAACAAAAGAATCCAGTTGGATGCCTTTCTCTTTGAAAAGAAGTAGCTCTTCATCATTTATTCTGCGGGATGAATTGGCCAAATCTGCCGTGCCGTTCATTAGTGAAGCTATGCCTAAGCCAGATCCTCCGCCGGATACCGAAACCAGGAGGTCGGTGTTTTCTTCGTGGAAAGCCTCAGCTAGCAATACCGAAAGGTTCACTTCCGTATCCGAACCTTTTATTTTTACTGTGTCGTCCTTACTGGCACAAGAGATTGCCAATAGTGTGGTGAATAATAGTGCTAAAACTCTCATGCCGCAAAAGTGGCATATAGTTTTTTAAAACCGTTGTGGTTATTTATTACCAGATTGTTAAATAATAAAATACCTTCTCCGTCTTGTTCAAGTGTACTATTCATCACCAGAACCCAATACCTCTTTCGCTGGGTATGGTAATAAATATAAATCGAGGACGTTATAAGTGGTATGGATTTTGTCTATTTATAATGAAAAGTGCATTTTTAATGAGGAAAAGGATATTTTTGATTTCAATATGTTTTCTCTTTGTTTTGTCTGCTGCGGAGGCACAAAATAAGATTAATTGGATAACTTTTGAAGAAGCTTACGCAAAGGTAAAAACGCACCCTAAAAAAGTGATGATAGACGTGTACACAGACTGGTGTGGGTGGTGTAAGGTAATGGATCAAAAGACTTTTACAGACCTAGATGTTATAAAGTATGTAAACGAAAACTATTATGCAGTTAAGTTTGATGCAGAAGGCAAAAACGAAGTCAAGATAGAAAAGGATGTTTTTAAGCCCAATGCTTCTGGTAAGTCTCACGCTTTGGCGATTAGTCTTTTGCAGGGCAAAATGAGCTATCCCAGTATAGTTTACCTGAATGAAAGCTTTAATATGATACAACCTATTCCGGGTTACCAAGATGCCAAGGTATTCCATCAGGTAATTACTTTCTTAGGCGGTGACTACTTCAAAAAGGAATCCTTCGAGGACTATAAAAAGGGAACTTACGTGAAGACTTTTGTTGGAAAGTGATTGCTCTTTTGTTGGTGGTTTTAAAACGATAAAACAGAGCGTTCATTATTCTTTCTTCTTTTTTACTAATTTCGAAAAATCTAATTTCCTTGGTTTCTTATCGAAAGATTTTACAGATGCCAGAGGAGAAACACTCACATGGTTTTTTAGAGAATCTACATAAAAAATGTACGTGCTGTTTGAGCCTACTATCGCAGTATGTGTGGTAGAGTCGTTATTGTTGAAGTAGATTTTATCAGTATATCTGAGCGTCCCTTTCTCCATTCTTTCCGAAGAGAAAAAGCCTGAGCCGAAATCTATCCCAACATAAAAACACAGTAAGCCTATAACAATGAATTCCAGGAAGGAGTCAGTAAGTGATTTGCTTTCAGGTTTTATGAATTTTAGTTTTAGTGCCGCAGTTCTCAAATTTGTTTTTCTTTCATCCTTTTTATAATATTCCCTTACGTAAAGAAATAGTATGAACAGGCCTAAAATCACAAGTAGCAAAACGTAATGCGAAGTTATTTTGGAAATTGGACTTAACAGGACATCTGTGATGGCTGCGAATTTTAAGATATTAACGCCCAATTGGCTGAAATATAGAGCTTCCCCAATTATTCCTAAAACTACTAAATAAAGGTAGCCTATGGTAAGAACACCTTGTATTCCCTGCGATTTGTATAGCTGGTCTATTTTTCTCATGTTTGCTGTTGAAAAGTAGGGTGAAAGAGGGCGTTTGAAAAGTCTCACCAGGCTTTGCCTTTAAAAGTGCTTTCAGTCAATTACTTATGCTTCGGAAAGCTAGCCTGATGAGACGTTCTGTTTTATAAAATATAATGACTTAAGTCCTTGTTTTTTATAAGGTTAGATAGCTTTTCAGAAACCATTTCTTTTGTGATTTCTAAATTGGTGCCTTCACCGATTCTTTCAGGAACATCAAACAAAATATCGTTTAGGAGTAGGGACATCACCGTTTGTAGTCTTCTTGCTCCTATGTTTTCCATTTCTGTATTGGCCTGAAAGGCTATTGATGCCATTTCTCTGAGGGCTTCATCTTTGAAAGACAATGTTACACCTTCTGACTCCAACATGGCTACATATTGTTTGGTTAGAGCATTTTTCGGTGTTTTAAGAATCTGATAGAAGTTTTCTTCCGTAAGTGACTCTAACTCAACACGTATTGGAAAACGTCCCTGAAGTTCCGGGATTAGGTCAGATGGCTTAGAAACATGAAAAGCTCCTGCGGCTATGAATAATATGTGATCAGTTTTTATTGGACCATGCTTAGTAGTTACAGTGGAGCCTTCTACTATAGGCAAGAGGTCTCTTTGTACACCTTCACGGCTTACATCGGGGCCGGATTTCCCCCCAGATGAGGCTACTTTGTCTATTTCGTCTATAAAAATTATTCCAAGGTTTTCAGCTTTCCAAAGGGCTTCTTCTTTTACTTCGTCCATATCAATAAGTTTAGCAGACTCTTCATCAAGCAATATCTTTTGGGCCTCTTCTATACTTACTTTACGTTTTTTCTTGGCTTTTGGCATAAAACCACCAATCATATCTTGGATGTTCATCATAGATACATCGTCTATTGGTCCACCCATAACGCCAATGTTGGGAGCCGAGTTTTGGGCTACATCAATCTCTATTTTACGATGGTTAAGTTCCCCATTTTTTAGTTTACGTCTAAAAGCCTCACGGGTTTCCTGGTTTAGCTCATAGTCAGAGGTTTCTTCTTCTAAACCTTTAGCCACAGGCTTTTTTACTGCTGGTATCAAGATATCTAAAATGCGATCTTCTACAGCTTCTTGAGCCTTAACCTTTACTTCTTCTTTTTTACTGGTTTTAACCATATTTACACTTTGCTCGGCCAGGTCCCGCACCATACTTTCTACGTCACGACCTACATAACCCACCTCTGTGAATTTAGAGGCTTCAACCTTTGTAAAAGGGGCGTCCGCAATTTTGGCTAACCTACGGGCAATTTCTGTTTTACCCACACCTGTTGAACCAATCATGAGGATATTGTTCGGGATAATCTCCTGCTGCATCTCAGGAGCGGCATTCATCCTCCTCCAACGATTCCTCAAAGCTATTGCTACATTCTTTTTAGCTTCCGTTTGTCCAATGATGTATTTATCGAGCTCGGCCACTATTTGGCCAGGAGTAAGGTTGTCTATTTTCTTTTCCATGCAATGTGTTAATCAATACAAAATTAGGACGAATATCTAAAGAGACGCTATTTCTTCTAGTATTATTGCAGGAATGATGGTGATTTTTGTATCATGACAGGAAGCATTTACCCAATTTATTAAGTCATAAATATTGCTGAAGACCGCCGTTGTCAAATTCAGCCACAAGAAAACGTTACGACTTTTCTTTAGGTAGTACTTTAGAGTTTATACTGGCATTGTAATCATAACATTTTGCCAAAGCTCTTGGCTCGGTGTCTCTGCTTATGTCTCAAAAACAAAAAATAGGCTGTATAAATAGTTTAAAGTCAAAGTGTGCGTAATTCATTGGGTGAAATTCTGAGGGTTCAAAGACAATTAGTACAGGTAGACAATGTTTTGTTATTTTAAGGTCTAGGATTCTGCTGCATTTTCTTTTGATTACCTAGAAAAAATGACGAAATTTGCGGCCACAAAAACTACCAATATATGCCAATCATAGCTCCGTCAGTTTTGGCGGCAGATTTTGCAAATCTTCAGAGAGATATTGAAACAATAAATAATTCTGAGGCAGACTGGTTTCATATCGACATTATGGATGGCGTGTTTGTGCCTAATATCAGTTTTGGTATTCCTGTTACAGAGGCTATACATAAACATGCACAAAAACCGCTGGATGTTCATTTAATGATAGTAAATCCCGAGAAATATGTAGAGGCCTTTGCCAAAGCAGGTGCTGATATTATCTCGGTGCATTGGGAGGCTAGCCCGCACATACATCGTACTTTAGGTCAAATAAGGGAGGCTGGCTGTAAAGCTGGAGTGGTGCTTAATCCTGGGACACCTGTTTCAGTACTCGAAGATGTGATACAAGATGCAGATTTGGTTCTTTTAATGTCTGTTAATCCGGGTTTTGGAGGACAGAAATTTATAGAAAACGCGATTTCTAAAACGGCACAATTAAAAGATCTTATACTTAGGAAACATTCTGATGCTATAATTGAGATAGATGGGGGTGTGAACTTAGAAACAGGGGCTAAGTTGGTGGCAGCAGGGGCAGAGGCTCTCGTGGCCGGAAGTTTTGTTTTTAATGCCGTAAATCCTCAAGCTACAATAGCTGATTTGAAAAAACTTTAAACATAATCATATTCTGAAATGGCAGTAGATATTTTTGAGAAAGTTGTAAAAAACATGGGGCCTATTGGTTCTCATGCACATTATTCGCACCATTATTACTCTTTTCCTAAGCTTTCTGGAGAGTTAGGGCCTTACATGACTTTTAATGGTAAAAAGATGCTTAACTGGTCACTTAATAATTACTTAGGTTTGGCAAACCATCCTGAAGTAAGAGAGGCCGATGCCCAAGCAGCTGCCGAATATGGTTTGGCTTACCCAATGGGAGCCAGGATGATGACAGGTAATACAGAGTTACACGAAGAGTTCGAACGTCAGTTGGCAGATTTCGTGGGGATGGAAGATTCCTTCCTATTGAACTATGGCTACCAAGGGTTTATGTCTGCAATAGAAGCTTTGGTAGATAGTCATGATGTCTTGGTTTATGATGCAGAGTCACATGCTTGTTTAATAGATGGCGTTAGGTTACACCGTGCTAAAGGAGGGAAATCTTATACTTTTAAGCACAATGACATGGAGAGCCTGGAAAAAAACCTCATAAGAGCTACCAAATTGGCTACCGAGAATAACGGTGGGATATTGGTAATTACCGAAGGCGTTTTTGGAATGTCTGGTGCGGTAGGAGCTTTAGATAAGATAGTTGAGCTTAAGAAAAAGTATAATTTCAGGCTTTTGGTAGATGATGCCCACGGTTTTGGTACAATGGGAGAAACTGGAGCCGGTGTTCCTGAACATTTTGGAGTGCAAAAAGATGTAGACGTGCTATTCTGCACATTTGCTAAGTCTATGGCTGCCATAGGTGCTTTTGTAGCGGCAAAGAAGGAAGTAATTATGTATCTCAAATACAATATGCGTTCCCAGACTTATGCAAAGGCTCTTCCAATGCCATTCGTAAAAGCCGGAATGAAGAGATTGGAGCTTATAAGGAATCACCCTGAATATAAAGATAATCTTTGGACTATAGTAAAGGCATTGCAAGATGGTTTTAGGGCTAGAGGTTTTGATATAGGTGTGACCCAATCTGCAGTTACTCCTGTATTTTTACAGGGAGACTATGATTTGCCTACTGTAACTAATCTTATCCGAGACTTAAGAGAGAATATGGGGATTTTCTGTTCTATTATTGTGTATCCGGTGGTACCTAAAGGGGTGATTTTATTAAGGGTTATACCTACGGCTTCACACACACTGGAAGATGTAGAATACACGATGAAACATTTTGAGATAGTGAAGGAAAAACTAGGAAAAGGAGAGTATAAAACGGCATAATTATTGGTTGTAAATAGGTTATACAAATCATTTTGTGGATAAAAAAGAGCCACATAGTGAAAATGTTGTGAGAATATTACTAATTTCGCAACGTGGATCAATAAATTGTTAACTTATAACCCCATTTAAATTCATGAATAAGTATTCAGAACTTTTGGATTTGGTAACCGGTCTTAAAGACGATTTCGAAAAATTCTACGACAAAGGTAACGGTGCTGCTGGTACCAGAGTTAGAAAAGGCTTGCAAGATATTGCTGCTTTTGCAAAAGCTACTAGAACTGAAGTCCAAGAGATTAAAAACAACCAAAAGTAATCAGCAACAGAAGGTTTTAAAAAAGCCACTTAGCATAGCTAGGTGGCTTTTTTGTTTTTAGTAATGGGTCTCATTCATAAGTGTACCTATGCCCCTTATGGTTACTTTGCCAGTTTCTTTGTTTTTTACCTGGGTAGAAATTTTCGCCACATGACGTACCGGATCTACTTCCACTACTTCGAATACCACTAAATAGTCGGTGTCTACATGCATCGGCCTTAGGTATTCTGTTTCTTGTTTCATGTAAATAGAGCCTGGCCCTCCTGGTTCTCCCATACCCAAAAAACGGGTGAATACACTACTGCTCAAGTGTCCATGTATAATAGGCACTTTAAATTTGGTAGAGGCAGCATACTCTGGGTCTAGGTGTATGGGGTTATGATCTCCCGTGAGATTAGCAAAGGCTATGACATCATCTTGTGTAAACTTAAACTCGTGTTGGTACTGAGTTCCTACTGGTATTTTCATTTTATAATCAAAATTTTCTCTTAACTACTATGGTCACTTACTATTAACCATCTGCCCTTTATCTTTTTGAAAATTAAGGTGTAATGGCCCCCAATATCACCTTTTTCTGGTCGGGTTAAATTCCATTGGCCTAAAACCCATACTGTTTTCTTATTGAAAAATTCTACTTCTTTTATATCAAATTTTAGCGTACCCATGGAAGCTCTATCCGGATAGGATTTGTAATACCGATCTTTTGTTTCCTCCCAGCCTTTTGTCACCCCATTTTTGCCAATAAACATTAATTCAGGTGATTTCCAATAGTCTTCCATGAAATTGTCTATATCACCATTATTCCAATAACCCACTTGGCGATCCAAAATACTTAAGATTTCCTCTTTCTTTTGAGAAAAACCCGAAAAACTTAGTAAAGTAGCTATTAAAATTAGAAATAGTTTAGCCATTTTTGCAGTTTAATTGTATTCAAAGATATAAGTTTAAGTTGAACAAGCCTACAATAATATTCATTATAAACCCTATTGCAGGAGGGGGGAAGAAGATAAATACAAAGGTTATAGACAGCCAGTGCAAAAGCATGGGTGTAGAGCCTATTTTTATAGACAAAATAGAAGGGAGGGAGCGTGCAATAAAAGAGTACTTAAATAAGGGTGTGAAAGACTTTGTAGCGGTGGGTGGAGACGGCACAGTTAACGATGTGGCTTCCTTATTAGTTAAGACGAATGGTCGCCTTGGGATTATTCCCGTGGGTTCGGGAAATGGATTGGCAAGGGCTTTGGGAATTCCATTGGATACAAAGAAAGCCCTGGCAAGGGTTTTTTCTGGTAATACCAGGGTCATAGATATAGGTTTAATAAACGGGAAACCATTTTTTTGTACAGCAGGTATCGGTTTTGATGCCATTTGTGCACATGGTTTTGCTGCGGGAAACCACAGAAGAGGGTTATGGAATTATGTAAAAGTAGTACTAAAAAACTATTTCACATCTGAGCCGATTTCTTTGGTGGTAGATGGTAAAGAAACTGAGCTGTTTTCTTTGACTTTTGCTAATGCAAATCAATACGGGAATAATGCATACATAGCTCCAAGTGCTGTTCTTGACGACCAACTTCTTGACTGCTCGACTATAAACCCACATTCGAAAAGTTTGGCTGCTGCTTTTGGGTTTAAATTAATGAACGGCACTCTGGAGACTTTCGAACACTATGACAATCGGAAAGGAGAACATTTTTTGGTAACGGGTATTGTTGACAGGCGGATACACGTAGACGGAGAAGCACGAATGTTAGATAGTGATGAGATGGTTGTAGATGTATTACCCAAAGCGTTGAATGTAATTGTGTAAGATTGGAATAAGTAGGATAGAGGCTTATTAAGTCGCTCGCCTAATACGTGGTTGACTCTAAACTTTTAAACAAATGAAAAACAGTAAAGGAGGAATTGTATATTCCACAAATCCGGATTACGAGTATGAGTCCGAGGAAGAACCCGAAACATTAGGGAAAGAAAAACAAGACCTAAAAATTTGGCTTGACCGCAAAGGAGGTGGTAAGGTTGTGAGCCGTATAGCAGGTTTTTTTGGAAAAGATAATGACCTCCAAGACTTGAAGAAAAAGATACAGAACGCATGTGGAAGCGGAGGAGCTGCCAAGGATGGGGAAATACTTATTCAGGGAGACCACCGGGAAAAGATTTTGGCATTTTTGCTAAAAGAAGGTTATAAAGCCAAGAAAGCAGGAGGGTGAGTTTGTTATGAGCTGAAAACTCTATTCTACTTTAGAATAATATGGGTTAATTCCATATTCTAATTATTGTAGAAAACACCCTATAAAAAATGCCACTCAGAAATGAGTGGCATTTTTTATAGAGAAATAATGCATTATTTCGCTCTTACAGAAACTGCAATTCTGCGATTTTGTTTTCTTCCCTCTTCTGTATCATTAGAAGCAGCGGGGAACTCCTGTCCGAATCCCTCTGAAGAAACTCTGTCTTCAGCAATACCCAAAGCATAAAGAGCTTTTTGTACGTTTGTGGCTCTTTCACCCGAAAGTTTAAGGTTCCCATCCACTGTACCTGTATTATCGGTATATCCGCCCACTTTGATTTTTACGTTTGGATACGCTTTAAGAATCTCAGCGATGTTGTTAACTTCTTTAAGCGAGTTTTCGTCAAGTTCGTTGCTTCCGGTTTTAAAGTTCAGGTCTACAAAGTTAAACCAGTTGTCATTTCCGGCTTTTTTACTGTCATCTTCTATAAACTCGATCAGTTGGTCTTCTATTCCGTTATCCAAGAAAGAAAGATTAACTCCGCCCGGAAGAAGTTTTTCTATAGTAACTACTTCTACCACGTTTTCTACCACGTCAACTACTGGATTAACGTCTTTGTTAATAGCTATATAAGGAGCAATAACTAAAGAAACGATAGACATTAATTTGATCAAGATATTCATAGATGGGCCAGATGTATCTTTGAATGGATCACCCACTGTGTCACCAGTTACGGCAGCTTTATGTGGCTCAGAACCTTTTTTGTAAGGTTTGCCATCAATTACCACTCCTTTCTCAAACGACTTCTTAGCGTTGTCCCAAGCACCACCAGCATTTGATTGGAAAATTCCCATCAAAACACCTGATACTGTTACACCTGCAAGAAGACCTCCAAGGATTTCAGCTGAACTTACATCAGCAAAAACACCTTTTAAACCAAAACCAACGATTACCGGAACCAATAATGCAATAGCACCCGGTGCAATCATTTGTCTGATAGAAGCCTCTGTAGAAATCTGAACACATTTTTCGTATTCTGGTTCAGCTTTGTATTCCATGATTCCTGGAATCTCTCTAAACTGACGACGAACCTCGTTTACCATTTCCATAGCTGCTTTACCTACCGCAGAGATAGCAAGAGCCGAGAAAATGAAAGGAATCATACCTCCTACAAAAAGACCCGCAAGTACTGGAGCCTTGTAAATATCAATAGCAGAAATACCAGCAATACCTACGAAAGCCGCAAATAATGCAAGTGATGTAAGAGCGGCTGAAGCAATAGCGAAGCCTTTACCTGTAGCAGCTGTAGTATTACCTACCGCATCTAAGTTATCTGTTCTTTCACGAACCTCAGGCTTCAATTGTGACATCTCAGCAATACCACCTGCGTTATCAGCAATTGGCCCGAAAGCGTCAATAGCCAACTGCATAGCTGTAGTAGCCATCATACCAGCAGCAGCAATAGAGACACCGTAAAGACCGGCAAATACGTACGAGAAGATAATACCAGCAGCAAGAATCAAAATTGGAATAACTGTAGACTCCATACCAACTGCCAAACCACCGATGATGTTTGTAGCATGTCCTGTACCTGACTTTTGAACAATAGAGTCAACCGGTCTACGGTTCATAGCGGTGTAGTATTCTGTCACGATAGACATTAAAGTACCTACAACCAAACCAGTAATAATAGCGTAGAATACACCATTACGCGTAAACTCAAATCCTCTTAAGCTAAGTGTTTCTGGTAATAAGTATTGAACCAAGAAATAAGAAGCTACCAAAGTTATTACGATAGAAGCCCAGTTACCTATGTTAAGTGCATTTTGAACTGAATCTGTTTCGTTTTTAACTTTAACAAACAGCGTTCCTACCCACGAAGCAATAACTCCCACACCAGCTATAATCATTGGAAGCAAAATTGGAGAGAATCCACCAAAGTTATCTACTACATCTATTTCTTGTCCAAGAACCATAGTAGCCAAAATAGTAGCCACATAAGAACCAAAAAGGTCAGCACCCATACCAGCCACGTCACCTACGTTATCACCTACGTTATCGGCAATAGTAGCAGGGTTACGAACGTCATCTTCAGGAATACCAGCTTCTACTTTACCCACAAGGTCTGCACCTACGTCAGCCGCTTTGGTATAAATACCGCCACCCACACGAGCAAAAAGAGCGATAGACTCAGCACCTA
>CAZBAV010000049.1:0-34239 GCA_964489955.1 uncultured Lacihabitans sp. | reverse complement strand
CAAGTTAGGAGAATTTGCTCCTAACTTGTGTCCAATCATGTTATCTGTTACGTACACAGGTATAAACTTGTTTCCGTTATGTACAGCAAACGTATGTCCTATGAAATCTGGAGATATCATTGATCTTCTTGACCAAGTCTTGATTACCGACTTCTTCCCAGAGTCATTCATTGCGAAGATCTTGTTCTCAAGTCTAAAGTCAATGTAAGGTCCTTTTTTTAACGAACGAGCCATCTCTTATGAATTATTTAGTTCTTCTGGATATGATTAATTTATTTGAGTACTTGTTCTTGCTACGTGTTTTCTTACCTTTTGCAAGTAAACCGTTACGCGAACGTGGGTGACCTCCGGATGCACGGCCTTCACCACCACCCATTGGGTGATCTACAGGGTTCATTACAACACCCCTTACTCTTGGAGTCTTTCCTAACCAACGGTTACGACCAGCCTTACCTAGAACTACGTTCATGTGGTCTGGGTTTGATACTGAACCTACCGTGGCTCTACAACCAGAAAGTACTAATCTCATCTCACCAGAAGGCATTTTAAGAGTAACATACTTTCCTTCCTTTGCCAACACCTGAGCATACGTACCAGCACTACGTGCCATCTGAGCTCCTTTACCTGGTGTAATCTCTATGTTATGTACAATTGTACCTAGAGGCATATTCTTAAGCGGAAGGCTGTTTCCTACTTCTGGAGCAACTGTATCACCTGAAACAATTTTCTGACCTACCTTAAGTCCCTGTGGAGCGATAATATATCTTTTCTCCCCTTCTGCATATTGCACCAATGCAATTCTTGAAGTACGGTTTGGATCATACTCAATAGTAAGAACCTCTGCTTGAACATCAAAGATATCTCTTTTGAAGTCAATGAACCTGTACCTTCTTTTGTGACCACCACCAATGTATCTGGCTGTTCTGTGGCCTTCATTGTTCCTACCACCTGTCTTCTTTACTACTCCTAATAAGCTCTTCTCAGGCTTGTTTGTAGTGATATCAGAAAAATCAGGGGCAATTCTGTGTCTTGTCCCGGGAGTAACCGGATTTAACTTTTTTACTGCCATTTTTGAAACATTTGCAGTTCCGATTCACATCGGAACTATACTTTTATAATTTAAATTATAATTCGGCGTAGAAATCAATAATCTCGCCTGCTTTAAGTGTTACGATAGCTTTTTTGATTGTAGCCGTCCTACCAGAAGTAAGTTTAGATTTAGTCATTCTTGACTTCTTCTTACCTATCTGCGTGATAGTGTTTACACTTTCTACCTTTACACCATACATTTTTTCGATAGCTGCTGCAATAGAAATTTTGTTTGCATCACGGCCAACTTCGAATGTATATTTATTTTGAGAGTTTAACGCCTGCGTTTTCTCAGTTATTATTGGTCTTTTTAAGATACTCATTTTACTCTAAAATTAATCTTTCAAAATTGATTCTAATTGAGAAACTGCACTCTCTGCCAATAAGATAGTATCTGTGTTAATTAGGTCATAAGTGTTAACCGAATTCACGTCTACAACTTTGGTCTTAGGAATGTTTCTTGCTGATAAGTAAAGGTTGTTATCACTACCACTTACTACAAAAAGTGTCTTTTTGTCAGACAATTCTAGAGCTTTAAGAAACTCAATGTATGATTTTGTTTTTGGAGATTCGAAACCAAAGTCTTCAACCACTCTAAGTTGGTTATCAGAAAATCTTGAAGAAAGAACCGATTTACGGGCCAATTGCTTCACTTTGTGGTTAAGTTTGAAGTCATAGTTTCTTGGACGTGGTCCGAAAACTCTACCTCCACCTACATAAATAGGTGCTTTAGCTGATCCGTGACGAGCACCACCTGAACCTTTCTGACGAAGAAGTTTCTTAGTAGAACGAGCTATCTCTGCTCTCTCCTTAGACTTGTGTGTTCCTTGACGTTGGTTTGCTAAGTAATGCTTAACATCTAACCATACTACGTGCTCATTTGGCTCAATAGCAAAAACGTCTTCGTTCAGACTTACTGACTTCCCGGTTTCTTTACCTGTCTTGTTTATTACTTTAATATCCATTTGTTCTGGCTACTTTTTCGGTGTCGTTAGCCTCCGACCTCTTATTTATGAATTGTTACGATTCCGTTTTTACCTCCTGGGATAGAACCCGAAAGAAGGATAATGTTTTTCTCAGGAAATAACTTAATTACTTGCAAGTTCTGAATAGTAACGTTTGTGTTACCCATTCTACCTGCCATTTTAATTCCTTTGAAAACTCTTGCTGGGTATGAACACGCACCGATAGAACCAGGAGCTCTTAATCTGTTGTGCTGTCCGTGAGTAGCTTGGCCAACACCACCGAAGTTGTGACGCTTAACAACACCCTGGAATCCTTTTCCTTTGGTTTTGCCTTTAACATCTACAAACTCTCCTTCTTCAAATACGTCTTCAATTTTGATAGTTTCGCCTAAAGCGAACTCCTTAGTGAATTCTTTAAATTCTACCAATTTCCTCTTAGGAGTAGTATTGGCTTTCTTAAAGTGCCCTAAAAGAGCCTTAGTGGTTCTCTTTTCCTTTTTCTCTCCGTAACCAAGTTGTACTGCACTGTAACCGTCTACCTCTTGGGTTCTTACTTGTGTTACAACACATGGTCCTGCTTCAACTACAGTACAAGGTACTGCTGCACCGTTATTAAATACGGTGGTCATTCCTATTTTCTTTCCAATAATACCAGACATATATTTATTTATATTATTCGCTATATAATCCCGCTCAAAATCAATGGGGCTGCAAAGGTATGAAAACCAATACAATATTCAAAGAATCAAGCATGTTTTTTAATTCCAGAGGTTGGCATACGAACCAACTTGAACAACACTATGAACCCTTTTAAAGGTAAGGCTACTTTATATTGCAGGAACAAGCCTTGTTACCTCACGGTGATTTCCATAAAAACTTCGCGAACGGAGACTGCTTCTACAGTCATTGGAATTGATGGTTTCGGAGGATTTCCGACTTCTCAAGACCTTTCAAAAAGGATACTCCTTCCGGGAATTGCGGTGCAAAGATAGAGAAAATTATTTTATTATGAAATGTTTGAAGAAAAATTTAAAAAATAATTACACCGAAGCCACACAAACAGCATTTTGACGCTCCTAACTCTCTTAAAACACGTTGTCTAAACTGAAACATAGATAGTATTAAGCCTCTCCATTAAAAACTGCTCTCTTCCTTTCCTCTGCATAAACTTTGACAAGAAATATTTATTTAAAAAGCTATAGACAAGCATCCTGCGAATATAAGGCCCCCCAGTTTATTATACAATGGCGTACTTTAGAAAAAAAATAGATAATTCTCCCTAATCTTATACTTTTGTAGACTAACTAAAACATACTTACATGAAAAAGACACTTCTTGCCTTACTAATTACGATACACAGTTGCTTCGCTTTCCAGCAAATCCAGGAGCTACCAGACCCCAGTGCGGACACTCTGGCAAACTGGACTGGTATAAAAAAAGGATTATACTCTTCTTTTGTAAGCACAGATACAAGGTATGCCCGTTCATTAGTACCCAATGTCAACGTGCAAAAAACAGCTAGTTTAACAGCTTGGAAAGGTGAAACCGTATCAGCACAAGTACTACTCTGGACTAGCCAAGAAATAGGAGATGTTAATCTTATCTTCTCAGATTTCCAGAGGAAAGATGGAAGTAAAATCCCAAGTAGTATTGCCAACGCCAGATTTGTCACATATGTAATGACTGATCACTTTGGCCCGGGATGTGGATACAGGAAACCCGCTGATTTTCCATCTTCCCTGTCACCAGATATGTTAAGTAATTCTAAAACTTATAGGTTGCAAGCCCAACAGACCCGTCCCGTTTGGCTTACACTTTCTGTACCGGCAGATGCTATTAGTGGAGAATATGTTAGTACTATCACTATTAAAGGAAAGGGAACCAAAACCCAAACCCTCAATGTGCATTTGGAGGTTATTGGCCAAACCCTGCCGCCTTCCAAAGAATGGGGTTTCCACCTTGACAATTGGCAGCACCCAACCGCAATAGCGAGAACAGAAGGTTTAGAGATATGGAGTGACGCCCACTTTACCGCCATGAAACCACTTATGCAGATGCTTGCCCGTTTAGGTCAAAAGGTAATTACTACCAATGTGAACAAAGACCCATGGAACAACCAATGTTATGATGCCTATGCAGACATGATTACCTGGACAAAGCAAAAAGACGGAAACTGGAAATACGACTACGTGGCGTTTGACAAGTGGGTGCAGTTTATGATGGATCTGGGTATTAACAAACAAATTAATGCCTATTCCCTATTACCATGGAACAATGAAATTCACTACATGGATGAATCCACAGGCAAGCTGGTAAACGTTTCTGCCGAACCCGGAACATCCCTATTTACTGAGCTTTGGACACCATTTTTGAAGGATTTCACCGCTCATTTAAGGTCTAAAAAGTGGCTGGAGATAACAACTATAGCCATGGACGAACGTAAGCCAGAAATCATGCAAGCCGCAGTAAAATTACTAAATGAGGTAGCTCCTGAATTAGGAATAGCATTAGCAGACAACCAAAAAAGCTACAAAAGATACCCAAATATTACAGATATAAGTGTAGAAGCCGGGGCTAAAGTAGACCACGAAGATATTATATCACGCAGAAATGCGGGTCTGGTAACCACCTACTATGTATGCTGCTCTGATGCTTTTCCAAATCGGTTCACCTTTTCTGACCCTGCTGAATCTACTTACATCGGTTGGTATACTCTAGCTAATGACTTTGATGGATTTTTACACTGGGCTTACAATTCGTGGGTAGAAAATCCCATACAGGACTCTCGCTTCAGGACGTGGCCGGCTGGCGATACATATCTGGTGTATCCGCACGGCCAAAGTTCTATACGCTATGAAAGAATGCTGGAGGGTATCCAAGATTACGAAAAGGTCCAGATTATTCGTAAAAAACTAAAAACAGCCGGACACGCTGCTTTGCTAGAAAAACTAGAAAATGCAATAGCTAAACTTAGCAGTAATGTGCGTACTCCAGAGTGGAACAGTAATCTTAATGAGGCTAAAAAAATGCTTCTGGAAGCCTCTAAAGTAGTGCAAATATGATATTAGAAGAGCTACGGGAGCTACTAATGAGCTCCGCAGACAAGAAAACTAAAGAAATGTCCGGACGCTTTTTTAAGCCAGACGCCCAAGCTAAAACCTATGGTATAAAAACTCCTTGGGTGAATGCAATAGCAAAGGACTTTTTCAAGCAAATAAAACACCTGGAAAAAATAGAGATCTATAACCTTTGCGAAGAATTGTGGAAGTCTCAATATTTGGAGGAAGCTATCGTAGCCTGCCATTGGTCATATGCATTACGGAAGCAATTTGAACCGCAAGATTTTGTTGTCTTCGAAAAATGGGTGAAGCAATACGTAAACAATTGGGCCGACTGTGATACGTTTTGCAATCACACTATGGGTACTTTCGTAAGTATGTTTCCCGAATATATAGAAAGTATTGTTGAATGGACTGAATCAGAAAAAACCATGGTAAGAAGAGCAGCAGCTGTGACATTTATAATCCCGGCAAAAGAAGGCAGGTTTACAGAAACAATCTTTAAAATAGCAGACAAACTTCTTTTAGATCAGGAAGATTTGGTGCAAAAAGGCTACGGATGGATGCTGAAATCAGCTTCAAAACCCTATGCTAATGAAGTATTTAGTTATGTTCTAGAAAGAAAAAATGTAATGCCAAGAACGGCATTGAGATATGCTATAGAAAAGTTACCAGATAGTTTACGAAAGGAAGCAATGGCAAAATAAGCACAGAATGCTTAAAATGCTACCTCCATTTCTTGACTCTCTAATACTTTCTGCCTTTTATACGGACTAATGTGCTCTAACCTCATTTTTATACCATTCTGTAACACGTGGGTAAACAGACGATGGCTATCATAAGTAACTTGATACTCTGAACGCAAATCCAAATCCGGGCAAGTAGCATTTACTGCATATTCAAGTTCTCCGAAAGTGGTGAAACGCTCAATTTTAAAATGCCCTTGATCTATTTCCGAAATTGAAAACCAAGCCCCCTCTCCTATCCCACCCAGATATTGAGATCCTTCAGGAACAGAAGGGTGTCGTGGACGTAAAGACCGGGTTTCTCCAATTACCCTGTCATCTGGTAAACGCGAAGCCAACCCACTATGCAAATTGGTATACAACATCTTGCACAAAAACCTAAAAGACTCCCACCTATTCATCTTGAAGTTAACCAAACCTTCATCTTCAGAAAAACTGTATATCATGCGGTCTCTAACCGCATTTACAACATTACTCATAGGACTAGCTTTAATAGTCTCTGGTAAATTTATACTATGAAAAGTGGTGTACTTTTTAGATGAATGTATAAGTAGGCGGGTAATAAACCGGGAACAGTTATTACTTCCTTTAGCAACAGCACCATAGGACATAGAACCTTCTCTTACCAAATTATCACCATATAGTTTGGCTTTCTGAAAATTCACACCATAAGCTACCGAAAAGTACAATTTCCCATATCCTTGTACAGCATCTTTTTTCGTTTCTAAAAGTACAGAAATGGCTTCTAAGTTGGCTATTTGCCCGTGAGCAGTAAACTCTGCCTTAATGGGAAGCTCTAAACGCGGGTCTGAGTCCTTAGACCTTGCCCGTCCGTTTTTTCGGGAAGTTATATAGCGACCAAAATCATAGTATAAAATGTCGCCTGTCTTATGACAAACTAAAATTACTCCTGTATGACCTACTACAAAATTGAGGTTCTTCACAATCCCAATTTTCTTAAAAAACATCATCCATGACTCATCACCTCTTATAGTGGTTTCTGGCCAAGATACTATAATAGCTGAATCTTGAAAAATCATATTGGCTAAGAGAAACTAACAATCTATATTGGAAATCTATTGAGATATCCAAATAAAACATTATATCAATTACCTATAATAATTAAGAATTAATATTTTAAGTTCATCAGAGGCCAAAAAAACAGGAAAAGCCATATAACTGTATAGTTAAAATCAGAGTGAAAGTACATTTAGTTCCTTGCTCATTTCAGTTTATAATAAGCTTACATTCATGTAAAGAATTGTTAAACAATATTCTCATGAAGTGCATTTCTAGCACTGTAAAAAGACTATCTCAAGTTAGAATATCATTAAAATACCTGTTAAAAAACTGCAAAATATCAGATTTTAAGGGTGTTAACGTTATTTATTAACAAACACTTCAACGAAAATCATAAAATTATGGCAGTAAAAGATCAACTGATTCGAATAGCTTCAATTTCTGAAAATCCCAGTGTTTCTATCTCTCTAAACACCCATCGGACTCATCCAGATAATCAGCAAGACGAAATCGTATTAAAAAACCTCTTGAAAGATGCCGAAAATCGAATCTTAAATGAGTTTAATAAGCGAGAAGTGGACTCTTTGTTACAGAAAATTAATGAGATTTCTAATCACATAGATTTCAATTATAATCTAGATAGCTTACACATTTTTCTTTCGAATGATTTTCAGGAAGTAATAAAATCTACTTGGCCTACCCCCGAAGACAAAGTAGAAATAAACGAAAATTTTTCTATTAGACAATTAATAAAAGACTATAATCGGAGTGAAGAATACTTGCTTTTAAAGCTAACTCAAAACGACATCCACCTCTATGAAGCCCTAAATAATGGCATAACGAAGGAAATTACAAACGAAACTTTTCCATTTAACAATGGGAATCAACAGATTAACCATTCAGATACGGGATTTAACGAAAACATGATAGAAAACCGTTTGAAAGAACTTTTTAATCGTATTGACAAGGCTGTGGTTCATGTCCATAATGAGACAAACCTTCCAATAGTAGTAATTGCAGCGGAGCAGAATCATCGTTTATTGCAAAAAGTAGCCGATAGGCCGTCAATTTACATGGGATGGTCAAGCATAGACAACAATAAAACTAAAGAACACGAACTGGCTCAGCAAGCATGGGAGGTTGTGAAAGAATTACAATTTGAAAGAAGAAAAGAAGCTATTGTAGAACTAAAAGCTGGGATTTCGAACGGATTAGTACTAACCGACCTCGAAGAAATCTATCAGGCGGCAATTGACGGTCGTGCAGAACTGTTAATAGTAAACATGGACTATAAGCAAGCGGTGAAGTTTACGGATGATCGTACATTTGACTTTGCAGATGACTCCACACTTCCGGAAGTGGTAGACGATGTAGTGACCAACATAGCCTGGGAGGTAATCTCCAAAAAAGGTAGAACGGTTTTTACTCGTCAAGAAGAATTGGAAGAATTAGGACAAATTGCCTTGCTTACACGGTATTAAAACTCAAAAAGCCCGGCTTAGAGCCGGGCATTGGCTTTACAATCCCTTTATCCAATCCTTAATAATCTCTAAGGCTTTAGGTGCTATAGTTTCCTCTATTTCCCCGTACTCTGATGGAGCACCCGTTTTGGCAGTTTGGAAAAGGTGATTAAGACTATCCATCTCTCTGATTTCAAAATCTGCTTTCCCGCTTTTCATAAGTGATTTTTTTATTCCTTCTAAGTTTTCCTTTGCTGTAACTTGAACATCTAAACTACCGTTTAAGGCTAGCACAGGAACCTTGGTTTTTGATAGATATTTATCAGGGTCAAAGGATAAAAAATACTTAAACCAAGGATTAGTAAGCTGCTTAACAACTCCTGTAACCTGGTCTTCGTTCATTAGGGGATTGTTTTGTTTGATATACTTCTGAAGGTCTTTCTTTATGTCATTCCCTTTATAGTTCTTCACAAAATTGTACATATCGTAATTCTGTTCAGCAGCATGTTTGGCTTGCTCTTCTGCCACTCCTGAGGCTAAAGTAACCTGATAAGTTTGCAATTTCATTAAGTCTGTAATTGCTATTCCCGGCCCAGCCAACAGAATCATTGACTCTACATTTTTATTCATTTGCCCTACCATGGGAGCAATCATTCCGCCTTCTGAATGGCCAATCAAACCGATATTTTTATAACCTTTATTTACTAAAAAGTTTACGGCAGAACTGATATCTCCGGCAAAGTCCTCACTTGTGGTACCCTCTTTTCCACTCTCAGAGCCTCCAACACCACGGTCATCAAGACGTAAAGTAGCTATCCCATTTTTGGCTAGGTAATCAGCTATAACCAAAAATGGCTTGTGACCCAAAATTTCTTCATCACGGTTTTGAGCTCCGCTTCCTGTAATCATTACAAAAATAGGAACATTCGTATTTTCACTTGGAGCCGCTATTGTTCCAGCCAGTTTGTTCCCTTCTGTTTCATTCTTAAACTCCACATCCTGCGTAAAGTAGTTGTGCGGCGGCTTGGGTGTTTGGGGACGTTTTAACTCAGTGGCTTCCCCTTCTCCTCTTTTTAGAATCAAAGGCAATTCCATTCCGTTTTGAAAAAAAATCCCTTCAATTTCTCCCGTGTTTTTTAATATTCCTTTGTATTTCAATCCCAGAGACGGTGCGTCCAGGCTGAGTTCGTTGTTTTCGAACCTAGTATCTTTCACAGGAATTCCCTTTGCTCCTTGCTTTGGAGAATCCAGAGTTGAGCCAAAAGCCCCATCTTTTTGAGATATATTTATCACCAAAGGTAACTTCATCCCTTGAACATTCAATTCCCCATTCCAGGAACCAACAATGCTCTGTCCGAACACGACCTGGACACTTATGGAGAAAAATAAAACTAGCTTTTTCATAATCCTTGATTTTAAGTATCTCTACCGCTAAAACGGGAGATTATTTGTTACTTTTCAACATTATTTCTTCAATTTCAATATCCAATCTCCCATTTTCTCCAAAACCTGCGGTGCTATAGTTTCTTCTATAGTCGCAATTTCGGCAGGAGCACCGGTAATTGCCGTTTGTAAAACATGGTTTAAACCTTGAAATTCTACTATTTCAAAGTTTTTATTACCTGCTTTTTCTAATGACATTCGAATACCTTCCAAATTTTCCTTGGCCGGTACATTCATATCCAAACTGCCATTAATAGCCAATACTGGAATTAAGAGTTTTGAATTATACACATGAGGGTCATAAGACAGGAAATAATGTCCCCAAGAAGTCACAAAAAGCCCCGAAACCTCATTAATAATTATTTGAGCTGTCCTATTATCTATTCCTTGGTAAACAGGAGTTAAGATTTCCGGAATTTCCTCTTTACTAAATGGTGTATCTCTTTTGGTAAAATCTTCTAGTACTACGGACATTCTATTACTCATCTCTTTGGCTGAATTTTCTTCTACTCCCATAGCCTTAGTCAAATTGTACATTTGAGCCGGAAACTTTTTTTTTACTGGCTCACCAGGACCAGCCATAACCACTATTGAACTTACATTCTCATTTTGTGTACCTACCATTGGGGCTATCATTCCGCCTTCGGAGTGACCAATAAGTCCAATATTTGTGTAGCCTCTTGCAACTAGAAAGTTAACAGCCGAATTAATATCTCCCGCAAAATCTACGCTAGTAGGATTAAGTTTTCCTAAATCAGATTTTCCTACTCCTCTATCATCTAAGCGTAAAGTTGCAATTCCCTTTTTAGCTAGATAGTCTGCGATCACCAAAAAAGGCTTATGAAAAAAAAGCTCGCTATCTCGGTTTTGCGGCCCACTACCTGTAATCATTACATAAATAGGATGGTCTTTACTATTGGTGGGAGCGGCAATGGTACCGACTAGTTTATTACCCTCTGTTTCATTCTTGAACTCTACATCTTCTGTATGATAGTTGTAAGGAGCTACTGGCGTTTGTGGCCTGTTTCTTATATATTCACCCCTTCTTAAATTCAACGGAATAGTCATACCGGCCTGGGTTATTTGCCCCTCAATAACCTCATTTACTTTAAGGACTCCCTTGTATGTCATCCTGAGGGGGGCAATAGTTATGGTAAGATCATTACCCTCTGCAAACCTAACCGAGGAAACAGGTCCTGAAACGTTATTCTGGCTCGGAAGAGACATAGATCCTGATAGACTATCACCTGCTGCTTCAATTTTGAACACAATGGGCATAGTTTGTCCTTGGACAGTTGCTTCTCCATTCCAGGTCCCCACGATACTCTGACCAAAAGCAGATTGAACACCAATTAAAAGAAGTAATAATAGCTTTTTCATATAGATTAAATAAGTTGGCTTAAGACTGGGATAATAAATAGGGCAAGTATAAAAATCACAATGTGATACACCTTTTTCATGTTTGTAGCAGTTTTAAAGCCGTTGTATATTATTATTATTGAGTAAATAACAAACGGAAGACTAATAATGGCAAGCAACATTATTTGTGAAATATCAACTGGGTTAATTTGATAAGGATTTTCTAAAACCTTATTCAGAACACCCTTAAAATGGGATGTATAGGAAACCGGGGTAATTAACAGATTAGGTATTACACCTATAAGAAATGTATTAGCAATATCAATAAAGCGTACCCTTTTATTTATTAACAACCCAAGTAAATAAAATGCGACTATGGCAAGTGCAAAAGCTTTCAATACAGCTAATGCTTTAGCCTCCATTGATACCGATGATGGAAGAAACTTCATGACAGACCCCATCTTAAATCCCAACATTTCACCTAAACCTACATTGACAAGCACAAATACTAAACCTAAGCCCAGTAATAACTTCTCATCAAAATTGCCGATTGGGTTTAATAGCTTTTTTATCATGACTGCAGTTTTTTAACTTTTTCAATAAGGTCGTCCATTTTGTTACGCATGGTAGGATAAGAAAGATTAGCCTGCTTGGCCATTTCTTTAATACTACCACTAGAAAGAAAGAAGTTCATAATGAACGTCTGCTCTTCTGCATTTAACCTAAGTAAGGCGGGTAAATCAAAACTGCCACTAATGAGCGTATCACAACTGCTGCACTTCATTTGGCTAACCTGTAAAGCACTTTCGCAACTGGGGCAAGTGATAGGTAGTTTCATCTATATTATTATTTTATTTCACAAAGTTAAAGTAAATTTTAACAAAATTAAAATAAAATATACATTTATAAATAAAAATAAGATCTAAAATTTCAAATCAATATAAGAAGCTGAAAATGGAATCAACAACCGGAGTTCAATTAAACCCAAATTAAAGATTTCAATGAATCACAACGCTACAAAACTGGAAGCAAATACGCACAGTGAAGTATGTCCTTAAAGGTAAGCTTATATGAAGCAGCATTTAGTGCAGTATATAGACAACTATATTGAGGGGTAAAGTCACAAGAGATATGAAGCCCACTATTCTGACAATGAGAAATTAAATAGTATTCATAAATTTGAAGCTCGGCTTCAAACCGATATCTACGACTATTTTTAATAGTAAAGTGCTGATGACGCTCTCACTTGCTTTGTGCTATAAACAATTTACTCCTGAAGTCACAAAGTAAATCAATACTTACGGAACACTCTTGGCAGTTCTACAGAAATGTTAATATCTGGTCTCAAGCCATAATCTAAAGATACCGGCTTACCCTCAAGTTGTACGAATTTGTAATCTTTCCCATTATGGTTTTCAAGGTCCCAAACCCGTAAGTCAAAACCTTCATGACCTTTAAAATATTCAAATTCATATGAACACAAAAAACGGAAAGAATACTCTCCCCTTTCCTGCTTATTCTCTCTCAAAACCAAAAGCCTATTAGGGTACTTTATATTTGGAACCAAAGTTACGCCCACCTCCAAAGCCAGAGCATTGGCAAAATCATAGTGTTGTAACACTGCCTCAACTTTTAAACTGTCCAAAGGTCGGTTCTGATAGTAACTTACAGGAGGAACATCCTCCTTAGTCATAACGACCATGTTTTCTTCGATGTTACCCTTTATACTAGGAACCCACACGGCAAATTTCCCTTCATCAGAACGAGATCTTTCATTGTAATTATCAAATGAGATTTTGTATCCATAAACCCCGGAATAAAAAAGGTAGTCTGGCCTGTAACTTTGTAAATCAAGGAAAGTATACCCATCACGTATTCCCGATGACAAGTTTGGATCTTTTAAAACATTGGCAAATGCGTAAACATCTGGATTGGGATCTACTACAGCAATCCTACCTGCTACCGTTTTATAAATCCCAAAGCCAAAAACAAACAAAAGCACAAGGGGATACGAGATTTGACGGATTTTATCTATTGGAATTAAGCCCAACAAGATATGTATGGTTATACCTACCAAAATACTAAGTAAAGGATAAGCAGGAATGGCGTACCAATACAATTTGGTTTTTGAAACTGAGAGAACAATAAAGAAAATGAAAACGGTGATTGACAAAAACTTTGTTAAGTCCCAATGTTTCTTAAACCTATAAGACAGAGGAATAGCTAATATTGCGAGAATTAAAGGAATGATACCAAAATTTGGCCCTAACAGAACTAACAAATAAAAATCGGCGGCTCCGGCATTATTCTCATTTACCTTTGCATACCTACCAAGAAATTCATTATCCCAAACCATTCCCAGATATCCAGGGGTTATTATGTTTCTCATTAGATAATAACCGGAGAAAACAATTACCGGAACAAACACGGCAATCCAGAATGCTTTGTTTGTAAGTATCCATTTAGCTTTTCCTGTTACTAACACATACAGAAAAAGCCCTGGTAAAAATAAGAAAGCAGCTATTCCTTTAACTAAAAATGCCATACTTAGAAGCACTGCAGCTAAAAACATAAACTTATCCTTCCCGGACACCACAAACTTATAGAAAAGCAATGTTCCCGTTAAGGTAAAAAAAGTCAAAGGCACATCATAATCTCCTGTTTTAAGAGCGTGGATACCTGTAAACCCTCCAACAGAAAATAACACTAAGATAGCGGTAATACCAACCCAAAAAGACCTTGCCACTTTCATTGAAAATAGAAAAAGTATTATGGCTATACCCAAGCCCAAGACAGCTCCTGGCAACCTCACAGCCAAAATTCCCGGACCAACCACATGCATAGCTACGACCTGCATCCATATGAGCAAAGGGGGTTTGGTATTCCAAAAATCTACCTCATTTTCAAACGTAGTATATAGATACTGCCCGGACCTATACATTTCTATTGCATTGACAGCATTACGTCCCTCATCTAGTTTGCGTATAGCCAACTCATCCAAATTGAGGAAACATATAGTGACCACAATACAAAAAGTAAACAACAAGACAAGTACCTTGAACGGAGAATATCTAAAATGCATAGAGATTTACTATTTTGATAGAGGTTTATATTTCCAGAGTTGCAAAAAAATATTAAGCAGAGGTTTTATAAATTACCCATTAAGTGCATTTATGCAATATCCCCCCGCCACCTCAAAAATAGCATATCATTTCTAAAATAAGATCGTAATGTAAAAGAAATAATATGGGGGATAAACTAATGAAAAGCAATTCACCCAATGCTCACTGGCCAGGTATCTCAAACGGTAAGACTTTTAAAATGCACCTTCCTACTCCTTCAAAAAAGAAAAATCCGTGTATATGGTAATACTTCCTACAGGTTCTTATTTATTTCAGCAACCAATTTATCTTTAGAAAGCTCACCCTCTACAAAGGCAACTTTTTTCCCATTTTTATAAAAAATTGTTGCAGGTATACTCCCACCCCATTTAGTATCAAATTTTGGCATCCATTCTTTAGCTTTTCCAGCATCTTCAAGTAGAAAACTCTTTACTGTAATATTACGTTTGGTTAAGAAATTTTTCACCCGAGGCAGGTGGTCAGTTTTATCTAAAGAAACTAGTACCATTTCGAAACCTGGGTTTTCTGAATACGTACTGTTCACTTCCATAAAATGTGGGAGCTCCTTTATGCAGGGGGCACACCAAGTAGCCCAAAAATTTACTACAAGAAGTTTATCTGTTTGTTTTTCTGCATATGCCTGGAACTCGTCATATTTAAGAACCTTTACATCTTGAGCATTGGCAAAAAATGAAACAAAAATAAAAGCTGAAAGTAGTATTCTCATGTCGAAATAGTTTGATTGTTTAATAACGTCTGAAATCAATAATATTGTCTTTTATTGTTGTAATAAAGTCTCCGAAAAGGCTTCCACATTATGGCTATCACGGTATTCTTTTCCATCTATTACCAATAACTCACGATTACTAACGTAATTAGAAATCACTTGAGATATAGCCGTGATATCATACGGATTTACTACATCTCCCAATCTGTATTTTAGCACTAAACCAGCCATAACGCCACTGTCAGATACGATTACGGGTTTATTGTGCCTTGCTGCTATACCAACAATACCAGAAGAACCAAAAAAGTTTACATTCATCCGCAGTATGAGATCCGACTGTTGAAACACAGATTCCATTTCTGCATCGGATACAAAATCATTTTTTACTACCATTTGGTAAGGAGCCATAGGTGGTCGTAAACTAAGCAGTTTTTGTTCATATCCCTCACGATGTTTACCCACCACCAGAAGAGTTAAATCTTGCAAACCGAGTTGGTCTAAAGCTGCTATAATATTTTCATTATTTTTACGCTCATCCATATATCCAAACTGCAGTAGAATAAGATTATCTGCAGGAATTCCATACTTCTCCCTTATATCAAAAGATTCTAAACTTGGATAATCAAAATAGGGATCAGGAAGTGTAAAAAAACGTTCTTCTTTACCATTTAGCCAGCTTGGCATCTCTTCATCGTTCAAGATGAAAATCTTATCAAGTTGTTTGTTTCTCTTAGCCCATGCCATAACCAGCCGCTTTTGTAGCTTGGTTCGCCAAAATAAAATAAGGTGCTTAAATGACCCACTTTCGGGTTCCATCCTGGCATACGGCCTAAACCATATTCCAGAAATACGATAAGGCGTTTCTCTCTTCCCTATTTCTATTTGGTAAGGGTCAAGCTCCATCAGAAAAAGCCGATCGCAAGCGTTTTCACGAGTATATTTATCTATATACTTCCACTCAGCTGCAGATTTGGCAATAAAACCCTTTTGGCTATTAATCTCAAACTGCTCAGCTTGAGAAAGACTTATCACCTTTACATGATTCCATTCACTCTTGAGTTCAAATGCCGTAGAGTAATTTACAAGGAAGACAAAACTATCTAAAGTTTTGTGCTTACCTACATACGCTAAAAGGTTATTTACAAAGCCATATTTATGCCCGTCTAAGGCAATATTAAGATCTGTTACCAGAAATTTCATTTATACACTGTTTTAGAAGGAATCCTATACAGCAAGAAAAAACCTGCTACAAACAAGACAATAAGAAACAAAATAGAAAAACGCATATTACCTGTCCTATCCAAAAGGAATGCAAAGATAAAAGTCCCCAGAGTCATTGCTATTTTTTCTGTGATGTCATAAAATGCAAAATATGCTGAGGTTTTGTTTTCTCCTTCAGGGATGAACTTGGCAAAAGTACTTCGTGAAAGTGACTGCACTCCCCCCATTACCAAACCTACCAGACAAGCCACCACATAGAATTGGTTTTCTGTGGTGGTAAAATAAGCAGCTATTGGCACGATTGTCCATAAGACTATCTCTATACGCAAAGCAATCGTGTTACCGAATTTACCCGATAAATAAGAAGCCAAATAAGAACCTGGTATAGCAATTAGTTGGATCAGCAATAGCGTTAAAATAAGACCTTCCTTAGGTATCTTTATCTCCTGGTTTGCAAATAAGGTAGCCACGTAGATGACAGTCATTACGCCCATATCATAAACCAAAAAAGCTAAAAGAAACCGCTTAAGGTATTTGCTTTTCCTCACTTCCAAAAATACTTTCTTAAGTTGGAGAAATCCGTTTTTCAGAAATCTAGATTTAAACTCTTTGTTCTCGTCCTTAGGAAGATGGTAAAAAGGGATCTGAGCAAACCCTGCCCACCATAAACCCACAGTTATAAATGCCAGCCGTGTGGTAAAGCCAGAGTCACTATCTGCCTGAGTAAGTCCAAAAATCCCAGGCTTCATGATAAGAAGGAGGTTAAAAACCATTAAAAGCACACTTCCAACATATCCGAAAGCAAACCCTCTGGCACTTAACCGATCATAATTTTCTTCGCTTGCAATCTGCGGAATAAATGAGTTATAAAAAACCAAACTCCCTCCCCATCCTATTACCGAAAGCCCAAAAGCTATCATGGTAAATTCTAAGTTATCTGGAGTAAAGAAGTAAAAATAGGCACAAGATGCGGCTCCCAAATAGCAAAAGAATTTCATAAAAGCCTTTTTTCGACCGGAGTAATCTGCTATACCTGTAAGAATGGGATTAAGCAAAACCAAGACAAGTGAAGCCGCGGAGATTGTAAAACTATAAAGGGCATTTTTATCAAACTTATAACCAAAAAATTCTACCAGTTGTTTGGTCCCTACAATTTCTACAACTAAGGCATTGGCTTGATAATAAATGGGAAAGATAACCGTGATTATACAAAGGTTGTGTACAGAATTGGCCCAATCATACATTGACCAAGCGTTCCACGTTTTCTTGTTGTTTATAAAATTCATATGTAGGGTAAAATAAAGGCTTTCAAAGGTAATAATTTTTAGAAGATATGCTATGATTTTGTGCTTGCTGCAGATCATTTACGTAACGGCACCTATAAAAAGAGAGAGAAAAAGTAGTAACACACACCTAAAATTTACTTCAAATATTAACATTTACTATTGGATTAGTATTATTTTTGCTAAAAAAGTATATATTTGCTAAATAAATATAGAACCTTATAATGACTAACCCTCCCTGTCCAAAGTGTGACTCTAAAACATCCTCTAAAAACGGAATAATAAAAAACAGACAAAGATATAAATGTGGCCAATGTAACTACAATTTTACTGTAGAAAAGATAGGAAAAAGCATTGATAGTTACTATGTCATAAAGGCCCTCCAGTTATATATAGAGGGTGTAAAATACCGTGAAATAGAGCGTTTATTGGGTATAAGCCATGTTTCTGTAATGAACTGGGTAAAGAAATACCAAATAAAAGCACCTAAGCAAAACATAGCAAACCCAACTTATAAAATCCTTAACTACAGAGAGCTGACAGAGTTTGTGGCTAAACCCAAAAATATGGAAGGGAAGGGAATGTTAGTAACTGAACTTGGTGATAAGTTTATGATAATCCAATGGAATAAACCCACTTACTAAACGAACGAAAAGCAGTGTCTGTCTTATTTAGCATAATGGAAAAAACTATTAGTTATCAATAGGTTAAAAAAAACGTATGCCTATAGTTTAGTTCAGCGATTATTCTTTTAACCACATAGATAAAAATTAAAAAGAGGACAATTGTTTTTTAACACAATAGCTATGTGAAGCATGCCTGCATGTCTTATGTCACCTTAATCTATTGTCTCTATGTGGTTTAATATTTATATTCTATAATACACTTTTACATGTTGAAGCAAACTACAGCCAAACGTATTGATAAAGAAAAACTGTAAAATAACGAGTCTTTACTAATCTAAATAACATTTATAAAAGACTATATACCAAGATATTAAAAACCCATTTTCTCCAAATTACAGAATAAAAAATAGTAAAACCTATATCAATTTAGCTTATCTATATTTTTTTTTCATTAGAATATATTTATTAGGAACCTTTGGATGTAAGAGCTCGGCTTAAAGCCGGTTTACTATCCAGCCTATTGATAATGAAAAAAACTTTACTATACTTACTACTAGTGCTAAGTACTAATTCTTGGGCACAAGGCTCTCAAGATTATGGAGCCGGAATAAAACTTAAGCTCACACCAGACGGAGAAAAGTATATACGTTTTATTACCTGGAACCAGATTTGGGCCAGGTCTACCCAATTAAATCCGGGCTCCGAAATTGGAGGAGAAGCAGTTAAAAACAGCTTTGATATTGGAGCCAGAAGAGTACGGTTTCTTGCTTACACCCAAATAAGTAACCGCTACCTTATCCTTACCCATTTTGGTATTAACAACCAAACATTCATTAACGGAGGTGGGAGCGGTACTTCTGGTACCGGAGCATATGGAGCAGGCAAAAAGCCACAGATTTTCTTCCATGAGTTTACAAATGAGTATGCGGTGGTTCTCCCAAAAAAACAGAATGGAAACAGTAGCCTCTCTATAGGAGGTGGCTTACATTATTATATGGGACTTTCCAGGCTCACCCAAGCTTCAACACTTAATTTCTTAACGCTAGACTCACCTATTTTTTCCTGGGCCACTGTGGATGTAGCAGACCAATTTGCACGCCAATTCGGAATTTATGCTAAGGGCAAACTAAACAAGCTAGAGTATCGTTTAGCTGTGAACAAGCCGTTTGCGACCAATACTGCTCCAACCACTAATGTCGCTGTGGATAATAGTGGTAAAACGTCTCTGGCACAAGCTGGTTACCTGGAATACCAGTTCTGGGATAGTGAGTCCAACTTACTTCCCTATAAAGTAGGAACGTACTTAGGTACAAAAAGGGTATTTAACATTGCTGCAGGCTTCTATAACCAGCCTGAGGGGACACGCTCCTTAAATAATGCAGCACGGGAAGCACACGATATTAGTCTCTTTGCGGTTGATGCTTTTTGGGATACTCCAATTGGAGACAAAAAAAAGAACATGGCAGTAACTGCCTATGCAGGTTACTTTAACTATAACTTTGGCCCAAATTACCTTCGTAATGTGGGTATTATGAACCCTGCGATAAACCAAACATCTTATACCGGAGCAGATCGTTTTATGGCTGGAGCAGGTAATGCACAACCTATGATTGGTACTGGAAATATCTTCTACACACAAGCCGGTCTTTTGCTCCCAAAGTATAGCGAAAAACCAAAAGTGCGTGTCCAGCCTTATGCCGCCTATGCTCATAAAAACTTTGATGCCCTACCTTCAGCTGTAAGTAATATTGACATGGGTGTAAATTGGCTTATAGATGGGCATCACGCAAAAATAACTACGCAGTATTCACTTAGGCCAGAAATAGAAATACAGTCGGGAAAAAGTCGCAAAATGGGTGAATTTATAGCACAGTTGCAGATCTATTTATAAATCATCACACCCGAAAAATAAATGGGAGATAAATGACTAAAAAATAATACTATCAACAAAATTAAGAAAATACTGGGCATAATATGGATGGTTTGGGGAGCCGTAGCCATTTACTACTTGGTATCTAAGCAAGCCATTCCCTTATGGAAATCGGGAGGTATTAATGTAGTGCCAGCTCTTGTATACGTTTTTATACTATGCCCAATGCTTACAGGCTCACTCGGTATCTTTGGTTGGTATGCCCTTAAAGGAGAGTTTGATGATTGATTTTTTTTGTAAGTTCTACAATTTATGTGTAAGTTGGTATTAGCATTTTGCTAGTACCAAACTTTTATGAAGAATAAGGAAAAACGCTTAGTCCTAATTTTTGTGTTTCTTTTTCTGGCGGTCAATTTCCCGCTTTTTTCTATCTTCCAAAACAATGGACAGGTTCTGGGTATACCTTCAAAAGTATTTTTCCCATTTTTTACTTGGTTTACTGCGATCATCTTGGCTGCAATAACCATAAATAGGAGGTAAATGAGCAGCACAATTTTAACTCTACTTTCTATAGCCTACTTATTGTTTCTGTTTTACGTGGCTTTTATTGCCGAAAAATTTAAATCCCGTAAACACAGTATTATAAACAACCCTCTGGTTTTCTCGCTATCCTTAGCAGTATATTGCTCCGCCTGGACTTTCTACGGTAGTGTGGGTCAAATAAGGATATCTGGTTTAGGTTTTCTTGCAATTTACCTAGGCCCTACTCTAGCTATGCTTTTGGGTTGGACTGTGTTACGCAAAATCCATCGTATAGCACAAGTACATGCTATTACAAGTATTGCCGATTTTGTATCTACTAGATATGGAAAATCAAAGACTCTTGGGGTTGTGGTAACTATCTGTGCTCTGCTCGCTGGTATACCTTACATAGGTTTGCAAATAAAAGCCATCTCCAGCAGCATACATACCTTAACAGATGGAGCAAATAACCAGATTTTCCTTTCAGACCCTTCTTTCTATATCGTACTTTTACTCATTGTCTTTACCGTATTGTTTGGCACTCGTAAAATCCAACCAGATGAAAGACACGAAGGGATGGTTTTCGCTATAGCTGTAGAAAGCATAATAAAACTGATAGCATTTTTGGCCGTGGGTATCTGTGTCACATATGTCTGGCACAAAGATCTGCCGGATGTATTTACCACTTACTTCACCTTACCGGCGATACAAAAAAGCTTTAACCTAGAACAGAATCTCGGTTATGGAAATTGGTTTATGTACATCCTGATTTCTGGCTTTGCCTTTTTCCTCCTCCCTAGACAGTTCCAGGTGGCAATTGTAGAAAACCAGAATGAGAATAACTTTAAGCAAGCCATTTGGCTCTTTCCTCTCTATCTATTCCTGATTATTATTTTTGTAATCCCAATTGCTATTAGTGGCGTAGGCTTATTTGGAATAAACTATAATGCCGACCAACTTGTACTAGACCTGCCTCTTCACTTTTCCTCTCCGTATGTCGCTCTGGTCGCATACCTAGGAGGATTTGCTGCTGCCACAGGTATGATAATAGTGGAATGTACAGCCATTAGTACAATGGTTACCAACAGTATTATTTTGCCAGGATTGTTTAAAAGTGGTCGTTTTATAGAAAAATACAAGTTTAAAACTTTGTTTTTCGCAGTTTGGATACGCCGTATTACAATCATAACAACTATAATGGTTGCTTACATTTATTTTAAGTACCTTCCTAGCGAGCTTTCTTTGGTTTCTATGGGTTTAATCTCCTTTGTAGCGGTAGCACAATTTGCCCCTGCAATTTTGGGTGGAATATGGTGGAAAGACCTAAACAAAAAGGGCGTACTTTGGGGTATAGTTACGGGTGGTTCTATCTGGTTCTTTGGCTTAGTTATTCCATCTCTTCTCCCCGCATTCCCTGTTTTGCGTCAGACAGTAGACAATTTCTATCAGCTATTTTCTATATTTTCTATCCAGCAGTTTGACCAAATTTCTAATGTTGCTTTTTGGTCTCTACTCACTAACGCTGCCATAACTGTATCCGTTTCCATATCAGTAAAAGCTAGTAGTTTGGACATGAAACAAGCTTTGCTTTTTGTTGATATATTTGGATACTCCACCCCTGAAGGTAAATCTGCGTTTTGGAAGGGTAAAGCCAAAAATGATAATCTTTCTGCACTTTTGGCTAGCTTTTTAGGTAGAAAAAATGCCACTATAGCTATAGAAAAATTTGCAAAACAACATGGCATCAATACGAATGAGCCTTTTGCTAGCCCAATTACGGTGAATTTTGTGGAGAGTACCCTAAGTCAATTTGTAGGAACTAGTACGGCAAATATTTTAGTATCCTCTGTATCAAAAGAAGAGGTTGTAACTGTAGAAGAAGTTTTGGAAGTATTGAGACGATCCGAAACGGTAGTAGAACAAAACCAAGAATTGGAGCAGAAAACCCGGCAGCTTGAGCTATTGTCTGGAGAGTTAAAAAAGGCCAATGATAAACTAGAGGCCGCAGATGCTCAAAAAGATGATTTTATACGGACTGTTACCCATGAGTTCCGGACCCCACTTACAGCAATAAAGTCTTTAACCGAAATAATAAACGATCATGACGATCTGTCAACTGAAGAAAAAAGCCAGTTTCTAGAAACCATAATAGAAGAAACAGACCGTTTAAGCCGGATGGTAAATGAAATCCTTGAAATAGAAAAATATGAGTCCGGTAAACAAACACTACACACAAAAGACCTGGAACTGAAGCAGCTGGGAGAAGCCGTAAAAAATCGTTTGTTGGCAATTGCAAAAGAAAAAAATATACATTTGCAGATAAATACTTCAGAAGGGTCTCTAATAGCGGACCGTGACAAAATAATGCAGATGTTATTAAATTTAGTCTCCAATGCCATCAAATTCACTCCAGAAGGTGGAAAAATAGTTGTGGATATGGAAACCCATGATGAAAACTGTATTTTTGAAGTCCAAGACAACGGCATTGGCATTCCTGCTGAAAAACTACCCTATGTATTTGAAAAGTTTTACCAAGCAGGAGATTTAAAAAGCAATAAAGTAAAAGGAAGTGGCTTGGGATTACCAATTGTAAAAAAAATAGTAGAAATACACCGGGGAAGAATAGACATACAAAGTACTGTAGGTACGATAGTTACAGTATCTATCCCACGTAAAATACACGACAGCGAACAATGACAAAAATACTTATAGCCGACGACGAACCAAGCATTTTATTATCTCTGGAATTTCTATTCAAAAAGGCTGGTTACAAAGTATATATTGCTCGTGACGGCCAAGAAGCAATAGATATTTATGAACAAGAGAAACCAAACCTAGTGCTCTTAGACATTATGATGCCAAATGTAGACGGCTACGCGGTTTGCCAGCATGTTAAGAGCAAAACTCCGCCCGCGAAAGTAATTTTTGTATCCGCTAAAAACAAAGAGCCAGAGATAGAAGAAGGTTATAAACTTGGAGCCGACTTGTACATCCCAAAACCTTTTTCGAACAAAGAACTCCTAAAGCAAGTAAAAAACTTGTTAGACTAAATATTTCATTTATCTAGTTTTTGGGTCTAATTTTGCTATATTCTAGCTTTATCAACAACCTTATATGAAAAACGGAGTAATTACAACCTCGGTATTCGATTTGTTTAAAATCGGACCCGGACCTTCAAGCTCGCATACAATAGGCCCTATGAAAGCGGCTTATGATTTTCTTGAGCGTATAAATACCTTACCTAGCTTCCCTGAAAACCTATCTATTAAAATAAATCTGTATGGCTCTCTTAGTGCTACAGGAAAGGGGCATGGAACAGACCGTGCGGTTATAGGAGGCTTACTAGGCTGGTTGCCAGAAAATGCAGACCCGGTGAGGTTTACAGCTCTATTAAGTAATCCAGACGATTTGTATCTAATTAAAGTTGGCTCGCAAGAGGTTCCTGTATGTGAAAACGATATTATTTTCCACCGTGTAAGATATGATTCACCACATCCCAACACCTTGGTTTTTCAGCTATTTTCCGGACTTGAGAAAATTGCAGAAGAGGAATACTATTCGGTGGGTGGAGGGTTTATCCAGCGTAAAGGAGAAAAGCAAAAAAACTCCGATACTGTAAAACCCATCTATCCTTACACTACTATGAAAGAGTTTAAGGAATATCTTAAAGCATCTAAAATCACGTTAGTGGATTTAATGCTGGCTAACGAAATGGCAATAACCGGACTTTCTAAAAAAGAAATATACCAGAAGATAGACGACATTATAGAAACCATGCATAAAGCCGTAAAACGAGGCTTAAAGTATAAAGGGGTGCTACCAGGGACAATAAAATTACGCCGCAAAGCTCCCATGCTATATGCTCAAGCCAAAGCCAGTGCGTCTGCTTCGGATAGTTTTATGGTTTTTTTGAATTCATATTGCATGGCTGCGTCCGAGGAAAATGCAGCAGGAAATATGGTAGTTACTGCTCCCACTTCCGGAGCATCTGGTGTAATACCGGGAGTGACGTATTTGCTTAAGCACCACTACCATTATGATAAGCAGAAAATAAGAGAGGGAATGCTTGCGGCAGCCACTGTTGGTTTCTTAATTAAACATAATGCTTCTATATCCGGAGCAGAGATGGGTTGTATGGGTGAAATAGGCTCTGCCTCTGCCATGGCCGCAGCCATGTTGTCGCACTGTGCCGGCAAATCTATAGACACCATTGAATCTGCAGCGGAGATTGCCATAGAACACCATTTGGGAATGACCTGTGACCCCATTGGTGGATATGTACAGATTCCTTGTATAGAACGTAATGCCATGGGGGCCATAAAAGCATACAACGCCTTCTTGATAGCTTCTTCTGGTAATCCTGGAGATCAAAAAATTACCTTGGATAGCGTAATAAAGGTAATGAGAGCTACTGGAAAAGATATGTCTAAGAAGTACAAAGAGACATCTGAGGCCGGTTTGGCGTTGAGTGCTACCGAATGCTAGTACACGGTTTTACAGTATTAAGCAAATTTCGCGAGGATGGCTTTGCCATCCTTTTTTTTATATAAATCTGCGAGAATAAGTAACTAAGCATCTAAATAATCACTATCAAAAAAATATTAGAATACTATTAGAATTACTTGTCAGAAAAAGAAACTAAGAAAGTTTACTCTACTTTAGCAAAACATATAAACCATTGTTCTAATGCCGACCAAAAAGAGTTTCAACCGCAGCCTGAGCCTTTTCCTTACCTTTATATATTTCTTTTCGGGCTTTGCGGCACTAGTATACCAGGTAGTTTGGCAGAGATGGCTGGCTTTCTTTACAGGTATAAGCTCAGTAAACATTAGTCTCATTGTATCGGCATTTATGGCAGGTCTGGGTATTGGGTATCTGGTAGGAGGATATCTTGCTGACAAACTGAAAGAAGGACAGCATCCTATTGCATTTCTTATTGCCGAATTAGGAATCGGAGGCTTTGCTATAATTAGTAAACTTGTATTTTACGACTGGCTCTACCTCCAAAACCAAACAATAGACCTCCCTGTACTTACTACTTATTTATTACTCTTTGCTGTACTTTTGGTTCCCACTTTTTTTATGGGGGTTTCATTACCTTTACTATCTAAGTCCTTCAATAGTTTAAAAAATCAGGGGAATTTTATAAGCTTACTGTATTTTACTAATACACTTGGTTCGGCTATAGGTACCTTTGCTACAGCATTTTATCTTATTCCAAGTTTTGGCTTCGAAACTTCGGTTTTTATAGCTGCAGGACTTAATATCTTCTGTGGGATCTCTGTCTTCATTGCATTTAAACTTTTCAAACAAGAGAAAATCACCTCAGTTACACCAGAAAGGGTGGCGGAGGATTCTGACGCCAAAATTCCATTTAAGTTTTGGCTAGCCCAATACTTTATTTCGGGTTTCGCTGCCCTTTCTTTAGAGATTGTTTGGTTTAGAATGATAGATGTAATGATGAAATCTTACGCAGTAACTTTTTCACTTATTCTTACCATATACTTAGGCTCTATGGCCATAGGGACGATCTTCGGTGTATATTTTAACAACTGGTATAAAGGCCCCAAGCTACGAATTTTCCTCATCATACAATATTGCCTCTATGCCTATGTAGCTATCTCTATATTTTTACTTCATTTCTCTGTCACAAATTTCGGTTTTCTGGAGCCATTAAGACTGTTCTTCGAAATCTATGAAATGGAACAATCTTTGTCTTCAAAAACAATTACCATGTTTTTAATCCCTGTGGCTCTAATGTCATTTCCAACATTTGCTATGGGCTTTAGTTTTAGTATTTCGCAAAATATCATCCAAAGAGATTTTTCTATTGTGGGTCGCAAAGTCGGAGCTTTGCAGTTTATAAATATAGTAGGTTCTACTCTGGGAGCATGGTTTGCTACATTGGTGGGCTTCGAAATACTGGGAAGCAGTCTTACAATTAAGCTGCTCTCTTTGTTAGGTATTCTGTATTTACTAATATTATGGCGTAGGCAGCTACTAAAGCCTATATACGCATTTGTACTAGGTATATCTATTGTTTTTTTCTTGTTTTTAATACCAAACAGAAAGGATTTCTGGATGAACTTATCTGGCGTTAGAGCAAGCGAGAACTTTATATTTAGTGAAGACAAAACCGCACTCTCCTCCATAAAAAAGAGTGGGGATGTATACAATGTATTTATTAATGGGTTAGGACAAAGTTTCTTTCCAATGCATGAAGATTATTACCATATCATGTTGGGTGCTATACCTGCATTTGTACATGAGTCCCCAAAAGATATTGGAATAATAGGCTTAGGCTCATCAGGTACACTATACGGAGCTTCAGGGAGGGCAGAAAGCGAAAGAATAGATTGTTGGGAGGTAATTAAGAGCCAGCCACAAGTACTTATGGAGTACGTAGAAAGATCAGGAGATAGCTCGGCCTATCACATTCTCACTGATAAACGCGTAAACTTAGTTTTGGATGATGGTCGCAAAGCGTTACAAACAAGCAATAAACTATATGACGTGCTTGAAGCCGACGCCCTGCGTCCGAAGTCTTCCTATTCAGGAAATGTATATTCAGTAGAGTATTTTCGTCTCTTAAAATCCAGACTTAAACCAAAGGGAATTGCTGTTACATGGGCTCCTACAGAACGGATACAGAATGGCTTTAGGGCTGTATTTCCGTATGTTTACCAAATTGCAGGCTCCATCTATATTGGAAGTAAAGAACCTCTAAACTTCGACAAAAACCGTATACTAGAACGATTTGAGGATGAATTCACTAAACAGTTTTATGCAAAGGCTAAAATAAACGCAAAGTCTCACATGGAACACTTTCTAGAAGGTTTAGTAGTAATACAAAATGGTAAGATAACGGAAGGTACAGACAAAAATTCTGATATGTGGCCGAAAGATGAATATGATAGAAAATAATCATATGAATATCAAGGTGGCAGGTGCAAAGACAAACAAAAGCACTTGCCACATTGCCCACTATTACTTGTTCACATTTAGTTGTTGATTTACCTTATCTACCCAAATCTGCTGACCTTCGCAATTCCAGTGAGAATCACCTTTTTGATAGTAGTTTTTGGCTGTAAACTCTTTCCAAACACTGATAACTGGAATCTTCAGGTCAGGATGATTCTCAACCCTTTCTATCAAACGGTTATACCTTGGATTATTATTCTCTACCAAGCTGCTTTTATTAGGAATTACACTGAGATACACTTCATCAAAACCTAATTTCAGATAGTTCTCCCGAGTCACATTTGCGTTTTTTACTATCCGCTGTATCTCTTCGTCCTCAACGGAATCATAGATAGAACTTATTCCTGACTCTACATCAAGATCATAAACTAAAGTATTATTTACCAGAGCTACTTTAGGGTCTACCTTGTCGAAAAGATGGTAATTCATGGAGGCTTTTAGCTCTTTAAACCACAATGCCCAACTAAAACTGAAGAGGGTAGATTCGTGCATTTCTTCTTTATATGGAATTTTGAAATTCAAAAAGACTTGATAAAAATCTTTCTTTTCAGGAGGACTAATTCTTTTTTGATACAATTGCCAATTGTTCCATACTTGTTCTGAGAAACGCTCTCTAAAGTGCCTCTCCACGGTTTCAATAACCAGAATCCTTTGCCCTTCCTTTAAAACCAAGCTGTCATTAGGGTTAGCTACAAAAATACGCTGGTATGAAGCCCCAGAAAACTCTTCTCCACTGACTCTGCCTTCATCTGTAAAACTATCCCCTGCTAAATATAAATGAACATCAGACTTTTCACCTGTGTAAATTACTTTGCATTCACTTAGCGGTTCTTTAAACTGCGGAAGGTTACTCAACCTATACAAATCTCCGTATTGGAAATCGTCTTTTAAATAACCTTCATCAAAAAGATACTTGGTGGTTTTTGGAGAGCATCCAAGAAACCATAAGAATCCGAAGAAAACAAGAGCCATATATTTGAGTGCTTTCTTCATAATCGTTTAAAACTGAAAATAGATAAATTGCTCGCCAGAAAAATTACCAAACAAATAGCACAAAACAGCTAAGCCCACAAAATTAAAGTAAAATACTGGAGAGTTCTTGGTATTAATCTCTTTGGCATACACATCTTTCAAGAACAAACCTAAAATCAACAACCAACAGAAAATAAATTCATTCAGAGAATAGGGCATAGAATAACCACTAAAGAAATCTAAACTAAGGATCTTGGTAAGAATAATCTTGGCGTTGTATATACCTTCTGCCCTGAAAAATACCCAGGCCAGCGTAACCAAAATAAAGGTAAACACTATAGACAAAAAGTCGTTTTTAGGAATCTTAAATGGCAAATAACGGTCTCGCAATTGTGCTAGAATCTGGAATCCAGCATGCAAAGCTCCCCAAACCAGAAATGTCCAAGCCGCCCCATGCCAAAGCCCGCTTACCATGAAAACAATGGCTAAGTTTCTATATAACTTCCATTCACCCTCCCGGCTTCCACCTAAAGGGATGTATAAGTAATCTTTGAACCAAGTGGAAAGCGAAATGTGCCACCTCCGCCAAAATTCTCCAATATTTTTGGACAAGTACGGCACATCGAAGTTTCGCATGAGAGTAAAGCCCATCGTTCGTCCAGCCCCAATGGCTATGTCAGAGTATCCAGAAAAATCGCAATAGATTTGGAAACTGTAAAAAATAGAACCTACCAAAAGCGTTAATCCGGGATGTTCAGATGGATTATCAAAGCAATAATCCACCATTTCTGCTAGTCGGTTACTGATAACTACTTTCTTGAAAAGTCCCCAAGCCATTAGCATCAAACCTGACTTCATGTTTTCCCAATTGTACTTAAAGTAAGTATGAAACTGGTGTAGCATGTTCTGCGGCCTCTCTATAGGCCCTGCCACCAATTGTGGATAGAACATCACATAAAGTGAGTACACGATGAAATCTTTCTCGGGTTTCTGTTTCCTTCTGTATACCTCTATGGTGTAACTCATAGCTTGAAACGTATGGAAAGACAGTCCTATGGGTAGCTCAGTTTCATAATCAGGCAACTGGTTAACCATACCGAAAATTTGGAGAAATGCGGTTAAATTGTCATTGAAAAAATTCCAATATTTAAAAAAAGCCAAGAAGCCAATATTAGCAATCAAACTAGCAATAAGAAACCATTTCCGCTTTTTACCCTCACTTTGGGCTATCCAGATTCCTGCAAAATAATCTACGATGATGGTAACCAGTAATATAACAATATAGACCGGCTTAAAAACCATATAAAAATAGCAACTAGCCAGCAGTAGCAACCACACTCTCCCTCTCTGACGAATGGAAAAATAAACGAGCGTAATTACAATGTAAAACAGTATAAACTGTAGCGAATCAAATAGCATCTAGCCGAATTATTTCAAGCTTCAAAAATAGGGAAAGAATGAGGGAAAATAAAATAGTTTGTACCACTTCCGAAATCTACAAGCAGAAAAAACGATTAATTTTGTATTTATGAATTACCAAGATACCATTTGTGCCGTTGCTACACCTCCGGGTGTAGGGGCATTAGCTATTATTCGTGTCTCAGGCTCAAAATCTTTTGAAATAGGAAACGCTATTTTCAAAGGGAAGGATTTAACTAAAGTAGATGGAAACACCATTCATTACGGCAGAATTGTGGATGGCGAAAAAATTATCGACGAGGTTTTGGTATCTGTTTTCAAGGCTCCAAAATCGTTCACGGCAGAAGATTCTATTGAGATTTCTACACACGGAAGTTCGTTTATTATTCGCTATGTGCTGAAACTTTTGGTAAAAAACGGTTGTAGATTGGCTGCTCCAGGGGAGTTTACGCAAAGAGCGTTCTTAAACGGACAACTAGACTTGGTGCAAGCCGAAGCCGTGGCAGACCTTATTGCCGCTGACTCAGAAGCAGCCCATAAAACGGCTTTACATCAGTTAAGAGGTGGGTTTTCCAAAAAATTACATATTTTAAGAGAAGACTTAATTCACTTTGCCAGCTTAGTAGAATTAGAGCTGGATTTTGGAGAAGAGGATGTGGAATTTGCTGACCGAGACGACTTACGAAACCTCATTCACAACATCCAAAGCCAAATAGTGCCTCTATTGAACTCCTTCGATAGCGGAAACGCCATAAAAGAAGGCTTTCCGGTAGCCATCATCGGAGCTCCAAACGCAGGAAAATCAACTCTTCTAAACGCTCTTCTAAACGAAGAAAAAGCAATAGTAACCGACATAGCAGGAACTACTCGTGATATTATTGAAGACACGTTGATTATAGATGGAATTAAATTCAGATTTATTGACACAGCCGGAATCCGAGAAACCGAGGACATTATAGAGTCTATGGGAATTGAGCGTTCTAAAAAAGCACTGAAAGAAGCCCGTTTGGTTCTATTCTTATATGATTCAGAAGAAGGATACCGCTTCTTAGAAAACATCCAGAACCTGGTTTCCGAAAGTCAAATTCTCTTTTGGGTTCGAAACAAAACCGATCTTAATCCTGCTCTTATTCGCAGTGAAGAAATCAGCATATCGGCTAAAGAAAGCATAGGGGTTGAAACACTAAAATCTGCGGTAAGTGAGGCAGTAAAAGATCTAAAAACAGAAGATAACGCCATCACCAATATCCGTCATTTTGAGCATTTGTCTAAAACTAATGAAGCTCTCAATGATGTACTAACCGGACTATCCTCCGGCATCACCGGCGACTTTCTCGCTCAGGATATACGTGTGGCTCTCCATCACCTTGGTGAAATCACCGGTACCATATCAACGGACGATTTATTGAAGAATATTTTCGGGAAGTTCTGTATCGGAAAGTAAATGGTCAAAAATAGACTAATCAAAGGAAAATAAAATACATTTAAGTAATTTATTTTCAATTACTTGTTTTCTTTTATAAAGATTATACTTTACTTTTATTTCACAGTTATTTACACCTGAATTTACACCTATCATTAAGAGTGAATTTTTCAGGTGTAATTTTCACACCTCAAACAGGTTTTACTATGAAAATAAAAGTTATTGAGAAAGCTGTTAAAGACGGCAAGAAAAATCTTTATCTAGAATACTATCTTGGATACTCTATAGATAGAGATGGTAAAAAGAAATTGCACAGGAAGTTTGAAAAACTTGATGACCTTTTTGTTTACTCCAACCCCAAAAGACTCCTATGAGAAAACGACAAACAAACAGAATCTAAGAATAGCCGAAGAAATTAGAGCTATTAAGATTTCCGACAATGTAAAGGGTAAGTTTGAATTTACCGACAACAAGAAAAAAGAAACTAAATTCCTAGCCTACTTTAAGAAAAAACAAGAGGAACGCTTTGAAAGCAAAGGGAATTATGACAATTGGGACGCTGTTTAAAAACACTTGGAAAAATACTGTAACCCTACTCTATCTTTCGAAAAGGTTGATTTAGATTTCATATCGGGATTTAAAAATTACCTAGAATCCAAAGCAACTACAAAGTCGGGGACACTCCTATCTCAAAACTCAAAGTACACCTACTTCAACAAATTTAAAGCTTGCCTTAAAGATGCATTCAATGAAGGTTTAATGGATGTCAATCTTGGTTCTAAAGTTAAATCATTCTCACAAGCTGACACATCTAGAGAATATCTAACATTTGACGAATTGCAAAGTTTAGCAGATACTTCTTGTAAGTACCCTGTACTTAAAGATGCTTTTTTGTTCTCTTGTTTAGCGGGATTAAGGTGGTCTGACATAAATCAACTGACCTGGGGGAAAATACGAGAAGAGAACGAAAATGTAATTATAAAATATCGCCAAGAAAAAACCGACTCCCTAGAGCATCTATACATTTCAGAAGATGCAAAAAAACTTCTAGGTGAGCGAAAAGCGAGCAATGAACGTGTCTTCAAAGGATTAAAGTACAGTTCCACCTATAATACAGAACTCTTAAGGTGGACTATGAAGGCTGGGATTACTAAGCATATTACATTTCACTCAGGAAGACATACCTGTGCTGTACTATTATTAGAATACGGAGCAGACATCTACACAGTTTCAAAAATACTCGGCCATAAAATCCTTTCGACTACACAGATATACACTAAAATCGTTGATAAGAAAAAAATCGAAGCTTACAACAAAATCCCTATCAACTATTTTTTTCAGTCTCAATTTTACACTATTATCTATACTCTTCTCCCTTTCTTCTTTTTCATTTGGCTTGCAAACTGTTCTTCCTTGTAGTCCTCGCCTTGTACATCGGGTAGCAGACTGAACACACTTAAATCAAAATTAGACGAATGTTCCTGTGAGAGAAACTCAAAAAGGTCTTTTGTCGGTAGGTTGTCTATTTTATTTGCTTTGGAAACAAGACTATTCTGTATCTTCAATTCGGGCTTATTTCCGTTATTCCACCAATCGTTAAATACATTAGCCGACAGATTTCTATCTAACTGCGACCCATTCCAAACACTTCGGCTTTCGTGGTCAATGAACGTAATGCCGTAAATTCGTCCTTCACTATTACGTCTCACAACCGTATTAATACCCTGCTCGGTCAACTGCTTTTTAAATTCACTTTCGTTGTTTGTGGTGTGTATAGCCAATTCAATGGTATTTTTTAGTACAGACCTCGCAGGATTGGTTTTCATTTTCTCTTTGGACTGCTCAAAGTGTTTTTGAAACTGTGCAACACCTGCATCTTTTCCGAAAAGCGATGCTTTAAAAGGATTACTTATCTTGTTTCCATTCTCATCCAATGCGACAGAAACCAATCCATTTACAGGTTGACCATTACGCTCGCCCTTAACTTCTTCCGCTGTGATGTTGAAAAGTGATAGCAAAGCATTGTAACTCCCCATAGTAGAAAAACTATAATACTTTGGCAGATGCCGTACCACCGAAGCAATCTGACTTTTGATGTCACCATTTTTATGATTTACAGGTTTGAAAACTTTATTGGCTTGTTTTTGCTCTTGTTCAGTTGCCTTTTGCATATTATATTTCTGTTCTAAATCCCGACAAATAGCCATTGAGCGTGGATGGTCGTAATCATCGGGGATTTTCTTTCCGTCAATGCCTACGCAGGTCGAAATGATGTGTATGTGTGTTCGGTCAATATCCGTATGTTTGAAAACTATGTAAGGTTGATTGCCGTAGCCCATACGCTCCATATACTCCTGAGCCATTTCCGTAAACTGTTCAGCGATATATGCCGTACCATTTTTTCTGTTTTGATATTTGCTGATAAATATGGCTCAAAGCATTTATTAAAATAGGCTACAGAATACCTGCCGTCCACCGTGTCGGGTATCTTGTTAAGCAATAAAACCGCTCCATTTTCCTTATCTACTTTTTGTTGATTGTATAAAATAGCTCCGTACATATTGCTTCCTTTTCCAATTTTTGCAATCATAACTTTACTCTTTTTTCAAATACTTCTCTTCAAATTCCTGTGTCAAACGGATGACCTCTTTAGTGACTTGTACCAATTCTATGGTTTCCTTTTCCAATCTAAAAAGGTAAGTTCCTGCTTTTTTCTCCGAAAAATTGCGGTATAATATCTTCACAATCTGATTGTAATTTGTTCCGATTGATCGGAACTGGCTAAAAAATCGGGTCAACTTTTCGTGATATTCGATAGCATCCATATCAATTTTGACGGTTTTTACCGTCTTCTGAAAGATACAGGCGGTAATAAAATGGGCGATTACTTTCATATCTGATTGGTCAAAGAGGGCAAGAAATTTGGTATTGT
>CAZBAV010000048.1:0-34683 GCA_964489955.1 uncultured Lacihabitans sp. | reverse complement strand
CCATTCTCGAAACGATCCATCATACCTGCAAAGTTATTAATCATACGGTCTACCTTAAACGGACGATTGTTCGTTAACTGATTAATATATTGAATATTTATGGAGGTTACAGAACGCTTACCAATATTTAAGATGGATGATAAACTGGCAACATTCCTTTCGTTTTTCGCTCCCTGGCTAATCATCTGGTTATCTTGACGAGTTAAAGAGAAACGCACACTACCAAACTCCCCACCTTTTGTAATCCCAACATTAATATTTGAACTATTTGCATTCTGAAAAAGTTGGTCATATCCTCCATTAGAGGACTCATAAGGTACCATTTGACCAGTCCAAGCCTTAACGGGCTGTCCGTCAAACTTAGGGCCAAAATTTAGGTTGGTGTTTATTAGCCCTCTTGAGCCATCTTCATAAATGAAGAAACCATTGGCATCCTGAACAGCCGTTCCTATACCTACACCTGCAGGATATCCAGGTCCTCTTACATTTTGATATCTAGGTAGATAAGCAATACGGTCATTAGTATAGCTAGCGTTAAAATCCACACCAAGTCCTGTAGTTCCTTTTCCTGACTTAGTTGTGATTAGCATAACTCCATTAACAGCTTCCGAACCATAAAGAGCGGCTGCAGAAGCTCCTTTAAGAATAGATATACTTTCTATATCTTCGGGGTTGATGTCGTTTAAGCCATTTCCCCTAATACGCTGATCACCCCAATAATCTCCATTATTGAAGTCTCCATTTCTCATAGGTACACCATTAAGTACAATAAGTGGCTGCGTACTTCCTGTAATGGATGAAAATCCACGAATATTCACACTTACTCCAGAAGTAGCACCGCCAGGTGTAGCTTGAATATTTACACCTGGAGCCTTACCGTATAGGGATGTAGCCACGTTAGGTGATGCAGTTTTTACAATCTCAGAAGCTCCCACCATACTTGTTGCATACCCAAGATTTCTTTTTGCCTTTGAAATACCTAAAGCAGTTACTACCACATCTTCAAGGACAGTATTATCCTCCTCCAATGTAACGTTGATAACTTTTCTGTCACCCACCAAAACTTCTTTAGTTTTAAACCCAACAGCAGAAAAAACGAGTGTGTTTGATGATTGAGCTGCAATTTGATAATCTCCTTCAGCATTTGTCATAGAACCTGTAGACAATCCTTTTACGGAAACTGTGACACCAGGGGCACCCGACCCATCTGAGGCTGAAGTGACCCTTCCTGTAATGGTTTGTGCCATCGCATTAACACCAACTACTGATAAAACAGCAATTAGGAATAGTAATTTTTTGACCATAATTATTCGGTTTAGACAATTTTTTGTTAATAAAATACAATTGTTGAGACGAAATTAATAATTTTTTTTATTAAACATTATGATTGTGTTATTTTTTTTAAAAAACTAAATGCAGCCACAAAAGAAACAATCAATAATTCTCCAAATTGTACAATTTGAAAAATTATATTTTGAAAATATTTAAATAATAAAAAATATAAATCACAAAAACTAAATTAGCATATTAAATAAAATGCTTCAGTTACAACAGATATAATAGAGAAGTCTAGCAAAATGCTAGTTTTTGCGAAGTAATTAAGCAGCCCGACTTTTAAGAAGAGGCGTTTCAAGGGGCTATAGCAAAAAAAAGTGCTCCAGAAAACCAAAATCATTTCTAAAGCACAATTGGCAAGTAAACAAAAACTAGTTCAAAATCTAAATCAGTCCTCTCATAAGAAATCTACTACTGTTTCCACGAATTCCCTTGGCTTAGTAGCATGAATCCAGTGATTAGCACCTTCAATTGTTACCAATTTAAGGTCCGTATAGTAATCCTTAAGATCCTCTACGCTTTGATCGCTTACATAATTTGACTCCCCTCCTCTCATAATAAGTAGTGGCTTATCTATAGTTTTGCTCAGAGGTATAGCAGCGACCACATTTTCGGCATTTGCCGCCAAAACAGGTACATTTATTCTCCAGTCAAAACCTCCGGCATCGGTCCGGTAAAGATTTTTAAGTAAAAACTGTTGTTCTCCTAAATCTGTAACATACTTACTAAATACTTGCTCGGCTTCTTTACGAGAAGTAAGAGTACTTAAATCAATGGCTTTCAAGCCTTCAATAATATGACTGTGATGAGGAGAATACCCTTTAGCCGCTATATCTACCACTATGAGCTTGGAGTAGTTATCATACATTTGAGAAAACTGAAGAACTGTCTTCCCTCCCATAGAATGCCCCAACACAGTTGGGTCTACTAGCTGATGTTCTTCTATAAAATCAAAAAGGTCGGTAGCTAGAACTGAATAATTAAATTCGCTGGATCTGGGCGATTGCCCGTGATTACGAGCATCTAAAATATACACCTCAAAACCCTGCTCCGAGATGTTTTTGCAAACAGTATACAGGTTATCAGACGACCCAAACACGCCATGCAGCACTACTAAGGGTTTTCCTTCTCCCAGTTTCCTATAATGTAATTTCATAAAGCAAATTTAACCCATTCTACATCCCAATTTTTACCATCCATCACATTTCTTTTAGAATTGTAAAATTTTGCAGCTTATTTACGTTCTATATACCTTGGTGTTTTCTAAATAATTATACAGGTAAAGCCCTTTACATTACTTAATTGTGCATTTAATATGAATTGGTTAAAAAAGCTGTTAAAAAAAGCCTCCGCTACTGATGCCACCAAGGAGGATTCAGTTACAGAAAACCCCATAGTAGAAGAAGCTCCTAACTTACCCTCTGCAGAAGAGCACGAGTTACCCGGCTGGATGGCGTCTGAGGAGTCTTTGCGTGATGAGGGAGTCATTTATGGCTTAACGGGAGCTAGTGCAGAAGAAAAAACAAAGTCTATCAGCTCATTCTATGACAGCGTGGCATCGCCTTACCAACATATAAAGAATGAACTCTCCGAAAAAATACAGGAGCTAAACCTCCAGCTTGAGCAAGTAAACTCTAAATACACCGGATTAAAGTCTCAAGCTAAATTTGTTTGGAGCCAAAATTCTCAAAGCAGCAATCTATTGAGAGTAGTGGTAGGCCTAATCCTTTCCACTGGTATATGTGCGGGCAACTATTTCCTTATAGAGAATGGTCTTTCTTATGGTTTCCCTGGACAAAGCCAATGGATTGCCTGGGGAGTATTTTTATCCGGCATGTTTAGTTTATACTATAACACCTCCCTTATACATACTTCTGAGAAACTTACGTGGAGAAGAGGGCTGGAAGAGTTTGGAATGCCGTTTGCTGCCTCACTCTTTGTGTTTGTACAGGTATATGCCCACCTACCTTGGTATAAATCTTCGGCATTCTTTCTATTCGTATTTTTTATTTTCTTACTCTCCGGCAAACTTCTCTTAGGCGGCATTTCACGTCTTAAAACTGAACTTTCGGTACTAAGTGAAAACATACGCCTTAAAGCACAAAAAAAGAAAGTAAACGGGGTATGGAAGCAGGAGCTACAATCTTTTGAGAACCAAATGGAGCAAATAAGGATAAAAAAGTGGCGGGTGGTTTCGCAACTAAATGAGGCAGAAGCTCAATTAACCAAAATACAAGCCGACAAAGAAAGTGCCGAGCTCTTATTTATGAGTGAGTACAATTTGGCAAAAAAATACAAAGACAATCTATCTGGACAACAAATTTCTAAAATACTGGGAAATGGATAATACCGCAAACATGAAAGAAGACTTCGAAAAAGGATTTGAAAATGGCCTAGAAAACCTAGACAAGTCCAATTACCAAGATTTCCTCCATAATGAGGTAGACCTTGAGTGGCTGCTCCAACGAAAAACCCAACTGGAAACAAAAAACACCGAACTAGAAACTAAAATAGACGACACAAAAAAGTCTAGAATAGAAATCCTGGAAGAAGTGCAAAAAATCCAGCATCAGTATGACACACAGTCTCATCAAATAACGGTATTAGAAAACGAAATATCGGCATACGAAGATCATATCTCCGAAAAGAAAGAAGAAAAGGCCAAATTGCCCTTAAACTATCCGCTCATTGCCGGGATAATTTATTTAGCTGCCGGTATCGTTTTCATGCTTGGAGACCTTATTATTAGCCATGAGATAGTAGCCTATGCCCTTAATATCAAAAATAATGTGGAAGCCTGGGCTTTCGCTGCTGGTCTAGCAGGTGTAACTCTTCTTATTAAACCAGCATACGAACGTCTGGTAGAGGAGCCATACCATTCAAATCCTAGTCCAAAGACCAAAAAGATACACGGTTATTTCCAGACATCTCTGGTTGTAATTTCCATTCTTACTTTATCTATCTTAGGTTGGTTCAGGTACGAAGCTTATAAGGTAGACAAATTAAAAGAGAGCCTTAACACCGAAATACGCTCCCTCCAACTTAGTTCAACTTCTATAATTGGTGAGAAAAGTGTAAGTAACCCATTAGTAGAAAGACAAATAGAAGGAAAAATGAAGGAGTTAAAGACTCTTAACCAAAGTTTGGTAAATAGTCCCTGGGCCCTACTCTCTTTTGTTCTTAGTGGAGTTCTGTTTGCTATAGCAGGGGCCATTTGCTTCGGGATAGCCTTCCCGGTACTTAGTAGCTATTGGAGACGGTGGTTTTGGCAGAACGCTGCCATAAATAAATCCAAAAGAAGGATTAACCGTAGAAAAAAGAAACTGGCAGTTCTAAAAAAGCCATGGTTTGAGCACGCCTCTGTACTTGAACTCCAAAAAGAGAAGCTCGTATTATTACCCGATTGGAACAGCCTAAACGCTGAACTAGAAACAAACCGTACAGAGCTTCAGAAAATAGCAGAACAAGCGAAACTTGCCCAACAGGCATCACGCACAAGCATATTTAACAGCGGATACGATAGTGGTCTTGCCAGCCAAGAACATTTTGATGGGGATGAAATGAAAAATCTTAAGAAAGGTATATTAGAAAGTATAAAAACCCCGTCGGAGAAAACCAGCAAAGTTTATAAAACTCATGGCTTGAGGCCCTACCAAACCTTACGAAAAGCTATATCGGAGGGTTTTCATGATAATTAAAAGAAAGAATTAACGTCTTTTTTGCCTAAAATTTTGTAAAATTGCATTAGGCACACAATAAATCTGTCACTATCATATAAGTTGAACATCCCATTTTGCTAGAAACAAAAGGGATTTCATTGGTTGTGAAAGTCACGGCAATATTGTAATCATTAAACCAAACCTAACGTACACAGTGTGCCCTGCGTACTATTACTTAACATAATTACTTAAAAACTATGAAAAAACTACTTTCTATTCTTTTGGCTGTATCACCTAGCCTTTTAATGGCTCAAGTAAACTACAAAATTGAAGGGGAAATTGGAAGCCTAAATGCTCCTGCAAAAGCTGTACTCCTGTATTCCTTTAAAGGCGAGACAAAAAAAGATTCTGTTGGCATTTCCAATGGTAAATTTACTCTACAAGGGTCTATCCCAGAAAATCTATCGGGTACGCTTTATGTGATACACGACGGAATAAACTCTACCGAAAGAGCTTCCCGTAAAGATGTCAAAAGGATATACCTTGAAAACGGAACCATTAAGCTCACTTCTAACGATTCCTTAAAAAACACCAAGATTTCTGGTGGCACTGTAAACCTAGCTCAGATAAATCTAGAAGAGAAGAAAAAGCCTATAAACGATGTACTGAATAAGTTGGTGGCAGAGTATAGAGAAAAAATAAAAGGGCCAGACTCTGTAAGAAAAGAAGAGATTTTGGCCATCACACAAGAGAAATACAAAGAAATATCCAAGGGGGCTAATGATATAGACCAACAGTTTATAAAAGAAAACCCAGATAACTACTACAGTTATGTATTGCTTCAGGGTTTAAGCTACAGCCTATCCAATCCTGAAGTAGAGAGTATTTTCGAAAGCTTAAGCCCTACTCTTAAAAGCACTACAGCGGGCGTGGCTATGAAAACAAAAATAGAAGCACGTAAAAATGTGGAGGTTGGTAAACTTGCCCCTGAATTTACTGCTCCAGATACGTTGGAAAAAGACTTTGCTCTGTCTTCTCTTAGAGGGAAATATGTACTTATAGACTTTTGGGCTAGCTGGTGTGGACCATGTAGAGAAGAGAACCCGAATGTGGTAGATGCCTTTAATAAGTATAAAAGTAAGAACTTTACGGTTTTGGGTGTGTCTCTAGACCAGCCAGGCAAAAAAGAAGATTGGATAAAAGCTATTGTGAAAGATGGTCTACAAGGTTGGCCACAGGTGTCGGACCTTAAAGGTTGGCAAACAGAAATCGGCAAGCTATACGCTATAGATGCCATTCCGCAAAACTTCTTATTAGATCCACAAGGTGTTATTGTAGCCACTAATCTCAGAGAAAAGGCGTTACACGAGAAGCTGGAAGAACTACTGAAATAAGTTTTAAAAAGAAATTTCATTCAAAGCAGTATACACAAAAGTATGCTGCTTTATTTTTTTACAAAAAAATAGAACTTATCTAACAAAATACGTAACAAAAACAATATCACTTTATTTTTATTTAAAATAAGTCTAAATAAAATTTGAAGACCTCGAAATCTAAAATACTTTTGCCTCTCCATAGTAGATAATTAGCAATGTGTAGATTTCTAGTCCTTTTCCTAATAACCTTTTCATTACAAGCCCAAAACGTTACAAGAAACATCAGCGGCACAGTTACGGACTCAACTGAACCACTAGCGGGAGCTTTGGTGACTTACAATAATGTACAAGCGTTAACCAACGCAAACGGGCAGTTTACTATAGCTGTACCACAAGGTAACCAAACTATTAAAGTACGTTATATTGGTTTTACTGAAAAACTTCTACCTGTATCTGGTAACGGGAACGTAGACTTAGGAAATATCACGCTAGAAACCGATGAGAAATCTTTGCAAGAATTAGTTGTAACAGGCCAATTCACTCCCCAAAGTACTAAAAACTCAGTATACCAAGTTAGGGTAATAAATCAGGAGCAAATACGCCTAAGAGGTGCTACAAACATACAAAACATACTCAATACTGAGCTAGGAATGAGATTTAGTAATGACCTCACTCTAGGAACCACGGACGTAGAACTTATGGGAATGGCGGGTCAAAATGTAAAAATACTATTGGACGGCGTACCTCTTATAGATCGTGGTTCCACCCGTGAAAGCTTAGGTCAGATAGATATCAATAATGTAGAAAAAATAGAAATAGTAGAGGGGCCCATGTCTGTAACATACGGTTCAAATGCCCTTGCCGGTGTAATTAACATTATTACCAAAAAGGGAACTTCTAAAGGTAACTTCACTGTAAACGCAAGGGTACAAGAAGAAACTGCTGGATCAGACTACAAGGCATTTTCTGGTACAGGTACGCATTTTCAAAGCCTAGGTGTAGCTTGGCAAAGAAAAATACTCAACGCATCGGCCGGATATACCCGTAACAACTTCGGAGGTTGGCAAGGTAGTCTTCCCGGCCGTAAGATGGAGTGGATGCCTAAGGAACAAGACATGTTCTACGCACAAGTGGGTGTTAGAAATGCCAAGCATAATACATGGTATAGGTTTAACGGCACCGATGAAACTCTACAAAGTCTCGGTAATTCTTACACCAACGTAAACACTAACAGTCTTTTTGCTACAGACCAGTTTTATGTTACCAAAAGGTGGTTTCACCAGTTACAATCTGAATACAGCATCAATAACCGCAATAGTATTTCTCTGGCAGCATCTTATACGGATTACAGCCGTAGCACCCAAACCACAGATATCAACTTAGAAACAAAACGTAGAACTCAAAACTTACAATCGGTAGGTAACCAAGACAAAGCCATGTTCAAAACCAGCTTTGCCAGAATCACCGGGCAGCACCGAATAGGCAACTATGTATCTCTGCAAGAAGGTTTAGAAATAACCCAGGATCAAGCTAGCGGAGAACGTATAGATCGTAAGCGTAACATTAATGACATTGCCTTTTTTGCGTCTGCAGAAATAAAACCAACTGACAAAATCAGCTTGAGACCGGGTTTTAGGGTAATCCACAATTCGGTTTATGATGCACCACCTCTGATACCGTCATTAAACACTAAATTTATTCTGGGTAAAGGGCTAGACCTTAGAGCTGCCTATGCACGTGGATTCCGTTCGCCAGCACTAAGAGAACTATATTTTACATTCTTTGATGCCAGCCACTCTATTCGTGGAAACCAAAATCTAAAAGCCGAAACATCAGACAGTTTCAATGCCTTCCTGACCTACCAAGTTGTAGATAAAAAGACTGTTAGATTAAACTCTACTTTGGGTGGATTTTATAATGTGTTCAAGAATTTAATAACCATAGGTATTGACCCGGCAGATGCAACAATAAACACGTATTTAAACATAGACGAATACAAAACTACCGGTTTAACCCTAAACAATACCCTTTACTGGAAAGAGCTTCACGCCACTCTAGGTTACTCTAGAATCGGCCGTTATAACAGACTTACAGCCGCAGACGAAACCTTACCAGACTTTATGTGGGCAAATGAGGTTAACTCCAATATCCGTTATAATTTCCCTAAGATTGCGTCTACAGTAAGTTTATTCATAAAATATACAGGAAAACTCCCTCGCTATGTGGCAGTAAGTACTACTACCAGTACGGTTCCTACACTTACCGAAGTAGAAGCCTTCACCTTAGCAGACCTCACATTTAACAAAGTATTCTATAAGTCTCTTACGTTAAATATAGGTGTTAAAAACCTTTTTGGTGTAACCCGTTTGGCAAACACCAATCCAGACTCAGGTGGAGCCCACTCTACAGGAGGGTCTGTACCTATGTCTTATGGACGCTCGTATTTTGCGGGTTTATCCTACCAATTCACTAAGTAAATTATTTAAAATGTTCAAACAATATGAAAAACACATTTAGAATTCTCACCGTTGCTTTTCTTGCTCTATTCGTTTTCTCGTGTAAAGATGACGAAGTGGCACTTCCAGACAATTACCTAGCATTTGCAACCACAGAAAGTGGCTTGAATGGAGCAGAGTCTGAAATAGAGATAAGCCTTACACGTCCTACAGATGTGGCTTTAAACTTCAATTTAACACTTACAGCTAGTGGTATTACTTACGGAACACAGTTCACAACAGAACCAGCAGCTAATAACAATGTTGTAGCCCTTAGTATTCCCGTTGGCGGAACATCAGCAAAAATCAAAGTTAAACCTGTAGCCGGAATATTGTTAACAGGAACAGAAAGAGTAGCCTTTACCATAGCAAATGTCCCTACCCCTACTCTTGTAGGAGTAAACAGTGCCCATACACTTTCATTTTCTCGTATTATTTCTGATGGTAGCCGACTTACTTTAGAAGGAAAAGAAGGTACTGTAAACTTTGCAAACACTGTTTATGCAGATTTAAGTGCGAACACAGCATTCAAATCTAAATTCAACGGATGGAACCTTGCCTTTACTAATGATGCAAATTTCAGAGTAATACTAAACTCCTCGAACGAGACGGTAGCTATAGCAACTACAAAAGCAGACATCAACTTAGTAACACTTGCAGATACAGCATCGGTACAAAACATCGGTGCTCATGACATCATGAACCCGGCTACCGTATCATTAGTAGACGCATGGAGTGGAGACCTAACTAAAACTGCTTTTGCCGAAGTTTCTGCCACAGCAGCAAGTAACCTTGTTTACCTAGTGGCATTCAGGGATAATAAAGCTAAGAATCTATGGTATAAAGTAAAAGTAGACAGAGGCACAAATGGCTATGTAGTAAAATATGCAAGAATAGGTGATGCCACGGCTAAAGAAGCTACTATTACTAAAAACGCAGACTATAACCTATCTTTCTTATCGTTTGAAACAGGTGTAGTTTCTAACGTTGAGCCTAAAAAAGACGACTGGGATCTTAACTGGGGATACGGAACATACGATTCTGGATTGGGTAGCCCTTACTGGTTCCAAGATTTTGTACAAATAAACTATCTTTCGGGAGTAGAAGCAGCCGAAGTACTTACTAGCACCGTTTCTTATGAAAACTATGCCGAAGCTAATATTGCTACCTCTACATTCTCAAAAACAAGAGATGCTATTGGTAGCAAATGGAGAGTTACTTCTGGTGCTACAGCCGGTATAAGAAGAGACCGTTTCTATGTAATTAAAGATGCTGAAGGAAATATTTACAAACTAAACTTTGTAAGCATGGGTCTTGCTAGTGACGGTGGAGAGAGAGGCAAACCAGTTATAGAATACAAATTGGTTAAGAAAATCTAAGACTAAAATAATATCAAGAAAAACCTCTGGAGAAGCTATCCGGAGGTTTTTTTATTAGTAAACCGTAGAAAACCACATACCAGATACATGGTTTAAATATAGAGTCCTTACCTTTGTTCCTACGTATATGTCATCAGTTTGTAGAAATGAACAAATTCCTGCTGCTTTCTTTATTGGTAATGGTTTTACTCTCTTGCGAGGACAAAAACCTTAGTAACCCAGACCAGTTTTTAGACTTTGGCACAGTAAACAGCACTTTGGTAGAACCTGCTTCTGATGTAACTATTGGCTTAGCTTACCCAGCTACGCAAAATGTAACTATTGCAATAAACATTCTTTCAGACACGCTCCAATACGGTGTACATTTTACCACCCTTCCAGCAGCTGTAAATAACCAAATTTTATTAAGTATACCGCAAGACTCGTCTCATGTAACTTTCAGGGTAGTGCTAGCACAAGACTCTCTTTTTTCGGGTACAGAAAAAATCTCATTTTCTATCAGTTCCAGCCAAAACGCTTTGGTAGGTGTAAACAAAACACATAATTTAACTATTCCGCGAGTAGTTTCTAAGCAAAAGACCATCGAACTTCCTACTGTACAGGATTCCGAAACTATTTTTGTAAATTTTAGCGAAAACGAAATCTCACACGCACCAGACAAAGGATGGACCTTAGCGTTTCTTAATGGTACCACTAATGGCGTTATACTTAACCCAGCCTTGGGGACTACTGCTTTTCAAACAAGTTTCACAGACCTTGCTCAAGTAAATTTAGCATTGGTAAACAGTCAAATAGGAAGTCTCATTCCTGATCTTATTAATTCTGCTTTGGGTGATTCTCTCATAGATAATCCAGATGGATCAAAGACTGTTTTTGGGCAAATAAACACAGACAGCACGCTTAGCAAGGTTTTTCTTGTGGCCAACTTAAACAACAGGGAAACAAAAGACTGGTACAAAGTAAAAGTAACTGCCCGAAATAGTGGCTACAGTGTACAATATGCCAAGCTATCAGAGTCTACAAAAAAGACCATACAAGTAGCTAAAACGGCTAATTACAACCTAAGCTACCTATCATTAGACGAAAACAAAGTTGTAGATTCGCCGGAGCCTAGCTCTAAAAAATGGGACATCAGCTTTGGCCCAAGCACAGTGATTACATCTACCCAAACCACAGCGGTGATTAGCGGTTTTGTAAGCCTAAACTATATAGGTGGAGCCACTGCAACAACCATTTCTCCTGCACAAGGACTCTCATTTGAGTCCTACAAATATGAAAACATTGTAGATTCTACTTTAACATCGAAAAGAAATACCATTGGACTAAACTGGCGTAGTGCCAATTTTTACATTATTAAAGACCCTGAAGGTTATCATTACAAACTGAGGTTTATAATGGAAGCCGCAAAGCCCAAAATAGAATACATACTACTAAGAGCCGCAGATTGAAAAAATCGGCTAAAATAACCGAAACTAATAATTATTTAAAATTGTTCTAAAATAAGACATCGTCCCAATATAAATTTGTAAGATATGGTACAAGACGTAAATACCGCAATGACTCATTTTGAACAAGCAAGGGCTGTTTTGGACTCAAAAATAGAGGAAAAGGGGCTTCGGAAAACTCAAGAGCGTTACCGTATTTTAGAAGAAATATACAAGCGTGAAGACCATTTTGAGATAGAGGACTTGTTTGAGTCTATGCTCCAGCAAAACTTTAATGTAAGCAAAGCCACTGTTTATAACGTGGTAGAACTTCTCACAGAAATAGGCTTGGTTATACGCCATAACTTTGGTAATAACAATGCAGCACGTTATGAAAAGGCATTCGGTCGCAGACAACACAGTCACATTATTTGCACAAAATGTAACCGTGTAATTGAGTTTTGTGATCCTCGCTTGTTGAACATACAAAATACTGTTTCTGAATATAGTGGAATAGACATTAAAGACCATTCTTTGGTCTTTTACGGGGTTTGTAATAGTCCTGACTGCCAAAAGAGCTGATGAAAAAGGTAGATTTTCCGGATAATTCACTTTTTGTGTGCACCGGAAGTAAGTGTACCAAACATAACGATTTAAGAAAAGAACTTAAATCTAAACTGAAGCACCTTCCAATAGAAGTATTTAAAATGGAATGTACAGGCAGATGTAAACACGGCCCCATTATGAGCCTACAGCCAGCCAACATTTGGTATTACGAAGCAGACGAATATGCCATAAAACATATAATAGAAAAAACCGAAGCGTAAGCCTCGGTTTTCTGCTTTTAAAAACTACCCAAAAAATTTCTTATTCAGCCGAGCCAATTTTAGCTATTTCCTTATCTAAAACAAACAAGCCTGTAGCACTATTTGCATCAATCAGATCAAATAGCTCAAGAGCCCTTCTGGCATTTTTCTCTTCTTCACGCTGCTCTTTTACATACCACATCAAAAAGTCTTCTGTCATGTAGTCGTTTTCTACACGACATTTGCCTACCAGCTTATTAATAGCGTTTGTTACCTGAATTTCACTTTGCAAAGCGGCTTCAAAAACGCTCTTTAAACTAGCGTACTCCTGAGGAACCTCCCCTACTGTAGGAGTAATGGCGTTTCCACCTACTTCATTAATGTATCTGAAAATCTTAAGGAAATGCTGTCTTTCCTCCTCTGCTTGTCCGTACAAGTACTCGGCCGATTTTTCAAAGCCATTACGCTCAAGCCAAGAAGCCATTGCCAAATATTTGCTGGACGCTTCTGCCTCTAATTTGGCTTGTCCGTTCAATAAAATTTCTATATCTTCTTTTAGCGATGTTTTATCTCTCAATAAATTCTTCATAATCTACTTTTTTAAATTTCAGTTCACAAAGCTAACGCATGAAAGACCGATATAGATTCCCTGAATATCTGATTTTCAGATATATGTAATAAATCTAAATTTAAAATCTGTACAATTAAGCTACAATTGTATGAAAGAAAAAGAAGCTAAGTGCCTTTAAATAACTTCGTAATCTCCTAAAACTTCATGCAACATAGCAACCAGCTCAAGAGAAAACTGCGTGCCACTCACCAGCTCTCGGAGCTGTATCATATCACATAAAGTAAGAGTTAAAGAAGAAGGAAGAGAACTGTAATCTAGCGAAAGGCTATCGCACTCGTCAGAAAGATTGAAAAGAAGAGTAGGAATATCGAACTGGTTTATGTTCCTCCTAAAAACCATAAAACCCGCCACTGTAAACCTCAACTGGAACTCCTTAAAATGAAGTTCAATCCTGTTCGTCAGGTCACATTGGTAAGCTATACCTTTGGATGTACTATATAACTCTGTCAATTCGTTCTCTTTTCGTCTGCAAATTTACATCTATTTGTAATTAATCCAAATTCAATCCATGAAGATTTTTTTCCTCCTATGCAAGTCCTTGCAAGTCATATAAACGCAATTAAATATTATTAATTTTTTTTAATAAAAAAACTCCCTAAATTAGCCAAAAAATCATCTAAATACTACAAAACACCATGAGCGGAATAGCCATCAAAGAACCTATAGCTTATGAAAAAATTCCCACAAGAATTTTTGAAGACCCAAAAGCTGCATCCAAATCGGTAGCAGTGGAGATTGCAAATCTGATTAGGAGCAAACAAAAAGAGGGGAAAAACTGCATTTTGGGTTTAGCTACTGGCTCATCGCCAAAAACGGTGTATGCAGAGCTAATCAGAATGCACAAAGAGGAAGGTCTAAGCTTTAAGAATGTTATTTCTTTCAACCTAGACGAGTATTATCCAATTGAGCCAGATGCTTTACAAAGCTATTGGAGGTTCATGCGGGAATACCTTTTTGACCATGTAGACATCCCAAAAGAGAACTATTTTCTACCGTATGGCAATATTCCACAAAGCTCTATCCATGAGTTTTGCCAAAATTATGAATCTAAGATTGACTCTTTAGGTGGTTTAGATTTCCAACTTTTAGGTATTGGTGGTAATGGACATATTGGCTTTAACGAACCTGGATCACTTATTAACTCTCGCACACGTTTAATGATGCTAGACCATAGCACACGTGCAGCTGCCACAGCAGACTTTGGAGGAGAACTTACTAAGGTTCCCAAAAAAGCTATCACTTTAGGTGTTTCTAAAATTATGCAAGCCAAAAGAGTGGTTTTGCTTGCTTGGGGCGAAAGAAAAGCTCAGGTTATAGCAGAGGCTGTACAAGGACGAGTAACTGAGCAAAATCCTGCATCATACTTGCAAAACCATGCTAACACTCTTTTTGTGGTAGATAATGCAGCAGCAAGTGACCTGAAGAGGATGAAAACTCCATGGTTAGTAGAAGACGTAATTTGGGATAACCCAATGACCAAAAAAGCGGTATGTAGCTTGGCCTTAGACCTTGGCAAACCAATACTAAAACTTACGAACAAGGATTATAACGACAATGGTTTATCTGAGCTTCTAGCCGGATACGGTCAGGCATATGACATAAACATAGAAGTCTTTAATAACCTACAACATTCTATAACTGGCTGGCCAGGCGGAAAACCGAATGCAGATGATGTGAACCGTCCGGAAAGGGCACAACCAGAAAAGAAAAGAGTTCTTATTTTCAGTCCGCACCCAGATGACGATATTATATCTATGGGCGGCACTTTCCAGCGTCTGGTGGACCAAGGCCACGAAGTGCACGTAGCGTACCAAACATCCGGGAATATTGCGGTTACAGACGATGAAGCCTTCCGTTTTATTGATTTTGTGGTAGACTTTAACCAGCACTTCAAGATTAATAACAAGGAGACCTCTGAAATTTTTGAGGCTGCAAAACTCTCTAATCAAAACAAAAAGGTCAGTGAAATCGACTCACTGGAGGTAAGACATGTAAAAGGACTTATCCGTATGGGTGAAGCTAAAAACACATGTCGTTTTGTAGGAATACCGGTAGGTAATGCTCATTTCTTACATATGCCATTCTATGAAACGGGAACCGTAAAGAAAAATCCGTTAGGAAAGGCCGATATAGATATCGTTAAGAATCTTATTGAGGAAATAAAACCTCACCAAATCTATGCTGCAGGAGACCTTGCAGACCCACATGGCACACATAAGGTTTGTTTGGATGCCATCTTTGAAGCTATAGATTTAATAAAGCATAAAAACTTTATGAAGGATTGTTGGGTGTGGTTATACAGGGGTGCTTGGGCTGAGTGGGAAATCCACGAAATAGAGATGGCGGTACCAATGAGCCCAGATCAGGTATTACAAAAAAGGTTGGGTATTTTCAAGCACCAGTCACAGAAAGACGGTGTGGTATTCCAAGGTTCTGATGCCCGTGAGTTTTGGCAGAGAGCAGAAGACAGAAACAGTGATACTGCGGGACTCTATAATAAATTGGGGCTGGCTGAATACCAAGCCATGGAGGCATTTGTACGCTGGAAGTTCTAAAGCTTCTTATACATAAAAAACTGGGCATTTATTTAATTGTCCAGTTTTTTTTATGCCTTTTTTACTTTATGGTATGCTATTATATGAATATTTCAGGGAAATGTATTTGATATTTAATAATTTCTTAATAACTTAACCATCGAATTCTACCCTAACCTTAACATTCCCTTTACCGATATGAAAAAAATAAATTTGTCTATGGTGGTACAGTGGGTCATATTCATGCCCCTAATATTGCCTTTAAGTATAGTAGCTGGTATTTACGAAGGCATTAAGAGAACAGTACACCAAGCGGAGGCAGATATCTTCCAAAAAGAGGAAGTAGCTTAATGAAATTGATTCTCAGGACCGACAGGTTTTGAGATGATGGGAAAATCCTGGCTAAACTTTTACTCAAGTATACTTAGGATATCATCAGTAGCAAGGCTTTTAAAGAAGCCTTCTTCCTCTACGATGATTTGTTCAAAAAGTTGCTTTTTCTGGTTTTGCAGTTCTAGGATTTTCTCTTCAATTGTATTTTGTGTGATATACTTATAGCTAAATACAGTTTTTGTTTGCCCTATCCTATGTGCCCGATCTATAGCTTGTGCTTCTATGGCAGGATTCCACCAAGGATCAAGTATAAGAACATTCTCTGCTGCGGTAAGGTTTAGACCTACACCACCCGCCTTTAACGAAATAAGAAATACCGTTTCTTTATCTGATTTCTGGAATCGGTCTACCAGAGCCATCCTGTTGGTAGTTCCGCCATCAAGGTAAAGGTAAGGAATTCCTTCTTTCTCTAGCAAACCTCCAATATGCGTAAGGTGCTTTACAAATTGACTAAAAACTAGGGTTTTACTTCCGTCTTTTGCCACCTCTCTTATCATATCCATCACGTCTTCATCTTTACCTGAACCGCCACTATAATTTGGATCTAACAAGGCGGGATTGTTTGCCAACTGTCTTAATTTTGACAACCCCTGTAAAACCAATATGCTTGACCGTTTTAAAGTTCCTTTCTCCAGCATCTCCATGATTTGGTTACGGAGATAAGATTTAGTCTCCTCATAGATTTTCTCTTGCTCCTCTGTCATCTGACAGTACACTACAGACTCTATTTTCTCTGGCAGATCTTGAGCAACCTGTCGTTTATTCCGCCTCAGCATAAAAGGCTTAATTTTGACAAAAAGCATACTTGTGGCATCCTCATCTTTCCGCTTTTCTATTAGTGTCTTATATTTCTTCTTAAATGACCCTAAGCTTCCTAGTAAGCCCGGATTCACAAAACTCATTTGCGACCAAAGGTCTAATGTAGAGTTTTCAAGCGGCGTACCTGTGAGAATAAGTCGGTTTTGAGTATTAAGCTCCATGGCTGCCTTGTAAACACCAGAAGTAGGATTCTTTATGGATTGCGATTCATCTAATACTGCATAATTAAACTTAAAATGCTTAATAAAATCTATGTCCATCCTTAATACTCCATAAGAGCATATGACCAGGTCATAAAATCGGAATGCGTCTGCCGTTTTGCTCCTGTTGATCCCAAAATGTATCATTACTCTTAATTCGGGTGTGAACTTTTGGGCTTCATTCCTCCAATTATAAATGAGCGAAGTAGGTAAAACCAATAAACTAGGCATGCCTGCTCCGTCTTCCTTAATTTTTTGCAAAAAAGCCAGAGTGGTAACCGTTTTTCCAAGTCCCATGTCGTCAGCCAAACAACCTCCAAATCTGAAGTCCTTTAAGAAATTAAGCCAATCGTACCCCGCCTTTTGGTAAGCTCTTAGCTCCCCTTCAAAATGCTGAGGCAATTCGTATTCTCCTATCTCTTTAAAGTCTTGTAGCGAAGCCAGTTTCCGGCTCATCATTGTAGTAGCTATCCCTTCTGTCTGTAAACTACTGACAAGACCAACAAACTGTTTCCTTAATCGGGGAACCTCTTCCAAGTCCAGTTCTACATTTTCAAAAAGTTCTGAGTATTTAGAGAACCAAGCGTCCGGAATAACCGCCACTTGCCCATTAGGCAATACAAACTCTTTTTTATTTCCAAGAATATAGGACCTAAACCGAATAAATGGAATCTTAAACTCCCCAAAAACAACAATAGCATTAATATCAAACCAGTCACGTTTTTCCTCAATATCCAACTGCACATTGCTATAGCCCAAGAAATATGAAACCGAGTTATCCTTGTTTTGAACCAAATCCACCGGATAGCTATCCAAGGACGACTTATTGGTACTTAGCCACTCTAAGGCCTCTATTTTTGGCAAAAGTGTACGTCCATTCCTTATGTTTAAACCTTTATCTTGTAGAAATAAAACAGCATTCTTTTCATAAGAAAGATTCTTTCTTACTTTATGAAAACGCCAAGATTCATCTGTTTTCTCCAGGAAAACATAAGATGGAGCACTAAAATTATCGTACTTAAAACTATAGCTCCCGTATTTAAAATCTAGTTCAAAGACAAAGTTACTATCCTGACCAACTTCCGGGTTTGGGGACGCAAACAAATCCTTACTGGCGGTTTGTTTAACTTCTGTGATGGTAAGCCCTGCTGTGCAATCTTCTTTCTCGTAGGTAATATCAAACCCTTTGGCATACACATTAAAATTGGCTACCAATGGCACAATAAACTTCCGGTAATAAGTCTCTTCTATCTTTTTGGGAATCTCAATATTGGGTTTATTAAGGAAAGGACGTATTTTTTTCCCGTCAGCAAACTCATCGAACAGGTACAGCTCATCATCCAATAACAATGCTGCAGGAAGATCATTTATTATCATCCCACCCTTAAACTGGAACTTCACTTTTTCTCCCCCACATTTTATAATGGGATAGTAAATTGTTTTATCTTCTTGCCTGTCAAAATGAAAATACGCCTTAGCGGGCTCTTGTTTTATACTTACGGCTTTCCATGTAGGAATGCCGTCACTACCCATCACAAATAGGATCTGTTCACTTATCTGAGAAAAAATCTTTGACCTATAATTATCTAAATACGACAAGATGGCTTCCTTTACAGGTGCATCTCCTTTTTGTGGGTCGAAGATCTTCTTAAAAAACTCCTCTGGCTTTAGCTTTTTACTTGTATTAAATTTCTTAAAAACAGTCTCTTGTCTCGTTTTTTCAGTAAGTTTTACCATCTCCACCTGTAATGGGGTAAGTCCTTGCTCAAAATCCATTACATTGGACTCTGAAATATTCTGGGACTGTAAAGAAAATTCACCACTGTTTGTAAGTTTTACAACAAAAGGCTCCAGTAAGAATCCAAGAAACTCATGCTGGTACAAACTAAAAACCAATTTAAAAGGCTCTGAAGGCGAAACAATCATATTACAAAAAAAGGGGTTTCAAAACTAAGGCATATATGCTTAGCATACAAGACAAGAATGGCATTTAAAAAAAAGAACTTGCATCCAATTACCAAAAAATATCCTACTTTTGTACAAAGTAAAATCATCTATTTATGGGCTACGGATTATTAAAAGGTAAAAGAGGAATTATATCGGGGGCATTAGACGAAAACTCTATTGCATGGAAAGTGGCATTGAAAGCGTATGAAGAAGGGGCTACTTTCACGCTTACCAACGCTCCTATTGCTATGAGAATGGGCGAAATTAGCAAACTGGCAGAGGCATGTAATGCAGAAATTATACCTGCAGATGCCACTAGTGTAGAAGATATAGAAAACTTATTCAGCAAGTCTGTAGAAGTACTTGGAGGTAAACTAGACTTTGTACTTCATAGCATAGGAATGTCTCCAAATGTACGTAAAGGCCGCGAGTATGGCGACCTAAACTACGACTGGTACAAACAAAGCGTAGACGTTTCGGCTATGTCTTTCCATAAATTTATGCAGGTGGCAGAGAAGCAAGACGCCATTTCTGAATGGGGTTCTGTAGTAGCATTAACCTACATGGCTGCTCAAAGGTCTTTCTCTTTCTATAGTGATATGGCCGATGCCAAAGCTATGCTGGAGTCTATAGCCCGTAGTTATGGATACCGTTACGGAAAACTTAAGAACGTACGTGTAAACACGGTTTCTCAGTCGCCTACCAAAACCCGTGCAGGTGGCGGAATTGGAGGTTTTGACAACTTCTTTGAGTTTGCTGAACAAATGGCCCCACTAGGAAATGCTAGTGCAGATGAATGTGCAGATTATGTAATCACACTTTTCTCCGACCTTACACGTAAGGTAACTATGCAAAACCTTTTCCACGACGGAGGTTTCTCTATGACCGGTATCTCTGCCGAAGTTCTGGAAATGGTAAAACCAAAAGAGTAAAAATTAACTGTTTAGATATATCAAAACCCGAAGTTTCCTTCGGGTTTTGTTTGTTTTAGGAAAATAGGCTGTCCTATTTTAAAACGTGTATATAAACTACCGGAGAAAAACCCTTTGGTTATAAACAAAAAGAGGAACAGTCTCCTGCTCCTCTTCATTTGAATAAAATCTCTTTATTATTAAGACCCACACATCTCACACCCTTCTGGGTTGTCCAGAGAACATTGCATGGCTGCATATTTTAATTCTTCTTCACTCAGCTGGAAACTCGCAGCAGCTTCTTTTTGCTTCTCTGTATTCTCCTTAGCATAAGCCTCGTAGTTAAGAGGTTTCTCTTGTAGTTGTTCTGTTACAGGTGTAGTTTCTGCTATCGCCTGACGGTCTACTGTGAACTTCACGGCATCCACTGCTGCCTTGGTTCTCAGGTAGTACATACCCGTCTTTAAGCCCGCTTTCCATGCATAGAAATGCATTGAGGTAAGCTTAGCAAAGTTCGGATCAGTCATAAAGATATTTAGCGACTGGCTTTGGCATATAAATGCCCCACGGTCTGCTGACATATCTATGATAGCCTTTTGCTTAATTTCCCAAGCCGTTTTATACAGTTCTTTTAAACTTACAGGTATCTCCGGAATAGCTAGTACTGATCCATTGGCAGCAATAAGCTTATTTTTCATGTTATCGTTCCAAAGACCAATTTTCACTAAATCTCTCAACAAATGTTTGTTTACGACCACAAACTCTCCAGATAATACCCTACGGCTATATATATTGGATGTATATGGTTCAAAACATTCGTTATTTCCAAGAATCTGGCTTGTAGAAGCCGTTGGCATAGGAGCTAGTAAAAGAGAGTTCCGAACTCCGTTTTCAACCACTTTGGTACGTAGAGTTTCCCAATCCCACAGTCCGGAGTCTGGCGTTACTCCCCACATATCGAACTGGAAAATACCTTTTGATATTGGAGAACCTTCATAAGTAGAATATGGCCCTTCTTCAATAGCCAGCTCCATGGATGTTTCCATAGAAGCAAAATAGATGGTCTCAAAGATATCACGATTAAGCTTTTGAGCTTCTTCGCTATCAAATGGATAACGCATTAGTATAAATGCATCTGCAAGACCTTGTATACCTATTCCTATTGGTCTGTGACGTTTGTTACTGTTTTCAGCCTCCTGAACAGGATAGTAGTTTATGTCTATTATCTTGTTTAGATTACGTGTAACTACTTTAGTAATTTCGTATAGTTTCTGAAAATCGAAGCTTACCCCTTTCTCATCATCTAGCACAAATTTCGGAAGGGCTATAGAGGCTAGGTTACATACTGCCACTTCGTCTTTAGAGGTATACTCTATAATTTCGGTACACAAGTTAGAAGACTTAATGGTTCCTAAGTTCTTCTGGTTAGATTTCTTATTTGCAGAATCCTTATACAAGATGTAAGGTGTACCTGTTTCTACCTGTGACTCCAGAACGTGGAACCAAAGATCCTGAGCCTTTACTGTTTTTCTGGCACGCCCTTCAGACTCATACTTTTCGTATAAACGCTCGAAGTCGTCCCCGTATGTATCTGCTAACCCAGGACACTCATGAGGGCAGAATAGAGACCAATCTGCATTGGCTTCTACACGTTTCATGAACAAATCAGGAATCCAAAGTGCGTAGAACAAGTCTCTTGCCCTTTCTTCTTCCTTACCGTGGTTTTTCTTCATGTTAAGGAATTCGAACACGTCGGCATGCCATGGTTCCAGATATATAGCAAACGAGCCTTTACGTTTACCACCACCTTGGTCCACATACCTGGCAGTATCATTAAATACTCTTAACATTGGTACGATACCGTTTGATGTACCGTTAGTACCTTTAATATAGCTCCCTGTAGCTCTTACATTATGTATAGAAAGGCCAATCCCCCCCGCACTTTGCGAAATCTTAGCAGTTTGCTTAAGTGTATCGTAAATACCTTCTATACTATCATCTTGCATAGTTAACAAGAAACATGAAGATAACTGAGGCTTGGGTGTTCCGGCATTAAACAATGTAGGTGTAGCATGGGTAAACCATCTTTCAGAAAGGAAGTTATAGGTTTCAATAGCTTTTGCTATATCTTCTCCATGTATACCTACGGCCACACGCATAAGCATATGTTGTGGTCTTTCTACTATTTTACCATTCAGTTTCATCAAGTACGATTTCTCTAAGGTTTTGTAACCAAAGTAATCGTAACCAAAATCTCTATCATAGATTATAGATGAATCTAATAGGGCAGCGTGTTCTTTTACTACTTTCCAAGTCTCTTTAGATAACAATGCTGCATTTTCCCCAGTTTTAGGGTCTATATATTGATATAGGAGCTTCATTGTACCTGAAAATGACTTCAAGCTGTTTTTATGAAGATTAGAAATGGCAATCCTTGCCGCAAGGGTAGCGTAATCAGGATGCTTAGTGGTCATTGAAGCAGCAGTCTCAGCAGCTAAGTTGTCAAGCTCCGATGTAGTTACTCCGTCGTATATACCAGACACCACTTTCATAGCAACCTCTACAGGCTGCACAAAAACAGAATCTAAACCATAGCACAATCTTTCTATGCGAGCAGTAACTTTATCAAACTTTACTGATTCTCTTCTTCCGTCTCTTTTTATAACAAACATGGTATTTAGCAAAAAAAATTAAACAGTTTCTGACAGGTGGTTATATGGATATTTTTAAACTTGACTTCAAAACTATTTAAAAAAAAGTACAAAAAAAAGTCACATTTTTTTTGACATTAAGTGAATATTAAAAATGTCTGAAATTCGTTTTTTTCACCTCTGTTAATTATCAGCCGTTTAGTGACTATTTAGAATCCTTCTAACTAAAAAAAGTACTACTTAATATTTTTCCACATTCTTTATCAGCTTATAAATTAGAGATATAAGCTAATACCATATAATAAAAAAAGAAAATAATACACAGGTTTTTCCACAATTAATTGCTTTATTATTAGTCGGTACATTCCATTATCAACAGTGCCCCCGTCGAGTATTCCACACTCACTACTCCATCCTCTGCTACCTCATTAGAACTACCATTCCTAAAGCCTAGTACCAAGGCCTCGTTATCCAAAGGATACTTTAGATTGGCTGTCTTAATACCCTCTACAGTACCTAATGGCATAAGCGAAATAGAGGTGCCTTTTGGGTACCATTTGCTGAATTTTTTAGGATGTGGTAATATTGGAAAAATACAAGAATAGTCGTCAATTATTTTCAGGCTAATCTGTTCTGAATACTTTGGCAGAATAGAGATATTTGTTAGGTTATGATCTGCCCGCCGGCCTGTAGCCCACACAATATTTGCTCCGGGAAATCCCTCATTTACCAAGTAAATTATGGCTTTTTCGAGGTCGTTAAATTCTTGATCGGGGGTATGTACAATCTTTAAGGGGAACTGGGACATGCCCACAGACTTCACTTCCTCTTCATCAAAATCTCCAAGAAGCACATCTATTTTTATTCCTAATGATAATACTCTGTGAATGGCCCCATCCAACACGATTACGGTAGGACTCCACTCTAAGAGTTGACCTAACAATTCTTCTGAGCAAGCCTCGCCGTTGGCTATGATTAATGCGGGTTCTTGTTTCTCCCTAACTATATGGTGTGAAGACATTTAAAATAGATTATATTTTGCAAGAAGATAAATTAAACAACTAAGAAAAAGGCCTTCCTTAAAGATAATGGAAGGCCTTGCTTATTATTTTACTCTTTTCTGTAACTGTTCTTTAGGGATAATTAGTTCCCGCCCGATCGGGCGGCCATTACGGTAGTTCTGAGTACGAAAATTATAATCTCCCGCTGGCAGCTCTATAGCCCCGGTATATTTCTGAGCATATATTACGGGATAGGTGTTATCTACCGAATAATATACCTCTGTATTAGGTATATAACTTTCTAATTCTACAAAATACTTCTCGTCTTTCTTCGAAATGTTGACAACAGGGTCATAAATAGCTTTAGAAATATTCACCTCCGCATTATCAAAACGCTGGAAATGGTTCTCCAACCTATTTACAAAGCCTGTAAAATCATTTTGGCTTTGTGGCGACCAAAACTTTTCGGACAAAGCCAATGCTCTTGGGTAAGCCATATAATACACAAACTGCATAGTAGGCAGGACTTCTGCCCAGATGTTACCCTGTCCACCAAGAATATATTTTGGATCTACCCCTTTCGGAGTAGGGTCTAGGTCATAAGATTTCTTCAGGCCCAAATCTGCATAAATAGGATTCTCCACAGATTTATCGCCTTGTGTATAATCCAGATAAGCATAGGTAGTAGGAGTCATAACTACATAATGACCTTCTTTGGCCGCTTTTATTCCTCCTTCCATTCCTCTCCAACTCATTACTGCAGTAGATTTTGGCAATCCTCCACCGTCTAGGATTTCATCCCAGCCAATCATCTTTTTCCCTTTGGAATTAATAATTGTATTTACCCTTCTTACAAAATAAGCTTGTAACTCTTTAGTATCCTTTAGCTTATTCTTTTTCATGAAAGCCTGCACACCAGCGTCCTCATCCCAATATCCATGATAGCATTCATCTCCTCCCATATGTATATATTCCCCGGGAAAAAGCTGAGCTACTTCGGTCATTATTTTGTCCACAAAGGCATAAACCTTTTCATCCGCCGGATTAAGGGTGTTTTCTATCAGCATTTTAAACTCATGTGCACCATACCACTCAGCAAACTTTGACCCCGGATTTACGAATTTGGGTTCTTTTTTTACTGACAACTCGGGGTAAGCAGCCAAAATGGCCATGGAATGCCCTGGAATATCTATCTCGGGCACAATAGTAATATTACGCTCAGCCGCAAACTTAACCACGTCTTTTATTTGCTCTTGTGTGTAAAAGCCTCCATATGTTGCTTTTTCACCTTCTTTAGGGTAAGGACGACCTTCGCCAAAACGACCATGACGTTCTACACGCCAGGCACCTATTTCGGTAAGTTTCGGAAGAGACTTAATTTCTATCCTCCAACCTTCATCATCCGTAAGATGCCAATGGAAAACATTAAACTTATACTGTGCCATACGATCTATGAAACTTTTTACTTCATCTACCGTGAAGAAGTGGCGACTAACATCTAGCATCAGACCCCGCCATTGGTATCTTGGATAATCTACAATCTTACATCCGGACAGCAACCCCATCCCCATTAAACCGTGTTCCTTATTCTCTATGTCTGCGGGCAAGAGCTGGCGTAAAGTCTGGATTCCATTAAATATACCCTTGTGATTGTTGGCTTCAAGAACAACTGTATTATCCCCAACCTCAAGTGTATATCCTTCTCCTCCCAGCTCCTCTTTGTTTACTAAAGAAAAAACTACGGCCTTCTTTTCTGTTCTATCGGTACGTACTTCTATGTTTTTGTCGCCAACCAAATCTCTAAAATCAACGGCGTATCTCATTATCTCAGGAGAATTGGACGGGATCACAAATTCTGTTTGGGAGTCCAACATAAACATACCATCTGTATGCTCAAATTTTACAGGAGCAGGAATAATGGTATTTTGGGCAAACAAATATATGGGTGCCAACAAAACCAAGGTTAAAAGCGTAAGTAGTCTCATTCGATACTATTTAAGGTTAAAAAAACGAACTAATTTACAGTTAAAAAACTAATTATTATATAAGGTTTACTCCATTTTGCAACAAACATACTACCCGGAATAAAAAAAGAAGCAACAATTATGCTGCTTCTTTCACCCAGAAAATGAGAATATTTTAGTGTAAGAAATGTCTTACTCCTGTCATTACCATGGCCAAACCATGTTCATTACAATAATCTATAGACAATTGGTCTTTTATAGACCCCCCAGGCTGTACCACAGCTTTTATGCCCGCCTTATCTGCAATCTCTACGCAATCTGGAAAAGGGAAGAAAGCCTCAGATGCCATTACGGCTCCGTTTAGGTCAAACCCAAATTCAGCAGCCTTTTCTATAGCTTGTTTTAAGGCATCTACCCTCGAGGTTTGGCCTACTCCTGATGCTAACAACTGACCGTCTTTAGCCAAAACCACATTGTTTGATTTTAAATGTTTGCATATTTTCAATGCAAATTCCAGAGCTTTATTCTGCTCATCTGTTGGAGCAATAGTGGTAACCACTTTAAAGTCTGCAGTTTTCTCCGTAGAAAGGTCTTTATCTTGCTCAAGAACTCCGTTTAACAAAGTCCTGAATTGGCTTTTTGAAGTAGCTACCTCATTTCTTACCAATAAACGACGGTCTTTTTTCTGCTTAAGTATTTCCAATGCTCCTTCTTCAAAAGCAGGAGCTATTAAGATTTCGAAGAAAAGTTTATGCAACTCTTCTGCCGTAGCTTTATCTACCGTGCTATTGGTAATAATTACACCTCCAAATGCCGACACCGGATCACACGCCAATGCATTGAGATACGCTTCTTTTGATGTATCTGCTGTAGCTACTCCACAAGCATTGTTATGTTTTACTATTACGTAAGTTAAATCTTCGAACTCATCTATTAAACGTACACAAGAATCTACATCCATAAGGTTATTATAAGAAAGCTCCTTGCCGTGTAGCTGTGTAAACATTTTATCTAAATCTCCGTAAAAACGAGCCGACTGGTGAGGGTTTTCACCATATCTTAAAGGAGTAACCGTTCCTGCACGGAAATTTCCACCATCCTCTACCCCTGCAAAATACGCATGTATAGCAGAGTCATAGTGAGAACTTGTGGCAAATGCCAACTTGGCAAAACGTTTACGGTCTTCCAGGTCTGTTCCACATTTTTTAGCAGAAAGTATCCCAAAAACTTCATCATATTGGTTCCGTGAGGAAACAATTAGTACGTCCTCGTAGTTTTTAGCAGCACCACGTATAAGGGAAATGCCACCAATATCTATCTTCTCAATAATATCTTCTTCAGAGGCTCCAGATGCAACCGTCTCTTCAAAAGGATATAAGTCTACTATAACTAAATCAATGGGAGGAATTTCGTACGATTTAGCCGTTTCTACATCTCCTTCATTTTCTCTTCTGTAAAGAATCCCTCCAAAAATCTTAGGGTGTAAAGTTTTTACCCTGCCACCAAAAATTGAAGGATAGGCTGTGAGGTCTTCTACCGCAGTAACGGGAATGCCAAGCTCCTCTATAAAAGATTGTGTACCTCCGGTGGAATACAATTGTACACCGTTCTGATGCAGGAGTTTAACTATTTTATCCAGGCCGTCTTTATAGAAAACCGAAATAAGGGCAGAAGAGATTTTTTTAGCCATTTTTAGAAATTTTCCGCAAAGGTAAGGTTTTTTAGGAGAACAATAAAGTCCCTCAAAAGCCACTCCTGCAAGAACACAAAATAACCTACATAATATACAAAACAATAAGAAATCAACGGCCTTCAACTATCAATCTAATACTTATCAAAGAAGCTTTCAGGCATTTAAAAGTGAAAGGAAATATCTGTAAACCATGACAGCTCTCAGCCACCAGTACCAATAAAAATCTGCCCCTATTCTATTTTACAGTTACACTAAACTAACTTGTAATAAGTTATTTCCATTGCCTAAAACAAGTGTAAAAGCAAATAACCTAGCAAAGCCATGAGTACATATTTACCGCAATGTCTCCATATTTTTCATTTTATGATATAAATTTGCACTTACTTCTTATTAAGCTACACAATCCATAAAAAAACGTGAGAAACCGCACATCATCAACCGAGTTTAAGAAAAATTTTTTCGGGAAGATCCCAGACCCATCTATTTGGAAGGAATCTCCTTTACAGGTTCATAAATTAGAAACCTTGGCGAAGTACGCAGAGCTCCCTACGCCTTTCCTCCAGATTGATTACCATTTTATTTTATATTTAAAAAAGGGAGGTTTTGTTCATGGTATAGGCTTAGAGAAAGTAAAAGCAGGCCCAAATTCACTCATGTATGTTCCTGCAGGAACTATTACATCACTAGATGAAGTGGATGAGCACCCAGAAGGGTACATCATCATTATAGAAGAGCAGATGATGGACGCAGCCCTAACCACAGACTCCTCCTTAGTGTTACTTTCTACTCAACCACGATTACATTTATCAGAAGAGGAGGCAAACTGGGTAGATTCACTAAGCAGCCTTTTGTTTAAAGAAGCGAATAAGGACAAACCTAATCCACAGATTTACCTTACGCTCTTACAAGCGTTCCTTCATAAACTACTTGAATTATCTAACTACACTAATCCTTTAAATAGGAAAGAGCGGATAGCGTTTAATTTTAAGCAACTGGTTTTCCAGAATTTTTTAAAGGAGAAAAGTACGGCTTTTTATGCCAACAAATTATCTGTATCTGAAAACTACATGAGTAAATGTGTACAAAGCGTTTACCATAAAAGTCCGAAAGAAATTATATTAAACTCCATCATACTGTACAGTAAATTGCTTATGACAGATGTAGGAAAGAGCATATCTGAAGTTTGTTTCGAACTAAACCTTGACGACCCCTCCTACTTTTCACGCTTATTTAAGAAGATTGTAGGGCTTACACCGACAGAATACAGGCTAAAACCAAAGCAGGAAATGTCCTAGTTTTAGCCTATAATTTCCTAGTATACTTCTTATTAACTAACGTACTTTTGTGTTAATTGTCATATTATCCTGAGTTAAAATCAAATAATTTAAGGTTTATCATTGACATTATGCTTGGGTAATCAACGCCTTTACCGCTACAACTTTAAAACATGCTTGCCCTTCTGCCAGGCATTAACAACACCACACACAACTGAATTTTAAGTTCTTGCTATGCAGGAACTTTCTGCTTATAGGAATTCAATTATCAATATCTTAAACCTCAAAACAAAAATTGGAATTCATAAACCAAAACGGGATTTTATTTTGAATTTAGTTCTATATCTACCTACATTTACGATAAAAAAACACCCTTTCCATGCCAAACCAACTATTCCAACGTAAAAATATTGACGAAGCCGTACGCGATGCCTCAGATGAAGGACATGGAACAGGGCTAGTGAAGGTTCTTACTGTAAAAGACTTAACTTTCTTTGGCCTAGCGGCTATTGTAGGTGCAGGTATATTTAGTACAATAGGTAAAGCCACTTTTTCGGGAGGTCCGGCAGTTTCCCTATTGTTTGTTTTTGTTGCCGTAGCTTGTGTATTTACGGCATTAAGCTATGCCCAATTTGCTTCCACTGTACCAGTAAGCGGTAGTGCATATACATATGCATATGTAACATTTGGAGAACTCTTTGCCTGGATTATTGGCTGGGCTTTAATTCTGGAATATGCTGTATCTAACATAGTAGTTGCCATTTCATGGTCTGAGTATTTCGTGACTATGCTAGACAATGTCTTTGGCGTACATTGGCCTCGTTGGATGGCTATAGATTACTCGACAGCTTCAAAAGCATTTACTGAAGTTTCTACAGCTACAGCCAACGGCACCTTAAATGATTTACCAGGCCATGTAACTACCCTAGCCAAAGTTTTTGAAAATGCTCCGACAATTAGTGGTATCAAGATATTAATGAATATTCCTGCTGCCATCATTACCACGCTTATTACTTGGCTAATTTATATGGGAATTAAAGAATCACGCAATGTTTCTAACCTCCTTGTATATATAAAAGTAGGCATTGTGCTTTTGGTGATCATAGGTGGAGTGTTTTATGTTGACACGGCTAACTGGACTCCCTTCGCTCCCAATGGGACTAAAGGAGTTATGATGAGTGTGGCTGCTGTATTTTTCTCCTTTATAGGATTTGACGCCATCTCCACCACTGCTGAGGAAACCAAAAATCCACAAAGGGACTTACCTAGAGCTATGATTTATGCCCTTATAATTACCACCGTTTTATATGTACTAATTACGCTTGTGCTAACAGGCATGGTAAATTACAAAGAACTGGGAGTTAATGACCCTCTTGCTTTTGTTTTCAAGAAAATTGGCTTAGACTGGATGGCTGGAGTAATTTCAGTAAGTGCCGTTATAGCCATTAGCTCTGCGTTACTGGCATTCCAATTGGCCCAACCGAGGATTTGGATGGTAATGAGCCGTGATGGCTTACTACCTAAAAAGTTTGCATCTATACACAAGAAGTATAAAACCCCATGGTTTTCTACCATTGTTACTGGTTTTTTGGTAGCTATACCAGCTATGTTCATGAATATGGAGTTTGTAATTGACCTTACAGCAGTAGGAACTCTATTCGCATTTATCCTTGTATGTGGGGGGATTCTATACATGGACCATACAGGCTTAAGTGAAAAAGCGAAGTTCCGTGTTCCTTATCTAAACGGCAAATACTTTATCATTCCGTTACTTGCCCTTGGAGTATGGATAGTAAGTACTTATATAGACCCAGAGTACCTCAATATATTGAAACATCCCTTGTATGGTATTTTCTGGTTAACATGGGCTGTATTAGGTTTACTGGCATTTAAATATAATTTCTCCCTATTACCTGTTATTGGTATACTGGTAAACCTTTACCTTATGGCGGAACTAGGCACTAGCAACTGGACTATGTTTATTATTTGGTTGGTGATTGGCTGTGTGATTTATTTCTCCTACGGATACAAGAACAGTAAACTCCGAAAAACCTAAAAAAATAAAGCCCCAGGATGGGGCTTCTTTTTTATCTTCCAAAATCGTCTTGCACACGTACAATATCATCTTCATCTGAGGGGTTTTCTTGGTCGGTATGTTGCCAGATTTCTGCCACTATACCCCACCCGCTTGTCCCCAATAACCGGTGGCGTTCGCCGCACTTCAGGTTAATAACTTGTCCTACACTTAGTGGTATGGGAGTCTTTTCCTCATCTGTATCCGAAATTACTACTCCTGCTACACCGTGAATAAGTTTCCAAATTTCAGCTCTACGGTGGTGGTACTGCCACGAAAGACGTTTTTCTGGAGCTACGACCAAAATCTTAGGGCTTAACTTTGTAAAACCTGCAAAATCGTCCATTGTTAAATGTGAAAAATACTTACCTACAAAGTCTGGTGCTTGGCTTTCATCTAAAACAAAGAAGCCTCCCCACGGTCGGCTCATATCTTGGTTTACCACTCTTAAGCCTTCACTAGCTAAGTAAGCCCCAATTTCGTTAAAAACACCTTCTTTGGTACTTCCCAAATGTATATCCATAGCTATCTATAGTTTTTGTTTTAAAATCTATCAATTGCAAAAAAACGCCTTTACAACCCTAGCAACTTACTACCTAAATAATCTTTCACTTTCCCTTCCCACTCTTGCTTTAGTACACTTAAAATCACAGAATCCCGTCTTGTATTACCTTCCGCAAAACCATTGCTTCTTAGAACACCTTCTTGTGTACATCCAATGCTCTTCATGGCTGCGATGCTCCGCAAGTTACGTGCATCAGCCCGAAACTCCACACGCTCCATACCTAGTTCTTCAAAAGCAAAAGAAAACAAAAGATATTTTGCCGCTTTATTTAAACCAGTACCTTGGAACTCCGATGCGTACCAAGTATGGCCAATACTAAGATTCTTTTGGCTCAAGGATATATCATAAAAGCGAGTACTACCAGCTATTTTGCCTGTAGCCACTTCTATAACCGCAAAAGGATAGGCTTCCTGCCCTGCACGGGTTTCAAGTGCCTTTTGCACATACTTTTCCATGTTTTCTGCACCTGCAGCACTTACCATAGAGTATTTCCATATTTCAGGTTCAGATAGGGCATATACTTGAAAAGCCGAAAGATGCTCTAACCTTAATGGCTCTAACCTTACTTTGCTGTTTTCTAGAATGTATTCCTTTTCAAAATCCATATCAATATCCAAATCTAAAGAGTTTTGCTTTTTGTTGTCTCCAATCAGGCTCAACCTTAATGTATTGCTCAAGAAAGACTTTTTTTCCGAAGAATTTCTCCATTTCTTGTCGGGCCTCTATACCGACCTTTTTTATCCTCTCACCTTTATGCCCAAGCAAAATCGCCCTTTGTGTAGCTCTTTCTACATAGATCTCCGATGAAATCTTGATTAAATCATCTGTTTCTTTAAAGGAAGTAACCACCACTTCACAACTATACGGAACTTCCTTTTTATAATTTAGAAAAATCTTTTCCCTTACAATCTCTGCAGCAAAAAAACGCTCAGGCTTGTCTGTAAGCTCATCCTTAGGGAAATATGGAGGATGTATGGGTAGATAGCCAATGATCTTTTCCATCAGTCCATCCACACCTATACCATTTAAAGCAGATATTTTCAGAATCTCCTTAGGCTTTAAGATTTCCTCCCAATGCTTTTCTTTTTCTTCTATCTCCTCTTCTTTAGCCAGATCAATTTTGTTAATGATAAGAATAATGGGGTTGTTTGTATTCCCCAGCTTCTGGATAACATCTTCTTCATCATATTTTTCGTAGATGTCTGTCACAAACAAAACCACATCCCCATCTTCTAGAGAACCGTGCACAAATTCCATCATGGAGTTGTGTAGCTCATAAATGGGCTTAATTATACCGGGAGTATCACTATAAACAAGCTGAAAATCGAAATCTGGAGTTTCTCCATTAACAATACCCATAATCCGGTGCCGGGTGGTTTGGGCTTTAGAGGTTATAATAGAAAGTTTCTCCCCTACCAGCTGGTTCATAAGGGTAGATTTTCCCACATTGGGTTTCCCCACTATACTAATAAACCCCGCTTTGTGTTCCTTCATGCTATTGTAATTCTACTGTAAATTTATCATCAATCATCCGATTCCTAAACTGCTGTAGGAATGCCCGAAACTCCCGTTCTATTTTTTGGGCAGTAGATTTTTCCTTATCTATTATATTTTCTTTCAAGTGCAGATCCGTTCGATATTTAAACAGTCCTACGCTCTGGTAATCGCCATTTAGTTTAAGCAAATAATCTCCTGATACATATTGGTAGGTTTCGTACCTGTTTACCGCAAAATCGGGCTGTTTAGGATCTAACAAATTTTTACCGAAAGATACAAATGGTTTCCCGTATTCTAAGATTTGTAGGGTTGTAGGTAAAATATCTATTTGTTGGAAAACCCTATCCGACTTACCCGCTATGTCCAAACCCGGAGCATAAAAGAAAACAGGTATACGGTATTTACCAATACTGTTAGTAAACTCCGGCAAAACAGACGAAGGCGAGGTATGGTCTGCCGTAATAACAAACAGCGTGTTATTAAACCACGGCTCTTTCTTCACTTTATCAAAGAATTTTCTTAACCCTTGATCCGAATAAGAAAAAGTTTTGAAAATAGGATGTGGCCCATTTGGCAACTTGTCTTTGTATTTTTCAGGTACCTTAAAGGGATCGTGGGAGCTAAGCGTAAATACAGTACTAAAAAACGGCTGTGGAAACGTACTTAGCTTATCTGCAAAGAATCCAAGGAATGGTTCATCCCAAATCCCCCAGATACCATCGAACTGCGAGTTATCTCCGAACTCATTTTTCCCATAGTAATGTTCAATCCCCATAAGGTTTGCCAGGGAATTAAAGCCCATAGAGCCGTTGGGAGCACCATGAAAGAACGATGTATGATAACCCTCCCCTTTGAGTATTAGAGGAAGCCCATTCACCTTATTAGAGGCATATTTTGTTACCACATAAGAGTCTTCAAAACTAGGTATGCTACCCCATACCGCCGGAAGAGCCTCTATAGATTTCTTACCATTGGAAAAACTATATTCAGAATAAAAAGATTTCCTTCTTAGTGAATCTATAAATGGTGTAAAATGATTGGTACTGCTGTTTTTATTTACAATACCGGATGCTTCTTCTGTAAAGCTTTCTAAAACCAAGACCACCACATTCATTTTCTTAAAATCGCCGTGGGTTTGTAGCTTTTGTACAGGATTAAATAAGGATGTAAGTTCCTGTTCTGTATCGTAGAAGTTTAAATGGGCGAGAGATTCCTCCCCTATGCTTTTAAAAATCGAAAAAGGAGTACTAAAAACCAAAGCTGCGTTTTGGGGCGACTTAATATATTCACCTGCATTATTAAAACTTATTGGACGGGTAGAGAACCGTAGGTCTCCTCCTCTTACTCCTGCAATAAATAATAAGCAACCAGCAATAGTGACATCTAGATGAGTATGCCAAGAGTAGGGTTTTGTCTTGCTTTTTACTTTACGGGTAATAAGAACCAATGCCAAAATGAAAAATATCCATACCAACCAAATTTCCCAGTATCTAGCGAGAAAACTAGGCAACAGGTCCGCCCCGTTATTAAACCCTTCCAGTTCTTTCATAACCGACCACGTCATCCTCTTTAAGTTGAAAGGATAGTATGTGGTGTCAATACAGTTTGCAAGCAAGCCTACAGCGTTAGAAAACACAAAGAGTACATCTAATGTAGATTGCACAAATTTATAACGCGTAAAGGGCGTAAAAACGATTACAACGTAGAGTATATTGAGATACAAAACAGCCACGAGGTCAAAACGAATACCACCGGCCATTATTTTCAGCCATTCTCCTGTAGATATTTCTCCAAAAATGGGGGCATTCACAGAAAAGAATAAAAACCGAGATACCATAAACAAGACCATAACACAAGCCAACCTTATGCTCAAAGCTACCCAGGGCTCGTGCCTGCGTACTGTTGGTCTTAGAACTTCCTTAATAAACATATTGGTTCTGGTGTATACCGTAAAGCTAAATAAGAAAAAGCCCAATCCTCGAAAGAAAATTGGGCTTTTATTGGTGGGAGCAAAGGGATTCGAACCCCTGACCCTCTGCTTGTAAGGCAGATGCT
>CAZBAV010000047.1:18238-37192 GCA_964489955.1 uncultured Lacihabitans sp. | reverse complement strand
TACTGCTTTACCGCTCTTATCCAATGAGCTGGAATGGATGTTAGTTGGCCAGAAATTGAACGATGGCTTGTTCCTTTACGGCGAAGTACTAACACAGGTAGCTCCGTTATCTGCCTATACGTACCAGTTAATTGATTATTGGTTTAGTTCTAACCAATTTACTTACGAGATAATTGCTTCTGTTCTGGTTTTCATACAAATCATGCTGTTTACCTTCATGGTGAACAAAAGAAACCTCTTCAACGAAAAAAATTACATACCTACCCTCCTGTTTTTGGTGGTAATGAATATTTCATTTGACTTAATGAAGTTATCGCCGGCTTTACTTGCCAATACCTTTGTTTTGTTAGGTATCAATTCTGTTTTAAGACAAATAGAAAGACGTGATGGAGTTGGCGACGACATATTTGAGTCGGGAATACTCTTTGGTATTGCGGTACTATTCCATCATCCTTCTTTTGTATTTATACTTTGGGCAGTTTTGGTTTTGTTCATGTATACTGGTATGAACTTACGTCAGTTTTTCATGGTGGTATTGTCATTTTTTATGCCAATTTTCTTCATGTACCTATTTTTTAACTTTAACAATTTCGGAGAGGAGTTTGTGAATATTTGGCTGGTAAACTTCAATAACTTTATAAGATTATCAATCCTTAACGTGCGAGACATACTTATTGTGTACACCTTACCAATATTTATTTCCTTCTTTGGCATAATAAAAGTACTTAGAGGACACCGTTACAATAGTTTCCAGAACCGCTCTCATCAATCTTTAATCATTTTTTCAATTTTTGCTTTTGCGTCGTTCTTACTTTCGGGAAAATACATCCCTGCCAACTTTGTCTTTGTCTTAATCCCTGTGGCATTTTTCTCGGCAGGCTTCTTTATACATAGCAAAAAGATCTTTGTACCAGAGCTAATCTTCGTAACATTTTTTGCTATTACATTCTTCCTGTCTTATGTAGGAGCTAAAGACGTATTAGGTTTTAGCACCAATGAATTGGCTGACTACCGTGTAAAAGAAAGCACAAACTACGGAGATAAAAGGGTCTTTATTACGGGGCGTAATATAGATGCGTACTATACCAATCAAATGGCCACAGGATACCTGAGCTGGAACCTTGCCCGCAAGGATTTCGAAAACCCTAATAATTACCTTAGTCTTACTAATATCTACAATAATTTTAGTAAAGACATACCTGATGTAATCATTGACCACGAAAAAGTAATGCCAGAGATTTTTAAAAATATCCCTGACTTAGCCAAAAAGTACAAGAAAACGGGCAAAGAAACTTACGAACTGAACAAGAAGTAAGCTATTATCAAAGTAAGTATTACATTAAATCCTTGTGCAATCAGAAAAGCATAAAAAGGCTTCTTATTGTTATAACTAAACAGCTCTTTAAAGTTCGTTTCTAAACCAATACACACAAAAGCTAAAGAAAACCAAAGGTTTTGCATACTTTTTATACTCGGTGATACTGTAGAAACAAGCTCTTTTGGCAAAAAGAAGGAAAACAATATGGATGCAACTACAAACCCGACTACAAATTTCGGGAAACGTTTCCAGATCACACCCAAAGTCGGCTTTTCGGCAGTTTGTTTACTTTGGTTTACAGACCAATAAACACTAATAGCAAAGGCTGCCAAACCAAGGAGGACATTTTGAGAAAACTTAATAATAGTACTAATCTCCAATGCTTTTTCACCAACCAAAGAACCCGAGGCCGCTACGGCACCTGTAGTGTCTATACTTCCTCCCAGCCAAGCACCGGTTACTGTTTCAGAAAGACCCATCCATTGAGCTGCGTACGGCATTAAAATCATCATCGGCACTGCTGTGATTAAAACCATAGATATAACATAAGAAAGCTTTTTAGAGTCACCTTTTATGGCTCCCGATGTGGCTATGGCTGCCGATACGCCACAAATGGAAACAGCACTGCTTATCATCAAACCCATTTCTTCGTCAATACCCATCTTTTTAGACAGCCAAAAAGCAAAATACCATACGCACACCACCACAATTAAGGCTTGTATTAAACCATAAACACCGGCCTCTAGAACATTAGAAAACAAAACTGTAGTGCCCAGTAATACCAGCCCTATTTTTACATACAACTCACTATTGAGCGAAGCCTTCAACCAAGAGGGCATGGTGAAGAAATTATTGAGAAAAAGTCCAAAAGCTAGGCTAAAAATAACGGTTTCAAGATTGTATTCAGAAATCCCTTTGTTTCCCGCAATTATACTTGCTAGCAGAGACAGCCCAAACACAAAGCCAAATCCTTTGAAAAATGCAGAAAGAGATTTACCTGTAAGCCAAGACGCAAAACCAGACAGTACAGCTACCACTATAAACTGCAACCCTGCTTTTTGTAAATTGTCCAACCCTAACACCTTGTCTTGTAAGCTCGTAAAGCTATCCCACTTATAACCGGGATTAGCGGCTTGTAAGCCCACAAGAAACAAAATAATAGTAATGCCGCCCGTGATAACGGCAGCCCAATCTTCGTGCATGGGCTTTCTTTGAGTATTAGACATAGCTTGGTTATAGGTTTTCAATTTGCATATTTAATACCATTTTGATGGGATACCAAAACTACTTAGAATAATTTACTTAAAACTTCATTAGTAAATACAAACCAATAGCTTAGCATTTTTTTTATAATCAGATTTCTTTTATATCTTTACAACGGTTTAATGATTATGTAGAAATGGGTCGAAAGGTCTGTTTCAAGAAGTTTAAAAATGAGGAGTCTTATGTACTCCTCATTTTTTTAAGTATCCGAAAATGAAATTTAGATTTCTGATAATTAGCTTGCTACTTATTTCCTGCAAGGAGTACTCCAACACTAGTGAGACTGTCACTTACTTTGATTTAGAAGCTTTTGTAAAAGATTTAGAACCCAAACTTAAGGGTCTGTATGTTGAAAAAACATGGAGTTTTAACAATACAACCGAAACAAAGACAACAAATGATATTAAGTGGGACAAAGAACTAAAAATCTTTGCGGATGCTGATATTAATAAAGCGTCATTTGCCAAAAGTTATGACTCCCTTAAAACAGATAGTAGCACTATATATATTCTAAAAAGAGGCGAAAAACTGAAAGTGAAAAAGCTTGAAGTTGCATACAACCTGAACGGTGAAGTAAGGAAAATTTCGGGGGAGAGTTCCCAGGAAAACTATTTCTTCTCTACCATAAACCAGTTTTATTTGGAAACAAAAGGAAAAGATCTTGACTCTTACAAACTACTATCCGTACAAAAACTACTTTGGTTTGAGGCCGATTCCAGTACTATTACCGGCAAGGTACTACGCTAGTCTTTTACCGAATATTTTTAAACCACACTCTACATCGTCCAAAACAGCTACATTGGGCAAGTTTCCCCATTCTGTATATCCAAATTTCTGAAATAGATTTATGCTAGGGGTATTTTGACTAAAAATTAGGCCTACAAGATTTAAATAACCCAAGGATACTGCTTTCTCTTCAGCAAAATGCAGTAACTGTTTACCTATCCCTTTCCCCTTTGCGAAGGGACTCACATAAATACTTACTTCAACGGATATTTTGTATGCGGCACGCTTATGAAAAGGCTGTAAACCAACCCAAGCCAGCACCTTGTCTTCTTCCTCCAGCACCCAAAGCGGATAAGTATCATGCGAATGACCAGCAAACCATTCCTTCCGGCTTTCTAATGTCACAGGCTCCAAATCGGCTGTGACCATCCGTGAAGGAATGGTTGCATTATAAATCTCTATAATACTGGGCAAGTCTGCTATGGTAGCAAACCTAATATTAGAATTGATCATCCAAACCAAAAATAGGTTTATTGGTCTTCCATTTACCTCTAGTGAAATCAGGAATTTCTACTGGTGAACTACCTCTGGCAATGGATAATTCAGAAAGTGGGCTAATGGCTGACCACGCTGCTGCATCATAAACATCCATTGGTGGTGACACTTTCCTTTTAATAGCTTCTATAAATCCTCTCATAACGAAAAAGTCTATCCCGCCATGGCCAGAAGATTTAGCCGTTTCATCATGCGTTTTCCAAAGAGGGTGATCAAATTCCTTTTGGTATTTTTCAAAAAGCTCCCACCTATGAGGTTGAGGGCTTTTTCCCTCCAGATAAATAGATTTAATATCGTCCATCCAAACCCCCTCGGTACCTTGTGCCCTAAAACAAAGTGAATAAGGCCTTGGCAGATTGGTATCGTGTATTAAGACTATGTTTTCGCCATTAATACATTGTATGTTAGTGGTTACTATATCACCTAACTTGAACTTAACCTTTGCGTTCGGGTGATCCTTACCACCATTATCAACAATGTATTTGTGAAGTCCCTTGGCACTTGTGGCCATAGAAGTCAAATAAGCAAAATTATTCCCTCTGTTTATATCCATCCAGTGTGCAACCGGCCCCAAACCATGGGTAGGATACAAGTCTCCATTTCTATCCACCGAATGTTGTGTACGCCATTTTGCTTCAGAAATTGCCTTTTCTCCAAACTCAACACCTCCACCATAAAACTTTTTACCGTCATTAAACTTAACTTCTCTTAAGTCATGCTGGTAACCACAGTGAGCATAATTTACCTCACCAAACATCCCTTTACGTATCATGTTTAATACAGCCAGAACATCCCTGCGGTAACACACATTCTCCAGAATCATACAATGGCTTCCTGTTTCTTCGTAGGCATTAACCAAATCCCATGACTCTTGTAAGGTTACTGTGGCGGAAACCTCCACAGCTGTATACTTACCAGCACGCATAGAATCTACGCTCATAGGCACATGCAACTCCCAAGGTGTAGAAATAACCACCCCATCTATATCATCTCTTTTAAGCATATTACGGTAGTCATATCCATCTTTACCATATACTACTGCCTCTTTCTTACCGGCTTTTGTTATCATAGCCTGTGTCCGCTTTATAGCATCGGGATCTATATCACAAATAGCTACAATGTCTACGTCCTCCCTTGCCAAGGATATAGCCACATGATTACGTCCTCTTAGGCCCACCCCAATAAATGCCAGTTTAACTTTGTCTGCATTATTAGCATTCCGAGCTTTACTAATAAATGGCAGTGCGGTACCCGCTACAGTAGTCTGGATAAAATTCCTTCTGTTCATGCTTTTTAGGTTAGTTGAATCAAATTTCAACCCTAAAATATAGCATAGAAATGCGAAATAAAACTTTTTACTAAAATTTAGCTTTATCATGGCTAAAAATAGACAACACAAAAAAAACAAAGTAACTTAACTTTGAACTTTTAATATTAAAAAACCATTATCTTATCTTAAGGCTACCTGCTGATTCATAATGTGTAGTACACAAACTTTGTACATGACAAGAAAAAAAGTATCCGTAGTTAGAAAAGAACACTTCAACGCTGCACATAGACTTCATGTAGCAGAGTGGGATAATGAGACCAACGAAAAAGTGTTTGGTAAATGTAATAATCCCAATTACCATGGGCATAATTATGAATTACATGTTAAGCTCACGGGCGAAATAGACCCGAAAACAGGTTTTGTATATGACCTAAAAATACTGAGTGACCTGATAAAAGAACATGTATTGGACCTCTTTGACCACAAGAACTTAAACTTAGACATACCCCATTTTAAAAACCTAAACCCTACTGCAGAAAATATAGCTGTGGTAGTGTTTGATATATTACGGGATAAAATTGATCATAGCTTAGAACTAAGAATAAAGCTATACGAAACTGAAAGAAATTATGTTGAATACCCTGAATGATTTGGAGGACTTGGATCATAACATGACCACCGCAAAAACTCCACTGCGGCCAGATGCTTTTGAGCTAAGTGACGAGGAGAAGATTGAGAAGATAGCTGTACATTTCAAAGAAATAATGCACACTCTAGGCTTAGACCTGACCGACGAGAGTTTGTCCGGAACACCTAGAAGAGTAGCTAAAATGTACGTTAATGAACTCTTTTCAGGATTAAACCCCGAAAACATGCCTCCCGTAACACTCTTCGAAAACAATTATAAGTTTAGTGAAATACTGGTGGAGCGTGATATTAGCTTTTACTCAAACTGTGAGCACCATTTTGTACCTATAGTAGGGAAAGTCCACATTGGTTATGTCTCTACAGGGAAAGTAATAGGCTTATCTAAGCTACACCGTATTGTTAATTATTTTGCTCGCAGACCGCAAGTACAAGAAAGATTGACCATACAAATCGGTGAAGCTCTTACTAAGGTTCTGAAAACAGCCGATGTGGCAGTGGTAGTAGACGCAGACCACTTTTGTGTATCCTCCCGTGGGATAGCAGATCAAACAAGCTCTACAGTTACTTCTTTCTTTGGCGGTGTTTTTAAGAATTCTGACAAAAAAGAAGAGTTTATAAGTCTTGTAAAATTAAGAGATTGAGAGGGTTAAAAACCCTCTCCTCCTCCATCAAATTCTTGTCTTTGGTTCTTCTTATTGTCTTTGGTTTCCGGAGCCTTTCCAAACCTGTAAGAGAATGACACCATAAACATCCTACGCATCCAACGGTTCTCATGTGTTCTATAAAACTGAGCCGTTTCTGTATATCCTCCCCAACGGCGTTGATTAAATAAGTCACGCACGTTAAACATCACACTACCCTTCTTATTAAGTACATCCCATTTAACACCAGCATCTACTATAAATTGCGACACGGTCTTACCTTGTGCCAAAATCCGTGGGGCTTGGTACTCTGTACGTAACTGAGCACTTAGATTTTGTATAATCCTGTAATTAGTAGTCGCATTTACGTTCCAGTTAAAACCAGAGCTCCCTTTGATTTCGTATTGTGGCTCGGCATAGAACTTATTATAAAAGAAGTTTGCATTAGCCATTACATCTACTTTCTTCCCGAAGAACAATTGGGATATTAGTTCTAAACCACTTGCTTCGTTTTTACTGATGTTTTGCCATTGAGAAAATGTGACCCCAGTAGAAGCATCGGCAGTAGAAGTAACATTCTGTACTACGTCCTTCATTAATCTATAGTATCCTGTAGTAGTGAAGGTGTTTTTACCCCAATAACGTACATAACCTAGTTCAAATGAATGGATATCTTCTGGCATTAGATTAGGATTTCCCTGACGGATATTCATCGGATCCGATACATTTATAAAAGGGTTCACCTGCCAGCCGCGAGGCCTATTTACCCTGCGGGTATAACTACCCTGAAACTGGTTATTCTCGCCCATTTTTTGGCTCACAAAAACCGAAGGATACAATCTGAAATAATCTAAACGGCCTTTAGATTTTTCTAAATCAGGATAAGAAGTGTACTCCGTATCTAAATATGCCTGCTCTGCACGTAAACCCACCTGAAAACCAAAAGACTTGGTAAGCTGGTTTTCATAACTACCGTATACAGCATGCACCTGACTTTTCATCTCGAAGTCATTACTTATGCTATAGTCTGGAACAAATCCTGTTTCCTCTTTCAAAAAAGAGAATTGGTTCTCATCGGAAGTACGTATTATGCTACGGTATCCCGTACCAAACTTACTGGTCTCGTTTAAAGGACGTAAATAGTCTACCTGAATATTGGTATTTCGACCCTTTTCCGCAGTTTCGTTTCTTCTGTTTTCAATCGTATTGTTATTAGAAACATAGAACTGCTCGAAAGTGTTTACCCCATCCTCTTTATCTTTCCCAAAAGCCAAATTGGCTGTTAGCTCCTCTCCTTTCTTTACAAATTCTTGTTTGAAGTTAAAGTTTACATCAAAACCAAAATCCTTTTCATTTTGTCTTGAAAACCTTCTGCTATCTCCGGTAAAAGCAGGATTATTAAAATATCTGTAGTACAGATCCTCTCTACGGTCATTATCCCTAAAACTCATATTACTGGAAAGACCTAGGGTAGTTCTTTGTCCTGCATAATAATCTACACCAAAACCTACGCCATGGTTTAGGCCTAAACGTGTACTTTCGCCATTTAAATCCGTAACACTGTTATCAGAGAGAATTCTGGTGTTACTCTTGTTGTCTCCTACATTATTCCTGCGGCTGAAGCTATAATTACCAAAATAGTTTACCTTGCCATGACGATAGTTTAAATTTAAACCAGACATTAGGTTCTCATATGAACCAGCAGAAAGGTTTACGGCTCCATTAAAGCCATAGCGAGAATCCCTTTTCAAAATAATATTTATAATACCAGACTGGCCTTCTGCGTCATATTTAGCAGACGGGTTTGTTATTACTTCTATCCTGTCTATTGAGTTTGCGGGTAGTGCTTGTAACAAACGGGTAATGTCATTCCCCGCCATTGCAGACTCCTTCCCGTCTATTAAAATACGTACACTGGAAGAACCTCGTAAACTAACGCTGCCATCCATATCTACCTGCAGCGATGGCACATTGGCTAGTAAATCTGTGGCAGTTCCCCCAACACTAATTGTACTTTGTCCAACATTAAAAACCTTTTTATCTATAGCCATTTGCATGGCAGGAGGAGCACCTGTTACTACTACCTCATCTAACTGATTACCTACTGACTTTACTTTTAACACTCCTAAGTCTACATTCTTACTACCATCTACCACAATACCCTCTTGTAAATAATCTTGGTATCCTACATACGTAATCTTAAGAAAGTAAACACCTTTACTAATTCCCTCAAAAGTAAACTTCCCTTCATCATCAGATTGAAGACCTTTTACATATTCTTTGGTAACATTATTAAACAGACCAACTGAGGCAAAAATCAGAGCCTCATTATCACTAGCACCAACTGCCGAGCCCGAAAGATTTACTGTGTTTTGGGCATAAACCACATTCATACAAAGTACCAAAAGTACTACAACCGCTTTCTTAAAAATCATTATGTTAATAGAGTAATATATAAATAGAGTACGCAAAGCACTTAGATTTATTACAATTTATAGACCTAAGGTGTTCAATGTCACAAATAAGCTTATAGAATAAGAACAAAATAAAATACAATAAGACACTAATAATGAGATAAATACAAATACACTTATTCTTAACTAGTTTAAATAATGGGCATTTATGTAGACTTTATATATACTTTGGTCTAGAAAATATCCCATTTGGGCATTAAACTACCTATAAAAACAAAAAAAGGCAGGAAAAGACTCTCCTGCCTACCCAATTTCACAATTTGGTTACTTTGTGGCTTTAATCTGAAACTTCAGTTTTATGGGGGTATTCCTGTTTACTACCTGTTGGTTTCTAATATACGTAAGGTGGTATACATTGGAAATTAAGCGGCCAAACTTTTCAAACACGTCCTTTAACTCATTGGTGTTTTGTGGTACACTCACCGTCCATCCACTACTGGTTAAAAGTCTTACTACGCCTGTATCTATACCGCCCTTTCCTTCTAAACCGATAAAGAAACTTCTAATCTTTGCAGACTTTTTATCACCCGATATCTTAGACAATATGGTGTTAATGTTATAAAAATTTTGGTTAGACATATTGTCTTTACCATCCGTAAAAGTAACTAAAACACGGGACTGCGAAGCAGACCTCAGCAACATTTCTACACCCGTATCAATAGCCTCGTAAAGAGCGGTATAAGGACCTGCCTTCAATTCGGCAATATAGGCTTTAAGAGCCTCTTTATTATTGCTCAAAGGAAAAGAGTTCACTTCGGTAGAAAAATCTACAATACCAATCTTCACATCGGGATGTGCCGTAAAAGTCTGCTCAATAAAGTTAATAGCATATTGTTTAACTTTGTCAAAGTCACTACCAAGGGATTCGCTTCTATCCAGAACCATAACCACATCGCCTACGTCTTGCGTTTGGTTATAATTAACCTTAAACTCTACGTCCTCTTGCCATTTGTTAGACACTGTGTTAAACTCGTAGGCTACAATCTCTTTTATGTCATAGTTATTTGACCTGCTATCTAATATCTTAAAGTCGTCAATAATCACTTTGGTTAGCAGACTTCCTTCTGTTTGTCCTTCAAAGGTTTTGGTAAAGTCAATTTTCACTTCCTTAGAAGTCTTTAGCTCATCAAACCTAATTTCTGGATACCTTCCTGTGGTATTCCAAAAGTCCAGATAGATATCAAAGGTAGAATATTTGGGATCTACGGACTCACCGCAGCCCATCACAAGCCCCAGTAACAGAGCTACTTTTACAAAGAATGAAGTTTTCATACTCAGAATATTAGGAAATAAATCATAGCCAACTAACGAAAAGAGGCTACAAAAACTTTTAATTGCACGTAATTTTATTGCAATTTTACGAATTATTTTCAAATTATGAATACCGGAGTAGTATTTTTAGCTGCTGACAAATCCAATATTTTACTAGAAAAAACTCTCAAAAGTAATGAAGTAGACCTCAAAGTACTTCTAGACGAAACTTTTGGTACGCAATTCCATCCATTAGTAATAGTACTAGGCCATAACCGGGAAGAGGTACTCCCTCACCTACAAGGAATGCCCGTTGGTATCATAGACGACACTACTTGGCAGGAAGGTATTGGGTCTTCTATGCGTATGGGCTTAGTAGGGAGCTATTTTATTACTAAGGGGATAGAAGCCATTTTGTTCGTAAATGACGCCAATGCCACCACCAATACTTTACAAAACTTAGCGGAGCTAGCTAAGATACACACTGATAAAGATCTATTTGTTCCTACATCTGGAGGATTCCCAATATTGGTAAAATCTAATCTTTTTGAAGAGCTTTTAAACCTAAAAAACAACAATCCCGTTGAAACATTATTAGAAAAAGGTAATGTTTATTATTTCGACAACCTGTAATTCATTATGCAAGCAGTTATTTATTATTTAGTATATCCCATTATTTGGTTCTTTTCAGTATTACCTCTAAAAGTTCTTTATGGCATTTCCGATTTTGTCCTCTATCCGGTATTGTACAAGCTCATAGGTTATCGTAAAAAGGTAGTGCAACAAAACTTAAAAAACGCTTTTCCAGAAAAAACAGATGTTGAACTTTTAAAAATTGAAAAGAAGTTTTACCATTTTTTATGCGATCTTTTTATGGAAACCGTAAAAGGTTTTAGTATTTCGAACGAGGAACTGGTGAAACGACTGTCTTTTGACAACCTTGAGTTGTTCAGTGAGCAACTTGAAAAAACAAATGGTGTAATCCTAAGCATAGGACATGTTGGCAATTATGAGTGGCTGGCACAATACTTACCTAAGGCAATCGGAAAAACTCTGGCAGTGCCATATAGAAAACTCATGAACCCCTATTTCGATAGGCTATTTAAAAAATCTCGCGAACAGGGCGGTGCAACGCTTTTCCATACCAATGAAACCCAAAAATATATTAGTAAACACAGGAAAGGATTCGTCTTAGGCTTGGCCAATGATCAGTGGGCTCCGGCGGATAAATCATTCTGGAGTAAGTTTCTCAACCAAGACACTTCTTTTTATGTAGGTACAGAGAAAGTAGCTCGCTCCCTGGATTTTTCGGTGATTTTTGCTACTGTGAGAAGACCTAAACGAGGACAATACCATTTAAGTTTTGAATTAATAACTGACAAGCCTAAGGAGGAAGTAGAAGGCTTCATCCTGGAAACGCACGTAAGGTTGCTGGAAAAAAATATATTAGAAGCCCCGGAATTTTGGTTATGGTCACACCGCCGCTGGAAAAAACCTATGCCTGAAGGCTTAAACTACGGCTTCGCCCGCAAAGAGTTTTAGGGATTGAGAAATGGTGGTCATGTAATCCCGATTAGAAAAAAATAGCGAACTTCCGGCTTTACTACAAATTGCTAACAATGTACTAGCGTAAAAAGCTAAAGCATCTTCTGTTAATCATTTACGTAAAGCCACAGTTAGTTCTCCGTTTGGACTAAATTTCCATATCCAGCAACAGCTGAATCCATGTATGAAATAAAAATTCACCATTTTCTCACACATTAAACTTATAACAGCAATCCCGCCCTAATTCAAGGAAATATTCTCTTTGCCTAATAGTTCGGCTAGTTCTGCATGAACCACCTTGCTAATATCAACCTTTAGGGAACGAGAGAACATGGCAATGTCATACTCATTTTGGGTATCAAATACGCTCATCTTAAGGGTAAACTTGCCTGGATTCTTAAGAATGATATCACGCACCTCAGCTATTAACTCCGGTGTTAACGTGTTTATGTTCATCTTCAAAGTCATCTCCTTAAATCGCTTAGCTTTCATTTCGCTAAGGAGGTCTATAGCCATGACTTTGAATTCCAGCTCATCTGCCCTACCCCAACGACCTTGAACTTTCCCCTTTATATAGATAAACATCCCCATTTCGAAATACCTGGAAAATTCCACAAAGTCTTTCCCAAACAAACTAAGTTCAATAGAGCCTGAGTAATCCTCTAATTTATAAATACCAAATAGGTTTCCGTTTTTACTTTGACGCACGTTCACAGCCGTAACCACACCTCCTATGGTATAATCTTTATCTTTATTATCCAGATCTAATAATGTTCCGTCTAATGGACGACACAGGGTCATTTCTATAGCAAATTGGTCCAGCGGATGCCCTGAAATGTAAAAACCAACTACTTCTTTTTCGTATTTAAGACGCTCTATATTCCCCCACTCTTCTATCTTTTCTATTTTCGGTTTTTGGATGGCAAAAGCATTGTCGTCACCCATCATTCCGAAAAGCGTATTTTGAGTATTATTTTTATCTTCCTGTATCTTATTGGCGTACCGTATAAGTTTCTCTATGAATGTACCGTCATCTGCAGGATGGAAATAAATGGCACGATGGATATCTTCAAAACAGTCAAAAGCACCAGCATAAGCCAGCGATTCAAGAGTCTTTTTATTCACAGTACGTAGGTTTACTCGCGAAATAAAATCATAGATATCTGTAAAATGACCGTTCTTGGTTCTTTCTTCTATAATAGCATCTACGGCAGCATCACCTGTTCCCTTGATTCCACCCAAACCAAAACGCACTTCTTGTTTTTTATTTACACGGAAACGCTTGTTAGACTCATTAATATCTGGTCCCAAAACCTGCAAACCAAGTGCCTTACATTCCTCCATAAAGAAGGTAATCTTGTCAATGTTTCCTAGCTGAGAAGTCAGTACCCCCGCCATATATTCGGCAGTGTAATGGGTTTTCAGATAGGCCGTTTGGTAAGCTACAAAGGCATAACAGGTAGAGTGCGACTTGTTAAAGGCATATTGGGCAAAAGCCTCCCAGTCTGTCCATATTTTATCCAAAGCCTTTTCTGGATGACCGTTTGCTGTACCACCATCCACAAACTTGGCCTTCATTTTGTCTAGCACCTCCTTTTGCTTTTTACCCATGGCCTTACGAAGGGTATCGGCATCCCCTTTGGTGAAATTGGCTAGCTTTTGCGACAAAAGCATTACCTGCTCCTGATACACCGTAATCCCATAGGTTTCGGCCAAGTGCTCTTCCATAGCCGCCACATCATAGGTTATTTCTTCCCTACCGTGTTTACGTGCAATGTAGTTTGGAATATACGCTATTGGACCCGGACGATAAAGAGCGTTCATAGCAATGAGGTCACCGAACCTATCGGGCTGCAAATCCTTCATGTGCTTTTTCATCCCGTCGGATTCAAACTGGAAAATGGCATTGGTTTCGCCTCTTTGAAATAGTTTATACGTCTCCTCGTCGTCTAGTGGAATATTATCTATATCTATTTCTACTCCATAGTTTTCCTTAATCATCCGAAGAGCCTCCTTAATGATAGTAAGGTTTCTAAGACCCAAAAAGTCCATCTTTATAACCCCTGCATCTTCAATCACTTTCCCCTCGAACTGGGTAACCAATAGGTCTGAATCCTTGGCTGTAGAAACTGGCACAATTTCCGACAGATCATGCGGGGCAATAATAATCCCAGCCGCATGTATACCTGTATTCCGTACTGTTCCTTCTAGTTTTTCTGCTTGCCTAAGCACTTTTGAAGTCAGGTCTCTCCCTTCATACATTTGGCGTACTTGCTTCACATTATCCATCTCCTCAGGCCCTAAACCTATCTCAGCAAGGGATTTTGGCCCGGTCATAGGGTAATGAATAAGCTTCTGAAAATTCATACCATAACCCGGCTTGTCAGGAATAAGTTTGGCTATATGGTTGGCTTCCTGGAGAGGCAAATCCATAACACGAGCTACGTCCTTTACTGACGACTTGGTAGCCATGGTACCGTAGGTTATGATTTGGGCTACTTGGTTTTTACCATATTTGTCCACCACATAATCGATAACTTTTTGACGACCTTCGTCGTCAAAATCTGTATCAATATCGGGCATGGACTTCCTGTCCGGGTTAAGAAAACGCTCAAAAAGTAGATTGTACTTTATGGGGTCAATATTGGTTATTCCAATACAATACGCCACAGCAGAACCTGCAGCAGAACCCCTTCCTGGCCCAATCATTACACCCAAATCACGACCAGCCTTAATAAAGTCCATCACAATAAGGAAATAACCTGCAAAACCCATGGTTTTTATGGTATGTAACTCAAAGTTCAGGCGTTCTTCTGCTTCTGCGTCAATTGTTCCCCAACGGTTCCGCCCACCCTCAAAAGTTATATGACGAAGATATTCCCATTGGTTTAGCACGTCATCCGCGTGTACCTTAAACTCGCTAGGGATGGGGAAATTAGGAAGTAAAATATCCTTCTTCAGATTAAGGGTATCTATCTTACCTACTATCTCATTGGTGTTGTCTATGGCTTGGGGTAAATCATGGAACAGCTGCGTCATTTCCTGAGTGGTCTTGAAGTAGAACTGGTCGTTATAAAAGGCGAACCTCGTTCCCTTCTTAGAGCCCTCCTCGTCATCAGAAAAGTCTTTATTACTTGGTGTGGCCAGTTTTTCGCCCGTATTGATACACAGCAAAATATCATGAGCCACCCAGTCAGACTGATCTACGTAATGACTATCATTAGACGCAATAACTTTAACATTGTACTTCTTAGCAAATTTTAGTAAAACTTCATTCACTTTAATTTGCTCTGCCATATCGTGACGCTGGATTTCTACATAATAATCCTCTCCAAAACGCTCTAACCACCACTTAAACTCTTCTTCAGCTGCATCTTCCCCATTTCGCAATATAGCCTTTGGTACCATAGCACCTATGCAGCAGGTAGTGGCTATCAGCCCATCTTTATATTTTTCTATTAAAGCTTTGGTTACTCTAGGGTACTTACTGTATAAACCCTCCATATAGCCCAATGAACACAATTTTGTAAGATTCTTATATCCTTCCGCGTTTTTTGCCAACAGCAATTGGTGAAAACGTTGGTCCTTTTGCTCCTTAGTAAAAGATTTTCGGGTATGATCTTCTACCACATAAAATTCACAGCCCACAATAGGCTTCACCCCATACTTACCAGCGGTGGCCACAAAATCAAAAACACCAAACATGTTACCATGGTCCGTGATTGCAACAGCGGGCATTTCGTCCTTTTGAGCTTTAGCAAACAGGCGTTTTACGCTCGAAGCACCATCAAGAAGTGAATATTGGGTATGATTATGGAGGTGGGAAAATTTCATCAATCTATCAGTATATACTACAAATATAGCCTTAAAATTTCGCTGGGAAAAAGATTAGAAAACATATATAAGACCTGACTCTACTATAAAAAAGCACATAACGTGTTCCAAAAGAAAACCTTCCTAATCAAGCTACTTATTGGTAGTCACTTACAGGCTGGAACATTTTCTAATTGAGAAACATAAACTAGTTTACCGCTATTTGACACTGTACTAACACAAAATACAACTATACAGCTATGCCAATACCTATGCATCAATGCAACTAACCCCAATATTTTTCTTGTCCGCCTAAATTCGGGTTGCATAGGCCGAGAAAACCTGAGTTCAAACAAGTATCTCAAAATGAAAAAATACGCATTTTAATACGAAATTGAGAGTTATTCCGAAAAAAAACAACCGTATAATCACTTTTTAATAGTTTTTGGAATCACTATGGTTTAAATTTTGTAACTTAGTAAAAGTAAGAACGAGAACATATGAAAACAACGGCTTTCTACCCTATACTTTCTTTGGTACTATTTGGAGCATGTGCTGGCACTGATTTAGAAAAAGAGAACCTTCCGCCTTCAGATTTCGAAGTTACCAGCACAATAATTGATAATGGCACGAGTATTTCGCTTTCGTGGACGGAGGCTATAGATCCGGATGGTGATGTGGTTACATATTCAATAGTTCATGGAGATACCCTAGCAAGGGGTTTGGTACAAAGAAACTATATTGTACGTAATATAGCTGTGGAAACAGATATTGATGTACAAGTCATAGCAAGTGACCAACGCGGTGGAAAAGTCTCAAAAAGTCACAGTGCCAGAGTTGAGTACAGTGACACACCTTATTTGAAGTTCGCTAACCCAGAGTTTGAAGCATATCTTGTACACATGAAAATAGACGATGTAGTGGATGGCAGAATTCTAAAGTCAGCCGCACATAATCTAAAATCTTTGGGAATAGATGCCATAAAACTCAATGGTCTGAACGAAATAGCTGTTTTTGAGAACCTAGAAACTTTGTTTATCCTATCGGAAAATAACTTCTCTACACTTAATCTCACAGGAAACACGAAACTTAAAGAGCTTAGAATACAGTCTAACAATAAACTAAAGAGCATTGACCTCTCAAAAAATACGCAATTAGCTAAAATAGAAATCAAAGGTTGTATCCTTGAATCTATAGATTTATCGCAAAACACCCTTTTGGCATCTTTAGATTTATCTGACAACAATTTATCTGCAATAGATTTATCAAAAAATAAGCAATTAAAAGAACTGAATCTGATAGACAATGGGCTTAGTAGCATAGACATTTCCGCTTTACAGCTTTTGCACACTTTAAAACTAGACAACAACCGTTTAACCGAAATAGATATTCGTTCTTACCCGCAAGTTACGGCACTCTCTATTGGTGGGCCAGATTTAAAAGTTCTGAACTTACATGCAAATCTTTTGTCGTTAAGCATCACTAATGTAGGCTATCAACAAACTCAACTACCAGCTCTTCCTAAGCTTACGAGTTTACACGTGGCCAATAATTTATCGACAATAAATCTAGCACTGTTTCCTGCTTTAAAAGATTTGAATTTGAGCAAAAACAATCTAAACTCGGTAGATCTCTCTAAAAACACTGCACTTACTAACGTGAATGTATTAGCCAATCCTAACCTTAAAAATTTAGATTTAGGCAACTTACCGCTTGTAAGAAGTATCTTTGGAGACCCAAACCAACTGGAGTCCATTTGCATTTACAAAGGCATAAACTATGCCGATATTTATGTTAACAATACCGTTCTAAAAGGAAAGTTTAAGACCTGTTATTGATTTAAAAATATAATAATCAAAAACTCCGAACATATTGCAACAATCTGCGAAAGCGACAGCTAACATTTAGTCTTTCTAGGCTTTGGCAAAAAGCACCATCAAGAACTTAAGACTGTTAATAATTATGCCGGTGAGGAAATCCCACGCATAAACCGATAGTTCTGGCTGACAAAGCCACTTGTTTTTAGCGGTTTAAAAGATGTAAATTGATTAAAGTAATTGTTTAAAAGTTAACCCGTTTTAAATTTATTCGCTTAATCATAAATCTTAACAGCACCTTCAAAACCTAAGACAATTGGCTTGTCTGCTTTATTCATTGGACTCTTTAGTGGTTCTAAGCCAATATTTCTGGCTTTAAAATAGATAAAACCATCTAGTTTAGTGACTTCTACGGTGCCGGAGGTTGCTCTCCAGTCTTTGATTTGCTTATTTGATACATCAGAAAAAGAGACCTGTATTTTTTTTGTTGCTACATTTCCTTTCTCCGCCACTTCATATTTCCCAGTTAGGGGTGTTTCTTCCTCAAAACTTAGAAATAGTGTCAATAGCTTTTCTGTATTGATAAGGGCATAACCCACACTAATCTCATTGAGTCCTCCCTTAAATGAATATGCTGCGTTATCTTTTACTCTGATTTCGCCTGAGCTCCACCAGCCATTGGGCCCGGCATATAATGGTTTTTTAGGATTGGTATAGCGGTCATCAGAGGCTTCCGGCACATTGCTCCAGATGTCTTTGGTTTGAGCCTTGGCGGCAAGAGTGATAAGTATAAAAAGAAGTGTTAGCAGGTTGGTTTTCATGATTTTAAATTTGTTTCTGCTAATGTATGAAAACCCAAGATGACTTAGTGTTAACAGCCTCATTTTTTATTTAAAGGCAAGTTCTTAGCTTTGTAGGATTTTAAAATTTTGATAAATGAAACACTATATTTTTACGTTACTTATTCTTACTTCACTTTCCTGCTCAAAAGACGAACCCGAAAAGCCCAACACACCACCTCAAGCCTTTGAAGTAACCGCAAAGGCAGAAGGCACAGATGTAATTCTCACATGGACAGAAGCCATAGATGCCGACGGTGATGCTGTAACTTATGCTGTGGTATATGGAGATACAATTTCCAAAGGCTTAACTGCACGAACTTTTACCATCAAAGATTTACCTTATGAAACAGACGTAAGCGGAACAATAGTAGCTAGTTACGGGAAAGGAGGGAACACGAAAAGTGGCTTTAAGGTGAAAACAGCTCCAGAACCTTGGGATGATAGATATGTAAAAATTCCGGATGCTGACTTTGAAAAGTTTTTAATTAAAGAAGGGATTGACGATGTTTTCGATGGTAGACTTTTGAAAGATAAAGCTATTTCAATCGAAGCATTGAATTTGGATCTTTTTTCTAAAAATCTTGCAGGTGTGAATCTATCTTCTTTGGTAGATCTAAGTGGTCTTGAAGCATTTGTAAATTTGAGGTATTTGAAACTTTATGCCTTATCCAGCCTTCGTTATCTGGATTTGACTTTAAATAAAAAACTAGAGCTTTTAGAAATTAGTCAAGTAAGCAACCTAAAGGAACTTGATTTAAGTCAGAATAGCCTTTTAGATAGATTAGATTTAC
>CAZBAV010000047.1:0-18228 GCA_964489955.1 uncultured Lacihabitans sp. | reverse complement strand
AGCTACTTGGCTTAAATCTTTCTAAGAACCGCAAATTGACTTATTTAAAATACACAGGAGGACTTTCGACAATAAATTTAAGTAATAACGAGATCCTTCGTTTCCTATACATTTACGAGAGCCATTTAGAGTCTATGGACTTATCAAAGAACCTTAAATTAGAAGAATTACGTCTCCCGGCTAACGGGCTAAAAAAAATAGAATTAAATAGTAATATAAGATTAAGGGTGGTAGATTTGAGAAGTAACATGTTAACAAGTATAAACGTCTCAACATTGAAAAATTTAAGTGAGCTTTTTTTAAGCTCAAATAGATTAACAGAGCTTAATTTGTGCAATAATGACGCTCTCATTTTTTTAACATGTGGTGAAAATGAAATAAACTCTATTCTATTAAGTTCAAAAGTATCTACTAATCGCAGTTTCCACAAAGACCCCACCGCCACTTACAAAGTCTGTGACTAATAATATTTTAAGGTGTAAAGTGGATTTCTAAATAAAAATCCATAACTTTGCACCCCAATTTACTTTTTTAATACTTAAAATCTGTTTTGTAAAATGCCGAAGCAAAAAACAAACTCAGGAGCGAAAAAAAGGTTTAAATTGACTGGTACTGGAAAAATCAAGCGTAAGCATGCTTTCCATAGCCACATTTTAACCAAAAAGTCTAACAAAAGAAAGAGAAATCTTGTTCAGACTACGCTCGTTAGCCCAGCTGATGAATCACGTATCAAAGCACTTTTGAACGCGTAATTCCAGCATTGGTTTTATTATTTCACCCGGCTGTAGGCCCAAAGTTCTTATTTATTTAAGACGCCTCCGGTCAAAAAAATTAACAAATTATGCCACGTAGTGTCAATCATGTAGCGTCGAGAGCACGCCGCAAAAAAGTCTTGAAACTAGCCAAAGGTTATTTCGGACGCAGAAAAAATGTTTGGACAGTTGCTAAAAACGCTGTCGAAAAAGGACTAGTTTACGCCTATATTGGTCGTAAGCAAAAGAAAAGAAATTTCCGTAGTTTATGGATCGTTCGTATAAATGCAGGTGTAAGACAATATGGTCTTTCATACTCTGTGTTTATCAACAAAGTTCAAAGTGCGGGCATTGAGCTTAACAGAAAAGTATTAGCTGACTTGGCTTTAAATCACCCTGAGGCTTTTAAAGCTATTGTTGAAAAAGTAAAATAAGCCTTCAAAAGCTTGAAAATAAGAGAGAGACGCCATTGGTGTCTCTTTTTTTATTAACTTTACACCTATAAAACAGAGGTAAATTCGGCAACTAAAAAGTAGTACAGACCTACACTAATTTCTGTCGTTCTACCAAAGAAAATCTCCTTAAATAGACAATATGAGGTACTACATCATTGTTACGTTAATTCTTGCAAACCTAGCTCCAATAAAGGCCCAAATAAGTATACAGTCGCCACTAGACCAAGCTGTGTATCAAAGAAAGCTTGACGGCACTGCAAACCTCGATGTATTTGGCTCGTATAATTACCCTATAGTAACCTCTATCCAGGCTCGTTTAACCGACACATCAGGTGTACCATTGCCGGGATTTGATTGGAAAATAATTGAAGTAAACCCAAGTAAAGGTGTCTTCCAAGGACAAATCCTGAATGCACCGGCTGGCTGGCACAAGCTAGAAGTAAGAGCAGTAAAATCAGGCTTAGTATTAGGAACTAGCATAGTAAATAGAGTTGGTATAGGCGATGTATACATGGTAGCCGGACAATCTAACGCCCACGGATGGCATGACTGGACAGACCCCTACTATGACGGTGTGGGAAAAGGGTCCCAAGACCCACGGGTAGTTACGCATGATTTAGGTATGTATTGCCGAGATACTCCTATCCCGTTTCCATCTTTCACACAAATACATGACCAAACCAAAGTAGGCATGGCCGGAAGAGCTGCATGGTATTGGGGAAAATTAGGAGAATTACTGGTAGATGAACTGCAAGTTCCTGTAGCGTTCTTTAACTCCGCAGCTTCTGGCTCTTCATCAAAAAACTGGGCAGAAAGCTCTCAAGGTTTACCAACCATTAATCCATTTACGGGAGTCGGTTTTTGTGGATACCTAGAAGAAAACGGAGATCTGCCGTATGATACGGTAGGTATGCCATATTCTAACTTCAAGCGGGGATTAAACCTCTACAATTCCCTCTTTGGCGTTAAATCTGTACTTTGGCACCAAGGAGAGTCCGATTCTAAGTTTGGAGCAACTACCACAGAATACATCAATAACGTAAGTAGTGTCATTAACAAGTCACGCACGGATTTTTCACCTGGTTTACCCTGGATGATTTCAAGAGCATCCTACATAGATGGCACAAGCTTTCCTGCAATTATTGATGCCCAAAATGCTTTGCAAAGCCCTCCTAACCAAATTTTTGGTGGCCCTTGGACAGACTGGATAAACAATGTAGATTACCCGGACTCTAGAGATTGGATAAACTTACATTTTTCTAAAGACATAGGATTTCCTTTTGTAACAGACCAATGGATTGGCTTTATGCTCTACACTGGTTTTATGGATGATGCTGTACCCATTACCCACAACACTCCACCTGTTATAAACACCAGTATAAACAATACAGGACAAGTGGTCATGTCTGTGCCATCTGGTTATAGTACGTACCAATGGATTAGAACTGACCTTACTGGACACTCTGGCAATGGCAATGCGAGTGAAGGAAGTTCTAATACTCTTACGAAAACTACAGGAACTTACAGATGCTGGGTTGGCACAAGTAATGGCAACTTGCAAATCTCTGCACCTGTGGACGTAACCAATGTATTATCTCTTACCCAAAACGGCACAGCCTGTACAGCCGATGTATTTATTTCTGACTTACAATACCAATCTGCCACAAACGGACTTGGCCCGGTAGAAATAAATAAAACTAATGGCCTGGGCTCAGATGGAGACGGAGTAAATATCACTCTTAACTCACAACCTTATGCTAAAGGACTGGGTGTATATGGCAACTCAGAGGTTAGCTTCCGCCTTCCTGAAAATGCATACTACCGTTTGCAAGCAAAGATAGGTATGGCAGATGATGTCTCTTCTTCTTGTACAGCTGGTGGCGTTATCTATAAGGTAATAGGCGATGGTGTTACTCTTTTCACCAGCGGAACGATAAAGAAAAGTAGTGGTATCCAAGATATTAATGTTAATATATCTGGCAAGAAAAGCGTGACCCTGAAAACCGAAGAAGTAACAGCAAGCGGCTGTAACCGTGTAGTTTGGGCTGATGCGAAACTTAAATGTATGCTGGGAGACACCATCCCTCCTACTCAGCCAACGGCCCTTTCTCTGACGGACACACTTACACGCTGTTTAACCTACCAATGGGCAGCATCTACGGATAATATTGCTGTGACAGGTTATGAAATCTATAAAAACGGTGTACTACAAACTACTTTACCGCCAAGTACCTTAACCTATCGCGTAAGCGGACTTAGCGAAAACGAAACTGTAAACTTTGGAGTGCTGGCAAAGGATGCAGTGGGCAACACCTCACCATTAGCAACTTTGACTTTCACCACACCGACATTAAACGTACAATATATGGGACCTGCTGCTTTCTGTGTCTCTCGCACTTATCTCCCAAGTGTGATAATACCAAAAGGTGGAGTATTCTCCTTAGTCTCTGGAACAAGTGCAACCGTGAATTCTAGCACTGGAGCATTTTATACGGACCGGGCGGCACTTGATTACACCGTGCAGTATACGATAGGCCAGAGTGTTCCTGCCTGTACCGATAGTCGCAATGTGCCTCTTGGTACTATACCACCACCGGCTGCCCCCGTAATTTCGACATCTAACACTATAGCAAACACGGGGACCAGCATTACCTTTACTTCTAGCACCTGCGAAAGTGGATCTAACCTGTCCTGGAGCTTTACTACCGCAGGAACAAGCCCCCAAACACTTACACCTCTAAACACCCAGACGTATTTTGCGGAGTGTCGTAAATCCTACTGCTATGCAAAATCAAATGAAATTACGGTGAAAATTATCCCTGATTGTTATACTAATCTTAGTTTAGCAAACCCAACAGATAATTTAGTCCAAAACACAAGTGCTGTAAAGTTTAATGCCTCTCAAGGTATAAATGCCAATAACATAATAAGCCCTACCAACAAAGTAGAGTACAACTCTGCCAAATCCGTCACACTTACACCTGGTTTTTCTATACAACCCGGTGTCACTTTTACAGCACAAATTAAAAATTGCCCCTAGTAAACTGCCAATGTGTCATAGAAATATGTCAAAAATACGCTTGGCATATTCATTGATAATTTATTAGCAAACTTGTATATAAATATTTAAATATAACTATGGGAAAAATAATAGGAATTGACTTAGGAACTACCAACTCATGTGTAGCTGTAATGGAAGGTAATGAGCCGGTAGTGATAGCTAACAGTGAAGGAGCTAGGACAACTCCATCTATTGTAGCTTTTTTAGACAACGGTGAGAAAAAGGTAGGTGCTCCTGCAAAAAGACAGGCTATCACCAACCCTAAAAACACTATAGCCTCTATCAAACGTTTTATGGGTAAAAAATACTCAGAAGTTAGTAGTGAGCTTAAGACTGTAGCGTATGATGTTGAAAAAGGTGCAAATGATACTCCAAGGGTAAGAATTGGCGATCGCCAGTACACTCCTCAGGAAATCTCGGCTTTTATTTTGCAAAAAATGAAGTCAACAGCAGAAGATTATTTAGGACACGCAGTAACCGAAGCAGTTATTACTGTACCTGCATATTTTAATGATGCCGAACGCCAAGCTACAAAAGAAGCAGGTATCATAGCCGGACTAGATGTAAAAAGAATCATTAACGAGCCTACTGCAGCTGCATTGGCTTATGGACTAGATAAACAAGGAAAGGATAGCACCATAGCAGTATTTGACCTTGGTGGTGGTACATTTGACGTATCTATACTTGACCTTGGAGACGGTGTTTTCGAAGTAAAAGCTACGGACGGAGATACGCACCTTGGTGGTGATGACTTTGACCAGGTTATTATAGAGTGGCTTGCTGAAGAATTCAAAAAAGATGAGGGTGTAGACCTTAGACATGACGCTATGGCTCTACAGAGGTTAAAAGAAGCTGCTGAAAGAGCAAAGATTGAACTTTCTAGCTCTACACAAGCCGAAATTAACTTACCTTATATCTTCCCAGTAGACGGCGTTCCTAAACACTTAGTGCGTACGCTTACGAGAGCTAAGTTTGAGCAATTAGCAGATACATTGCTAAAAAGAATGATGGAGCCTTGTAAGAGAGCTATGAAAAATGCGGGTATCTCTGCTAGCCAAATAGATGAAGTTATCTTGGTAGGTGGATCTACACGTATACCTAAAGTACAGGAAGAAGTAGAAGCTTTCTTCGGAAAGAAACCATCTAAAGGGGTTAACCCAGATGAGGCTGTGGCTGTAGGTGCTGCTGTACAAGGTGGCGTACTTACAGGAGAGGTAAAAGACATCCTTTTACTAGATGTAATTCCGCTTTCATTGGGTATAGAAACTATGGGTGGGGTATTCACAAAAATGATTGATGCCAACACTACTATCCCTACTAACAAAGTAGAGGTGTTCTCTACCGCGGCAGATAACCAGCCTTCTGTAGAACTTCATGTACTACAAGGCGAAAGACCTATGGCTGCTCAAAACCGTACACTTGGCCGTTTCCACCTGGATGGTATTCCACCTGCACAAAGAGGAGTTCCACAAGTAGAAGTAACGTTTGATGTAGATGCTAACGGTATCCTTAATGTAACTGCCAAAGACAAAGGAACAGGTAAAGAACAGAAAATCAGAATTGAAGCTTCTAGCGGTCTTTCTGATGCAGACATCCAAAGAATGAAGGACGAAGCAAAAGCAAACGAGGAAGCAGATAAAAAGGAAAAAGAAACGATAGAAAAAGTTAACGCTGCGGACTCTTTGATTTTCCAAACCGAAAAACAGTTGAAAGAATTCGGAGACAAACTTTCTGAAGGAAACAAAACTGCTATTGACGCGGCATTGGTAGAACTTAAAGCTGCTCATGGAACACGTGACCTAGCTGCAATAGACGCTGCAAGCGAAAAGCTTAATAATGCGTGGCAAGCTGCCAGCCAGGAGATTTACAATGCTCAACAAGCTGCAGGCGGCCAAGCAGATACCGGTAATGCTGCACAGCCAGCAGACGAAGGTGTTACAGATGTAAACTTCGAAGAAGTGAAATAAGTATAGCGTTCATAAAGAGAAAGCCCGGGAAATATCCCGGGCTTTTTTTATGCTTATCACGTAAGTTTTATACTTGAACAGACATATATAAAAATCGTCACGAATAAAAATATGAGAAATCTGACCCGAAAGAATTAACAAAAACTCGGTCTTTCTGATTAAGCCTTCCTTATCCGACTTTTCGTCATACTTTTAGGTCTTTTAGCCTTTTCAATTTTATATCCCAACAAATCCCTAATAACCACCGATGCCGCGGCACCACCAAATGCAGCAGGGAGGTAAGAGATTGTCCCATAAGCACTTTGTTTATAGTTACTGCCATCTGTAAGAATTAGGCTCTCTTTATCCATATCCTCAGACGAAAAAACAGCTTTCACACCTGAAGCTACACCTGTCTTCTTTAATCTTTTACGAATATAAAATGCAAGTTTACACGTATGGGTATCATAAAGATCAGCCACATGGAGTTTGGTAGGATCTAATTTACCACCGGCACCCATAGAGCTCACCACAGGCTTACCGCTCTTGAATGCACTCTCTATGAGCGTTAACTTTGGCGTAATACTATCTATGCAGTCCATTACATAATCATAGTTATTCTGCATCAATTCTACACAACGTGCCGGATCCAAAAACTCATTTAACACATGTAGTTTAAGTTCTGGATTGATAGCTAAAAGACGCTCTTTCATCCATTCAGCTTTACTTATGCCATGTGTAGTAAACAATGCGGGCAGCTGCCTGTTCCTGTTTGTGGGGTCTACTACATCACCGTCTACAATAGTCATTTCTCCAACTCCTGCACGACATATAAACTCTGCTGCAAACGAGCCCACACCGCCTAAACCCACTACCAAAACGTGTTTATTTTGCAAGGTATCTATACCTTCCTTACCTACCAATAGCTCAGAACGCGAGAGCCACGCTAAATCACTCATAAACTTAAAAAATTAAAATAAATATCTTCTTTCAGTGTTTCTAAATCCCGATTTAGTACTTGGGAAGCTTTTTGGTAAACCGATTCTACTGTCAGCTTAAAATCATCATCTGTTTCAAAAAAAACATTTCCCAAAGGTACTACCCGTAAAGCTTCTTGCACATGGGGATAATCTAAAAGAGCTTTACCAAAGGACAGATAAAATCCATTTCGTGTGAGTTCTTTGGCCACCTCAGGCTTTTTAGAAAATCCATGTATAATGCATGGAACTTTAGGTTTCAGCACCTTTTTTATTGACAATAGCTCATTAAAAGCACGGACACAATGGATAACCAAAGGCTTTTGCACAGATTCTGCAATACGAATTTGCTGGATAAAAACTTCTTGTTGCAGTTCCAGACTAGTCCCCACAAGCTTATCTAAACCCGTCTCTCCTACCATTTTCACCTGCGGATTACGTGCAATGTCCCAAATAAACTCCAGCTGCTGGTCAACTGTTTCTTTCTGAATATACCATGGATGTACCCCAACAGAAAACCAGTTTGCAGACGGCAAAATGGGACATTCCCTATCTACCAAGATATTATATATCTGGTTTACACCTATCTGGGGATCCGGATTATGGGTATGAAAATCTAGGTACATAAGTAATTCACCAACAAAAGTACAGAATTCTACAAATCTATGTGATCTAGAGGACTCTTTATCTTACGTTTAGTACAATCCATAAAAGGGATATAGATGCGATTTAACACCTATAAGAAATACCGAGGTGATTAAAACATTTTAAGAATATGCATATATTTGAATCTTTGGCAAAAGAGCGGAGTAACGGCTAAGTTAAATGTTTATACTTTTACGCCTACAATGCATTGAGCACTGGTTTTTTCACTATTTGGGGCAAAAGTTACAACATTAACTATTATTTTAATGAAAACTATACGAGTATACCACGTTAAAGATAAAGAAAAATGTCTTGAAATTTTTGAGAGCAATCTTCCTCAATACTTTACTATTGATGAAAAGCTAATGTTTGCGGAATGGCTTGAAAAACAAGACCGGGAAGAATATTATGTTCTAGCAGATGCTTCTGAAATTGTTGCTTGTGGAGGTTTGTATTATGACGACAAAAAAACGGAAGCAGGGCTGGCTTGGGGTATGGTACATCAAAACTTTCATAAAAAAGGTTACGGACAAATGCTGACTAAATATAGACTTGAAAAATTATCCGAAAAATACCCACAAACAGTCCTAAGTATAGAAACCTCGCAATTCACCGAAAAATTTTATGCAAAAATGGGTTTTGAAACGGAGAGCATTGTAAAAGACGGTTTTGGGCCCGGACTTGATAAGTATGGTATGAAAAAGGATGCGAGCTAACACCAATCTAACAAATGAGAAGAGTAAAGTTTAAGCTAAGTTCAATTCGTGAATTTCAAACCTCCAAATGCTTTGAGCATTGGCTTTTTTATGTAATTTAGCCCACAACCTAAGTTGATTTTATACAAAATTGAGAACTTTCGCTTTGTTTTTCCTACACTACTTTAAGCTTCGAACCGTTAGAGACAATAATCTTCAACAGTTCTTCAAGCGATTTTAACAATTTGCACTCGGTAATCAAGATAAACTAGTTATGAAAACAAAAATTACTTTTTACCTCACGTTTCTTGTTTCGTGGAGTTCTTATGGGCAGCAACTCAGTCCCGGCTTTGATAAAAATGAGTATAAACAAATGATGCTTATTTCTGCAAGGACATCGGCACTGGACAGTAATTATTATAAAAATCTTCCCAATCCTGAAGACTATAAAATGACATACCGTTCCCAACCTGTTGGATTTGACAATTTGTGGGAATTCTGGACTGATGACATCCATAATAAGGCTGTAATCAGTATTAGAGGTACAACAGATAAAGCGGAAAGTTGGCTGGCTAATTTTTATGCTGCAATGGTACCCGCAAAAGGTTCATTACACTTATCAAACGATGGTGTTTTCGCATATAATCTGGCTTCGAATCCCAAAGCAGCAGTACATGTCGGTTGGTTATTAAGTACGGCAATACTTTCTAAAGAAATTGTCCCTCAAGTAAAAGAACAATATCAAAAAGGCACAAAAAACTTTCTAATTGTTGGACACAGTCAAGGCGGTGCAATTTCTTATTTACTAACCTCTTATCTATATAGCTTGCAACAAAGTGGAGAACTACCCAAAGATATCCGTTTTAAAACTTATTGCAGTGCGGCACCCAAACCGGGAAATTTATATTTCGCATATGAATATGAAGCTATGACACAAAACGGTTGGGCATATAATGTGGTAAATGCGGCCGACTGGGTTCCGGAAACACCAATTTCAATACAAACGATAAACGATTTCAATAATGTGAACCCGTTTAAAAACGCACCACTTCTTATCAAAAAACAAAAGTTTCCTAAAAATCTTGTATTGAAACATGTCTATAATAAATTGGATAAGCCAACAAAAAAAGCCCAGAAAAATTACGAAAAATATTTGGGCAAGATGACAGCAAAAATCATAAATCAAAATCTTAAAGACTATATTCCCCCAGCATATTATAAAAGCAATCACTATGTAAGAACAGGAACTATCATCGTTTTACTTCCTGACGACGAATATTACCAACAATATCCCAATGACCCTGAAAAACTATTTCAACATCATTTCCACGCACCATATTTAATGTTGCTAGAAAAACTTAATAAGTAAAAATGACAAATAGCTATCGTTAATAGGCAGTTTCACAAAAGAGAAGGATAAGAGTCAACTTGTACCTCTATACTTTTTATACCTTCAATGCTTTGAGCATTATCTTTTTATGTAATTTAGCCACGGCTTACAGTGTTGGCTACATTCGTGTCAAATGGAAAATTCATTGTTGTTTTTCCAGTCCTTAACCAAGTCAGAGAACCGTTATAGACGCCATTATGAGAATTAAATAAAAAAATCAATAAAATGGACCACAAAAATTTAGTTAAGACAGCACGCCTAACCGGGATTTGGTATTTGCTTTTGGCAATCTCTGGAGTTTTAGGTTTTTTAATCTTCCACTCAAAGATTTTCGTTTCTGGCAACCCCGAAGAAACGCTGACAAACCTAATTGAATTTAAATCCACGTCAAAAATCAGATTATTGTTAGAGGTCATAATTATTGCTTCACAGGCTCTTGCAGCGGTCTGGTTTTACAAACTATTTAGAGAATTAAACGCATGGGCATCTTTTGCTATTGGCACGTGGGGTCTAATGAATTCTGCAGCAATTATGGTCAGTGCTATTTCAATGGGTAGTGCTATTGAAATAGCTAATTTTGCCACTCCACCCCTTCAAGAGAAAGTAATTATTATACAGCTCTTAAGTACAATCATCTCAAAAGCCTGGTTAATTGGTGGGCTATTTTTTGGGCTTTGGCTTATACCAATGGGCTATATTGTAATTACAACTAAATGCATGCCACTTTGGTTAGGTCGTACACTTATTATTGGCGGAGTGGGTTACGTACTAAGTACATTTATTAATTGTATTGGCGTTTCACATTCTCTTTTAAATATTTTAACTATCCCTGCTACGATTGGGGAATTTTGGATGATTGGGTATTTGTTTGTTTACGGCATAAGACCCATAAAAACAAATGAACTTAAGTAAACAATGGTTTGGAACAGCTGCCACAAAAAAATATGGCTTAAGTACTGCACAGATAGCATTTGTGATTAATTAAAACCTGGTTTTTCCAACATCTGTGACGAAAACAGTCAACTACTTGTAGCTGCCTGTAATTTAAAAAACTATAAAGACAACAAAATGAAATACCTATTTCTTACACTATTGCTTTTGATAACAAACTTTGCTTTTGGACAATCAAAAGACACAACCGTCGCAAATCCTAATTATGACAAGGTTTTGGCTAACAAATTAGGCGGGGATGACTACGGAATGAAAAGCTATTTTTTGGTTATTCTTAAAACAGGAACAAACACAACTACAGACAAAAAAGTGATAAACGACAGTTTTCGGGGACACCTAGATAATATAAACAAATTGGTTAAGGAGGGGAAATTAATTGTGGCAGGACCATTAGCCAAAAATGAAAACAACTACAGAGGCATTTTTATCCTTAACAACATTAAGAGTCTTGAAGATGCGAAAGAGTTATTACAAACCGATCTGGCTATAAAAAACCAAATTTTAGACTACGATATATTTACTTGGTACGGTTCTGCAGCACTTCCTGAATATCTACCATTTTCAGAAAAAATCTGGAAATTAAATCCTTAAAACGCATGGACAAAGCAACACAAACAATGATTGAAAACCTGCACAAAAATACAGGTAAAACATTGGAACAATGGATTGAAATTGTGAAGGAACAGAACTTTCCTAAGCACGGAGAAATTATAAAGTTTCTAAAAGAACAGCATTCCTTTACGCATGGATTTGCAAACCTTGTTGCACATAAAACTAACGAAACTGACGCAGGTTCTGTAGACAACCAGCAAGACCTGATACTCAAACAATACAAAGGCAAAGAACATTTAAAACCATTTTACGACAAACTCATCTCCGAAATCCAATCATTTGGAGGCGACATAGAAATCGCACCTAAAAACACATATGTAAGTTTAAGGCGGAAGAAACAATTTACCACCTTAAATCCTGCAACTAAAACACGTTTTGAAATTGGAATCAATTTAAAGGGACAAGAACCAAAAGGAAAATTAGAGTCCGAAAAGCCCAATGGAATGTGTTCACACAAAATCAATCTCGCTGACATAAAAGACATCGACAAAGAAGTAATAGACTGGATTAAAATAGCTTACGAAAATGCAAAGTAACTCCTCCCAATTTTTTCTTTCATAAAAACAGACAAAAAATGAAATTAAGTTTTGCTGAAATTTTAATTAGAAAGGTTGAAAAATAAACAGCTTTTATTTAACCTCACTGGTATGTAATTTCCTGGATATATTTAGTAGAAACCGATAAAAATGAATTTGTAAAGCAATAACAATTATCTTTGCACCCCAAATGAAACATTTGAACAACATATTACGCCTTCCATTTTTCAGCTCATATTATAGCAGTATAATATTTGCTCGGAAGAGTTGTGTGTATATGTCAAAAGAAATGTAAAAACATATTTTAATATCATCACCCAAAAGCCCGAGCGAATGCTCGGGCTTTTTTTATTTTCAAAAAAATGAATACAATCGAAAAACTAAAAGAAAACGTAGAGATCATTCTTCCTGAAAATGGACTGGAAGAAAAACTGAAAGAAGTAGAAAAAGATAATCGAAAACTGATCATCAAATTGGGATTTGACCCAACTGCCCCTGATTTACATTTGGGACATGCTGTTGTGCTAAAAAAGATAAAGCAATTTCAAGATTTAGGGCACCAAATCGTAATCTTGGTCGGTAGTTTTACCGCAAGAATAGGTGATCCAACAGGAAAAAACAAGAGCAGAAAACCGCTCTCCATAGAAGATGTTCAACATAATGCACAAACTTACCTGACTCAATTATCAAAAATAATTGATGTAGAAAAAGCAAAAATTGTGTTTAATTCTGAATGGTTAGATCAACTTTCCTTTTCTGAGGTTATTCAGATTTTGTCGAACGTTACCGTGGCTCAATTGATGCACAGAAACGACTTCAATAAGCGTTTTACGGAAAACACACCTATCGCAATGCACGAGTTAGTCTACCCGATTTTACAAGGTTTTGATTCTGTAAAAATTGAGGCCGATATTGAAATGGGAGGAACTGACCAGCTATTTAACTGCACAATGGGAAGACAACTACAAGAGACTTTTGAGATGAGTCCTCAAATTGTAATGTGTATGCCTTTGTTAAAAGGATTAGACGGAAAAGAAAAGATGAGTAAATCACTCAATAACATTATTGGATTGACAGATGAACCAAACGAAATGTTTGGGAAAACAATGTCTATCCCCGATAGTTTGATTAGCGATTTTTTGGAATTGACGACTGATTTTTCATCCAAAGAAAAAGAAGCAATAAAGAGAAGATTAGCCACTGGTGAGAATCCGATGAATATTAAGAAAGTAATTGCTAAAAATATCATTTCTCAATATCACAATACAAACGAAGCCCAACAAGCTGAAGATTTTTTCATAAATCAGTTTCAAAATAAAAATTTTGAAGAAAAAGTATTTGAGCATGTTTTAATTGCTGATATTCAACCCAAAAACGAGTCCGTCAGTTTAATAGATCTCTGTACTCAACTCAAAAAAGGTGAAACAAAATCGGCTATAAAGCGGCTTATTGAAAGTGGAGCGATACAAGTAAACAATGAAAAAATAACAGAGCCTTACACCACTATAGCATTAATAAAAGATACCAAAATAAAAATAGGGAAAAGAAATTTTTATGAGCTTAAATAGAATGCCTTTCCATGACATACAGCTTGGCAAAGGAACAGAGTAAAGACTGAGTGAAACGTCTGTACTTTTTATCTGCAAAAACCATTTTTCTTTTGCTTTTTCAGTACTTTAGCATAAAGAAAAATGGTTTTACTTTGGTCAGTGCAAGTTGGAAGGTTCGTCTTTCAAAGCCGCCCTTTCACAACGCTGCTATACCTTTATGTGCAATTTAAGAAAAACCGTACTGAAACAAAATGAACTATAAAATCAAAAAGTTTAAACCTGAGCACAAAAAGGAAATTTTAGCTGTTTGGGAAAAGTCTGTTTTGGCAACACACCTTTTTTTAACGGAAAAGGACTTCGTCGAAATAAAAGAAATACTTCAAGGTATTGAATTTGAAAAACTAAATCTTATCTGTTTAATGGACAACGATAAAGTCATTGGTTTTATAGGTTTACAAGACACTAAAATCGAAATGCTGTTTTTAGATCCGGCATATTTCGGAAAAGGATTAGGTTATAAATTAGTAGAATACGCGATGTCCACTTTCAAAGCAAATTTAGTTGACGTTAATGAACAAAATATTAATGCAAAAAACTTCTATGAGAGAATTGGATTTCAAGTTTACGAAAGAACAGAAAAAGATGATTTAGGGAAAAACTATCCATTATTGAGAATGAAAATAGAAACGGATAATGATAAAAATTAGAAAAATGCGAAACGAGGATGCTCAAATATTGGCTAATTTATGGGTAAAGGCATCTTTAAAAGCTCACAGTTTTATTCCGAACGAATACTGGATTAACAACGAGTCTCTAATGGCTGAAAAGTATCTTCCAAACTCTGAAGTTTATGTTGCAGAAAAAATGGACAATATTTTGGGATTTGTTGCTCTAATTGAAAATCATATCGCGTCAATTTTTGTAGACATAGAACAACAGGGACAAGGAGTTGGAAGTTTACTTTTAAAACAAGCAAAAGAACTAAGAACCGACTTGACATTAAGTGTTTATCAGAAAAACGATAAAAGTGTAAACTTTTATAAATCAAAAGATTTTAAAATTCTGTCAGAAACGATTGACGAACCAACAGGCGAAAAGGAGTTTACAATGAAATGGAATAAAACTGTAGAATAGAATAATTGCCTCGAAAATAGGTTTGAGAAAAGAGCGGGATTTTGTGCTGAGTTAAACGTTTGTGCATTTTATTCAGTCTATACACTAAGCGTCGGAGATTTTCCAACCTTCCTCACTTCAGGCTGCGGGTAGTTGAAGCTTTCGGCTTCAACTGCCCGATAGGCTTCACAAGCTCGCTTACAATAACCAAACACAATAGACAACCTTCCAGATTTCACCAACCCAAGAAATCTTATTCACGATTTAACTACATCATGAGTTGATTCAGCTACATGGGAAATTTCAAATCAATCCAATTTTGCGATATCATTTAATCAATTAAAATATTTAGCAAAATGGAAGCAAAAAAAGTATGGTTTGTTACAGGTGCTTCAAAAGGTTTAGGGCTTTGTTTGGTAAAAAAACTTTTGGCTAGCGGCTACCATGTGGTGGCTACTACACGTAACACACAATCTTTGATTGACGAAATCGGAGGTGTTTCTGAATCATTTTTACCACTTGAAGTGAGCCTCACTGACAACAATAATGTAAAAATAGCTGTTGAAAAAAGTATTGCTCACTTTGGCAAAATCGACGTAGTGGTAAATAATGCGGGTTATGGACAATTAGGTACATTGGAAGAACTGTCCGATGAAGAAACACGGGAAAATTTTGAGGTAAATGTTTTTGGAGCATTGAATGTTATCAGAAATGCAATGCCTTATTTAAGAAAACAAAAATCAGGTAACATTTTCAACGTGGCATCCGTAGGAGGTTTCTTGGGGAATTTTGCAGGTTGGGGCGTTTATTGTTCCACCAAGTTTGCAATGGCAGGTTTTACAGAAGCACTAGCGGAAGAAGCAAAGGAATTTGGCATAAAAGTTTCGGTTGTTTATCCAGGATATTTCCGAACCGATTTCCTTAAACAAGGCTCACTGAGTTTACCTAAGAACCCAATCCAAGATTATGAAGCTGCCAGACAATCAGAAAAAGTACACGTGGAGAGCATTAATGGTAATCAGCCAAACGACCCCGATAAGGCCGCTGACGTATTGATTTCTATAAGCAAAGAGGAAAACCCACCCGTTCATTTGTTGTTAGGCAAAGACGCCTATGATTTACTTCAAAGCAAAACAGAAATTATCACAAAAGACGCTGAGCAATGGAAAGAATACAGTCTATCTACCATGTTTTAATCCTAATTATTTTTTTCACAACAGCTTGTGCAAACGTAGTAATGCAAGAACAAAAAAGTATGGAAGAAACAAAAGAGTATATTGGTATGTGGGTAACAAAAGATGGTTACATACGGCATGAGTTATTACCCAGCTACCGATATGATGAAGCCAGAGGTAATCGTAAAAGTGCCTATCAGGGAAGTTATAAAGTGACAGGAAATCACATAGACTACAAAGATGACACAGGTTTTACCGCAGACGGAGAGTTTAAAAATGGAATTTTGTATCATGCAGGAATGATTTTATATAAAGAAAAAAACTAGATTAGAGCTATGGAAAAAACATTTCGCTTTAACACAATTGCAGAGTTTCATTCATTCTGCAGTTTGCCAAATCCTGAACACCCATTGATTAGCCTGATGGATTACAGTAAAGTAACCTATCCTGTTAATGAAAATGAGCTAAAATGGATACAGAATTATTATTCTATTGGGTTAAAGCGGAATGTTAATGCCAAATTCAACTACGGACAACAGGAATATGACTTTAATTCAGGGGTATTAATGTTTGTTTCACCACTTCAATTTCTAAAATTAGAAATCAAACAAAATGTGGTCGTTGAGCCTACAGGCTGGATTTTACTTATTCACCCTGATTTTCTTTGGAATACAGCCTTGGCAAAAAAGATAAAGTCTTACGACTTTTTTCAATACGCTGTGAATGAAGCCCTTTTTCTTTCGGACAAAGAAGAAAAAACAATTGTGGACATTCTGTTGAACATCGAAAAAGAATATCAATCTAATATTGACAAATTCAGTCAGGAATTGATAATTGCCCAAGTTGAAATGCTCTTGATTTATGCCGAACGTTTTTATGAAAGACAATTCCTGACCCGAAAAAAATCGAACTACGAGTTGATAGAAAGGTTTGAAAAAGCTTTAATAGATTACTTCAAAAGTGAAAAAACCTCAGAAAATGGTATACCCACAGTAACAAGTCTTGCGGAGCAATTAAACATATCGCCCAATTATTTAGGAACGCTTTTACGCTTACACACGAAACAAAATACCCAACAACACATCCAAAACAAGCTTCTTGAGATAGCAAAAGAACGTTTAAGCACAACCAATCTTTCTGTAAGCGAAATTGCTTACGAATTGGGTTTCGAGCATCCACAATCATTCAGCAAACTATTTAAGAGCAAAACCAACTTAACACCTTTAGAATTTAGGGCTTCATTTAACTGAGCACATAAAACCGCATATCTCATAAGACAAGCTTCAAAAAATCAATATTAAGGTTCGACTAGAGCTTTTATTCTGCTTTTTTCACTAATTTAGCAACGATTCACAGCGTTGGCTACCCTTTGAGCTCAATCCAGATATTGAGCCGGTTGCTGAGCTTCTGAAACCTAACTGAACCACCGTTAACCTAGACCATGCAGGCAAACAAGAATATACTGTATTATTTGACAGCAGCTGGGCTTTTCATCTTGCTGAAATTTGGTTTTAAATTTGCAGATAACGACGACCTGACTTTTCTTCTCAAACCGACTGACAAACTAGTCGGACTTTTGACTGGATCACATTCCATTTACCTTACAGACAAGGGGTATTATCACAACAAACTGAATATCCTGATTGATAAATCTTGTTCGGGTTTCAATTTTTGGCTTTTATGCTTTGCTACCTTTACGTATCTGATGGTAAAACACCTTGACAAGCCGCTCTATAAAACTCTGACTTTACCTACCGCTTTACTTTTTTCTTACTTGCTGACAATCTTTGTAAACACTTCGAGAATTTTCGCTTCTGTAATTGTACAAACCCAAACAAAAAACTTTTTTGCGAACCAACAGCATTTAATACACGAAGCCGTCGGCATAATTACAAATTTGACATTCCTTGTTTTAAGTTATTATCTCATTCAAAAATTTCTAACCCATAGACAGCACAATGCGAAACCTACTTAATCCCAAATGGCTTTTTATCATCAACACGCTACCCATTGTAGTGCTGTTTATTCTTTTCTTTGGGCAGTTCAATATTATCAAAACACTGTTGGATGCAAATACGATTCAACTATGGAAATCCTTTGGATTGGCATTAGGAATTTTAGGTTTATTAAACTTCGTTTATGCATTTTACTTGACTTTTAAGAAACAAAAGGTTTCATCATGGTATGGCGTTGTCGCTTTACTTTGTTACATCCCGTTTATCTACATATATGGTTATCACTCAGGGAAAGTAATTCCATTTACTGTTCCCAGATGGATGATTTCAGGAAATATCTTCATTTACATAGGCACATTCCTAATGCCAACACTTGCCTATTCTCTTTTTGTTTTGGTTTCACATTTCACGCCCG
>CAZBAV010000046.1:1633-37391 GCA_964489955.1 uncultured Lacihabitans sp. | reverse complement strand
GAGTCTACCTGCGTTTTCACTAGAAAAACCGGGATTTGCGGACGACTCCTATCTTTTTAAAGACAAAAAAACAAAAGCAAATCCGGATGGCAGTTTAGAAGAAATCCGTGCTTATCTAAACAAAAGCGAAGACGATAAGAAAACTCGCGTATTTACCAGACTTAACTTCCAGGGAGAAGCCAACCTTAACAATACTATTTCGTTCAGTCATTTGTATGAAATTGATGTTAAAGAAGGGGCTACAGCACGTGCATTGGTGAGTGGACTCACCTCTTTTTCCGGCGGAACTTACTCTGCCGATGGCAAATGGATTTACACTAGCACCTCTAATGAGCCCGAAATACACCCAGATAGAGCTAGGGAAAACAAACTCGTGAAGATAAATCTCCAAGACCTCAGTCAAACGGAAATCCTTATCCAAAAAGGCAAGTCTTTGCGGGGTATGACCGTATCTCCTTCTGGAAAGAAAGCAGCTTTGGTAGTAAATGATATTGACGGCCTGTCTTATGCTCGCCTAAATATTTTGGATATGCAAACTGGTAATTTACAAGAGATTAATTTCGACCGTATACCGGGAAACATGACTTGGACAAAGGATGAAAAAAACCTATACTTCACGGCTCAGTCTAATGGCGGAACGCCTGTTTATAAGCTTGATATTGCTTCAGCAAAAGTAGAAAGACTGACATCCTACGAAACTGGCATTTCTTCTCTTGAGCTACTTGATTCCGGAGAGTGGATTTATGCTAAACACGAAGTTGCTAATCCGCAAGAAATATACATATCAGACTTAAGTTTTAAGAAAAATACAGCTATAACCCAGCTTAATGATTGGGTAAAAGGTAAAACACTGAGTTTTCCGGAACGGAAAATCTATAAGAATTCTGCGGGCCAAGAAATTGAATTTTGGATAATGAAACCAGTAGGTCTAGAGGCTGGGAAAAAGTATCCTTTACTACTTCAACTACACGGTGGCCCTACCGCTATGTGGGGTCCAGGAGAAGCCTCTATGTGGCACGAGTTTCAGTATTTTGCGGCACAAGGTTATGGCGTAGTTTATCCTAACCAACGTGGTTCAGGTGGCTATGGAAAAGATTTCTTAGTGTCTAATTACCGCGACTGGGGTCCTGGCCCACAAGAAGATGCCCTGGGTGCAACGTCTATTGCCTCCGCAGAAACTTGGGTGGACACCAGCAAACAAGTAATTACCGGTGGTTCTTATGCTGGTTACCTTACAGCTTGGATTATAGCTCATGACCACCGCTTTAAGGCTGCTTTTGCCCAAAGAGGAGTATATGACCTAGTAACTTTTATGGGTGAAGGAAATGCATGGAGACTTGCACCCAACTATTTTGGATTGCCGTGGGAAAGCGAAGCAGAAACCAAGATGAGAGCAAATTCTCCCTATACTTTTGTAGATAAAATACAGACTCCATTACTGATAAAGCATGGAGACAATGACCTCCGCACAGGCGTTATCCAGTCCGAAATGATGTTCCGAAGCTTAAAATATTTGGGCAAAGAAACAGAATATGTACGATATGCCGGAGCTACGCATGAGCTATCCAGAACAGGCAATATCCGCCAAAGAATAGACAGAATTTTGAGAATGCATGAGTTTTTTCAGAGGTATATAAAATGAGACCTCATATCAAAAAAATACCCCGAAGCCTTTTGACTTCGGTTTTTTTTTGTTTCGTATTTCTTAATTCAATATTGATTGGACAAACTCTCCAACCCCCTTATCCAAATCATTTCTGGAAGCTTCCAAAACTCGCACAAACTGGCTCCCTATAATGGCTCCTGATGCGTGTGCTGCCGATTTTCGGAAACTCTCACGGTCTTTTATACCAAAACCTACCAAACGTGGATTTTTAAGGTTTAACTGATTTATCCGCTCAAAATAGGCTTCCATATCCATACTCACCCCAGAGGTAGAACCAGTTACTGAAGCTGACGAAACCATATAGATAAACCCTTCTGAGTTGTCATCAATTTGCCTTATCCGCTGGTCTGAGGTTTGGGGAGTTATCAAGAATATATTTAGAATCCCATACTTCTCAAAAACCTCTTTATAATCCAATATATATTCCTCCAATGGCAAGTCGGGTAGTATGAGACCATCTACCCCAATCTCTTGGCATTTTTTACAAAATTCTTCCACTCCGTATTGATACACAGGATTAAAATAACCCATTAATACCACAGGAATACTAATACCTTTGTTTCTAAACCCCTCTAGCTGCCTAAAAAGCTCCTTCACTGTCATTCCATTTTCCAGAGCCGCTTGGTTAGAAGCCTGTATGGTTTCTCCATCCGCCACAGGATCTGAATACGGCATGCCTATTTCTACCATATCCGCACCAGACTTTTGTAGGGCTTGTAGCACGGTGTAAGTGTCTTTCAATGCCGGATAGCCCGCTGTATAATATATATTAAGGATGTCTTTCTTTTCGGTTTGGAATAGCTCTATTATACGGTTCATCTACTTCTCGTTATATAATACATGCAAAAGGGTCTGTCCTACTGCTTTTAAGGTTGGTTTGCTGATAACACTCATGTTGTCACCTGTGGTGTGATGGTGCTCGAAAAAGCCGCTTTCTCTCATATCTATTATATCTATCATGGGTATTTTTGCAATCTCTATCACTGGTAAATGATCATCAATTAATCCGCCACCTTTTCTATTTATGAACAAATTCCCATATCCTAGCTGCGATGCCGTACCCCACACATTGGCCACTACACTTGGTGCAACCCGAAAAGAAGTATCCTCATGGAGAAACTGAGCATCTGCCGCACCCACCATATCTAATAAAATCCCATAATACGCAGAATAGCCCGTCTTGGTAGCTTGTGTGGCCCAATACTCCGAACCCAAGGCCCAGCCACCATATTTCAAGTTATAATTGGTATTATCGTCAGCTTCTGGCCCCCAGTCTTCTACATCAAAGAGTACAAAGTCTACTCCATAACCCACAGAATCAATAGTGAGATTACGTGCTATCTCCATTAACACACCTACGCCGCTTGCTCCATCATTAGCCCCGTCTATAGCTTTGTTTTTTACATTCTTATCTTTATCAGACATGGCTCGGGAGTCCCAGTGGGCAGACAACAATATTCTTTTGGCTGCTTCTGGTTTATACTTAGCAATAATATTTATACCGGGAACCACTTTACCATTATATAGTGTGGCATTAAACTTCTGCTCTTCTACACCATACCCATAAGATTTGAATTTAGAAGACATCCAGTCAGCACATTTACGTTGTGCTGCCGTGCCAGGGACTCTAGGGCCAAAACTTACTTGTTTTTCTATGAAATGATAAGCCGAATCAGCCGAAAACTGAGGAACATGTACTGCAACTACTTCAACCTCTGCATTTTCTGCATCACTATCTTCTTGTTTCTTCTTACATGATACTATTAATCCTAGTACAAACAGGACAAGAAGTAAGGATTTCCAACTTTTTAACATAAAAATTAAGATTTTTAGCAAAGTTAATTGATTTTTAAAATATTAACTGATAATTTCGTAATGTCTTTGGCAACGCCAAAGATAATAAAAATTGCTTTTCTAATAATTCATTAAGTATGTCTATGAGGAAATACCTGACTATTTTCGGGGTATTGCTTTCTTTTAGTCTGTTCACTTCTTTTGTAGATCCAGGCAAAAAGTCAGCATCCAAAGTGGTACACCACAAGATTTTTGGTAAGAAGCACGCTGCCACCACTATCGTAAGTTCTCAATTAACCGGTCATGCGTACTATATCGTAAGCGGCCATGGTGGTCCGGACCCTGGTGCTGTCGCTACAGTAGATGGCCACAAAATATCGGAAGACGAGTATGCCTATGATGTGAGTCTCCGTTTAGCAAAAAACCTTATTTCACACGGAGCCAAAGTATACATGATTGTCCGTGATGAAAACGACGGCATAAGGGATGAGAAATACTTAAAAATGGATAAAGATGAGACTGTATATGGCGGAGAGGCCATTCCACTTAACCATTCAGAAAGACTCAAGCAGAGAACCCGCATCATAAACAATCTCTACGAAGAAAACCGAAAAAAGGGTATAAAAACCCAAAGAGTTATAGAGACCCATGTGGATGCTCGTGCCACAGACAAAAAAGTGGACATCTTCTTTTATTATAATGACAAGAAAAGAGAAAGCCGCAAGCTAGCCCACCAAATGCGTGATACCATCATGGAAAAATATAACACTAACCAAAAAGGCAGGGGATACTCGGGTGAAGTTTCGCCACGCAATCTTTGGATGATAGAGCAATCTATCCCTCCTATTGTGTTCATAGAACTAGGAAATATCACCAATGAGCAAGACAGGAAACGTTTACTACTGTCAGACAACCGCCAAGCTATAGCCAATTGGCTGTGCCAGGGAATCCTGAAATACAAGTAAAATTCTCCTCATTATATAGAGCCTGCCAGAAAACCTGGCGGGCTTTTTTATTCATTTCTATGAATAATTATGACAAATATTGGGATAAGAATAATTCAATACAAAAAGCTGATATTCGTCATATCCATTAGTGACGAAATTCACTCCTGTACATGTCGCAGCCTCATTCTTTTTGCTGTAGGAAGGTATGACCTTTGATGCATCAAAAAAACAACAATGATGAAAGTTAAGTTATTATTCGTCTTAGCAGTTTTTACACTTTTTAATACTGCTTTTGCTCAAACTACTTACACTACCAAAAGTGCAGATTTCAAACTCGCTGGAAACTCCACGATGCACAAATGGAATTCTAAAGCTACAAAGGCAATATTCTCTGGGAACTTCGATGTAAAAAATGGAGAACTAGTAAAGATAAATTCTGCCACTTTGAAGGTTGCTGTTAAAGATATCAAAAGTGACAAAGATTCTGATATGATGGACAGCAGGACACATAAATCTCTTAAAGCAGACCAGCACCCAACTATAAGCTATGATTTTACAAATGCAAAATCAATAACTAAGAAAGGTACCGACTATGTGGCCGTGGTGGAAGGTAAACTAACAATAGCAGGAACTGCCAAAGCAACTAGCATGACAGTAACCATCTCTCCGCTTGCTAATGGTGATTTCAGGATTAAAGGATCTGAAACTGTTCTTTTTACCAATCATGGCTTAAAGCCGCCTTCTTTCGTAGCCGGAACACTGAAAGTAGATAATCAAGTTGAAGTGACCTTTGACCTGGTCGTAAAAAAATAAGCAAACGACCTGCACAACTACAATTTATTTAAATAAACAATATACAGAAATGAAAAAAATCATACTTGTGTTGGCATTGGTAATACCCTTTGTAACACTAGCCCAAAAACCAAAAGTCTATAACGTTAGACCGTATGACAAAAAAGGCATAAACCAGTTCGAAACTCCAAAAATAGAGTCTGAGTTTGACGGAATTAAAGTTGCAGTAGGTGCGGGTTTCACGCAGCAGTTTCAGAGCCTAAAGCACAAAAATACAAGTTCGGTTGATCTTTATAGATTAGACCCCGGTTTTGGTCTTGCCCAGGCAAACCTTTACCTAGATGCACAGTTGGCAGATGGTATCTTACTTAACCTAACTACCTATCTGTCTTCTAAACACCATAATGAAGCTTGGGTAAAAGGAGGTTTCTTACAGATAGACAAAATACCTTTCCAAGGAAAAATTTGGGAGGAACTATCGAAGATCATAACTATCAAAGCAGGGCACTTCGAGGTCAACTATGGCGACGCCCACTTTAGAAGAAACGATGGCGGGCATACCATTTACAATCCGTTTGTAGAGAACTACATCATGGATGCTTTCTCTACCGAAATTGCTGGTGAAGTTTATGCACAGAAGAATGGTTTTGTAGGTATGATCGGGGTTTCTAATGGTCTGCTTCAGGGCGGTCACCAGTCCCCACTTGTAGCGGGAACTACTACAAACGAAACCTATAAAAGAAGCCCTTCTATCTATGCCAAACTAGCTTATGACAAAAAAGTAACAGAGGATCTTAGAGTTAGATTAGCAGGATCTGTATACCACAATAGCAGTTCTGGAAGAAGTACTCTTTATGCAGGTGATAGAACAGGTAGCCAGTACTATATGGCCATGGCTCCGGCTGTTACAAGTGGAGCTGCATCTACTCCGGCAAACAACTATGCTACAGGAAGATTAAGTCCCAACTTTACAAACCAGATTACAGCTGTGCAGTTTAACGGTTTTGCAAAATACAAAGGCTTAGAATTCTTCGGTACATTAGAAACCTCTAAAGGTAAACTACACGCTGAAAAAGAATACAGAAACGCCAACCAATACGCTGCTGACTTAGTTTATAGGTTTGGTAAAGACGAGAACCTATTTGTGGGAGCACGTTATAACAAGGTAAAGGGAGAATTCTTAACAAATAGTACAATTGACCAAAGCAGCGAAAGGACAGCCTTTGCCGCGGGGTGGTTTATCTTACCAAGCGTTATGATGAAAGCAGAAATAATGAGCCAAACTTACACTGACTTCCCTCATGAGAATGTCCTTAGTGGTGGTAAGTTCAATGGATTCGTGATGCAAGCAATAGTTGGCTTCTAGAAAAAACAATTAACCGGCTGTCCCAGGCATTCAGCTTCTGGGACAGCTTTTTTACCAAAGTATTACTCAAATGCGTTACATTTTTGCCATTAGCTTAGCGTTATTTTTTGCTGGTAATACCCAGGTGAAATATACTATAGAAAGCGAGAGTAAAATCCAGCTTACGCTTAACACTAACCTGAATACCGTAAACTGCAAATGTATAGAGAATGTAACATTTGATACCCAAACGGCTATCTTCGAGGAAAAATCTAATGCACTGGACTTTAAAGGCACGATACTTAAACTTGAGGTAGAAAACATTAACTGTAGGAACAAAAGCATTAACAATGACCTACGTAAATCGCTGCTGTGGCCAAAATACTCCCATATTGAGTTCGAACTGTCATCTTTAAATGCCCTCCACCAAATGAGGGAAGCCAGCCTGAATGTACCTCAGTATTTTGATGCTAAAACATTTGTTACTATTGCAGGAAAAAGACTTCCTCAAAGAATAAAAGTGACAGCTCTTAAGGTGAGCAAAGACAAGTTTAAAGTATATGCTACCCAAGAGATTTCTATGATTGCTTACGGTGTAGTTCCTAAGTCTCCTCTTAAATTTATAAAAATAAATGATAAGGCTTCGGTAAACCTGGATCTCGTCCTAAAAATCAACTAAACGGCAGCCAATTTGGCATAAACCCCAAAGTGTCGCTATTTTTACGCAGAAAGTTAAGGTCTTCTGTAAAAAACAAATGAAAAAAATCTTTAAGTGGGTGCTTAATACCATTCCCCGTCCGGTACTTATTAGTCTCAGTTATTATGTAAAACCACTATTTGTGCTTTTTTATAAGGGAGATACCTATACGGACCCTATTGATAATAAAAGTTTCCGCAATTTTTTACCATACGGATATGGAAACCAAAGAGAAAATGTACTTTCTCCCAGCACACTATCACTAGAACGGCACAGGTTACTTTGGTTATACCTCAAAAACGAAACAGACTTTTTTAGTTCTCCAAAAAAAGTATTGCACTTTGCTCCTGAACAGGCATTTTACAAGAGGTTCAGAAAACAGCCCAATCTGGATTACACCACTACTGATCTAAACTCTCCTTTGGCAGATGTAAAAGCCGATATTTGTAATTTACCTTTTAGCGATAACTCGTTTGATGTAATATTATGTAACCATGTGTTAGAACATATTCCGGATGACACTAAAGCCATGAAAGAACTTTATCGAATTCTGAAGCCCGGCGGTGTGGGAATCTTTCAAATACCCCAAGATTTATCCAGGGAAACCACTTTTGAAGACGACTCCATCACGGATCCAGTGGAAAGAGCTCGCATTTTTGGACAGTATGACCACGTACGAGTTTATGGCCTCGATTACTTCACCAAATTGCGTAATATAGGCTTTAGGGTTGTAGAGGAAGACTATACCCAAAAGCTCTCTGCTGCCGAAATAGAAAGATATCGTTTAAGCAAAGGAGAAATAATACCAGTATGTTTTAAGGATAAAGTTTAATGCTGATGATAAAGAATATCTACTTAATATCCTTGTTTTTTCGTAACTTGCGGTTTTATTTTTAAAAAGAATACCTAGGTGTCATTTCAATCAGAACTAGAGCAAAGGCGTACATTTGCAATCATTGCCCACCCAGATGCTGGTAAGACCACATTAACAGAGAAACTCCTACTTTTTGGGGGTGCTATCCAGTCGGCAGGGGCGGTTAAGTCCAATAAAATCAAGAAGTCCGCTACTTCCGATTTCATGGAAATAGAAAAGCAACGGGGTATCTCTGTGGCTACATCGGTGATGACTTTTGACTACGGCGGCCGCAAAATAAACATCCTAGATACACCTGGACACAAGGATTTTGCGGAAGATACCTACCGCACACTCACAGCTGTAGATAGCGTAATTTTGGTTATAGACTGTGTTAAAGGAGTAGAAGAGCAAACAGAAAAACTTATGGAGGTTTGCCGTATGCGGGATACTCCGGTAATTGTGTTTGTAAACAAGATGGATAGAGAAGGAAAAGACGCTTTTGACCTCCTGGATGAACTCGAACAAAAACTGGACATAAAAGTAAGACCAATTACCTGGCCTGTAAACATAGGAAGCTCGTTTAAAGGGGTGTACCATTTGCTAGATAAGCAAATGAACTACTTTAAAGTCAACAAAACGAAGTTGGAAGATGACGTAAAGAAAATCCAACTAGACTCGCCTGACTTAGATAGCAGCGTTGGTGAAAAAGACGCTAGGCAGTTGCGGGAAGACGTGGAAATGATTGAGACCATCTACGAGAACTTTGATGAAACCACCTATCTGGACGGAAAAGTAGCACCTGTGTTTTTTGGTAGTGCCGTAAACAGTTTTGGTATTACTGAATTATTGGATACTTTCTGCCAAATAAGCCCTGCACCCATAGCCCGTATGACAAACGTGCGTTTGGTAGAGCCTACTGAAAAGAAATTTACAGGGTTTGTCTTTAAAATCCATGCCAATATAGACCCTCGCCACCGTGACCGCATAGCCTTTTTGAGGATTTGCTCAGGTACTTTCGAAAGAGGGAAATTTTACAAACATGTGAGGCTCAAGAAAGAACTTAGGTTCTCTAACCCCTACATGTTTATGGCCGACTCTAAAAACGTAGTAGACGAAGGCTACCCCGGAGATGTAGTCGGCTTATACGATACAGGTAACTTTAAAATTGGTGATACCCTCACAGAAGGTGAAATCATGTATTTCACTGGTATACCTAGTTTCTCTCCTGAGTTATTCCGTGAGGTAATAAATACAGACCCTCTTAAATCTAAGCAACTGGAGAAAGGTCTTTCTCAGCTGGCGGAAGAGGGAGTGGCTCAGCTATTTACACTACAGCCAGGTAACCGTAAAGTTATTGGTACTGTGGGTGAGCTGCAGTTTGAGGTTATACAATACCGATTACTAAATGAATACGGAGCATCTTGCCGTTTTGAGGGCCGTCCGTTTAGTAAAGCTTGCTGGGTAACTTCTGAAGACCCTGCAAAACTTCAAGAATTTGTTAGGCTAAAAGCCAACTTTATTGCATACGATAAAGACGAAAATCCCGTTTTCCTTGCGGAAACAGATTGGATCTTAAGAATGAATAAAGAAAATAATCCCGATATAGAATTTCACACCACTTCGGAGTTTAAATTACAAGAAATCTAATTTTTTACAGTCTTCATGGCAATTCTAATTTTTTTCATTTCACACTGGTATTTGTCGCTTTTTGCACAAACGTTTTTCTTACACCGTTATGCTGCCCATAAAATGTTTACTATGGGGCCGCGTACAGAAAAGTTTTTCTACTGGCTTACTTTTATATTCCAAGGTTCTTCTTTCTTGAGCCCTTATGCATATGGTGTTATGCACCGTTTACATCACGCCTATGCCGATACAGAAAATGACCCACATTCTCCAAAGTATTCGGATAACTTATTCAGCATGATGTGGTCTACAAAAAGCTTTTACAGCAGTATTGTGGAGAAGAAAGACATGATTGAAGCTAAGTTTAAGAAAAACGTACCCAACTGGCGATTTATGGAAAAACTGGGTGACAACTGGATTTCACGTCTTATTTGGGCTTTGGTTTATATAGCATTCTATTTTTATTTCGCAGAGAGCTATTGGGTTTTCTTGTTATTGCCCGTACACTTCTTGATGGGTCCTGTACATGGAGTAATTATCAATTGGTTTGCTCATAAATATGGATACAGGAATTTCGAGGTAGACGACACGGCACGTAATCTATTACCAGTAGACTTTCTTATGATGGGTGAGTCTTATCACAACAACCACCATAAATTTGGCGGAAGGGCGAATTTTGGAATAAAATGGCATGAGTTTGATCCTACTTATCCTATAATTTGGTTCTTAAACAAAGTTAAGCTCATCAAACTAAAACCCAACAATGACAGTAAATACATGTAGAAAAATCGTGGCTTATCAGCTTTAATTCTATAATATAAAGAGTATCCATCTCAAACTAAAGTTCGGGGTGGATACTTATTTGTAAATGCCATTTCCCTAAATAATAATGGGATTTCGTTTAAACTACCTCCCTTCTCACATAACCCAAATGTTTCCCAACACTACCCACAAAGCATACAGTGGATTAATACTAAGGGATGATATCTTGAGGCTAACTACTTCTATACTAGAATAGTAGATAGTCTTGGTTGCTACTGTCAGGCATAGAGCAAGTTATTACACTTCTATATACAAACCAAATCTACAATAAAACAAAAACCCACCAGAAGTTGGTGTAATAGTAAGATTTGAAAATAAGAGATTGGGGAGGGGAAAATTGAATGAACCCTGAGATCGATCATATGCTGGGACTATTATCTTGATCTCTCAAGACGCAAAAACAAGACGTCCCGCCATCAAACCCCAACTATGCTAGTCTACTCCAACACCAATTCTACTTCACATATGCCTTAATACCTTCAAAACCATAGTTTATATACTTTTCTCGGTATTTTACTCCTATTTTGAAGCATTTCGTTTCATCAAAACCTCTAAAGCACTTTCTATCAATTGTTGGTATCATTTTTGCAACATAGCTTTTGTTCTAGTTTGGGGGATTTCCTACTCCCTTAACTTATTTGGGTGTTTTACTCTATTTTTATGAATAAGTTTTACAAAAGTGCTTTGCTGTTAAACCTCCTTATTACTATTACGTTCTTATTACAAGTTACGTGCAGTTTTGCTGTCTCAAAACCCAATAACTTGCATACCAGCTACAAAAAAAACAGATTGGAAAGTAGCTATGATTTGGCACTAAGGAAAACCATTGTAGAAACCGGAAACATATATGTGGGCGATGCCTTACACTTTAGGATTGAGATCTTTAATCAAGGTACAGAAACAGCCACCCAAATACAGATAGTAGACTACTTACCTGTGGGTTTAACCTTACAGGATACTCTTTGGAGCGTAAGAAACGGTAAGGCTTACTTTACCATAGATAGCCTAATGCCGGGAAGCTCAAAGTCTATTTTAGTCAAATTTTTGGTAAACAGCAATGCTAAGGATGTTTTAGTTAATGCCGCCGAAATAGCTTCTTTTAAAGGAAACCAAGGACAAGATGTAGAAGATATAGACTCTTTACCTGACGATAACCCCAACAATGACGGCACTCCTATTGATAATGAGATTAACCAACAAGCTACTGACGGTGGAGACGAAGATGACCATGACATTGCTCCTGTAAACATAACATTGAACTCTAGTATTTCGGGAAATGTGCGTTTAGGGATGGATGGACTAGCAGGAACACAAATACTTCTTTTAGAAGGAGGCCAGATTCAAGACACGGCTACTACAGACAACACCGGTACATTCTTATTTACAAGTTTACAAACAGGAACTTATAATCTAGAGGCACATCTTAGTAACGGTTTCAAAATAAAAGAAAGTCCTAAGTTTAATGATACTACACGACTTACAGAACCTTTTGAACTGTCCTTGGGAGAAAACCTATCTGGCTTTGACCTCATTCTAGAAAAAGTAAATTGTACTGATTCATTACTCCTGAGACTTCAAACCAGTATAGTTTGTGCGGGAACTGAATTTGGCGTTCATGCAGAGTTTTTAAGTAAGGGGAATGTGGCTTGGTATACTTCTCCCAACGCAACAGCTCCCGAGAAAGTGACTCTACATGGAGAGACGGCCATTTTTAAGCTTAACACATCTACCCAATATTTTGTGGAGTCATCCGTAAAGTTGGAAGGTTGTACTGCCCAGCGTATTCCTGTTTTGTTAGCAGTAAATCCCCAACCTTCAAAACCTTCTGTGATAACAGATACAAAAATCTGTGCAGACTCTTTGGTTACGCTATACAATCTCCTAACTACACCTCCGGACGAAGCCAATTATAATTTCAAGATTTATACTGATAGTTTAAGAACCACCTCTGCAGATTCTTCTGTAGGTGCCGGGGAGTATTATGCTTTCCAAGAATCTGCCATAGGGTGTGCAAGTACGTACAGTGTAATAACAGTAGCAAACAAAGAATGTGGAGGAGATAGTGTCCAGGTCAATCTTAGCTTAGTTAAGTCGGCGGATAAACGGTCTGTAACCTTAAATGACACAGTGGTATACACCATTACTGTAAGAAACTCCAGCGAGCACGAAGGTACAAATATAGAGGTACAAGATATTCTACCACAAGGTCTTACGTTTATTTCTGGTGCAGGCATCACTTTAAATGGCGATACGCTGCTAGCTTCTATACCCTTAATTCCGGGCAGCTCTGAGCGGAGCTTAAGTTATGCAGCTAAAGCAACAAAATTAGGTAATATTGTAAATTTTGCAGAAATAGTAAAAGCTGACCAGCCTGATTCAAATTCTACACCAGGAAATGGTGTAGATAAGAATGAAGACGATGACGATGATGAAGTTATTGTAGTCTCTCCACCAGACACTGTACAATTGGCCGATTTAAGTCTTATAAAAACTGTTAACAGATCTGTAGTTTCTATTGGTGAGCATGTTATTTATACCATCACAGTGACCAATGAAGGACCAAATACTGCCACTGGAGTAGTTGTAAGAGACTCATTAAGTAAAGGGGCCACCTTTATAAAGACAATAGGAGGACAAAACCTGCAAGTGTCTAATGGCATAATCTCAGCCTCATTTTCTGAAATACTAGCCGGCAGCTCAGCTAATTTCTCTGTAGAAGTAAAACTAGATTCTGCCGGTCAATATCTGAATAGTGCAGAAATCTGGGCTTCCGATCAAAAAGATCCCGATTCTACCCCACAACAAGGAGAAGATGAAGATGACACTAGTTCTGTCTCTATAATGGTTCTAGACAATTGCGAATTACCGACGCCAATGGTTTCTACAAACCGTAGCTATATTTGTGCTGGAGAAACCATTACATTAGTAGCAGTAGGGTGTACTAACTTTGTTTGGTCTAATGGCCAAACTGGAAGTTCAATAAGTGTTTCTCCAGTAGTAAACACTACGTACAACGCTTATTGTACTACTGGCACATGCAAGGGGCAAGCCTCTAATACCCTGGTGGTTGGTGTAACAGGTTCTACCAATCTAACAATCACTGCATCAAAGAAGACTATTTGTGTTGGAGAGGAGATAACCCTATCTGCCCAAGGCTGCACTGGTACGGTCACATGGTCTAATAGCTCTACTGGAAATACTATCCTTGTAGACCCAAGTGAAACCACCACTTACACCGCTACTTGCCAGACTGTGGGTTGTTCGAGTTCTGGCAGTATCACTATTACAGTTAACGATGTTCTGCCCGCAAGTCCAGCAGCAGAAAGTTTTGTTAGAAATGAATGCCCACAAAATTTCGTAAACCTCAATAAAGCTATAACAACTGTACCGCCAAACACTACCTTGGTTTTTAAAAACGGTAACAATCCTTCTTCCACGGATGCAGATAGTTTAATATATACCAAAGGCTTATTCTTTGCCTATACTTTGTCCCCAAATGGCTGTTATTCTCAGCCAGCTGCTATAACTGTAAACATAGAAGTATGTGACAGCACCGCTCGTAGTAATTTAGCTATAAGCCTTGTAGCAGACAATAACAAAACTACTTTAGGGGATACTGTCCTTCTTACGGCTGTTGTAAAGAATCTAGGATCAGTAGATGCGTCAAATATAAAGTTGGTGAGTTTATTAGGTGCCAATGTCGTTCTCGTACCAGTTAGTAGCGGCTTATCTATTATTGGAAACAGGTTCGAGTACGCTATTGCGAATTTAAAAAGCGGGCAATCCGACACACTATACTACAAGCTTAAACTTAATACAGTTGGAGTTTATACGCATAATATTGCATTAACAGCCGTTACACCAGCAGATACCAGCTTACACAACAACCTGGCTACAGTAGATATAGAAGTGGCGGCAGGTACTGCATCATGTTTAGCTTCATCTCTTGCAGGTGCAGTTCAATCCCTAGAAAGCGGTCTGTATGAGGTAAACCTCACTACCTATCTGCAAAACTGTGGGCAAGATCATTTGGAACAGCTCTCTCTTACATTAGGATTATCAGCCTTCTCCGAAGCCGACTCAAATATTACAAACTTAGAGATTATTACGGGCTCTAACTCGTTGATCTTAGCTCAAGCATATGATGGGTTCACTAATAAAGAATTATTAGCTCCAACCAGCATTCTACCTGGTGGCGAAAAAGATTCTGTGATAATACGTTTCACGTTAAAAACGAGCCAAGACTTGGTTACTTTACAAGCCTTGGTTTCTGCATTAGATTCAAACGACGGACGTATAAGTGACTCCACAAATACTGGAACAACTCCCGTCCGTGGCCTCAGTTCTGTCACAGAGTTAAGGTTTATTGAGGGTATTAAATCCCCTATTTTGGCCAACTTAACTGTGAAAGAAATACAGTTGGGAGCTAACAAAACTTCTAGGATTATTTTTAGGTCATTGCTTAAAAACGCTACGGACTCTACGATAAATCAAGTATCAATAATAGACTCTCTTTCTAAATACTTTGAGACGCCTGCTATATTTTCTGTAGAAAATGTAAATATTCTAAACGCTAATTCCGGCTTAGTACTAAACCCTGCCTTTGACGGTAAAGAAAATGTTGCCATAACGTTACCGACTAGTTCACTAGCTGCGGGACATACAGATACATTAGAATTTACGTTGATTTTAAGTAAAGTGAACCGCCTTAATTACGAAAACCAACTTAACATAACAGCGGTAGATAATATCCAAAAATATAGCCACAAGGATCCGGATATAACTGTTGCGGGCTCTGACCCTACACCGGTGATTATACATCCAGACGCCATAGATATAATCCAAGAAAACTGTGCCGGTCTAGCCTTAATAGCTGCAGAAAAAATTTGGGAATCAGATGGTACGCTTACCGTAAATTATATATCTGTCATAGGTAACTGTGGTCAAAAGCCTCTTACTGGCATATCCCTCTGCGATAGCCTTGCAAACGATCTCCCTGCCGGTTCTGTGGTAAAACTTATAGGAGTTCCAACTTTAAATGTAGGAAGCAAATTAGTCCTTGATTCTAATTATGCTGGCACAGATGGCAAGACTTGTTTGTTGAATCCTGCACTCTCGGTTCTAGATAGCGGTAAGATCGACACTATTAAGTATAGCCTAAACATTTCGTCTTACGGCGGTATATATTCTAAACAACTGGAACTCTCAGCAGAAAGTATTGCCAATCCGGAGAAATCAAATGATGGTATCCAACCATTCTTTGAAGGCGAAATTCCTACTATCGTAGTACTTGACTCTACATTTAATCAACCAGCACTTGGACTGGCCAAGAAATTGGAAAAAATCACAAAAGAAGGAGACAGCTTTCTTTTGGATTTTAGCTTCTATCTTAAGAATTATTCGGCACAACCAATTACTATGGTTCAGTTAACCGATGATTTAGAAAACGCTTTTGGCTCAAGTGTAAATATCAAACAAGCAAATATCACAGCGATTCCAGAAGGTCTCCAGGCCAATTCGCACTACACAGGCAAAGGAGAAAGTACTGCCATTTTAATAGACTCTTTATCTAATATACCCGCTTTTTCCACGAAAAAGGTGGGAATCAGGGCTGAAATAGCACTAAATTCCCAGAATAAATTACTTTTCGAGAATTTTGGCTTGGTTATTGGAGCACTAGGCGGAAGTGCTGTTTCTACTGAAGACACCTCTACAGATGGAGTAAATCCGGATAAGAACGGTTCTGGTAGTCCAATAGATGACTCAGAACCAACTTTGATAGATCTAAGGCCGTTTTTTCCTGTTGGAGAAATAGTTTCTTTAGGTATAGCAAAGGCCGGACACGCTGAATTATCGTCTACGGGTGCTACTCGTATCACGTACAAAGTGGTAGTTAAAAATTACGGTGGAGACACACTTAAGAATGTACTTTTGGAAGATAACCTGCGAAGGGTATTTGATAACAATACCGAATTTACTTTGCTAGAATTACCTACAGTAAACCAGGGTAGTTTACTAGTGCCCAATAGCCAATTCAACGGAATTTCTGATATCAACTTGCTTTCAGAAGGAAGTATATTAGAGGTAGGAAAACAAGATACTGTCACTTTTGTGGTAAGTGCTTTTAATACCAACACGGAGACCCAAACCTACCGTAACCAAGTATTAGGCAAAGCCACTGAGAACGATATAGAAATAGAAGACCTATCTGTATCCGGAGAAGATCCAGATGCTGATGGAGACGGAAATCCTGGAAACGACTCAGGCTATACTATAAACATTATAGATCCGGGAGTCATTGATACAGCAAAGGTTAATTTGCGTATTTCTGAGGGTATTTCACCTAATGGTGACGGCATTAACGACGTTTTTGTCATTAGCGATGAAAATAATGTAATGTCTATTGAAGATTTTGGTATAATTAATGTAATAATAGTAAATAGGTGGGGTCATGTGGTTTATAAATCCGATGACTACGCCACGGATTTAAAAGAAGGAAGAGGCTGGGGAGGCAATGCCAATACAGGCGTAATATGGAGCAAAGCTTCAGGTTTACCTACAGGAACCTACTACTATTCAATCCAAAGTGCAAATCCACATATTTTTGGTGGAAATGTAATAAAAGGTTATGTAACATTAAAGAGATAATTTGTCTCTTTTTGTAAATAGTGTTAAGAAAAAATTTTACTTTTTGAATAAAATGAAGTATCTACGTTTTACTAAATTCAGGGTGCTGCTTCTCATGACTTGCAGTTTTCTTGTTGGCCACTCATCTTTTGCCCAACAAGAAGTATTTTACTCTCAGTACATGTTTAACACAATGGCCATAAACCCAGCTTATGCGGGAAGTAGGGATGTGTTAAGTATTACTGCACTAGGACGTTACCAGTGGATTGGTATACCAGGAGCACCAAAAACACACTCTTTAACTCTTGATATGCCCTTCAGAAATGAAAAAATGGGTGTTGGGCTTACAGCTTACAATGACAACCTGGGTAAATTCAATACCACTGGTTTTAACTTAGCTTATGCCTACAAATTTAAGCTTACAGAGCGTACTACCATGTCACTTGGTTTACAGCCTACATTTACAAGCGTAAGTGCGGGGCTCTCGCAAGTTAGAAACATCCAGGATAATGATCCCCTTTTCCAACAAGATGTCTCAAAAATATTGTTCAATGCCGGTTTAGGAACTTTCATCAGTAACGACCGTGCATACATAGGGATTTCGATACCTCAGTTAATAGAGCAACGCATCTCTCCTAGCTTAAGCGGTGAAAGTAAAATACAACGCCATTATTTTGCTATGATGGGTTTTGTAATGGGCAAAGGAAACTTTAAAGTTAAACCTTCTACCGTAGTAAGACTTACAAAAGGAGCTCCGCTAGGGTTTGACGGAAACATCAATGTTTGGTATAAAGACTTCATTGCTTTGGGCGTGTCAGGTAGAAAATCTCAAATGGTATTTTCGGGACAGGACGTAATGGATGCGGTTGTCCTTATGGGAGAATTACAGCTTACACCCCAGTTAAGATTTGGTGTAGCATATGATTGGAACCAGGGAGCACTAAATAAAAGCGGTGAAGCAAATTCTAAAGTCCGCAAAATAACAGGAACACCTACTTGGGAAGGGTTCTTAAGATATGAGTTTGGATTCGGGAAAGACAGGATTATTACACCGCGTTACTTCTAAACCGCTGAATACTTATTATTATGCCGATTATGAAACAAAATAATTTACGTGTAACTATAATACTAACACTTTTACTTGGTTTTGGGCAACTTACGTTTGCACAAAGCACACTTATAAAGACGGCAAACCACTACTTCGAGAGAATGAGCTACGTTAAAGCTATAGATGCTTACGAAGAGGTACTGAGCCGTAAAGGTCTAAACGATGGCGACCGCGTTTTGGTTATGAAAAACCTTGCCGAAAGTTATTTAAAAATAAAAGACGGAGTAAATGCGGAAAGAGTTCTACAAAGTCTTGTAGGTTCTGGTATAGATCTTGGAGCTGATAAAAGTGCCGTAATCCTATCTTATGCAAAAGCACTTGCTAGTAATGCCAAATATAAAGAGTCGCAGGAACAGTTCGATAATTATTCTCTTTTAGTAGATAGTGATGCCAAAGCAAAAGGTTTCTCGAAACTGTATGACGATGTAAGTGTCTTGGCAAAAAATGCTGCCTGCTATAAAGTAGACTACCTTTCTATTAATACAAATGCGTCTGACTTTAGTCCAACATACTACCAAAACGGATTAATATTTGTTTCAAACAGAGGTAACACTAATGGTATCAGAAGAGTTTTCGAATGGAACAATACATCTTTTCTTGACCTGTACTACCTGGAAGATATTAATAATTTGGGAACTACTGAGGCCGCATTAAGTGGTGCAGGTGGTTCAAAAAATAAGAAATCAGGCAAAGTGCCTGAAGTTGGTTCGGACTTCTACACCCCCCCTACCGCCAACGATACCCGTACATTAGGCTCGTTTGGTGGTGGTAACATCTCAAGAGGCCATGGCTACGCAGACAAACCAGTTACCGAAAGTGATAGATTAAATAAATCTATTAACTCTAAATACCACGAAGGACCTGCCGCGTTTTTTAAAGATGGTAGCCGAGTGATTTTCACAAGAAACTCTGATAAAAAGAGTTCTGATAAAACAAGAAGGATAAAGTTATTTACTGCAGATGCAAAGAAAGACGGTTGGGCAAATATTACAGAGCTGCCATTTAACTCAAATGAGTACTCTACTGGACATCCATCCTTATCTGCAGATGAGAAATTATTATTCTTTGCTTCTGATATGCCGGGAGGATATGGTGGTACGGACATCTATGTGTCTAGATTTGATGGAAACAACTGGGGAGCACCAATTAACCTGGGGGATAAGATAAATACACCGGGGAATGAGATGTACCCGTTTGTAGATGAGAAAGGTAACTTATACTTCTCATCAGATGGGCACCCGGGTCTAGGAGAACTAGATATATTTTTCTCACAGCTAGTAGACAACATTACCCCTAAAGGTCGTGTTGTGAACCTTGGAACACCAATAAACTCAAGTAAAGATGATTTTGGTATTGTTACGGACGGTCTGCGTAAGTCGGGTTATTTCTCGTCTAACAGAAAAGAAGGTGGAAATGATGATGATATCTATAAATTTGAAAGAGAGTGTGAGCTAATAGAAGGTTGTGAGTTATTAATTGCCGTGTATGATGCAGATACAAAAATGCCTTTAGAGAACTCAACTGTTACCTTTACGGATGATGAAGGCGTAGAGGTGAAACTGGAGACCAACGAAGATGGAATTATAGAACTAGATAACATAGTAGAGGGCCATGACTACATTTTCAGGGCTACTAAACAAGGTTATAATCCAAATACTGTTAGCTTCTTAACAGAAGAGTGTGACAATGAGCCTTCTAGATTGGAAATTCCACTAGAAAGGCCAAAACTAGACACCACTACAACTGTAACTACAATATCTAAAGATAGTACTCCATCACTGCTTAACCCAAATGCGAAGAAATGCTTAATTAAAGGTCAGGTTTCTTATATGTCAGGCAAAGGAAGTCTTGAGGGTGTATCAGTAACACTTAAGAATGAATGCGATGGTACTACTATTACAGTACAGACAGACAAAGACGGAAACTTTTCATTTACCGGTGTAGAAGGTTGTGATTATACCGTATCGGGTAAGAAAAACGAGTATGGATCCAAGAATACTATTTTACAGAAGTTTAATTGTGATGACGCCGGAACTGTTACTCCTCATATATATCTATTTAAAGAGGGAGATATTGTAGAGATTGAGAACATATACTTCGACTACGGTAAATTTCATATCAGAAAAGATGCCCGTGAAGGTCTAGACCGTTTGGTAAACCTAATGAGGGAATACCCTAATATGAAAGTTGAGTTATGGTCACATACAGATAGTCGTAGTTCTTCCGAGTTCAACCAGCGTTTATCTGACAACCGTGCGAAAAGTAGTGCCGAATATCTATTCAAAAGAGGTATTAGCCGTACAAGGATAATAGAGTATAAAGGTTTTGGCGAAACCAAACTTGTAAATGGCTGTTCAGATGGAGTTAAATGTTCTGAGGCAGAGCACCAACTAAACAGAAGGACCGAAATCAAAGTGGTCCAGATGCAGTAAAAAAGAATTTATTTTGTATTTTTAAAGGCCGTTTAGTTACTAAGCGGCCTTTTCTTTAATAATCCAAATCAGTAAAAATGAAAAAATTATTAGTAGCCTTCTTTGTACTTCTCTACAATAGTGCACATTCTCAGATAGGTTTATATAACCAATATCATTTTAATTATTTAGCATTAAACCCTGCTTTGGCAGGAGAAAATGGCCCATTTACTGTAAAAGGTGTTATGGGGAACCAGTTTAATGGCAACCTACGGTTTAACCAGCTTAGCCACGTAATAGTCCTTGATGGCCAACTATACAATAAAAACGGTCTGGCTTTCCAAAGCTCCAGTGACAATTTTGGTGTGGGAAGTGCCAACAACTTGGGTTTAAGCTGGTCTAAAGGAGTAGAAATAGGAAACTTAAAAATAAAAGGAGGATTAAACGGAGGTGCTACTTTTTTACCTAATACTATCGGTCTTGACGGTGGTGGTACAAACGTAAACTTTACCGCTGGGGCTGGCTTGTTTGCTTCCTATGAGGGAGCGTTTCTTGGCATTTCTAAACCCGCTTTAGTAGGTACAAAAAATACCTTCTTAGATTCTGGTAAACCTTTGTTTATTAATGTTGGCCACATGTCCACTAACGAGGACAATTTTGTAACGTATAATGTTAATTTCCTCTTCGCCAAAGTAGACGATTTGTATAATTATGACTTCAACCTAAAATTGTGGTTTAACAAACGTATGGCTCTGGGTGGTTCTTACAGGATTAATAATATCTACCAAGGACTTTACACCAAGAAAAACACAATAATTCCGTCGCTCGAATACCAATTCACCGAAGACTTAGCATTAGGTTTGGCCTACAATAGTAACAGCTTGCGATTGTCCTCGGGGCAGCCTTCCAATATGGCATCGGGAATGAATGGAATATTCCAATTTTATATAAGATATAACAAAGCAAACAAGGCTGGAGATAGCTGGTATTATAATCAATTTTAATATTTAGCAAATTATCTAATTTAATTTCTTGTTTTTCTTATTGTTTTCTTATAAAATATAAAAAATACTTGCTAATTCTGCCCGATTTTTGACAAAAAATTGTGTTTTAGGAATAAAAACACGTAGTTCGCATATCTTTCGTTTTAAAAGTGAGAGACGAAATTTCAAGAAGCAGTTTTTAGTAATTTAAAGCGTTTTATTAGACAGTCCAATGGATCAATTTTCATACATTGCCAATGGCGACGTATCAGCAATCGAGGAACTTTACCAACAATACTTACAAGACCCCTCATCGGTAGATAAAAGCTGGGAGTATTTTTTCAAAGGCTTTGAATTTAACAAGTCCTGGAATGGCGGGGCTGTTACAAATGAGAGGGCTGCTGTGGCTTCTGGAGGAACAGATGCCCCTGTAAGAGGTACTCTTTCTAACATAGGAAAAGAGAGAGAGGTGGTCCACTTAATTAGAGCTTACCGCTCAAGAGGTCATTTGATATCACAAATAGACCCTATCTATCCAATCAGAAAATATGATGCAAATCTCGATTTGAAGTTTTTTGGTTTAGGAGAGGAAGATTTGGATACCGTTTTCGAAGCAGGCGTTGAAGTCTTTGGCCGTCCAGCCTCTCTCCGTGAGATAGAAACCTTCTTAAAGAAGGTATACGGTGGGAAAATAGGTTTTGAATACCTGTATATCAGGAACTCCAAGATAAAAAACTGGATTAGAAAAAAAATAGAGAAAGACTATATTGACTATAATCCATCTAAACCTCAAAAAAGCAGGATTCTTTATAACCTCAATAAAGCTGTAGCTTTTGAGAACTTCTTGCATACGAAGTATTTGGGTAAGAAGAGATTCTCTCTTGAAGGTGGAGAATCTACTATCCCCGGCTTGGATGCTGCTATACAAACAGGAGCAAAACTTGGCGTGGAAGAGGTAGTTATAGGAATGGCACACAGAGGTCGTCTTAACGTACTTACTAATATACTCCAAAAACCTTACGACCAAGTGTTTAATGAGTTTGAGGAAAATGTACCTACCTTGGAGTTTAGCGATGGCGATGTTAAATACCACATGGGATATTCATCACAGATTGAGACTGAAGATGGACACCGCGTTTCTTTGAAACTTATGGCCAACCCTTCGCACTTAGAAGCCGTAGACCCTGTTGTTCTCGGGTATGCCAGAGCAAGAGCTGATGCCCATTTCGAAAGTGAAGGTACAAAGTATAATGATTTTGACGATATATACGATAAAATCCTGCCTATTATAATACATGGTGATGCCTCACTAGCAGGACAAGGTATTGTTTATGAAGTAAATCAAATGTCTAACCTGCAAGGATATTACGTAGGTGGGGCAATTCACTTTGTAATCAACAACCAAATTGGTTTTACAACAGATAATTTTGATGCCCGTTCTAGCATTTACAGCTCTGATGTAGCCAAAATGCTTGATACACCTATATTGCACGTAAATGGTGATGATCCTGAAGCGGTAGTATATGCTATGGAATTGGCTGTGGAATACAGGCAGGAATTTAACAGGGATATTTACATAGACATGGTATGTTACCGTAAATATGGTCACAATGAAGCCGACGAGCCGAAGTTTACCCAGCCTGGTATGTATGGTATTATCAATAAGCATCCAAACCCTAGAGAAATTTATCTGGAGAAATTGCTTGCTGATGGTACTATGACGGATGCCGAAGCAAAACAGCTTAAGCAAAATTTCGATAGTAGTTTACAAGAATTGCTTTCGCAGGTAAAACAAAACCAGCTACCTTATGAAAGGCCTAAACTTGAAAGAGACTGGGCAGAACTTAGAAGGTCTACTATAGGGGATTTTGACACTTCTCCTAAAACAGGTATTTCAAAAGAGTTAATCAACACCGTAGGAGAAGCATTGTCTACAGTACCGGAAGGTTTTGCTCCGATAAAGCAAATTGAGAAGGTATTAGAAGAGCGTTCTGAGATATTTGCAGGTTCTAAACCTGTAAATTGGGCTAGTGCAGAATTATTGGCATACGGCTCTATTTTAGCTGAAGATAAATGGGTTCGGATGACTGGACAAGATGTACAAAGAGGTACATTCTCTCACAGACACGCAATCCTTCATGATGTTAAAACATTTAAGGTTTATAATAACCTAGCTCACATACAGCCTGTACAAGGGAAGTTTGAGATTTATAACTCGTTCTTGTCAGAATATGCCGTAATGGGCTTTGAGTATGGCTACGCATTGGCCAATCCTAATGCCTTAGTTATCTGGGAAGCACAGTTTGGTGATTTTGCCAACGGTGCTCAGATTATGATTGACCAGTTTGTGGTTGCTGCTGAATCAAAGTGGAATCTAATGAACGGCTTAGTTCTTCTTTTACCTCACGGGTATGAAGGCCAAGGACCAGAGCACTCAAATGCCCGCCCGGAACGTTTCTTGCAGCTTGCTGGAGAGTATAACATTTATGTGTGTAATTGTACCACTCCTGCCAACTTCTTCCATATGTTAAGAAGACAGCTAGCATTACCGTTTAGGAAGCCTTGTATTCACATGTCTCCGAAGTCAATGCTAAGACATCCTCTTGCGGTCTCTGCCATGTCTGAGTTTGAAACAGGAACGAGCTTCAGGGAGGTAATTGGTGACGAAACGGCAAATCCTAAAAAAGTTAAAAGGGTACTTTTCTGTACTGGTAAAATCTACTACGACCTATTGAAACGTAAAACCGACGAAAAAAGGGAAGATATAGCAATAGTGAGATTAGAGCAGCTGTTCCCATTCCCGAAACTACAGGTAGATGCAGAACTAGCAAAGTATGGTAAAGTGGAAACAGTTTGGGTACAAGAAGAACCTCAGAATATGGGATATTGGTCATTTATACAAAGGGAATACCCTAAAGGTATAGATGAAGTAATTTCGAGGAAAATTAGTGCTTCTCCAGCTACTGGTTACACTAAAAACCACAACGAAATCCAGACAAAAATTATTGATAAAGCATTCCAGTTGAATAAATAGAATACGAATATGGCTATTGAAATGAAAGTTCCCGCTGTGGGAGAATCTATAACAGAAGTTACAATTGCTTCTTGGGTAAAGAAAGACGGCGATGCGGTGAAAATGGATGAGGTGATTTGTGAGTTAGAATCAGACAAAGCTACTTTTGAACTTCCGGCAGAAGCAGATGGTATTCTTAGAATTGTAGGACAAGAGGGCGATACCCTGGCTATTGGTGCAGTAATATGTAGAATAGAAGCAAGTGGCACCACAGCGGCGGCCGCTCCGGTAGCCGAAGCTACTCCAGCCGCTACTGCGGCTCCTGTTGCTGCAGCAACACCTGCACAAACTATAGAAATTACAGTTCCGGCTGTGGGTGAATCTATTACAGAAGTTACCATAGCTAGCTGGGTTAAGAAAACTGGTGACACTGTAGGTTTAGATGAAATAATATGTGAGTTAGAATCGGATAAAGCCACTTTTGAGCTTCCTTCACCCCAAGAAGGCGTACTTACTGTTGTAGCCCAAGAAGGTGACGTAGTTGCCATTGGTGGAATACTAGCAACATTGACAGTAGGAGGAAGTGCCACTGCAGCTCCCGTAGCTACAGCTCCTGCAAGTGCTCCAGTAGCACCGCAAAGTACAGATGGAAACTATGCTTCAGGGCACCCATCCCCCGCAGCTGCTAAGGTATTGGCAGAGAAAGGTCTCTCGGCAGATGCAGTAGCGGGAACAGGTGTTGGTGGGAGAATCACTAAAGATGATGCACAAAATGCTTCTTCTGCTCCAAAACCAGCTGCTCCAGCCGCAGCAGCTGCTGCCGCACCAGCTACCAAAACAGTTTCTGCCGGAGGAAGTAGAGAATCAAGAAGAGAAAAAATGACTTCTCTGAGAAAAACGATTGCCAGAAGACTGGTAGCCGTGAAAAGCGAGACAGCTATGCTTACCACATTTAATGAGGTAGACATGAAACCAATAATGGATGTAAGAAAACTATACAAAGACAAGTTTAAAGAAATACATGGTGTGGGGCTTGGCTTTATGTCATTCTTTACCAAAGCTTGTGCTATAGCACTTCAGGAATTCCCTGTTGTAAATGCCTTTATAGATGGAGAAGAGATTGTTTACAATGACTTCGCTGATATATCCATTGCAGTTTCTGCACCAAGAGGTTTGGTAGTTCCGGTAATCAGAAATGCAGAAGGTATGTCATTTAGCCAGATAGAAGCTGAGGTAGTAAGACTAGCCGTAAAAGCCAGAGATAACAAGCTTACTGTTGATGAAATGACTGGTGGTACATTTACCATAACCAATGGTGGTATCTTTGGTTCTATGATGTCTACACCTATCATAAACGCTCCTCAAAGTGCCATTTTGGGTATGCACAATATAGTAGAAAGACCAGTTGCTATAAATGGTCAGGTTGAGATAAGACCAATGATGTATATTGCCTTGTCTTATGACCACCGTACCATTGATGGTAAAGACTCAGTGAGTTTCTTGGTAAGAGTAAAACAATTACTAGAAGATCCAATGAGGATGCTTCTTCAGGTTTAGAAAAAAATAGCTGGAGGGCTTTTTCAGGGTAAGCTTGGAAAAGCCCTTTTTAACTTTATAAATTATGCAATACGACGTAGTAGTTATAGGTTCGGGTCCTGGAGGGTACGTAGCTGCCATCAGATGTTCCCAATTAGGTTTTAAAACCGCCATCATAGAAAAATATCCAGCAATGGGTGGCACGTGTCTAAACGTAGGCTGTATCCCATCTAAAGCCCTTCTTGATTCTTCTGAGCATTATTATAATGCCGTAAATCATTTCGAAGAGCATGGTATTGTTACAGGTAAGGTAAAGGCAGACCTCTCCAAAATGATCGAAAGAAAAGGTGGCGTAGTTAAGAAAATGAACGATGGTATCACTTTTTTAATGAAGAAGAACAAAATTGACGTTAAGACTGGTTTTGGTTCTTTCGTTGATAAAAATACTGTCAAAGTAAAAAAAGATGATGGTTCAGAAGAAACCCTTTCAGCTAAGAATATTATCGTAGCTACCGGTTCTAAGCCAACCATTTTGCCATTTATGAACTATGACAAAACCCGTATCATAACCTCTACTGAAGCCCTTACACTTAAGGAACTTCCAAAACACCTAATAGTTATTGGTGCTGGGGTTATCGGAGCTGAACTGGGCTCGGTATACGCTCGTTTAGGTTCTAAGGTAACCTTTGTGGAGTTTGCCGACGGCATGATTCCTACAATGGATAAAGCTCTGGGAAAAGAACTACAAAAGACTGTAAAAAAACTGGGAGCAGAGTTCCATTTCAATACTAAAGTAAGTTTGATTGAAAACTTAGGTAAGGAAGTAAAAATAACAGCTGAAAATAGTAAAGGTGAGACTGTGGAAATCAAAGGCGATTACTGCTTGGTTTCTATTGGCCGTAGACCATTTGTAGATAACCTAAACCTAGAAGCTGCTGGTGTACAAACTGACCGCGGCCGTGTGGTAGTGGACGACCATACGTTACAAACTAACGTATCGAATATTTATGCGATAGGTGATGTGGTTCGCGGTGCAATGCTAGCCCATAAAGCCGAAGAAGAAGGTGTATTAGTAGCAGAAACCATAGCAGGACAAAAGCCGCATATCAACTACAACCTTATCCCGGGAGTTGTTTATACATGGCCAGAGGTAGCAGCTGTAGGTAAAACCGAGCAAGAATTGAAGGATGCTGGTGTGGCTTACAAGTCCGGACAGTTTCCGTTTAAGGCATTGGGAAGAGCTACTGCCAGTGGTGATGTAGATGGTTTTGTCAAAGTACTAGCAGACAAAGCTACTGATGAAATCCTAGGTGTTCACATTATAGGAGCAAGAGCTGCCGATATGATTGGTGAAGCAGTGATAGCTATGGAATTTAGAGCATCTGCGGAAGATGTAGCACGTTCATCGCACGCACACCCGACCTACTTAGAGGCCTTGAAAGAAGCATGTTTAGCTGCTACTGAGAATCGTTCGATACACATGTAAGGAAAATAGCCTGATAGATATCAAAGCGGAGGAAACTCCGCTTTTTTTGTTTACTTCACAATTAGCTAAAAAACAGGCTCAAATTTCTTAAAATGCAATCCCACTCTGCACTTATTAAAGCTGAATTATGCATTAGAGATTTTAGCGAAACGAAACGCCAAAAAATAGAAGCAAAGTACAGAAAAACATATAGTGAACTATAGTTTTGGAGGTACAAAAGCCTATTTTAAGTAGTATTTGGGTGCAGTAGATAGCCTTATGCATAATTCGAGTTAAAAATCCATTTTTTAGTGTATTATCACGTATTCTGCTAGAAACTCCATTTTTACCCAAATGAAAAATTCCTAAACAGATCTGAAAGAATACAATTTCACTGAGCCCATATACAGCACAAAAAACACTCAAAGCCACAGAAATGGCGAATTGGATGGTGTCCAAGACACAAAATCCCGATTTTTTTTTATAGGTTTGTGGCAAAACTAGGTATGCATGACCTTCAATAAGAGATTTGGGCATCTGACCAGATTTGTCATTTGTATTGTACTTATTTTCTTCAAAAACGTCCTACAAGACTATTTGTTCCAGTATTTGGATGTACCATCTTGGGAGAGAATGGGCAAAAGCCTCTTTTATGCGGGTTTTGAAACAGTAGATTGGATTTTGTTTTGGTATTTTTTCCGCACCTCACTAGATAAACTTTGGAAGCTTATCTTAATGTGCCTGATAACTGTAATATTTACTACTATTCCTGACTTTTTGTACACCCCGGTTTGGAATATGGATCATGATAATCTCATCATTAAGTCTTTCTTATATTTTGTACCTTTTTTAATTTTCTTGTTTTTAAAGAAATCCTTGGCTCAGATTTTTTTACCCGTTATGATGGCCTTTATACCATTGGTAAACCTAGAAATTGCCAATGGATTTGAGGGTAACCTCTCACTCCTGAAAATATTCTTTGGATACGATTTTCTTGATATAGCTGTTGGTGGAGGCATTTTCCTAGATTTAGGTTTAGCATTGGTAAAGTCTTTATTTTGGGCGGCTTTTGCTATATTGTTTTTTGAAATAAACCACCAGTTTTTTGTACTAAAATCATGGCATCTCTTCGTGGAAATGCCATTAAGAAAGGGGAACCTTCTACTTGTTTTTCTGGTTTTTAAAACCCTTATATATTGGCTACTGGGCTCACTAATCATAGTCTTACTGGGCCAATATAGCATTCCGCTCTTTACTAATAAAGTAGGTATGGGGCTACATGCAATTGGCTACGCTGGATATCTGGCCATCAGTACTTTGTATTTCCGAAAATACATGACCATGTATTTTTATGATAAATGTGGGCATTCTAACTGGCTGTATCCCTTTTTCTTTTTGCCCTTCGTAGATATTATAGCCTTGGGTGTATTCCTAATTTTGCAGACACGGCATATAAAACGTTTCTTTAGACTGAATTACACCAAAGAGCGTCTGGTTTTTTTAGTTTGTTTAATATTATTGGGATATGCCGTATGGGCGTACTTTTCCAAAATAAGGATACTTCCGGAGAACCAGCAATCATTGAAGAATGCATTACTTTTTGCCCAGGTTATTTTGCCAATTCTGTCTGGGATAGGAATTTTTCTATCCTTAAAGAGTAAATGGTTTTTTCGCTCCCTCCTACTCTTTCTAGTCTTTTTATTTCCAGTATTTTATTACTACATAAGTGCAAATCCTTCCCTGGGAAATTTCCTTAAGGTAGAACAACTTGTAAACATAGTATCGGTATATTTAAATATAACCGTGGCAGTTGTTTTTTTGTATCCTGTATTAAATTTTAAATCCTTCTTAAAACTACAGTAGTTTCCTATTTTTTCAATAAAATATACAATTGGAACAATTTCCTGTTTTCTTATAGCGTTTTCCTAGGAGTTTTACCTATCGAAACCTATAACCTATTACCTATGCAGACCACAAGAACATCATTTTCTCCTAAGTGTTTTGTAACCTTCCTTAATTTATTGGGTATCTATATGCAACCCAAGGGCTTTATTTGAGTCTTTTGTCCCAAGAGGCCAAGTATTCGTCACAAAAAATATTATTGCATTTATTCCAGAAATAATTTTGGACTGAAAAAATAACTACCTAATTTTATAGTTGAAAGAAAATCCTTCGAAAATTATTAACTTACTTTATGAAAAAAATTCTGCTATTACTACTCATTTCATGGCAAATACAGGCCCAATCGTACAACATTAAGGGTACATTGGTGGATACCTCCAATGCCCCACTATCATTTGCCACCGTCTTTTTGCTTAACCCATCAGATTCTACCATGCTTACTTTTAGCAGGGCCAATGATGAAGGTGCTTTTGAATTCAAGAATGTGAGAAAAAGTGACGTTGTCTTTACAGCTACTTATGTGGGTTTTTTACCATTAAAAAAGACAATTAGCCATCAGCCATCCAAAGGCGACTTAGATCTGGGTATTATCCAGATGAAACCCATTGATAACGAACTTTATGAAGTGGTTATTAAAACCGCACGTGCTCCTATGTCTTTTAAGGGAGACACAGTGGAGTATGACGCCAGCAAGTTTAAAGTACCACCAGGGTCTAGCGTGGAAGACTTACTAAAAAGACTACCCGGCTTCCAAGTAGATTCCGACGGAAATATTAAAGCCCAAGGAGAAAACATCACGAAAGTGCTTGTAGGTGGAAAACGCTTCTTTGGAAACGACCCTAAAGCGGCCACCAAAAATCTACCGTCGGAAGCCATTAGTAAAGTACAGGTATTTAACGATGTATCTGACCAGCAAAAGCTCACTGGTGTGGCCGACGGCTCACGAGAAAAAACGCTAAATCTGGAACTCAAGGACGAGTACAAGAAGGGAGCTTTTGGTAAATTTACCGTTGGGGGCGGGACAGAAGACCGGCTAATGGGGAAAGGAAACTACAACAAATTTGACGATAAGAACCAGCTATCTGTTGTAGGCTTTGGTAACAATATTAACCAAACGGGACTTTCCGGTGAGGACTACGAGGACTTTAGAGGAAGTCAGTCCTATAACTGGGGTAATAACGTAGACTTCGGTTTTAGCACCGGGGGCGGCGGCGTAATTTTTTCTGATGGTGACTCCGGAGATGGATTAAGTATTCCTACTTCATGGGGACCTGGAGCGGGTTTGTCCAAAAACTTTGCTGCCGGTGTTAACTACAACTACGATACAAAAAAGAACAAGGTAAGCTCTAATTATTTTTATAACAATACCTCCCAAACGCTTGAACAAAGTTATTTACGCGATGTCCTGCTTAATAACACACAATATAGTACCACAGGAGCCAACTACAATAAAAACAAAACAGGAAACCATAGAGGTAGTATAAGGTTCGAAAAAGAACTTGACTCTCTTCGTAGCCTGATTGTTTATGCAAACGGACGTATTGCCGATCGCGACCAACTATCACGTTCTAACCAGCTGTTTTTTAATAAGACCAATGAGCAGTTCCGTTCCCAAGACCCGTTTTCTTCTAGTGTTGGTAATACATACAATTTAGAGACTTCTGCAGTATTCCGTAACAAGTTTAAGAAAAACGGCCGGGTGTTCCTTATCTCCGGAAATTACACCCTTAATAACAATGACAACGAAGGAAGACAAGAATCTAATGTACGTGAATACCCTGTAACTGGCGAGTCATTCCCTATTACTTCGTCTTTAAATCTTAACCAAAATATACTTGGGTTTACCAATACCAGAGTATTGAAAACCAGTGCAATGTACGCTGAGCCAATTGGCAAAAAACTTACTTGGGAGACTTTCTTAAATCTAAGAACAACTCGCTATGATATTGATAGAGATGTGTTTGCTCTGGGAGATCCAGGAGCCAGTCGTACCTTTGTGGACAGCCTTAGCAGATACTTTACTAATGACATAAACTACTCACGTTTAGGAACATCATTTAAGCTTAACCATAAAGGATTATTGTTAATGGCAGGTGTAGCAGCCCAGAAAATTGGCATAAGCGGTGATTTGTATGGAGACCAAGGTGGGAAGTTTATAGAGTCTTTAAACCGAAAATTCCCTTCTGTTTTACCTACATTTAGTCTTCGCTATAAAATCAACAATAGCTCTTTTATGGGTGGTAACTATAGTATGTCAGAAGATGCACCTACTCTTAGAAACCTACAGCCTTATATAGATAATGCCAACCCAATGAACTTGGTATATGGTAATGTAAACTTAGGTACCTCGAAATCGCATAATTTCGGAGCAAACTTTAACACCTATAATCCGGTAAGCTTTATAAATGTTTACACGGGAGTAAACTACTCTTTGTATCGCGACAGAATCGTGTATAAGCAAACTATAGATCAATTCCTTATTAAATATTCTACTCCAGAAAATATAAAAGATGGTGGTAATACGTTTTCAGGTTACGCAGGAATGGGCTTCCCGATTATAAAAACAAAAATAACGGGGGATCTTTGGGCAAATGCCGGATTAAATAACTCGCCACTGTATATCAATGAAATACTAAACGATTATAGAAATACGTACGCTTCCGTATCATTAAGTTTTAATGTTACTCCTGTAAAATGGCTTTCGTGGTTCTTTGGAGGCTCGTACTATGCTAGTACTGCCAAGTACTCTGAGTTTTCTGGTCAAAACCAAAAAACAAAATCAACCGGACTTAATTCTGACCTAAATGTACAGCTTCCTCATAAGATATTCTTTGGAAGTCAGGTTAACTACAGTTACCAAGAAAACAAAAGACTTAATTTCTCGCTACATAGACCACTCATTGGGTTTAATGTGTATAAGATCTTTGGCAAAAGTGACCGTAATGAAATCAGGCTATCCGCTTACGATATCTTGAACAAAAACGTGGGCATAAGCCAAAATATTAACCAAAATGAGATAGGAAGTACAGTAACCCAGACTTTATCCAGGTATATAATGCTTACTTACTCTTATAACCTTAGAGGTATGAAAAATCAGCTTAAGAAAAACAGATGGGATTAATCGGATATAAGTACTAACAAGAAATAAGCACCCTTGGAACCTAAGTTTGGTCAGGGTCTACAAAAAATAAACCTTCATAACTGCATGGAGGTAATTATAAAACCAATAGTCCGCCATTAAAATTGGCGGACTATTCAAACAATAAAACATATGAAAAAACTCATAATACTTTTCTTCCTTGGCAGTTTGGCTGTGCATGCCCAGACTAAAACTGCTGGCATGATTGAATACAAGTTTACATTCGATAATCTAAAAGCAATAGAACTTGATACTTTCTTAACAAAGGACCAGAAGGCGAGAGCCATGCAAACCGAAAAGAATTTTAATTTCGGTGACCGTAGATACAATCTGTTCTTTAACCAAGAACAAAGCCTATATAAAGCCAAAGAAGAAGAAAGAGAAAACTTTTGGGGAAGCGATGAATTTCTGGTGCAAAGACTTTTTAATGAAAACAAGGCGTTAGAAATCCGGAATATTTCTAATAAAAACTACGTGGTAGAAGAGGAGATTCCGCAATTGGCATGGAAAATAAAAACAGAGATAAAAGAAGTCCAAGGATACCTGTGTATGCTGGCATCTACTTTTGACCCGATAAACCAAGTAAATGTGGAGGCCTGGTTTACTACTGAAATACCCGTACCAGTTGGACCTGATTATTACCAGGGCTTACCAGGAGCCATTCTAGAAATGAAGATTAGAGATGGTATAGTGAATATAGAAGCTGTTTCAATAAAACTCAATGACGCCCAAGAAATACCGGCCCTTCCTAAGAAGTTAAAAGGAAAAAGGTACACCTATAGTACGTTTAACACCGAGGTAAATAAATACCGTAAGGTAAATGCCAGCCGTGGTTGGTCTGCCTGGGGTTTAAGATACAATTAAACTTGGGTTTCTACCGCAAAATAAAAAGTCATGTAACACACTCCTTTGAAAAGGTTTGCTAAGGAATACAAGTAAGATTTATAGAATTCAAGAGGCTGGTTATTGATAACCAGCCTCTTGTTTTTTTATAAAGCAAAGCTTCTTAGGCCCAGAATTCGCGGTCAGCAGAGTAAATAATCCCAATTAAACTAGAAAGTGCAAGAAAGATATAAACTCTAGAGTTTAGGATAATATCTTGTATGTATGAAGTATTTTACTTAACAGCAAAATTGGTTTGCCCGATACGGAAACCCTCTGCATACAGCTCTACAATGTGGTTGCCTTTTTCGTACTTAGCCTCCCTGTCGTAATAGAAGTCAACAGTTTGGTTAGCATTGGTGTAGTTAATTACCTGCTTAGCCGTGTAAACAGTTTCTTTACCTCCAAAATTAAACGCTCCAGAACCTAATGCCATATCTGAGAGTACATTACCTCTTGGGTCAATTACACGTAAATAAATTGTCTTATTTTCCTTTTTAGTAAGGGCATTTTCGGCCAATTTGAAGCTTATTTTCACACGGTCTACCCTCTTAGATTTAAACTCATCGCCGTCTCTTTCCTTACCACGCTTGCTAATAGCCGTTACCAAATAATTAGTTGGCCTCAACGCTGCCGCAATAGTAACCTTATCGCTAAGCTCTTTATTTCTTTCCGAGTAACGTACTACTGTATCTGCTAAAGCTACATTTTCCGTCTTCAGTACATCGCTATATACCTTTAAGTCCTTATTCTCATTTCCAAGTTTAGTATTGTTTGCTACCAACTTGGTGTTTTCACCTAAAACTTCAGCAATCTGCCTCTCTTTCTTCCTTATAAGGGCTTCGTACTCGGCAATTTTACTATTAAACTCTTTTAAATTCACTCCATTATTAGAAAGAAGCCTGTTTTTATCTCTTTCTAAGTCTAAACGAACCGCCTGCAATTCCTCTACCCTATGACCCAAATCCGCAAGCTCTGAAATTTTAATATCTAGTTCCCTGGCCAAGGAGTCTAACCGGGAGTTGGTTTCCATAACCTCAGCTGATTTCTCCTTAATTTCAAGAATTTGCACATCCACCTTTCTCTTTTCTTTAAAATACAAGTAGCCTAAAAAACCTGCGATGGCTAAAGCGAGGACTAAACCTGATTTCAGAATTGAGTTAGTTGAATCTTGCATAACAAAAGGTTAATAAATTATGTTGTATGCAAAGTAGGGCAATTTTAGGCATTTCTCCAAAATCTCGTAAGTAAGATTTCAAGAAGCAAAAATACCAAAGCCGCGATGATAAACTGTTTCCAGTACGATTTCTCAAGTAAGGACTCTCTGAAAGCATCTAAAAAGTCTCCATCACGGAAGCCTTCATACACTTGGATGTTTTTATTCCCAGCAAACGCCCTCCGCAACTCATCTGACGTATAAAAATCCATAAATGACTCCTCACGTCCGTGGTTTAGGGCTATGACTTTTTCTACTTTACCATCTATCTCTACATTATATAAACCCGAAGACAGTAGTTGATTATCTTGTAATTCAGAAGACTTAGGCAAGGTAAGTACCAGGGTTTTTCCACGTGCACTTTGGGATGGAATCAACTCTAATGATCCACTTTTTAGTTTATAAACTGCATTTTTTGGTGCATTAGGCATGTAGAAATGTATGCTCCCTTCGCTAAAATTATACGCTAACCTATCTGCCTTACTACTCAAATATGCCATTTTAAACATGGTAGGGACAAACAATGCGTGCTCTGCAAAATCTCCAAACTCCTTCTGGAGTGGTGAAGAGAACAAATAAATGTACCCATCTCCGCTTTTTGTCCGACTTATAAATGGCTTATCATTCTTCCAACCCAGTATCTTCTCCCCTACTCCCGTCCACTGGGTTTTCGGGAAACCCTTGGGCAAGCTCATTAAGCTGTTTCCTTTCTCAAAAACATCGGCATAGAAGGGGGAAGACTTGTCTGGCTGGCCCACTTCTATAAAGGCCTCAGATTTGGTAGCAAAACTATTCACCAAATATTTCTGGATACCATATTGACCTAAAAAAGCTTGTAGACTTACTTGTGACGGCTGCTCGGATGGGATTAAAGCCAAATGCCCCCCTTGGTTTAGAAAAAGCTCTAGCGATGACTTCAGCTCGCCTTCTA
>CAZBAV010000046.1:0-1623 GCA_964489955.1 uncultured Lacihabitans sp. | reverse complement strand
ACCAATAAATCTGCACTATTGATATCTCCAGGGTTAAAATTATGGATTGGGTGAGAAGTATACTGGAATAAGCTGTCGTTAGAGAATATCTTAGATACATAGTCTTGTCCACTCCTTTGCCCATATAGGTGCTTAACCCGAATAGCAGGAGACGCATCCAAAACAAAATAGTAATTATTGTCAAAAGTTATAGGCTGGTCATCAAAAGAAATCTTTCCTTTGTGCACTCCCCTACTACTAATTGTAAAGTTAAATAGAGCCTTACCATAGCCATTAGCAGGTATATCTACAGAGGACGTAGAAATTTGCACATCATCTACAAACAGTTTAAGAGGTAGCTTTTCTACTTGCTTATTACCCGAATTATAGACCCTTAAATGCAGTACATTATTCTGCATTTCTCTTACAAAAGGTACCTCCAACCACACAGAGTCCACAAACACATTTTGTATGGCTTTCCCAGACATAGGTACAAGATGCACTACATCATTCGAGTCTGTTTTTAAAGTACCCAGATCGCCCACGGTACTTTTCTGAAAATCAGAAAACCAAAAAAAGTGGTTGGCTCCGGACGGATTATGCTTGTTTGCCACTGTCTTCTGCCGCTTGTATACTTGTGACAGACTACGCATAGACTCTGAATAGTTTAAAGTTGTAAGTCGGTCTTTTATACGTGTAGCTCCAGACACGAACTGATCCGCTCCATCAAAGTCATTGGTGGTAAGTTGTAGATTAGATGAGCGGTTAAGAAGGGTAATGAGCTCATCTATTTTAATAATACCCAAATCCAGAAGCCTTTTATTCTCCGATGTATTCTGCATACTCTGCGAATTATCGAGATAAATTCCGTTTATACCTTGTGGTAAGGCTTGTTGGCTTCCTAAATCTTTTTTCTGAACAGGCTGGGCGAAAGCCAACACCAATGCTGCTATAAACAGCATTCTTGCCAACATCACCAATAGGTTTTTAAGCTTTCGGAAAGAGGATGTTTGTGTATCTACACTTTTTAGTAGGGTCACATTAGAAAAATACACCCGTTTGGTCCTCCTGAAATTAAAGAGGTGTACCGCTAGAGGTATTGCTAAAGCCAATAGCCCCCATAAAATGTTGGGATATAAAAACTGCATCTCTAATTAGCTTAAAAGAAAAAAAGTGATTTCACTACCTTCAAAAAAGAAAGATAAATGAAACCACTCAAAAAATATCTTATAAAAGGGTTGGTTATTCTCCAGAAGCTCCGTAAAGTTTCTCTTGTATCTCCATGGCCCTAACTTCATTTTCTGGATTGGGAGTATATTGCACCTTTCTTTGGCGTGCCGTAGAATCCGGATGCCCATAAACAAAATCATTCCCAGCGTTTATGTCGTCCTGCTCTATTCTATTGGTTTTCTGGTATGTACAAGCAGTAAGCCCCAACAGTGTTAATACTAATATAGCTCCAAAATGCTTTCTCATCTTCTTACTAAAAATAATTTATTTCTACAAAAATAGCTCCGAAAATCCACATTCCCAAAGTTTCCACCGGGATACTGGCACCCTACTTCTAAAAATCCATAGAAGTAGTCGAATGTGGTCTCAGCGGGAATCGAACCCACATCTAAAGTTTAGGAAACTTCTATTCTA
>CAZBAV010000045.1:32965-37805 GCA_964489955.1 uncultured Lacihabitans sp. | reverse complement strand
TTTAAATTTGATGTTCAAAGCCGCCGATTCTGAAATCTGAAGACTATCCAGTATACGGATAGGCTGGTGGTTTTCCATAATTTCTACCGAAGCCACTCTTTCCGGGGGGAGGTTGTTATTTACCAAACCGTAACGGCCATCTACAAGGTTGAGTCCATCTGTATAGTAGCGGTTTATAGGCTTGCCCTGGTATTTTATTTGTCCATTATCTCCCATTTCTATACCGGGTAGTTTAGCTATTACATCGCCTATAGAGCGGTCTCCTGCAGATTGAAAATCTGCCACTTTATAAGAGAGCGTATCGCCATATCTACGAATGGGCGGGGCTTTTACCTGTACTTCTTTCAAAATAATATCTCCTTTTTCTAGTACAAAATCCACTTTTTGATTTTGCACTAATATTCTCCGCTCTTTGGTAGCAAAGCCCATTTTGCTGGTAGAAATTAGAAGGCTATCTACCTCTACGGCTTTTATTTTAATACTATAGCCACCATCTGCTTTTGTGCTGCCAAATGACATGATTGTACTACTGCCAACTTGTTTTATAAAAACATTTACGCCGGGTAGTGGTTTATGTTCCATATCCTTTACCTGTCCGGTTATTTCTATTTGGGCAAAGGCCTTTGTGGTAAACAATAATAGTAAAAATAGGATTCTCATTACGTGGTAAGCTTATAGGTAAGTCGTCGTTGCTTTAAGGGTTCAGTTTTTCTGAATACCGTTTATATTACTTTCTCTTGTTTTTCTGTCCTTAAACATGTCTTCTATACTTTTTCCAGAGGCAAGATTCATCGTTCTTTTTATGGCTTCTATTGATTCTGCAGATGCGGCTTCCTTCAAGTCTTTGAATCTGCTTTTACTGACACTCTCCACTTTACTGGTAATAGGCATTGGAAGGGTCTTCTGTTCTACCGCAACTAAAGAAAACTGATATTCTTTATCGGATGACTCTAAGCGTGTAATAAGGCCGGGCAAGCCCGAAAAAATATCAGGACCATCATTAATAGGGATCTCAGTGGTAAACCAAGCTGTCCATTTGCGGCCTTCCAGATTTATAGTGGCTTCTTGGCTTGTATAGCCTTTTACTTTTCTAGTTTTGTCGGATATTTGCCAATCGTCAAAGCTTAAGAGAGGCTCACTATAGGCAAACCACTTTTTACTTAGATTTTCTGTGTAAAGGCGTGTGTCGTTTTCCTTAATTATAACATACATAAAGCTTGCCCAGCCTATACTATTCAATTCACTTAAACTAGAGGTACTCTTTTTCTCCAATTCTAGCTTACGGAGGTAAACTTCATCCAGATAGATGGATTGCAAGTCATTTACCAGTAGTAATACAGTGGCATTTTTTCTGGCACTTGCATTTTTCAGGGGTTGGTAATCCATACTGTATGTTACCACATACGTACTTTCCTTAGCCAATAAAACATGGCTAAGTAGGATTAGAGTAAGTGAAAGGATTCTTATTTTCATTCTTTTTCTAAGTGGTTACGATCTTTGTCTTCGGCTGCTGATTGTCTTTGCATTTCTTCGGCACTTACAGGGCGGCCGTTTTGTGTCATGTTTGAAATCCTTGGGCCTGAACCCGCAGGAGCAGTTAGTTTCCTTACAGAAGTCTCTCCCGAATTTTCCCTTAGCTGTAGGAATTTTTTACGAGGTACGCTTGTGAATTTTGGTAAACTGGGGACAAACTCATTTTCTAAAAACTTTCTTATGGATACCATCTCAAAATTATATTCAGCGTCTTCCGAATCAATTTTGGTAATCAAACCAGGTAGGCCGGCAAACTTATAAGGGCCATCATTTATGGGGATTTCTGAGGCGAACCAAGCCGTCCATTCACGTCCACCGAAAGACGTGGTTGCCTTTTGACATGCATATCCGGCGATTTCCTGTGTATCATCTGTGAGACTCCAGGCAGAAAAATCCATCAGGGGCTCGTCAAAACCTACACGGTCACCACCTAGTCTTTCCTGTAAAGTAGTTACGTCATTCTTCTTTTCTACAGTGTAATTGACAGCACTGGATCCCAGACCCATAACTAAGTTGAGTGCATTTTGTCTGTCAGGGTTATTTTTAAGTATGGTTTCTCTTTCAAGAGCTATTTTATCAATAAAAAGTGAGTATTCGGGAAAGGAGAAAAGTATCACGTCCCCGGTTTTTCTTTCTTCGGGCTTACTTTTTTTACTTTGGTAGTTTACTTTGTAAGTTATCACATATTTATTATCGTCCTGAGCATAGCTTAGAGATGTTAGGAATAGGAGGGTCAGAGTTAATAATTTTTTCATCAAATAGTTACGATTTTTGTTATTTGTTTTGTCAAAAAGAACTAATAATCAATGCTTTATTACATGAAAGGCTAACGCTTGATGTAACGATTAGAAGGCATTGTTCCATTTAGACAAGTTTATCTAAACTAAAGTAAGAAGAATTTAGTTATAGACCGCATCTTTTGTGTCTTTTTTGGGAATATGGCATTAATTTGTGTTACAAACAGCTAAGTTTCTTACAGGAATGAATGTGGTTTCTAGGTTCAATTAAATAGGAAATGGTTAATGGGTGTTTTAATACGTGCAAAAAGACAGGACTAAATGGAGGTTTAGCTTTACCGAAAAATTATTTGTACTTTCATACTAGTAATTAGTGGATAGCATATAGATTTGTTGTACAAAAAACAATGAACCATGGATTCCAAAGAAGTAGTAAGTAAATTCTATGATGCCTTTAAGGCCAAAGACTATAAAACCATGGCTTCGCTTTACACCATAAATGCCAGCTTTAGTGATGAGGTATTTCCTTCACTCAATGGTTTTGAAGCAGGAAAAATGTGGGAGATGCTTTTGAAAGGGGCTAAGGATATGAGTCTGGAGTACAAAGTTCTGGACACTTCCAAGAAAGGAGCGAAGGTACAGTGGATTGCTAATTATACTTTCAGCAAAACAGGACGTAAAGTACAGAATGTGGTAACCTCAACTTTTGAGATTGAAGATGGTAAAATCTATACACAAAGAGACAAATTCAGTTTTAGTAAATGGGCTAAGCAAGCTCTTGGTTTTGTGCCTTGGTTAATAGGTTTTACAGGAATCCCACAAAAGAAAGTCCAGGAAACAGCAGCCATTGGGCTGAATGATTTTATAAGAAAGAACCCGTGATTGAGAAAACTAAAAGCTAAAAACTAATAGTGAATAGTTTTTTGATCTTATGAGTGAAATAGATGTGAGTTTTGATTTTCGAAAGGATAGTATATGTGGTGATCCTGATACAGACAGTCCGAAATTGTATGAAAATCATAAACTTTTGTGGAGTAAAAGGTTGCCTTGTGAAAGAATTTTAACTTCAGAACTTTTGAAAATTGGCGGAAAGTACGGAAGGATTCTTTTGAAAAATAATCTTTACGAAAATTTGTCAAGTGATAGAATGTGTCCCCATTTTGTCGGGAAGTATAAGGGCAAATTTGACGCTTGGCTAACTGAAGCCGAAAGAGAAGAATTTAGATACAAAGCCAGAACTATTGGAGGGCATATTGTTTTTCCAGCTCACAAGAGAAATGGATTTACTATTAATCAAGCAAGAGGAGTTAACAGAAAAATCTGCGATAGATTTGACTTGACCTTAGAATGTATTAGGCGATTTTATATCGGAGAAGATAGTCCGCTTTATGCAGCAACTTCTAGATACAAGGACTTTTTTCAGTTGTTTAAAGATTTTGAAAACTACGTCAATTTCTTTGTCCTACAAGACTTTGTTGATGACAATTATCAAGTAAGGTTTTCATTGCCTTTTGATAACTTTGCTCGCTCTCCATTGCCACAAAGTAGTGAGGAATACAAACGATACAAAAATGAAACAATTAATTTAATAGATAAAAGAAACGAGCGTATTTTTAATATTGGTCGGTTTCGTTCACTTTAAATTAAGAATTACGATTTTCTGCGAGTTTACTAATGTTTTTTTGTAAAAGCATTTAATCATTTACTGTTTCGGATGTTTTTTTTTGTCCACAGCCTTGCTCCTGAAATTCTATAAAGCTTAAAAAAGTAGTCCATATATGTGAATTTAGTGTTCAGACTAAATTTTTACAAGTAACTGAATTCCTTAAAATAAAACTCTGTAATAGTTATATCAGAAAGATGGAAAAGTTCGTATATTAACACAACTATAAGAATAATTCTACTTTTATGAATAAGCCCCGCTTCCTTAGTCTTTTGGCCTTGGTTTTTTTCACCTTATCCTGTAAGACAAAACCCGTTGATTCCGATTATAAATTATATCAAGAATATATATCGGGGTTTAGTACCGGGCTGGTTTCCGTAGGGAGCGATGTGCGGGTGGTGTTTAATTTCGAAAGGTCAGACTGGGCTGCTAACCAGGTTATTGATGAAAAACTACTGGAGATACGTCCATCCGTAAAAGGAAAAACAGTTGCTTTGTCCAATAATACCCTTGCCTTTATACCCGAGAAAGGGCTTCATCCAGATACGGAGTATCGGGTATCCCTAAAATTATCAAAACTGGTGAAAACACCAGATGAACTGTCAGATTTTCATTTTTCGTTCAAAACGCTTAAGCAAGATTTTAGCGTTTTAACACATGATTTACAGTCGTACAGCAAAGATTACCAATATCTCAACGCTTCATTAGAAACGAGTGATATTATGGACTTAGGCACAGCCTCTAAGCTGGTTGAGGCCAAACAAGGGAGCAAAAAACTCAAAATAAAGTTTGAGCCGGTAGGAGGGGATAAAACCTTTTTTAAGTTCATGGTAGATAGCATTGCGAGAAGTGATAGCGATACCAAAATAGAGCTTTCTTGGAATGGGAAACCTTTTGATATCGATCG
>CAZBAV010000045.1:5733-32955 GCA_964489955.1 uncultured Lacihabitans sp. | reverse complement strand
CGATCGAAAAGGCAACTTGAAATTCGAAATACCCGGACGGAGCAATTTCAAGGTAATTGGAATGGAAGTAGGTGATAGCGAGAACCAGTCGCTTTTTATCAACTTCTCGGATCCCATCATGAAAGGGCAGAACTTAAGTGGTCTTGTGCAGGTACAAAATGTCAATGATTTGCGGTTTTCTATAGAAGGTAATTTACTTAAAGTGTACTTTTCGGAAGCTCAGAAAGGCACGCTACAAGTAGAGGTTTTTGAAGGCATAGAAAGTGAGTATGGCTACAAAATGAAAAAGCACCATTTAGAAAAGGTCGCTTTTGACCACATGAAACCCAATGTGCGGTTTATCCAAAGTGGTACTATTTTGCCTAGCTCCAATAATCTGAAAATAAACTTTGAGGCTGTGTCTTTACGGGCTGTAGATGTGAAAGTGTATAAAGTTCACAAGAATAACATCCTCCAATTTTTGCAGGAAAATGACCTGAATGGAAAAACTAATCTACGTAGGGTGGCGTCACCTGTGGCCGCTCAAACTATAAACTTGTTGACACAAGACCGTCCAAATTATACTAAATGGAATTCCTACGCCTTGGATTTAACCAAGATTATAAATCCAGAACCTGGTACCTTATACCGAGTAGAACTATCTTTTAAACGATCATACTCTATCTTCAAATGTGGAGATTCTCCGGTAGAAATCATAGAAGAAGATGAAACCAGAGATAAGGATGAAGTAAGAACGACAGACGATTATTATGATCAATATTGGTACGAAGATTACTCGTGGCAAGATAGCCAGGATCCTTGTAAAGACTCTTATTACTATCGTGGAGCGGTAGGTACTAATGTATTAGCAAGTAATTTGGGAGTAATAGCCAAACGGGGTGAGAACGGCTCATATTTTGTGGCTGTGAGTGATATTGTGTCAACAGATGCAGTATCAGGAGCCAAAGTGGAACTTTATGATTTTCAACAACAGTTGCTCATTAGTGGAGAAACAGGTAGTGATGGCACGGTAAATCTTGATGTTCCTAAGTATGCCTATTTTGCCGTAGTAAGTAAGGGGAAAGAAGCCACATACCTCCGTATGGATGCCGGTTATTCCTTATCAATAAGTAATTTTGATGTTGGAGGTAAAACAGTAGAAGAAGGATTGAAAGGCTACATCTACGGGGAAAGAGGTGTTTGGCGACCTGGAGATACCCTCTACCTGAGTTTTATGCTAAATGATAACGACAGCCGTTTAGAAAAAACACATTCTATTAAGTTTAGGCTCACAGATCCACAAGGCAAGGTGGTACAAGAAATTGTTAGAGCTTACTCACCTGCTAATATATACTCTTTCCCTGTTTCTACACAACCGAACAGCAGCACAGGTAATTACGAGGCTATGGTGAGTGTGGGCGGAGCTCGCTTTTATAAGCGTATTCCAATTGAGACCATAAAACCCAACCGACTGAAAATAAAAAGCACTTTTAGCCAAAAAACTCTTTTTAGCAATAAGGCGGTTAGTAATAACTTAGATGTAAGCTGGCTACACGGTGCCAAGGGCAAAGATCTTAAAGTGGATGTACAAGTAAAATATACGTCGCAGAAAACGGCATTTGCAGGGTACTCTCAATATGTTTTTGATAATCCGGCATTGAAATTTCAGACAGAAGAGACTCAGTTATTTTCTGGAAAAACGGGGGGAGATGGTAAAGTCTCCTATAATTTACAGCCCAAAGTTACCTCGCAAGCTCCGGGTATGTTGCGTGCCACTTTCCTCACCAAAGCCTATGAACAAGGTGGTGATTTTAGTACCGATGTGGGAACAATTAACTATTCGCCCTACAATACGTATGTTGGCTTAAAAACGCCGGAGCCGAATAAATACGGACTGCTTGAAACCGGAAAGAACAATAGGTTTGAAGTGGTGACAGTAGATGAAACCGGCAGTCCAAAAGCAGTGCGTGGACTGAAAGCTAAAGTATATAAGGTCTCCTGGAGATGGTGGTGGGATGCCTCTTATGACAACCTGTCATCGTACGTATCATCTAACTCCACAGAAGTTTTTAAAACTTTTGATCTAAATACAGACAGTAAAGGTAAAGCCAGTTTCAGTTTTACAAATAATGAAGACCAATGGGGCAGGTATTTGGTACTGGTAAGTGATCCGCAGGGGCATACCGCGGGACAAACCGTGTTGATAGACTGGCCGTATTGGTCGGGCAAATCTCGGAATACAGACGCTACTCATGCTTCCATGTTGGTTTTTTCTACCGACAAAAAGAGTTATGAAGTTGGACAAACGGGCGTAATTTCGTTTCCTTCCAGTGAAGGCGGACGAGCTTTGATTTCCGTAGAAGGAGGCTCTAAAGTTATTAAGACCTCTTGGGTGAATACCACCGCAGGTGAGACAAAAGTGAACTTGCCCGTTACTCCAGATATGGCTCCTAATGTTTTTGTACATATAACGCTTCTGCAGCCCCATTCCAGTACGTTAAATGACTCGCCAATACGTATGTACGGTATTGTGCCTATAGAGGTTTTGGATAAAAATACACAATTACAACCTCAAATCTCTATGCCCGAAGTATTGAGGCCAGAGCAGGCTTTTAATCTTAAAGTAAGTGAAAAATCGGGTAAAGCCATGTCCTACAGCATAGCTGTGGTAGACGAAGGTTTACTGGATCTTACGAGATTCAAAACGCCAAATCCGTGGGATGAGTTTTACAGTCGGCAGGCTTTGGGCGTAAAGACTTGGGATGTATACAATGATGTTGTAGGAGCATATGGCGGCCGTGTGAACCAGATATTTGCCATAGGGGGAGACGAGGATCTTAAAGGAGGAAATGCCCAGAAACTAAACCGCTTTAAACCTTGTGTGGTGTATTTGGGGCCATTTACGCTTGATAAAGGTAAAACGGCATCTCACAAAATTGATATTTCCAACTATATAGGCTCAGTTAGAGCCATGGTAGTTGCGGGTGATCCCAAAACCGCTGCATACGGTAGTGCGGAAAAGGCTGTACCTGTTCGTAAGCCATTGATGGTTTTGGCCTCTTTGCCTCGCAAGATCTCTCCATCTGAGAAAGTGACGCTTCCTGTTACGGTTTTTGCAATGGAAAACCATGTGAAAAACGTGAAGGTTGAGTTAAAAACACAGAATGGAGTTAAGGTAGTAGGAAATGCCGTACAAAATGTATCATTTGCCAGTCCTGATGAAAAGATGGTGTACTTTAACCTAGAAGTTGGAGCGAATACGGGAGTGGGTGAAGTAGAAGTGGTGGCTACATCTGGTACTGAGAAGTCGGTCTACAAAGTAGATGTAGATATTACCAATCCTAATCCACTTAGCCATGACTATGTAGATGTGGTTCTTGAACCAAATGCATCTAAAACTCTAAACTATGATATTTTTGGTATTCCTGGAAGTAATGCCGTGCAATTAGAGGTGTCATCTTTTCCAAGCATTAATTTTAATAGTCGCTTAGATTATCTTATTCGCTATCCGCATGGATGTGTAGAACAAGTAACTTCAGGTGTGTTTCCGCAGTTGTATTTGGCCGAAATGGTAGATTTAAGCAGTAGTAGAAAGGCCGAAATACAGAAAAATGTGAATGCAGGGATTAGCAAACTGTCTTCTTACCAGATTTCAAATGGCGGTTTTAGCTATTGGAATGGACAAACTTCTGCTGATGATTGGGGGACTTCTTATGTTGGTCATTTTATGCTGGAGGCCGATAAAAAAGGGTATTTATTACCTTCCGGGTTTAAGTCACGGTGGATAGGGTACCAGCAGCGGGCAGCAAAAGAGTGGAGGTATAATGCCAAATTAAAAAATGATTTGGCACAGGCTTACCGTTTGTACACCTTGGCTATTGGCGGATCGGCGGATCTAGGATCGATGAACAGACTTCGTGAAGTTTCAGAGATTTCCAATGAGGGGAAACTTGTGTTGGCAGGAGCATATGCAATTGCAAGCCAAAGACAAGCCGCCCTTAAACTCTTTAATGCAGCTTCTTTAGATAATTTAGAAGGGAATTATTATTATGGGTCGGAGGTGCGGAATAAGGCGATTGCATTGGAAACGGTATTGCTATTGGGCGATACACAAAGAGCATATGCATTGGCAAAAAGCATAGCGGAGGCTTTGTCGTCTGATCAATGGATGAGTACCCAAACTACGGCATATTCACTTTACGCGATGTCTAAATTTGCAGCAAAAACTGGCGGTAAAGGAATAGACATACAGTATGGCCAAGGTGGGAAAACCGAGAAAGTGAAGTCTTCCAAAGCTTTTGCAGATAGGGTTTTGGCTGCTAATCTAAAAACAGTAACGCTTAAGAATAATAAAGACAACACGGTATATATAAGGGTAGTTACTAAGGGTATCTTACCTGTAGGGGAGGAGAAAGTAATGCAAAGCAAATTGGCCGCCTCTGTCATCTACACCAAAAGAAACGGACAAGTTCTAGAATTGGCTAACATAGAACAAGGTACTGAAATGGTGGCTACAGTTACTATCCGAAATACGACAAACGAGCGTATTACAAATGTTGCCTTATCACAAATCCTGCCTTCTGGTTTTGAAATTGTGAACACCCGATATACCGACTTTGGCAGTTTTGCTGATAACAAAGCAGACCATACAGATATTCGTGATGACCGAGCTAATTATTACTTTGGTTTAGGTGCAGGAGAAAGCAAAGTTTTCAAAATTCTGTTAAATGCCTCTTATTTAGGTCGGTATTATCTGCCTGGCATGCAAGCCGAAGCCATGTATGATAATTCATACCAGGTGCGTACAAAAGGTCAATGGGTTAATGTTCAAGCGGGGCTGTAGTTACCCGTACTGTGTATTGGTATAAAAATGACTTACTATAATGATGGTAAGTCATTTTTTGGAAAGGTAAGAATTAAGTGATTGGTATATTGGCTTTTATTTAGTAAAAAAGCAACTAGTTTTATAGCTTAAATCTGAATTATGCAATAAATTATTTAATGCACCAAAATGCTACTACCTTCCCAAATCATAGTTTTGTCTTTCGCTTCTATTTTGTAGCATTTCGTTTCTCTAGAATCTCTACTGCATAATTTTGATTGAATACACACAATTTCAAACCATGATTTTATATCCAGATTATTATCTATTTAGGTGTACGTTTTTATAGTAGAACTCATGTCATTGGGACTTCTTTTTTATATTAAGTACTAATTTGGGTTGTTTGTAAAGCATATTATTTGCATAATCAACACTATTCTCAATTCCTGAGATACTCTCAATGACATATCTGTCATTAAATTCTATACTTTTATTATTTTCAAATAAAAGATTACGAACCTTTCCCGTCTCTATTTTTTCAAAAGCTTTAGCGAAATGTGCATTCTCATTTTTGAGATACATTTCTATAGTAGAGAATTTCTTATCAGTTATGTACAGACGTAAAGTATTATTGATGTTAGTTACATAATGAAAATCATGACTTTTATCTAACTCCACTATCAGATGTGGCCAGTTTTTTATAGTTTGCGATTGAAGTAGAATTCCGTAGTAAGACTTATCATAGTCAAATATGTTTTTAAGCTCTTTATGGCCTAAAATATATTCTTTAAAATTCTCAATGCTCAGTTTCGGTCCAGCACTAAAAACTCCATATAGAAAAGCTAATATCCACGAATTATCAATTTTAAAATACTTTATGGATTCTTCTGTATTTAAATCTACATGTGGCAACAAGTAATATATAGGAAAATCTCTGAACTTAATTAATTCTATAATATAGTTTAATAACAAATCTGGAATGGTAGGAGCCTTCGTTGGTAAATTAGGTAAATGACTAAATTGATTTTGTTTTAATACTAAATGATGTAGCTCTAAATCATATTTCCATTTTTTCAATTCTTGAAGTACTTTATTGTCATGCATGATCATCAATCTTCCCAATTGCCAAGCAGCTGAATAAGTCATGTCATACATCTGAGTATCTTGATTAAAAATATTTAAGTAATCTTGATGATCTGGAATGTATTCTTTGCAAACATTACTTAATATTTCATCAATTCTAAATGAATTACTCCAATTAGTTAATGGCCCTTGATACCATGATACAATTTTACCCCCAGCCTTTAATTGATGTTCAAGCGGTACTTTAGAAAGATTAATTAATTTGGTTACTTTTCCTTCATTATTAACCTTAATATTTGCTTTAAAGGCCTGCAATTCCAATTCATGTAAATACCCTTTTAAGTTTTTGCCGTTATATTCTAAGTATTCTAAAATTTGATTATTGCCTATCTGGTTTTCTCCGAATGTTTCTATTGATTCCCCATTCAACTTTCCCTTACGTTCTTTTAAGTATTTCTCATTCGCAGTTATTAAGTTGTGGAGCTCTTTATTTTTCGATTCATTTATCTTTGTTTTTAATTGCTCTAAAGTCGTAATCTCAGAGTCGATCAAACCCTTTTGAAATTTACTATAATTTGGATGATTTTTTAATTTATTCGAATTTATCTGATACATTTCAAGAGCAATACTTTCAAAAGACCATTCGTTGAGGATAATGCAATAAGTAGAAGGAGACTCTCCATTAAAAGTAGTCAACATTTCATAACCCCCACCCTTCTTTTCTGCATAGTAACAAACAAATGCTCTATACTTCGTACTAGGTTCTACCATACGATGAGCGACCACAATACTCGTTTCCTTAGGAAGGTGCAAATCTTTTAATTCTGTATGCTCTTGCACTCTCACATGAGCTAATTTAGACACCATTGAAATAGGTGGTAGAAAAAATTCCGAACCTTCCCTTATGCTCAGTATTCTTAATGGCTTAGGTTCTATTGGGTCTTCTAAAGATTCTTTTAGGGAATTCGTATCTGCTTCTATGATTTCAAATTTGCTAGAAGTTAGCTCCTCTTCTTTTAGTAATACTAAAAAAATATAGGGAGTTTTTCCCTCATTAATTATATACTCCCAAGGCAGCGTACTTCTTCTAAATTGTATATGAGGAAATGTACCAGCAAAGTTACCAATGTGCTCCATGGGAGGGTACATGGCTAATACCTCATTTTGAGGAATAGTATGGTTATAGCCGTCCACATGAAATTCAATCTTCTGCTCTGATCCATTACTTAAACCATTACTCAATTTTGCCTTGATGCTATATTTCCCTGCTGTTACTGTTGGGATATGCGATGGAGCTATTCCTATATTTTCTTCTAACATTTAAGCTATTTTATATCTACTAACGATTTACTTTTGTATTTGTAAACATCTATATCATTCTCTAAATCAGTATAATCAATTTCATCTTGATTTAAAATTTCAAATTTATTCATGAATTCGCTATCCAATTTTACATTATCAATAGTGTACTTCAAATCTACTTTTTTGACGTCATCACTGTAATTTTTAACGCAAACATCATAAAGCGAAACACTGGTTGGACTAATTTTAGACTCTACTTTTGAAAATTCCAGACGAATTCCTTTACATACATTTTTCAATAAGTTATCATTTGATAATGCCTCGGTCTTTGATGTCTCTTTTGTATTATTCCAAATAGATTTTGGAACCGATTTTATAATTGGAGAGCTTACAAACGAAGAAAATTCTTTGTCTTTATCATCAATTAATAATGAAAGTGTAAGTGTATTCTTCAATTCATTTGATTCTTTATATGCAGGGTATATAGTTGGAGTGGTTACTAGATTTGAAGGTTTTGGCCCTCCCTCAGATGTTGTTATCGGTATTTCTGAATAAATATCTAAACTAAAAGTTTTTGGATTAACGACTATTGTTTCTTTACCTTCAGAAGTCTTTATTTTTTTTAATATGCCAGAAGTGATATTGTAAGTTAGAATTTTGGACAAATCTGGTAAATAAGCTTTTACAAATTCAACTTGAGTTAATGATTTATTAATTTTTTTATTGTGATCACCAAACTTAACTTCTAATTCATAACCTGCAACTTTAAAAGTGGCAATACCTCTAAATTCTGGACCTTCAACACTCAGTTTGGCGGCTAAATTAAAGGATTTATTAATGCTTAATAACCATATATCTATAACCACTTTAGCATATATTTGAACATATATCTCAGCATTATAGTAAAATGGTTTCCAGTAAATGATAAAGTCGGCACTAAATACAACACTTACCTCTGCGTACACCACATCTCCATCTAATACAAGATGTAAGCCTCCTGCTATGCCCGCCATAATGCAGCTTGGCGTTAAAGCAAAATATGCGTTTCCATAGAAGTCAACGCTTCCCATTTTAAAACTAAAACCTAAACGCGGTGTAAAAGGGTAATGTGTCGGAACTTTAAATTTGGGATGGTAACCTCCGAGAGTAAATACGAAATCACCTGCATTTTCTCCTTTTAGCCACATGCCTAATGCGAAACCTCCTGTCAACTTGAGTTGAGGTAAAAGAATAAAAGTCTTATCGGTTAATTGCCCTTGTGCCATAAAAGTGCCTTCATCTAAATCCGCACGTAATGAAAAGGCAAATTCAAAGTTGTAAACACCTACTAAACCCATAGTGGATAAGCCTAGAAGATTGATGGAGGTTTTAGTCCCAAAAGCTACGGCCACAATGCCTGTAGTGAAAATCATTTTATAGGAATCAAATTTGATTCCTGCAATGATCACGTAATTATTTTCTAAGGCGGGTAAATAACGATTTAGGTCTTGAAATATTTTTTTTATATCATCACCTGGCTTTAGCCCACCTTGGTGTACTATTTTAATTAACGGAAACTCAGGAATATCCGTAATATTGGGCATGATAAAGTTTCTATTCAGACCAAATCCTAAGGCAAAACCATGAATATAAAAAGCCGGATCTATAGGGATAGGAATACCTAAATAGCCAAATGCAAATAGTGAGGAATAGGTAGGCGTTTTAATATAGGATCCAATGGCAATGATTTCAATTTTTGCCATTTTAAAGGTTATTAATCCATTGTATTCCTCAATAGATTTATATTCATCATCAAGTTGTTTGAGTTTTTCAAAATTGTTTAATAAATCAACTTTAATTCTTTCAAAGGTATTTTTTTCTTCAGCCTGAGCAGTGATTGAGGATATTTCTTTACTTAATGTATCAAAATTTGTCGTATATTCTTTTAAAGTCGTAGTTAAATGAAGTTGTTTAAGTAAAGTATTAATACTTTCAATCACCGATTTCTGCGTGTAACTTTCTCTCAAAAATGCTCCTGATATTGAAAGTGCTGGCGTGTCGTATATAATGGCTAAACCTTGTAATGAAAATTTAATACTTTTCCATAAACTATCAATATTAAAATCTTGAAAGGCCGAAAACGGAACTTGTACGCCTAAACCTATCAGCTGCAAGCCAAAGGGGCCAATATTAAATTCAGCAGAGACTGCGATATTTATCTTACTGTCTTCAATGGACGGCTTTACATCATTGATTTTGACTAAAGATTTCTTTTCAACAGCTTGCTTTTGAGGGGTTATACTTGGGGTTGAGCTAGTTGTAGATGGTGTGCCTGAGGTGGCTTGGGCAGCAGGAACTTTGTTATCGTTAAACCCAAAACCTGGGTAGGTTATTTTTTGTTCTCTGCTTCCGTCTTTGAGTAGTATACCCGCATTGAAGCCACTGGTGAGTGATAGTTTGTCCTCTTCTACCCAAATAGCATGATCTACAAATTGTTTTTCAGCAATGATTATTAGTTCTGATTTGTTATCTGTTTTTGAAGTATCATCTTTACTATCTGGGGGCATAATATATACTAAACCTAGATCAGAAATACCATAATCTTTAAGATATTCCCCCACTAAAGGAAGGTCTCCAAAATTAATTTCTTGTGTAAGGTTTGCCGAAAATAGTTTGAATTCTTTCGCAAAAATACCTTTAATTGCAACCATGGAGTAGCTAGCCTCTAGTTGCAAAGCCCCAAGACTTTTAGCTTTATTCGATATTTTATAAATACCAAAACTAAGCTTTTGAGGTACAAATGGCGTAATAATTTTGCTTATATCACCATAATCAACTAATATTTTTGATAGATTATCTGCCGCATTAGGCAAAGCACCAACAAGCGACATGACAGAAATATCATCCTCTAATTGGGCAATACTACCTATAACCTTAAGGTCAACTTCCTTTATAGAAATGTCTAGCTCGAGTTGAATCTTGGTGTTGGACATTTAAAAGTATTAATTAAACATTGGAAAAATAGAATTAAATAAATAGAGATAATAGCTGGCACACTTTAAAAAACACATTTCTTAGCTTAATAAGCAATCATTTCAACTAACAATTAATTATCTTATTTTCATTATATAAGCAAGTTTAATATGAGTTGGTAGAATAGGAAATGAAGTGCCGCTGCCGCTTACTCCGGTATTAGCTAATTGCCTATCATAACCAATGATTTGATGATCCTTAGCCCTATCAACTCCTATCGTTTCCCAAACAGATTGGACATAAAAAGTTTTTCCTTTTTCATCCAAACCTCCTTCAACGCTACCACGTTTGGATCTATCAAGTCGAGTATCATAATATGTATGTGAGTGTGCCGGTAAATTATCTGCTGATAATTTAACAGATTCTGCCCCCTCGCGATGCGTGTTTCTGAATGCCCGCATTCCGCCCATAATAAATGCATTTCTTAAATCCGGTGTCCCATTGTGTCCATCACAAAGTGCCCAGCCTTCAGGAATCACATCCGCATAATAAGCTACTATAGTGCCTAAAGGTACAGGAGATGCTAAAATTCCTTTTAAATATAAAGCGTTATTAATATCTGTTCTATCCGAGCTGATTTTAACTACTTCCTTCGAATCTTTAACAATCCTCAGCTCATTACTCAGTATTTCTATTTGATTTTTAAGTTTAATGAACTCCGCCGTTAAACTTTTAATAGTTGCTTGATTGGCTTCAAAGTCGTTTACATGTATTTTTTCTGACATAATTCAACAGCTTATAGTGAGTAAAAAATCTTACCTGTTTTTAAATAGAATTTAACTTTTCCGTTTCTATAGCCCTTAATATTCTTGTATTCTAAGTAGAAAGGATAAGTACCCGAGGGACATTCTATGGAGGGTTCATTTGCTTTCAATCCAGAAATTTCTAAAACGATAGACGCATCTTTGGTTAATAAGTCTCCATCTTGAAATTGGATAAAACCATCATCAGTTTTTTTAGAAGGAATGTCGGTAGCTGCTGGATATTTTTTTACTACATAATTTATAGTTTGACCTACATCGTCCTTGAAAGTGTTGGTAAAATTGCTAACCATTCTGAAACCACTAGTGTCGGAAAATACCAAATCATTGTCAGTTACATTATTGATGATAAGCTTAATGGTTTGTTCGCCAATCTGTTCCTGTCCATTGTATAGTGTATCGTTACCCAATATAAATACCTCAAATGGGCACTTGTTTTCGCCTCGTAGATCTTTAACTTCAAATACTTTATCAATAATTAAAGAATCCTCCTCAGTGAATATTGTAGAAAAATTTCCGCTAGTAAGCGTAAGTCCATACATTTTAAGTTGAACCAACACTTTATCTTGATTTAAGGCATTAATGATGGTTACCCCCTCTAAAGTTGTTTTTAGGTAAGGATCAGAAACCAAATCTATATTTGGTTGAATAAATATAGTATCCGATTTTTCGATATTTTCTTCGTCTACATCATTACTTTCAACTACAAAAAAACCCTTCTTAACTTTTAATATAGCTTTACAGTTTTCATGATTTTCAATAATAAAATCTTCTGTTAAAAATTTAAAACGAATAGGCTGAGGTTCATTTTCTATAATTAACTGATCGAATTCTTCACTATTGTAAAGCTTAAAGTCTACACTATCAGTTATAGAAGTTTTTGAAGTTAAAGAAAGCCCTTGAGTTAAACATTCATTAATTACATTAAGAATATTGTCGTCACTCACATCTTCATAGATAGATAGATCGGATATTTTTAAAATATCTCCTATTTTATTTTCTCCTATGGTAATACTCTTATAATCAAAACCCTTTTCAACGGAAATAGTAGGTATTGTTTCATATATAAAATTTTTATCTGTGACAAAAATTTTAACCTTTGAATTACTTACATATATGGATACATTGAACCAACTGTTTTCTCGTATTGTAAATTCTCCATCATTTCTCTTTGTTCCCTTTTCAAAAAAAGCAGCATTTCTGCCGAGAGATTTCCCTATGGAAAAACTTTTATCGCCAACCTTGACAATGTTTATTTTACCATTATTATCTTTTTTATCATAATTGAAAAAGCAATTAATTAATGTTGAAGAGCTACTATTAACCGTTTTGGTAAAATTCAAATTCAATTGGCTTTCATCTTTGAATATGAGATATGACCCTTTTTGTTCATCAAAGTCAGCAGTTACCGTATTCAATACTTCATCAACACCTTTAAATGTGGTTAAAGTGGTTTTAACTTTTTTACTGTATTTATTGACAATATCATTATTTACCAATCTATCCAGAGCGAAATAATAGGATCGTTTGTATTTCATTTTTTAAAATTTAGTTGACTTTAAAGCTAACCAGCCTTCTTTTAATACGATAGGTGTACTGTTTGGAGAATTTATGTTGAAGTCACTTATTTGCCGTGAAATTGCTATCGATTTTTCATCTACCATTTTTAGCAGCAATATTTCTGATTCATCTAATGTTTCTGAAACCTCTTTCATTTTTAACTTCTCTAATTCGTTAGGATCTATGAAATGTATTTCTTCATCGAAGAAGAAAACGTTTGAAGAAATAATATTTTTCGCTATTAGTTGATTTCTGAAAAATGATTTTTTTGAAAAGGCAAGAATGTTGTTCGATAAATCGCCGATCCGTTTTATTTTCTTAGAATTTTTATATGACAATAAATTGATTAAGGCTAGTTTTTTTGGGTTGTCATTTTCTTTTAGTGACTCTTCCTGCAATAGCCTAATATTCTCTTGATTCAAGAAAAACAAATTCTCATTTGATTCGGGTATTGGTTTGGCTTTAATCGTATAATTCTCATTTTCTATATACCCTTGAAGCTCTACTTCTGCTTTTGTCTTAAACTCATTAAAATCAAATGCTACTTTTTTAGATTGTATATCCTCATTTTTAAACACAGCGATTGTACTGAGTTCATTTATGATATTTTTCACCTCAAAATTCTCATCATAATGGTATAAGAAATCTTTTTTATTAATAAAGAAAATATCATCATCGCCAAATATTTCGATTAAATCATTTAGTAAAAGATTTTTATTTTTCAAATCAGAAATTAAACCTGATAAGAATGAAGACATCATCTTTGCTTCGAAATGCTCATTAAAATCAATGGATAACTTATGTGTAAACCGCTTTTTCAATGGAGGATTCGTTATAGATAAAGGTAACTTCTTGTTCTGCTTTTCTAATGCTATCCAAGACCATTCATAACGTTTATCCTTTACCAACGATATTTGAAGATCTTCTTTAGGCGTTAAAATTGGCGAAGTGAGTAAGGTTAACTCAATTCTTTTTAAAGCATTTTTTATTTTATTGTATGGCAATTGTACATGTATCTCGGGTACAATACCTGACTTTATGTGTAGTTTGCCCTTCGGGTGCATTAACGCATATCGTTGACATGATCGGAGTGTATCATTCAATGATAAAAAGTTTCCTGTATCTTGATGTTTGTATTTGATATTTGAATTGTCCTTTTCAACATTGGCTTTAATCTCCTCCCACTTCTCTAAACCGTCCGTTGGGTTTTCTACTAAATAATTTTTCAAACTATATACCTCATTACCTATTTTCTTACTTACATCACTATTAAAATAGATATCACTATTCAAATTGTATATTTTCGATTTCCCCGAAGTTTCCTCATCTGGCTTCTCAATATTATAATGCCAATAGGCCAATAACCCATCATTATATTGATTTAAGTCACCTAAAGACACGGGAATTTTAACTTTATCGTATTTCCTTTGATTATTATACGTGTTGATGCTTATTCTTTGCGAATCATTAATATCAAAAAGAGCTTCTCCTTTTGTATATAAGTTAATATCAACAATTGTGATTGCAATAGGTATGGAAGAAATAGTCTCTAACAACGACGGATTTGCATAATCTTCAGGAGATGTATGCTCCATAGCAAGTTGCAGCTCATGTATAAAATCTTTTATTTCACTCGTTTTGCCAAAATTTTCTATTATCCAATGTACAATCCTTCTTAGATCGGGGTTTTTTATTACAGATGTATAATCACTATTATGTTGTGCTAAATAAACATCAAAAGGGCTTGACTCCCAATTGCCATCTGTATCTATAGCTCCTAGATGCTTCCCTTCGGCATCAAAAAATTCTATATGTTGGTTGATGTAAACAGGAATCATCCAGCCTACTACAGGTGAATTTTGATGATTGGTTTTTGTATTGACAAATCTGGCACTTATTGTTGCTGGGTGTAAATATCGGGGAGGTAAAGCCACCCAATTATTTTTATTTTCTATACATTGTGTATGTGTTGTAATGATTTTTTCAGGAGATATCATTTTTTCTCTACCAAAAGAATCAATGATTCTTAATCTATTAATTTTAAAAGCACCATTTCTGAATGGATTAAATGTAGATAAATGGTTAGGAGTTAATAAATTTAAGTTATTACCATAATCTTTACATAAAGTTTCTATACTTTTTGCTAAATCTTTATGATCTTTAAATCCATTTGGAATTAATGGTAATATTGACAGTCCATTACTTCTTTGTAACATCAAATTATTGAAATCGGAAAGTGTTAATTCAAATAGATGAGTACTTTTCAAAGTTTCTAGAAAATCAGTAATTTGATTGTTAAGTTCTTTATTATCTTCCTTAGGAAAGGAACTATTGCCCAACTTATCTTGCACGTATGCCTTAACGGTATTACTTACAAAAGAATGTCCAAAATAGCTATTAGGGCTAGATAGATAAGCAATGTCACTTAAATTGTAATCTTTAATTAAATCGGCATTAAGCTCATCCAGCGTATATACATCTTGCAGATAATCTTCTTTAAAAGATGGCTTATCATCTTTATTATGAATGCCTTCATTATTTAGATAATGACCATTCTTTTTAGGCAAGAAATAGCTTTCCCATTCCACTTTATAAGTATGCCATGTATTTACAGGAACTTTTTGGCAAGCACTGTAAATGTTATAATCGCCCTTTCTTAGTTTTCCGTAATCAAACGGATCATTTTCTTTTAATCCTTCAAACGTAACAGGATTGGTAAAAAGATTGAATATGTTATTTTCACCAGGTGATGAAATAATTACACTAGGCGGTAAGGCTGTAAAATAGTTTGTTTTAGCTTTTTTGGCTAAAACTACTTTTGTGTTGTATTTAAGATGGATTAATCTCTTCCATTCAATTTGATAATTTTCATCAATTGGTTGTTCTTTGAGTAAAAAATTAAAGATTTTGTAGTCGCAATATTTTGAATAGGCCTCACCTACTTTTTCGAGAAATGCTAATTCAGATTGATTTACGTATTTCTGTTGATACTGAAGTTTATCCTTCAATATATTGATTTGCGAAACCAGTAGGTGTAAATCCTCCTTTAGCTTATTAATATCTTTTTCTTTGTTTACAAATAGTGCATTTAAATAAGTAGACCAATGGATGTACAAACTCTCAATTTCAGTATGTAACCTAAAAGATGCCAATTCATAACTGTTTAGTGCTTTTGTTAATTCCTGTTGTTTCTCATCTAATTTTGAATCGTGTGAAGTGTTTTTAACTTCTGATAAAGTAATATTTTTAATGATCTCGCGAATGTTTGTTTCGTCCAAATGAGAATCATCTATATTATTTAAGCTTTGTTGAATATTTTGATATTTATCTGAAAAAGGTTTATTCCAGTCAAAATCTATGAGGTTAACATCAAAATCATATTCTTCAATTACTTCATCATTATTCTTATCTAGAATATTAAGTATAAACTGCGTTGTTCCTGGTATTTTATTGAATTGCTGTTCGTGTGATTTATGCCTTAGACGTGAAACCCAATCTAAATCCAAATCATTTAATTCATCAAAATTTAGTATTGAAGCAATTTGCTCCTCTTTTTTTTGAGCGTCTTGTGCTGAAATTGAATGATTACTTTTATTAACAATCAATGCAGATACGGTTTCTGAAAGCGTATTGGCTATGCTAATATCAAATGATTCTTCAGATTTATTTTCAGGGTTCTCTTCTTGTATTAGCTCGAAAAATCCACTTACTATAAGTTCATTACTATCATTTTCAATCCAACCTACAATAGAATATTCATCACCTACGATACCTTCTGCATCATAAAAGCCAAAAACACTTCTACAATTAGGATAATGCACATCAAAAGAAAAACTACCCCACCCTAGAGCAGTGAGGTTATTCAAATTGTTATTTTTAATAAAACCTTTGTTTTTCCATTCTTGGTATTCGTATTTTCTACCTACATACTTAAATTGAAAGTCTCGCTCAACTTCTCCTTCTACGTATGAACAAGTAGTATATTTGTTCAATTTGGGATCGTTAACATCCCATATATAATCGCTTTCAACAATCCATTCTTTCTCTCCCCTCTCTCTCTTTAAATACCATCTATTGGGAGCTTTAGGTAAATTACCCTTATCATCAAATTTTTTAAAATAAGATGGTAAAACAAAATGCAGATGTACGCCCTTGTCCAAATAAATGGCATTGTCATACGAGAATGGCCGAGGAATAATGGAATTAGTTTCTAAAGGAACATTCGGGTTTTCGAATACATCTTTTTCGGTATTCATCCAAGGAACATTTTCGAAACGAATATCCTGACCAATTACCTGTTCGGGTGACTCAATATATAATGCATTTACTTGGAAAGGAAGTACGATTGGCATGTTTTACTATTTCTGGGAGTTAGAAGAAAAGGGTGGTTCTGCATTTATTGGTTGCTTTCAGCAGATACTTCTGTCTTATCCACCACAATTAAATTTTGGGCTTCTTCTTTCAAATCTAGTATACCAGACACATCATTCAGTTTCTTTTTTGTGTCGTTAAATAACTCTCCGAAGCTAGATGTTAAATCATCACCTTTATAATACAAAAGAGATGCATTCTTGAATTTTATATCCAATTTTTGAAAAATACTATCTTGATCCTTCTTATCTTCCAAGTATTTTTCTGCTTCTTCACAAATAACTTCTAAAGTTTTTTCTTGAATTTTATAATTTTCTTCCTTATAACCTTTAGCTCCCTTTATATTATTAGCAATATTTATAATTTTTTTAGCTAATTTGATTTTAACATTTCTTTCATTTTCAGCATTTTCAGCATTTCCAGCATTTCCAGCATTTCCAGTATTTATTTTTTCATACTCCTCATAAATCGTTTTTAATTTTTCTTTATCTTGTGTTTGTTGAATAGCTACAAAAATAAATTTGGAATCTTTTTCAAAATCTAAATTACACCCTAGGTATCCTTCCAAACCAACAATGTTTAGATCTTGTAAAATACTTTGTATATCTTTATTGTCTAGGTTATCGGTATCAATCTTACCCATTGCAAGTACTCTTTTTTCTAAGCTATCGTACGATGCTTTTATATCTACACCAAATATCTCCACATTACCATAAGCTAATAGTTTTGAAGGGATGTATGTGTATTCATCCGTGCCAATTGTAAATTTTAGACTTTTATTTGGGTCAATACTGGATGGTTCCGGGGCCTCCGAGACTGTTTTTCCTGCTATGGCAGTAATTACAAACTCTTTGGAATCAAAATTTACTTCTTTTTCGGTACCCTCAGTTTTATATATAAGCTTCTTCTCCTCTACTTTTAGAGAAGTGATGTTAAATTTATCTGCCATTGTTTATTTTTTTAATTTCCTACTCGTAAGGCTTTTTGGATTACGCCCCGTTTTTTGATGGTTTCTGGTCTCCATAATTATTTCTTTTGTTATCTGATCTTGCTTCTAAAAATTATGTCTCCAAATATGATTAGAAGAATGCTCAATCATATTAAGCAATATAAAACCCCCAGAAACTCTCAGATGAATGTTTCCTTAAAGAAGCTGCTTGTAATTACCGGGATTTATATCTATTTATGAGTACTTTAAATAATTACTCCTAATTGAGTAAATTACCTATTTTAGGATTGGTAGCAAGTCATACAACAATGCAAAACTTGATTAAACATACCTTTAAAATAGGCAGAGGGACTTAGATAATTTTCACAAGGTTAAGCAACGATAAATAGGGATGCAAAAAGAAAATGGAATCTTTATTATATGGTATTTTACTTGAGGGAGAAGCGAGCTGTAGACTTTTATTCAAAAAAACTAAGTACTTCTAGTGAAAAATATTGATGTTAGACCACTCAATAAAAATCTTCGTATAATTTCACAAATTACTTAGTCTTCTAGTCATAGTAATCATATTTTCGCACCCCACAAACACTATAAAGGACAATTGCTCATCTCTTCATACGGAATCTTATCGGTTATAAGTGTATCAGCTGCGTGAGTGGTAAAGACCAGAAAGGAGGATACTTATTATTAAGATGTAGAAAAGCGAATTTTGTATTTTAAACCATTAAATAATTATAGCTATGATTACAAATGAATCACTAGAGTGGACTGCTCTTGAGGAACACGTTAAAAATGCTTTTCAAACTGTTATTTCTTATCCAGAAAAAGTACTATTAGAACCCGGATTGAGGCTGTACAAATACAGCGATTTTGATACAGCGATTATCCCTAATCGTGAATTTATTTCAGAATGGTGGAGTCCACTAGATGATTATAAATATGCGACCAGTTTACAGCAAAAATTGAAATTCTGTGAAAGTATTAGAGTTAGCATTCAGGAGTATACAAGAGTAACCTCAGCGGTGTCGGAGGATTGGAATTCTTTGAGATTTTTATTGGTAGTAGAAGTAGTAGAGCCAATTTATGGTTTTTTTGGCGGCTTTGCATCGCAGAATAGAGTAAATGACCCAGAGCAGTCTAGACTAATTGCTGATATAGAAGAGAGGGCACCGAACTCTAGAAGATTACCGGGAGGAGGGCATCAGTTTTATGTACCTAATTTTCGTCAGGAATTCGTAAAACAGTTAGCCTTGACGGAAGAAGATATAAGTAACCGTAGATACTAATTGCAGTCAAATATTTAGAAAGGGTAGTAGTAAGGTTTAAAATGTGATGTTATGGTTTCATAGACTCATTCACCGTAGAAAAATAGGTATCCCGTTCGGGTTACCTATTTTTTTACCTTATTCAATCTACTTTACTAAAATGCTCCTTCATATGAGCTTTAATACGCCCAAAAACATATTTAATTGAGTGTTTTTAGCATTTTGTTTCTCTGAAATTTCTACTGTATAATTTGGGTAACACTGAAACCTATTTCATAAAATACCCACTTAGTATCTGTTTCTAACCCAAACAGCCCCCCTTCAATGGGGAGTCTGTTTGGGAGGTTTATTTAGTTGGGGCCGGCAGCATATACGAATGACCTTGTGGTGCCATAATGTATTTTTCCTTCGGATGTAATAGCATACGCACTGTAGTAAAATGTACCGTATGCGGTATTAGGGATTACTTTATTGAAATTAGCAGGTGTTGCAAGAATCGCATTATTGGCTACAGTGTTTCTCAAGAAAGTAGGCACGTTTGTAGACGGATTGCGACCTGGAGGCCAATATGCAATCCCGTACTCGGTGATTTTTAAGGAACCAGCTGCATTAATAGTTCCATATACCCTCCAGCCCCCAGTTATGGCTTCTCTTTGTGTACTTGTGCTAAGAGTTACGTTTACATATACAGGGGTTCTAAACGTACTACTATTGCCATAGTAAACAACACCATTGGATATTACATAAGCACGGTAATAATACGTTGTACTGTGGCTTAAGCCAGTTGCATTGAACGTGTAAGTGTGAGGTAAAGCTACACCCGTACCCGTTTTGGAGGCTTTACTGTTTGCAGTAGTAGGATTGTTGCTTGTTCCCCAAACTATCCCTATTTCAGTAACAGGATATGAACCACCAGATGACACACGCCCCTGTAAGGTGGCTGCATTTACCGTAATACCACTAGATCCTACTGTAGTGACACTAGGAGTATTCACTCCGGTAGTAAAGATCTTATTATCACCATAAGTGGTAGTGCCATTCATAATCACATATGCCCGATAGTTATATCTGGTGTTAGGGCTCAGACCGCTGGCAGTAACAGTGTAACTATGCGGGAAGTTACTGACATTTCCACTAACACTTGCTTTAGAGTTACCTATTGTAGGGCTGGCGGCTGTACCCCAAACTACGCCGTACTCCGAGATTGCATGTGATCCCCGCTCTGTGATGGTACCCATAAGTGCAGATTCATTATCACTTGCTTTGGCATCTCCAGTACTAATTTTTGGCTGAAATGAATCTTGAGTCTTGAAAGTTTTGTTCTCACCATACGTCGTTACTCCGTTCATTATCACATACGCTCGGTAATTGTACGTGGTGTTTAATGCTAATCCGTTTGCATCTATGGTGAAATTATTTGGGAAATTTGCTACATTTCCTGCTATAGACACCTTGGAGTTGCTTGTAGTTGGATTTGCAGACGTAGCCCAAACTACGCCTCTTTCGGTTATAGCGTGTGTGCCTCCAGCTGTAATAGAACCACCAAGTTTTGCCGAATTTATTGTAATATCTGAAGCATTTCCTGTTACAATAGCAGGCTGAAGTATTTCTGTGGTCTTAAATGTCATGTTTGCTCCATAAGAAGTCACGCCATTTGAGATGATATATGCTCTGAAATTGTATGTGGTATTTGGATTTAAGCTTGAGGCATTTGCCGAAAAGTTAGTTGGAAATGTGGTAACGTTTGTTTTTACAGATGTTTTCGTGGTTACTACAGTGGTTGGATTTGCGGCAGTGGCCCACGCTATTCCATATTCACTTACCGGGTGTGTTCCTTTTGCAGTTACTGAGCCGTTTAGTTTTGCCGAATTATGCGTTACTGCTTCTGAACCCACAGTTTGAACTAACGGCTGAACTATATCTGCAGTAGTAAATTTTGCAGTTTTACTGTAAGAAGTACCTGAAGAAGTAGTAGCATATGCTCTTACAAAGTAGTCGGTTTTAGCGTCTAGACCAGTGAGTGAACCCGAAAAAGCGATAGGAGTGGGCGTAATAGGATCAATAGCTCCTTTTTTAATACTTGTATTATCTACTTCTGGATTTTCGGATGTTTTAGAAAAAGCAAAACCGTGTTCAGAAACAGGATTGCTAGCACTTTTGGTAATAGAGGCCGACACATTTGCAGAGAATACTTGTACTTCTGAAGTTGCAACGTCAGATATTGTAGCCGTGCCAGCTTCTATTTTGTCTCTTTCTCTACAAGACATGTGTATCAGAACAGAAACGGCCAAAGTCTTAATTAGTATCTTTTTCATGTGTATATTATATTTTGTTATTCATTGTAGCTTCAGGCTTTATATGCCGTTTTTTATACGCTTAAGGAATCTCTACAAAGAGCTCTTCTGCTCTTTCGCTTTCACGCCCGTCTGGAGTCTCTACTGTTACAGTGTAATAGTAGAGTGTTCCTTTTTTTAATTTACTGTCGGTAAACAGCATCTCGTCATTTTCGGGCTTTATGGTGGCTATACGTTCTGCTTTCTGTCTCTGACCAGACCTGTAGATATGATACTGTTTCACATTTTCCTTACTTCCACTCCATAATAGGTATACCTTATCTTCACTGTGATAGAGCCGTATATCTGCAGGAGGGGATAGCTGTGGAAAAGGAACATCAATCTCTAAAACCGGACTGAAGGCACTTTCTCTACCATTTTCACCTACTGTACGTACTGCATATGCCCATGAGTCACCTTGTTTTAATGTGTCTGTAAATTCGTTTACTTCAGTTTCGTAAACGGGAGTGGAATTAAAGTCTTTCTCTCCCCTTTTTTTTCGATATACCTTGTATCCCGTAACTCCAGATTCAGTTCGGCTTATATCGAGCCAGGTGATAGAAACTATCTCCCTGTCAAGCCAAATTGAACGTAATTGAGCTGTTGCCGGAATACGAGTTTGAGAGGGAATACTTATGCTTACCACCGAAGATGCCGGGCTTAACGACTGTGTGTTTGAGATTGCTGCTACTATGTAATATGCGGTGGAGGCTTTTGCCGTTGTATCGGTAAATGAATTGTAAAGGTCATTTACTGGAAGTAGTGAACTTATTTGCTCCATAGGTTGAGCCGTGGAAAGGGTACGATAAATATAAAATCCACGAATGTTTGTAGTGTCTGCATACATCCATGTAATTTTTGGTTGTGCATTATCAAGATGAATTTCTACGTTTTGTGGAGGGAGGAGTTGTGCTATTCCGTAATATATCCCTGCCACTCGAGGCGACGCAAAAGAGAAATTGGATTCTCCTTGAATGATGAGTTGGTAATAATAACGTTTCCCCGGCTGAATAGCATAATCCACATATTCTGTATTGGTAACAGGAAGGGTAGAGAGTAATTCATAGCCTCCGTCATAGGTTTGGCTTCTCATGAGTACTATATTTTGTAGCGAGTAGCGTTGCTCTAGAGGTTGCCACGTAAGCTTGATACCGTTGTCTACGGCTTTTGGCCATACATTAAAGGCAGCCATTATGTTTCGTCTACCGCCCACTTGGAGATTTACAGTGTCTGAGGCTGTGCCTGTATTATTCAGAGGGTCTCTGCCTGACATGTAGTAGTCGTACTGCACACCGAACAGGGCTGTACTGTCAGAAAACCAGTATATCACTGAGTCTGCTTTTGCATTTGAGGTTATGCTTTGTGGTACATGGATTTTTTCAAATTGGTTAGGAGTGCCGCGTACCTTTCGCCATAAATCGGCAATAGTGGCGGCATTGGTTGCCACTGAACGCCATTTTAGTTCAGGAATACTTTCCCCCTCATCTATTAATATGTTTTGCATAGGAGCAAAAACGGGCTTTGAGTTTTCGTAGCGAAAAACATCAGTGGTAAGAATGGTTTGCTTATTTGTACCTACTATTTTGTAACGGTACTGCTTTCCTTTTACCGCATCGCGATCCAGGAAGCTTACACCCAATGCTAAATGTATAACCGGTACTTGTAATTGCAGAAGCTTATGTGCATCTCGGCTCATCCATATACTCCAAAGGGTGTCTGCAAGTTTAAAAGATGGAGGGGCATTACCGTTGAGTATTCTCGTATTTTCGCCCATACGTAGATGCAGGTCACTACTGCTTAATACAGGCGAAAAAGTACCAATTCTTTTGAAATTATCTAGTTTTTCATCGGCACGCAATACTTCATATGCTCCGTTTAACTGAGTATTATTCTTGATTTCGAGGTAAATTCCCTGCGGTGAACCGGTCAATTGCTGAGCAAAGGAACTGCTTATTGCTATGCAAAGCCACCCTGCTACTAAAATTATATTGTATTTTCTCATTTCATTTTTCATTTTAAAAATCAAAATCATTGCCCTCTGTACAATTTTGATCTGATAATTTTACGCTCCAGTTTACGCTCTTTTGGCAACTGTTACCAGCACACAGTTTTACATTGGCCTGAAATCCTACTCCTATTTCTTCAGAAATCAAGCAGGATACTACAGCCTTAATCTTGGCAGATGCACAGGCGGCTGCTGAAAAAGAAGGATTTTTGTCTGTAATTTTAAATGCCACTTTGGCTCCAAGCTGGGCATCTACTTCCCCTTTTATACTACAGCCCAATACAGATAGTTTTGCGTACGCATTGGCAAAAACCATAGCTCCAATACCTATTTCTTGTGATTTGTCTCCAAAGTTTGCATACATACGTGCCTCTAATCCTGCTCTAAAGCCTAATTCAAAATCAGCTACAAAGAAACTAACTCCATAGTTTATTTCTTCAAATAGATCTTTGCGACCTACCATGAAAAAACCTTTTAAACCATTGGTTTTATAAGTGCTAGGGAGTCTCTTTGAAATAGAAATTTCTGTTACACGAGCTTCTAATGCGGGGCTAATATTGCTGTAGTTACCAATAAGCATGCCTGTGGCGACCGGAAAGATAAGTTGAGACGGAGGGATATTTACGTTGACCATAGCACCTGTATAGAAGTACCACCCTGAGCGGTCAAAGAGTAGCTCCATACCAAGATTTGTAAGAGAAATGGCTCCTGTTTGTAAGCGAGGTACGCTCAGAGACCCAAATACCCGACCATTGGGAAAGTCAAAATCAAATTGCATTCCTGGGCTTCCTCCTTCTCCTTTCATTCCTCCTTCTGCTAAGGCTTCTACCGGTATTTCATCCTGAATGCCCTTCAAAGCCTCCATGGCTACCATTTTGGCTTTGTTTTTAGCCTCATCTTTAATATTAATACCTAAGGCTCCATCTATTAACCCGTTAAGTTGCATCATAGCCCCTATAGGGTTTTTATCTATCTGGTTTATGATGTCCATTCCCTGACCTATCAGCCGCCATTTACCTGCAATGTCTTTGATTATCTGTCCGGCATCACCCATAGGCAGTTGCTGATTAAGTATACTGTACTGATCGTTTAATTTATTCTCTATTTGGTTACGAAGGTTTCTTAATTCGGTACTATTAAGTACTTCATCTGCTAGATCTGCAGCCATGTTTTTAGCTTCTTCCTTATATCGGCCTATAACTACTTCTGTTTGTTTTTTCACAAGCGAAGCGGCTTGTCCGGCTCCCGTAGTGACCATGCTGATAAGCTGGGTTTTAATTGAAGTACTCTGCCCCGGAAGTGTAACTTCTCCTGCAATGCCTATGCCTTTCCCCTCAAATAGCTGTGCTCCCGTTCCTGTCAGAGATTTAAACTTAGTACCACCGTTACCAGTAAATTCAAAATCCAGTGGTTTTATTACCAATTGATTTCCGCCTCCATTTTTCGGCCAATAAGCAAACTCTGCATCTATAATGGGCACATTTGGAATATGCAGATCAGCCGAACCAGAAATAATTAATCTGTCAAAAGCACTATAAATAGCACCGGGCTTGAAAGAAATCTGGTTGTGGTATGTGACAGATGGTGCGTTAGGCTCAAATCCAAAAACTTCCTCGTTGTTACTTAATATTGAGAGGTATTGGATAGTTATTCTGTCCTTATTTCGCATGCCCTCAAGTCCTTCTATGTAAGCGGCTTTTCCATTGTCATTTTTTAGAGTAAACTTAAAGTGCCCTTTTCCAGGAATACGCCCCACATCCGGATCATATATGAAGGTGATTTCGGTTGTTTTATCCACATGGAGTTTAACCTTGGCATTACCTCCCAGGTAAAGATTATTTTTAATGGCATTGGTATTGATACCATTTGGGCTATCATTAAAAATCAGCTCACTGTTTCCGCCAGCCTCGCTTGGGAGAATGCTAATTTTTTTCATAGGTATATCTGCCCTGCCTGTAAAAATGACGTTTTCGTTAAGTACAATTCCACCGGATGAATTAGATAATTCCCAAGATTTGGCAGTTATTTTCCATTTATCTAGGTTAAGTACTACCGATTTAGCCGTCTCTATTTTTTCTATACGGTCATGCTTTATGACTGCTTTGCCCGATTCAAGTGCTATGGGTATTCCTCCCTGAATTTTAGTATTCAGGTTCATAAACAGTGTAATGTTGTCTCCCAATATGTAGGACTCCCGCTCACCTGATGTTTCGGCAGTTCCATCAAAACCAAGGTATTTGAATTTTAGGGCTTTTGCCTGATCAGAGGTTACTGAAAACTTGGTTTGAGAATAGTTTTGACCGGTTCTGAAAATGGGAATTACCAGCTTTGAGGAAGAAGGGGCAGTTCCGTATTGGCCCATATAAAAGTCCTGTTTAGAAATAGTCATATAGCTGGAAGGGAAGTTAAACGAATTATCCATTATACGTGCTTGCCCTGCCAATACCCCTGTAGTGTCGCTGTTGCCTTTTTTGATAGTTAGAGGCTGATTTTCAGCCATGGTTACTTTTACCTTAAATACTTCAAAGGCCCGGATGTTTATTTCTTTATTTAAAATAGGAAATTCATTATTAACGGGAACAGCAACAGGAATTCCTGAGGAGTTTTTGAGTAAGGAGGCACGAACTTCGAGATTGGAGAAGGCCAACACCCGAGTGCCGTTCTCCTCTTTACTAAGTGCAAAATTTTCGTTCCCCCCGTTATCATATAACTCACCTGAAACGTGATATATCCCATTTTCACTCTTTTCTAAAGATTTTATACGGAGAGGGAAACCGTAAAGTTTACTAATATTTATTTCTCCGATTTCACGTATGGTCAGATTTATAGAAGATAGGGATGCTCGCAGGTTAACCTTTTTAGTGCTTCCCAGATACGTTTTCCCCTCTTGGGCATAGCTGACTGTGATGTCTATTCCTGCTTGCTCAATGGCAACCTGATGAGGGGAGTTATTCTTAGAGGGGGTACGAGCTATAGGAATTGCGAGTTTGTAAGTACCGTCACTTTTAGTTAAGGCATGAATGTCTGAGTCACTACCCTTTCCTTCATCTACATACACCAGTGCATTAGCTACCGGAGTGTTTGTTTTTTCAAAAACTACTTTTCCGGTTACTTCTATAGCTCTATCGACACGTATTGTATGGACACGTCTCTTTAGGTCGTCCTTACTTTTTACATCATTCTCTGATTTTGGTACTATGAGTATGTTTTCTGTTGGTGTTACAGGTTGAGTCTGGCTGTTATTTCCAGTCGAAAAATAATATACCTGGAATGTTCTTTCTGACCTGTTTTTGACACGGACAGTAAAGTTGTCAGTAGAATTATTGACAAACTCAAACTGTGCTATCCCCTCATTATTTGTATGTTTTATTATACCTTCTACTTCGTCTATTGTAACCTGAGCTCCCCGCACTAAGGCACCGTCCTTAGTTACTACTTTTATGTCAAGAATATGTTTTCTTTTTCGAAGCTCAAATTTTCCCAAATATTCAAAGGCGTCTTTAACGTGTACATTCACGGTGTCGGTAAGATATGCGGGATCATAAGGTCGGATGATTAACTTTATCGGTTTAGCAGGAATGTCAATGTCAAAACGCTGGTGGTTTCCCAGAAAGTTAATAATTCCTGCAGTATTGTTTTGGGTCAGAGCCAGGTTTCCTGCAATTTTAAAAGCCTGATTTTCCTGAGCCATATCTAATCCTGCTTTTACGAGAGAGTGATGACTATTATTGTTATTTACAGAAAATGTGGTTTGGGTTTTGCCTCCCACTACCGTGGTAC
>CAZBAV010000045.1:0-5723 GCA_964489955.1 uncultured Lacihabitans sp. | reverse complement strand
TTGCACATTTTGCTGTACTACAGCTCCCAGTGTAGCAGAATACATACCTGAGGACTCCAGATAGTTAGAACTGTAATTGGGCTGATCTAGGGGACCGGTATGACCTTTGGTATCTACCCATCTTCCATTGTCTGCGTTTTGAATACGTGCGGCTACTCCTTGACTTGGATTGTCTTTATCTACAATATAGCCATATGCTCCACGACCAATGGGTTTCAGGACAAAATTCCGCACTATCTGCTGGCCGGTTCTTCCTTCCTCAGGGCCTGCTTTGGTTATGGCAATATCGTCCCAACTTGCAGGTTTCTCATAGCCGGGAGCTGAGATCACGCTTAGTTCTGTATAGTTTTTGCTACTTATTGTCATTCTAGGGAATTGATCCGGGCGCAGGCGTGTTAACCAGTTTTCTATTGATTTGAAAGCAAAAAAACCGTTCTCGTCCGTTGTGACACTTTCTGTTAACATGGGTCTTAATAACTCCGATGCTTTATCATTTCCATCGTCTTTGATAACTACCCTAAGCTCTACTAAAACTCCTTTTACTCCTAAGTCAGTAAATTGATCCGTAACTCTGCCGCGTACCAGAGTACCGCCGGGAAGCACCCGCAGGTAAGCCGTTGCAGTTTCGTTAGGATCAAACTGACTGTTAAATATGGGGCCGTCTTGGGCCATGTTAAGTGCTCCCACAGGAGTATGGCCGCTTGATATACTTTTTCTACTGACTTCATACTCTTCGGCCGTAAGTACATTTTTTGATTGTTTTGGAAACTCCAGATAGGCAGTATTGAAATTTGTGGTATTCTCCCGGTCGTTATTATCCGCTTTAATTAAGATAACGTCATTATTACCTAAAGACTTTACCACATTTTTAAATAGGACTTCTCCTTTACTTTCGCTGGCACCTTCACGAAAAAGGATATAGTTGTTTATTGGGTTTTGTACGTTTACTAAAGAAGCAGACGGACTGACCAGATAGTTTGCCCCCAGAGTGTTCATGTTAAGTGAATAGCCGCTATAGGTCTGGCCATAATGAGAGGTAAAGGTATTTCCGATATTAGTAGCAGCTGTATTGGGCTTATTTCCGGTACTACCGGTATTTCCGCTGTTAGATGGAGCATCAAAAAGCTGAACCGCAGTGTTTTTGTCTATACTTTGTACCACAGGGCGGTATTTTTGCATGGGGTTTCCGGCTGCCCGATACAGATTGACAGGAACGTTTGAGAAGTCTTCGAGTTTAGTGGGTTGGTGTTCTTTGTTTGTTTTCTGAACTTTAACCTTCAGGTTAAATGTCTGCACAAAAGAAGTAAGTGTACCCATGTTTTTATTGGTATATGGCTGCACGATTACATCATCATCCGGGGCACAGTAGTAAGCTATGTCAGGCACAATTCTGTACACCCGCTTTATTCTCACATTAGAAGAGCCGTAAAGGTCTCCTGATAGGCCATTCCAGCTGATACCTGCCTGTGAAATTCCGGTTTCCTCTGAATTGGGAAAATCAAATTCAAAATTCCCCTGAGCATCTGTGTAAACTGTCTGTAGTACTTTGTAGTTGTCTTGTATGGTTTTACCTCCCACAGAGAGTACGTTCCCTACAGGGTTGCTTAGCTGGTAATTGTAGCTTAAATAACTAAAGTTATGATTGGCAATGGCTGAGACTGGTCCACTATAAAAATTGTTACTTAAAGAAGCATTGCTCCCAAAAGCCGAAGGTTCTTTTGCGTCGGCTGTCAGATAAACCACCATGAGTTTTAAAGGCATATTGGCATACGGGGTAGCGGGTACGTTACTATTGGTTTTAAATACATATTGTAGCTTACCAGTTACCTTGGATCGAGGAGGGCTTACCAGCTCTTTTTCAAGAGTCAGATAGGCAGTATCCGGCTTGCTATTGTAATAATAGTTTAACCATTTGTCTTTAGTTTGTGGCATTAAGTCTTTCACTGTTTGCCCTACTAAATTTGGAGCTTGCGTTTTTGCGGGTACAGCTGTTTTAGTAGGCGTTGTATTTTTTGCTGTAGTATTGGTCTCTGAAGACAATAAGCCGGATAGTCCTGCCTTGTTAAAAGCGGATTGCATTTCTTGCGTTCCTGTGGTTTTTGTGTCCAGAGACTGTTTGCTGAGTACATTCTGGTTCTGGCCGGTAGTTGTGGTCAGGGTCTTGTTCAGTAGGTCAAACGAAATCTCAGAAATAACTTTAGATCCTTTTTCCAGGACTATTCGATAGCGATAAGCTTCGGTGTCTGTTCCACGAAAAAGATTATTGAAATATACATTGAATCCTGCCGGTTTGTCAGGGTTGCTTCCTATGGGGGTAGTACGCTCGGCTATGAGTATTTTGTTGCCTTGAGTAGTAGCTAGAAGGGTTGCATCACTTAATAAGTCTCCTTCAAACTTAGGTATTCCGAACTTAACATCATTTTTATAATACGCATCACGGTATATTTTTACTTTTGCATTAGACACGTAATTTCCTTTTAATTGATTAAATACCTCCCTAACGTTTATAGCCAGAGTATAACTGTTTGCATCTAATACCATATTTGAGAGATTTGTAGTGCCTCCAGGAGTAATTTTGAGGTAAGAATTGTGGGGTTTGAAATGTGAGTTTGTGGTTTCTAAAAAATAGTAAACACCCACATCTCCGGTATACGGAGTTCCTGCAGTATTGCCATAAGAAGCCCATGCCGATTGAGGGATAATACCCGAGCTATCTAGCGATGTCATGCCGCAGGTTAAAGTAAAATTACCTTCAGCATCTGTTTCTACTGATACGCCATCAAGCATGCTGGGTTCAAAAATACTGTTTAAGCTTGGACTAGGGGTGTACTTTTCTGAGCCATCCTTATCTACTGTGCGTTTGGCATATGTTTTCCGTAAAAAGACCCGTTGGTTTGCAACCGGGAATGTACGCCCTTGCACATCGTCATGGAATTTATAGAGTAGGCGACCGGTAATGTGGGTAATTGTTTTTGGTAAAGTATCTTTCTTAATGGCCACTGTTTTACCTATTTGACCATACCGGAAAACCACTGGCTGACTTCTACCGTTATTTTCAAACACATTTTTACCTGATGGGTCGCTAGCTGTTATTTGTATAGAGTATTGTCCTCCCTGACTGAGCTTGGGATGTCCATCCCCGTATTTCAGGTGGTCTCCTGTTAGTGTAGTTTCATAGAAAATATTTTGATTGGCAGCAAATGCTCGGATAGCATCGTTTAAAGTGTATGTTCTTGAGTCGTCAGCAGATGCAGACAATTCTATTAATTTTAAGTTAAAACGTGTATTGGCTGGTAATCCGGCGGTGCTCCAACGTATAACCAGTGGCAGATTAATACCAAAAGCTACCGTACTGTTGTTTTCTGGATTAATAATTACAGGATTGTTTAAGCGGCTGTCTCCTTTATACAAAAACGCCCTTACCTCACTTCTTCCTCCATTCTGGAAGGAGGCCTCGCCCATGGGATCTATAGCAGTTACTGCCCATGCATACCTTCTGCCTTCTACAAGTTGAGGTGCGGATGGGCCGTATACATAGGCATTTCCCATGATTTCTTCTTCAAAAAAAGCAGGAGAAGTAGAAGCCAGAAAGGCATCGTTTGGGTTACGCAATTGATCAAAAATCTCTACTATTTTTAATTTGTATCTTACGTTTGGAGGAGTACCTGCCGGTCTATTCCAGGAAAAAATCACATTCTGGATAGGAAACGGCTTAATTTGCTCATCTTCAAAGGGTTTTATGAGTATGGGAGCTTCAATATTTCTTACACAAATCATGGTGCAGCCCATTTCTTCAGCTGAAAGTCTCTGGGTATGGTTTCTCATGTTCCACGCACTTATACACACGGTGTAGCAGCCTTCGCCTAATCTTCCTGCTCTTTTTATTTCATTTGCACTTGTACCGCTGTAAATAATATTATTGACGTGATAAACATTTTGGATAAAACCAGAAGGAACAGTAACTGTTTGACCTATACCCGCAGGTATAGAAATGGCATAAGAATTATCGGGTCTGAAGTTTGGGTCGGTGTAAATATGCCTGTCATTATCAGTGCCTTGTATAGAGCCACGGAGGTAGACTTCCTGAGCCTGATTAGTGCGGTTAGTCAGGGTTACTACCATCCTTCCGGGTTCACCATAATAGCTAATCCGATCGGTATGAGGTATTGGAATAATCAGACGGATACTCACAGCTTCTCTGACCTGTCCTGATACATTGGTTAAACAAAAAAAACTGAAGATTAGTAGTGTTATTTTTTTCATGGTCTTAAAATGTATAAGTGTATCCAAGCTCTCCTGTAAGTTCAGAGAACCTCAATGGGTCTGTATTTTCGTTTTCGGAATTGTTAGTCATAGAACTCACTCTTAGTGCGATCCTGTGTCCCTTTATTGGTACATAAGAAAGGTTTCCTCCAATATTAAGTATGGCTCCTTTACCCGCTATTAGCTCACTTCTTGTCCATGAGTTTTGTGAGCTAATGTGTAATTTATTTTTTAGGAAGCTCTTAGAAGCTCCTAGTGAAGCCCCTTGATTGTTGATGTTTCCTACTTCCATTTTATTATTCACGTAATTTAATCCGGCAGATATGCTTAATCCCAGATCGTTAAGTGCAAGATTATAGTTTAAGAATGCTATAGATGAAACTATATCGCTTTTGCTTAAAGTAGTGTCAGGATTTAAATCTCTGAGATTGTTAACATTGTAGGAGAGCATAATCACCTGAGTGGTGGCAGTACTAGCTAATACTAACCGAGGAGTCAGGGATATGTTTTGATTTGTTTGAGCTAATAGGTATTTGTTTTCTACGATGGCTACTGTAGGTTCAGCATTTGTGGAGAAATTAGAATAGTTAGCGTCCACACCAAACTTATCAGTTATCTCCCATGAGAGATTGGCCATACTTATTATTCTGCGTGTAGTGGCTTGTTTACGTTTAAGCTGATTATCTTCTTGTACACCGAGACTACCATTAAATCGTAAGCGACCTTTGAGTGCATTAAATGATGGGCTGATGGTAATATTCTGTAGGTCATTCTGAAAAAAATAAGCACCCATAGACTGAAAGTTGGGCTCTACTTTTTTATAGGCAGCTTTTAATGAAAAATACTTGCTAGTATATCCTATTCCTCCGCTATATGCCAAAAAATACTCTGAAGTACCGTTAAGATTAAATAGTTTTTGGAACGACTTCAACCCATTGCGACTGGAGTCAATATCTATTTCTAATGAAGAGTTTAAGTTGTGTGTAAGTAGACTAATGGCTCCGTCACCAAAGAAGTAAAGTGATTTTAATAAAGTAATTCTGAAGTCAGCTCCCAGTACATTGTTAGAGGCCATATTTTGAAGGGTAGAATCAAGGTTTCCCTTAAATCCTTTTTCGCTGTCTTTGGCAGTGAGAAAGCTCAAGTTTATAAAACTCTTATCAGAACCATATCCTATTTTTATTGCCGAGCCATACCTCGAAAAACCTTCCGGTCTGATTTCTCCCGTAGTAGTATCTATAGCCGTTGCCCGGTTAAGACGTCCCGTCATAAAGCCCACCTTAAACTTTCCCGGCTTTAGCTCAAAACCGCCACCCACCATGGTATGGCCGGCAAGTGTGTAAGGCGAAAAGCTGACATTCCTGAATCCTCCATGTAGCGTAAGCCATTTATAGGTGGGGCTCAACCCGAACTGGTTAAACGGCTGCCGAAAAGAGCGGTCCTGCTCACTGAATGTAAAT
>CAZBAV010000044.1:16086-37938 GCA_964489955.1 uncultured Lacihabitans sp. | reverse complement strand
GGAAAACATTTCGTACCAAAACGGCTCAGGATGGTAAATGGAGCATTTCTTTACCCGCCATGAAAGCAGGCGGCCCTTATAAGATGCTGCTAAAGGGTCAAAACGAAGTTGAGATAAACAACATTTTAGTGGGTGATGTATGGCTTCTTTCGGGGCAGTCTAACATGGAAATGGAGGTGAGAGAATGTCTAAACGCCAAAGCTGAAATTGCTGCAGCAAATTATCCCGATATCCGCCTTTTTACGGTGAACAAACGCATGGCACTTTTGCCGGAAGACGATACCTATGGAAACTGGCAACTTTGTAGCCCAAAATCTGTAGGTGATTTTTCTGCTGTAGGATATTTCTTTGCACGGGATCTCAGGAAGAAAGGAATTACAACCCCTTTTGGCCTAATAGATGCTAGCTGGGGTGGAACGCTGGCCGAAACCTGGGTAAGTCCCGTAGCCTTGGCAAACCTTCCAGAGTTTACAGAAAAGGCTAAAGAAACAGCCACATTTAATATATCTGAATACAATTTAGCCCAAAAAGAAAAGCACAATACTTGGCTAAAGAACTTCGATGCAAAAGATATAGGCAGTGAAAACAACTGGGCATCGACTCTCATTGACCAAAACTGGAAATCGATCCAGCTTCCTGGAAACTTTGAGTTTAAGAAGATAGAAGAGCTGAACAATTTTGATGGGATCGTATGGTTTCGGAAAGATTTTGAGCTAAAGAACATCCAAGAAATGGAGATTTTTATGGGGCATATTATGAACAGCGATGTCACATTTATAAATGGACAGCAGGTCGGAGAAATAGTAGATCATTGGGGTAAAAGCAGGCAGTATAAAATTCCTTTTGAGGTTTTAAAACTGGGTAAAAATACCATAGCCGTGAAAGTGAGTAACTATGGCGGAGATGGCGGTTTTAGGTTTGAACCGGAAGAGTTTTACCTAAAAACGAAAGATGGACAAAAAACGCCTTTGGAAGGCGAATGGAAATACCGTGTTTCATACAAAATGACTTCTTATGACCGACCAGAAAAAGAACTTGGACCCAATACATTGACCTCGCTGCTTTCGAACGGAATGATTGAAGCTGTAACTCATTTTAATATTAAAGGTGTTTTATGGTATCAAGGAGAGGCCAATTGGGCTAACACCGAGCTGTATCAAAGAATTTTCAAAACACTTATTCAAGATTGGCGGACCCGTTTTCACAACAATAAGTTACCATTTCTTTATGTGCAATTGGCCGGATATCAGAAAAAACGCACGGAACCATCGGACAACAGCTGGTCTCAGTTACGTGAAGCCCAAGCAAAAGCTCTTGAGCTTCCCTACACTGCTATGGTAACAGCTATGGATTTGGGGGATGAGGCAGATATTCATCCGAAAAACAAGCAGGAAGTGGGTCGCAGGCTTAGTTTGGAGGCTCTACGTATTGTATATGGACAGAAAAAACTGGACGAAAGGAGTGCCTATTTTAAAAGTGTAAACTGGAAAGATGATGCCGTGTATCTTAACTTCTCTAGTGTGGCAAAAGGCTTAAAGGTAAATGGAAACAGCCTGAAAGGGTTTGAGATTTCTGTCGATGGAAAAAGCTTTAAGTGGGCAAACGCAGAACTCGTTAACAAAAATACGGTGAAGGTTTTCTTACCTCAAATTGGAAGCCCTACAGCTGTTCGTTATGCATGGGAAGAAAACCCTGAAGATGCCAATTTGCTTAATAGTTATGACTTGCCTACGCTTCCGTTTAGAATAAGGAAAGAGTAATTAAACGCAGATTACGCATTGGTAAATCCGCATTAAAATTGCGTATTTGTCGGCTAAAGGCGTATTTTTACCTTTAAAATCAAAAAGATATAAAATATGACACGTTTATTGACGGCCGTTTTGGCTTTAGGAATCATGACCGCCAATGCACAAATTTCTATCCAACAGGTTTGGACTACAGACACTACACTAGCTACTCCGGAAAGTGTACTGCCTATTGATAATAAGCTATATGTGAGCTTAATTGACGGAGCCGGCTGGGCTGAAGATGGCAAAGGCGGAATTGGTATTTTGACCGATAAAGGTAAAGTTATCAATGACACTTGGGTTACTGGCTTGAATGCCCCAAAAGGAATGGCTCTAGTAAATGGTGTTCTTTATGTGGCGGATATCACAGAGATAGTTTCCGTAGATTTTAAAACCGGGAAAATTCTTAGAAAACATAAAATTGAGGGGGCCATTGCCCTAAACGATATCACAGCAGATGGAAACGGAACCGTGTATGTCTCTGACTCCAGAGCAGGAAATGTACTTACTTACAAAAACGGAGAAGCGAAAGTTTTACTGAAAGATCTTAAAGATGTAAACGGCCTAAAATGGCATAACAATAAACTTTACATCACAGCTAATAGTACCTTTATTGAGTATAATCCTGAGACAAAATCACAAAGAAAAATCTGCGATTTAGAAAACGGAGGCGATGGTGTAGAACCGTATAAAGACGGTTTCTTTGTCACTTCATGGTTGGGTTATCTCTATCATGTAGATGCCAACGGAAACCGCAAAACCTTGCGTGAAACTCACCAAACCAATAAGTTTAAAACGGCCGATATTGGTTTAGATCAAAAGAAAGGGATTCTTTATATCCCCACATTTTTTGGCAATACTGTGGAGGCTTGGAAGATTAAGTAGTTTTGCCTTTCGACAGGCTCAGGGTGACACCTAAATGATGTCAGGCTGAGCTTGTCGAAGCCAAAGCTGTCTGAGTTACATCTTCACCATTAACCCAGCCGTAAAACCAATGTGAGATGCGAATGACGTATCTTCTTTGGAACTCTTCCAAAAAGTTTTCTTCACAAAAGTTCTTTTTTCGTCATTATCTAAAAAAGCGAAGTTAAGCGATGGTCCAGCAAAAAGCTCTAGCTGGTCTCCCAGTTTAACAGACGGAAGCACCCTAAGAGAAGTCTTGTTGTACGAATCTCCCTTTAAACGACTAAGCGTTTGTGAAATCCCCTCCGCTCTAAGGGTAAAGTAATCTCGTTGTAACACCTTTGCACCAATGCCCGCTTCTGCTGCAAAGATATTATCGCCTAAAAACTTGGTATTATATCCCAGTCCCAAAATACCATAAAGCGTTTTTCCACCTGACCGGAAACTCAAAATGGCTGAGCCAGTCTCATCGTAAGATACAGAAAGGCTACGCTCTCCATTTTTGATAATATTTACCAGCCCGATAGCGTAGTCGCTACTATCAGCTATGTTAATAAAGCCCACTTGAACTCCTTTTACTTTTTTGGCACGGTTTACAATTCCAGATACTTGTGAGTGTACATCCTCCGCCTGGTTCCAAACGGAGCTAATCTGTACTCCCTCTACTTTTTGGGCAATGTTTACCAGCCCGGTAATCTGCGTACCTACAGTATCTGCCAAGTTAACTGTTCCTGTAAGCTGCACTCCTGTTACGTTTTTGGCGGTATTTACCAATCCCGAAACTTGTGTACCTCCATTTTGCGTCATATTTACTGCACCAGCCAGCTGCAATCCTTTCACTGTGTGACGTGTATAATTAGCTATTCCCGCCATTTGAACTCCGCTAAGTTGGTTTCCTACATAATGATACACCCCGGAAATATGAAAACCTCTGGCATCATTTTTCACAATTCCAGCCAAGCCCGACATAGAGAAATTATTTTCGTTTTTGGATATTCCCTGAAGTATGTTTAAGCTAAACCCGTTGGTGCTTTCCGGGGCTTGTTTTCCATTTGTACTGAGCGGATATACCAAACTAATATGAGCTGGGTTTTGTGCAAATACAGAAGTGTTTATCAATATGGCCATTGCTGCCACCATGAAGATGTTTTTTGTCATTTTTACTTTTTTTGTATCTATGACAACCCACATCTGTTTTACCCTAAATCTTGGGGGATTTTTTTTGGGGCAGAAAGTAAACACTGCTACATCATTCTTCTGGCATCAATTAAACCCGAATTACACGTAGATTATCTACTGCACCCAAATGCTACTTCATATAAGCTCTAAAATCACAGTTCACTTTGCGTTTCTTGGTACCTATTTTTTAGCATTTCGTTTCGCTAAAATCTCTAGGTTAAATATGATAAAATCTACCCTTTAAGGCATTTTTATGGGCACTTGTCAAAAATTAGAACAATCTCAACAATTTTTAAAAGTCATACTTAATCTTTCCCTTTAAGTTTGATATTGTATTATAAAACTAAAAATTTTACTTTTTCTTAGTTGCCATTTTCGTCCAGAAGTTGGTAACAAATGGTAAGTATCGGAAAACAACCACAAGCATTGGTTACGGTATTGACTTAGTCAGATTTGAGATAAAAAAACTTATATATAGCTTATGCAAACAGGTTCTACGCGTTCATTGAAAATTAAAAAGACTGTGCTCACACTCTTAAATTGTTTAATCCTACACGTTTTTTTTATAGGATTACCAAGCAATGCCCAGTCGTCATTTTCACAAGATAGAGCTTTAAGATATACACCAGAAGGCGATGCTTTTGTAATAAACAATGGTACAAGGAAATTCAATCGGGCACTTTATGGAACAAATACGGGCTACCGTACAGAAGCAGGAGACTTACCAGAGTTTGCTTTGTACATGCCTGGCATGGGAGGGAATTTACGGTTTGCTCTTTTAAAAGGAGACAGGAGTGTTTGGGTAACTGAGTTAAAAAGTATAAAAGCAACTTACAGACCGGGCTCCATGCTTTATGAAATTAGCGACCCACAATTTCTTGGAAACGGAAAGCTCCTCATTCATATACTTTCAAGTGCAGATAAAGACGGATTGATATTAAAAGCTGATTTTAAGGGTCAAATTGACAAAACCTTAGAGCTAGCCTGGGTATTTGGGGGAGCATCAAACAAAAAGTTTTCACGGGCTGGGGATATTGGAGCTGACCCTGAGTCTTCTTTCTATTTAAGCGAGGAAGGATGTATAGGAAATGAGTATACAGTTACCAATGAAGGCTTTGTTTTAAGATACGGGACGCCGAAACCACCAGCCGAAAAAAGCAAACTCACAGGTATTTTTCCTAAAGCAAAATACAAGCTTGTAAATGGCATTTTCCCAAGTACTCCGTCAGAAATACTAAACTCAGAGGGAGCCACATCTCCTGCATTTTCAGGCCGCATAAACGCAAAAAGTAACTTGTCTTATTATTTTACTATTTATAGCCCCGAAACCACTCACAAAAACCATAAATATGAGGATTTGCCTAGAGATTTTGACAATGCTGAAAAGGCAAGAACTGAGCTGGTAAATAGAGTAAAAATAAACACCCCTGACCCGTATTTAAATACTTTGGGAGGCTCTCTCGCAGCTGCTGCTGACGGTATCTGGGAAACCCCTACTTTTCTCCACGGTGCAGTGGCCTGGCGAATGCGTTTAAATGCATGGAGGGGAGCTTATGTGGCAGATGTATTAGGGTGGCACGACAGGGCAAAACTTCATTTTTCTAGTTATGCAAACTCCCAGGTTTTATCACCCGAAAACGGCCCCATAGTTCCGGATACGCTGTTGAATATGGCAAGACAAAAGGAAGTCATGGGGACTTCGATGTTTAGTGCAGGGTACATAAGCAGAAATCCTAATGCAAATGACCGTCCTCACCATTACAACATGAACTTGGTTTTCTTTGACCAAATTTACACCCATTTTAATTGGACCCGAGACATTGAATTTTTGAAAACACTTTGGCCCACACTCGAAAGAAATATTACCTGGGAAAAGAGGAATTTTGACGCAGATGGAGATGGGCTGTATGATGCCTACGCCTCTATCTGGGCCAGTGATGCTCTACAATACAATGGCGGAGGTGTAACCCACACTACTGCATATAATTACAGAGCCAATATTGAAATGGCTAAACTGGCCCGAATTCTGGGAAAAGACCCTACAAAGTATGAAAATGAATCCAAGCTTATTCTGGAAGCCGTACAAAAAACCTTATGGCTAAAAGATAAGGGTTGGTATGCCGAGTATATTGATGCCACAGGAAACAAAATACTTCACGAGCAGCCCGGCCTTTGGAGTATTTATCATGCCATAGATTCTAAGGTTCCAAACAGTTTTGAAACATACCAATCTTTGAGATATATTGACACAGAAACCCCTAAAATACCCATAAAAGCCCAAGGACTTAAAGAAAATGACTATTTCACTCTATCCACAAGTAACTGGCAACCTTATACCTGGTCTGTAAACAATGTGGCTCTAGCTGAGCTCATGCATACTTCTTTGGCCTATTGGCAAGGAAATAGAAGCGAAGAAGCTTTTAAACTTTGGAAAAGCTCCTTGCTAGAAAGCATGTACTTAGGGGCTAGTCCCGGCAATTTCCAACAGCTATCCTATTATGATGCCATGCGGGGCGAGCTGTACCGCGATTTTGCTGACCCCATTGGCATGGTAGGTAGAACATTGGTAGAGGGGCTTTTTGGTATCCAGCCCGATGCTTTTAATAATACGCTCCTAATACAGCCAGGGCTACCTCGGGAGTGGGATTATGCATCTTTGGACATACCAGATGCTATGGTTTCTTTTAACCGAAAAGGAGATACAGATACATATAAAGTGGTATCACGGTTTTCTTTTCCCTTGGATTTAAAACTGCAAGTAAAAGCATTCCGATCAGGCATAAAGAATGTGTGGATTAATGGCAAAAAAGCGGTTTGGTCTTTGGTGGAGAATGCTGTAGGCCTACCCGAAATCATAATAGAATGTGGAAACTCTACGGAAAACATCATCCAAATAGAGTGGGAAGGTAAACCTATCTTGAGCTTTAAAGAACTATCATTATCCCTTTCTGAGAAAATGGTTATTACAACGCAGGAAAGTGACTTCCTGGAGGTAATGGATCCGCAAGGTATTTTAGAGAATATAAATTTGGCACCAAAGGAAATCCAAGCCACTCTAAAGAACAAGACAGGGGAAAAAACTATTTTTGTTAAGGTAAAGCAGGGTGACTTAGTTTGGTACAAACCCTATCATATTACCATTAGACCTGACGTATATTTGGTATACAATAAAGGGCAAGCAGCAGACCAGATTGATTTTGATATTATAAGTTCTTCAAATATTCCAGATGTAGAAATACTGGTAAATCCAGGTTTTCAAAACCCTTCGAAGCTGGGTAACTTAACTGTAGGCAAAAAGAATTTTACATTTTCAAATGAATATTTGATTCCTGGGAGCAATCGGATTGTCATAAAATCCAATAGCAAAACGCTTCTAGACACTGTTGTAATCAATTGGAATGTTAAGCCCTCAAAGATCAACGAAACAGTACATATTGATTTGGCAACAGTATATAATGACCGGATTACGAGAATTTTTGATAATCTGTACGAAACTCCTCGTCCATTTATTTCTACATTGCAATTACCCACTCAAGGGATTGGAAATTGGTGTTATCCGTTAATAAAACCGATTTTGGAAGACGAAGGGCTGAGAAACAAATTATCTAAAAATAGTCAGAAAGTGGCGTTTAATGAAAAAATTGCATTCGGAATCCGCCAAAAACAATCAGGAGAAAATGTAGTTTTCACTTCAAAATGGGACAATTTCCCGGACAAAGTCACCATACCTCTGGAAGGCAATGCTTCTCATGTTTATCTATTAATGGGCGGTACTACAAATCCCATGCAAAGCAGAATAGTAAATGGTACTGTAACCGTAGAATATACAGATGGCAGCCATAAGGTTTTAGAACTCAAGAATCCGGAAAACTGGTGGCCTATAGAGCAAGACTACTATATAGATGATTATGCGTTCGCCATAGAAACACCTAGTCCGCCAAGGTTACATTTAAAAACGGGAGATTTTAAAATGAACAATAGCTCCTACTATACCATTAAAGGATTTAGTAGCTATGGTGTAGACGGCGGAGCTGTAAACCTCTTGGATATACCTTTAGATAAAGAAAAAAGGCTAAAAAGTATATCCATAGAAACAAAGGCAAATGATGTTGTTATAGGGCTTATGGGGCTTACACTGCTTAAATAGAGATGAAGCCTTTTAACTGTAGATTATGAATCGCAAAGAGTTTATAGATAGTATAGGATTTCTGTCGTTAGGTTTATTCATTAAGCCCTTTGATTCTTTTACAAGGAAAGAATCAGACTTCGAGAAAAGACTTGTTCCAGTTGGGCGAGTTTTAGAACTGGAAGGATATTATGTTTGGTGTAACAGCCCCATTTTTGATAAAGACGGTAAAGTACACGTGTTTTTCTCAAGGTGGGATGCAAAGAAAGGTATGGGTGGATGGATAAACGGATGTGAAATTGCACATGCAGTAGCAGATACACCGGAAGGGCCTTATGTAGTTCTGGGAACAGTTCTTGAGCCAAGAATTGGGTATTGGGATGCCACTAGCTGTCATAACCCTACAGTACATTATGTAGATGGCAAGTATTGCATTTTTTATATGGGAAACAGTAATGGGAAAACCAATACCAAACGGATAGGAATAGCGATTTCGGACTCGCTGTACGGCCCATGGGAACGCACAGAAGAACCAATTTTGTTGCCTGGAAATAGTGGGGAATGGGATGACCACTGTACCACAAATCCTGCTTTTGTAAAATACAATGACACTTACTATCTGTACTATAAATCTTGGAACAATGAAGAATATGAGAAGCAGTCCGGTGCTATTAGAGCTAACAGGAAATACGGATTGGCCAAAGCGGATAATCTTTTGGGGCCTTACCTTAAGTCAGACGCAAATCCCATAATAGATTTTTCAAAATATGGTAACAATACCCAAATGGAGGATGCCTTTGTTTGGTTTGAGAATAAGGGATTTAACATGATAGCACGGGACATGGGATTTTTCAATCACGAAAACGGCCTATTGCTAAACTCTAAAAATGGCACAGATTGGTCTGAGCCTGAGATTGCTTACCGGGCAACAAAGTTTTACTTCGACCAAGAAGAGGCTCCCAAACATCTTAAGAGATACGGACGTTTTGAGAGACCTCAATTGCTCCTAAAAGATGGTAAACCCGTATATCTTTTTGTGACCACCCAAGGTGGTAAGTTTAGCACATCGTCTCCTTATATTTTCAAAATAATTTGATTACTTGTTTTATTGATTGAAGCCTTTTTGTTGGCAAAAAATAATTATTCAGCAGATAAATAAAAATACATGAGAAAGAAACTTATTGTTGTACTCCTTTTGCTTTCTGTTAAAGTCGCTTTTGCTAGTGAAAAGTTTCCAGATGGCTCGCCTATTCCCGAGTGGTTCAAAAAGGACGCACCTACAGATATTAATAAGTTAGGGAAGCACTATAAAATCACCGATTTTGGGGTGGTAAATGATAGTACTATCATTCAAACGGAACTCATTCAAGCGGTTATTGATAAAGCCCACAGCGAAGGAGGAGGCGTAATAATAGTCCCCAAAGGCACTTTTTTAAGCGGCTCGTTATTCTTTAAGGCAAAAACGCACCTGCATTTAGCAGAAGGCGGCACGTTAAAAGGCAGCGATGACATTAGTAACTTTAGCTTACTAACTACAAGAATTGAAGGCCAAACGGTAAAATATTTTGCGGCCTTGGTAAATGCAGATCAGGTTCACGGGTTTACGGTTTCCGGGAAAGGTACTCTTGACGGTAACGGGCTGCGATACTGGAAAGCGTTTTGGTTAAGAAGGCAGTTTAATCCCAAATGTACCAACATGGACGAAATGCGTCCACGAGTTCTTTATGTTTCTAACAGCAACAACGTAACTATTTCGGGAATAAGATTAATTAACTCACCATTTTGGACTTCTCACTTTTATAAATGTGAGTATTTAAGACTAACTGATTTATACATTTTTGCTCCGGAGCACCCTGTAAAAGCACCCAGCTCGGATGCAATAGACCTGGATGTTTGTAAGAACGTACTCATTAAGAATTGCTATCTTTCTGTAAATGACGATGCCATAGCACTAAAAGGGGGCAAGGGGCCGCAAGCCGACAAAGACGAAAACAATGGGGCTAATTCAAACATCATCATTGAAGACAATGAGTTTGGGTTTTGTCACAGTGCCTTAACTTGCGGAAGCGAGTCTATCTATAGCTACAACATCATATTCAGGAGAAACAAAGTAGATAAAGCTAAAAGGTTATTACAATTAAAAATGCGTCCTGACACCCCACAGGTATACGAAAACATCCTTATAGAGGACATTACGGGTAATGTAGGGAGTGTTTTGTTTATAAAACCATGGACACAGTTTTTTGACCTGAAAGGAGAAAAAGATATTAAAATGTCTTTTGCGAGAGATGTAACGCTAAAAAATGTAAATTTAGAGGCTAAAACAATTTTCGATATCCAAAAATCGGAACAATATGTTTTATCAAATTTTACATTTGAGAATTTAGTTATTAAAGAAGAAAAAAAATCAGAAGTTTCCGAGGACTTGATACAGAAGTTAAAAATAAAGAATGTCACCATCAATGATAAAATTCTAAATTAACAGGTATCGATCCATCATAACCCAAGATAAGTGAGGATGGTGAGTGTCAGCAAAGTTAGTATTACCCTTATAATCTTGCTCCTAAGTTTAATGTCTGTTTCGGGGGCCAAACTAGAACCGAAATTTAGTCATTATTCTACGCAGCATGGTTTGTCACACAATGGCGTTTTGTGTATAACAGAAGATTCAGAAGGCTTTATTTGGCTGGGAACTTGGGATGGAATAAATAGATTTGACGGAAATAACTTCAAAACCTATAAAGCCAGACCCGGTGATAATTCGTCGCTTAAAAACAATAAAATTAGAGATATTGTTGAAGACAAACTTGGATACTTATGGGTAAAAACCTATGATAAAAAAGTATACCGATTTGATAAGGCAAAGGAGCTTTTTTTACCCCTTAAAAAATCAAATAAGGGAGAGAATCTGGAGAACGTTTTTGTAAATAAAATTATTCCGGTTTCTAATGGCGATGTATGGTTATTTACAGAAAACAAAGGGATTTTATGTGTCTCCAATACCAAAAATGGAGACATAGATATAACATATTATAATGCCGAAAATAGCCCTTTCAGAAGCGACAAAGTAAACTTTATATTCGAGGACAGTAAAAACAGAGTTTGGTTTGGTACCAAAAGGGGGATTTTTTGCATGGTTAAAGTTAATGGGAGATACATGCCCTATCTTGCTTCAAAGACCAAAGAATTCGAAAATCTCAATTTTAATCATATTTCCGGCAGTGAGTATGGGCATGTATACTTCACTACTGTAAGTGGGGAATTAGTAGAATTTAATGCCGAACTTGAGAGTTTCAAATCTAAAAAAATAGGAACCCAACCCATTATTGATATAGAGGTATCTAAGACCGGAAGAGTATATCTAACCGCCACTAAGCACGGATTAATAGTTTACGACCCCAAAAGTTCGCACATTGAATATCAAAAGCAGGGGCTTACTTTTTTATCTATTTATGAAGACAAAAGTGGCAATATATGGTTGGAGCCAGAAGTGGATGGAGCAGCTATGTTTGTCCCCTCAAAAAACACTTTCCATTTCTTCATCCATAATAAAGACTATGACTTACCCTACATTGTAAAGGACAGCAAGAGCTTCAATGTCTTTGAAGATACTAATAACATGGTTTGGGTTACGCTTAAAGGAGGCGGTTTTGGCTACTTTGAAAAAGAGGGAGAAACTCTTAACTACTTTTATAATAACCCCGTAGACAAAGACCGGCTATTTTCTAATAACGTCGTTTCCGTATACTCAGACCGAAAGGGCGTTTTATGGTTTAGCACGAGAAATGGAGGCATAAATAAGGTGGTTTTCTCACCAAATAATTTCCAATACAAGCAGTTAGTAAAAAACTCCATTAATAAGTACGACAATGAAGTAAGGGCTTTATTTCAGGATTCAGATGGGAAAATCTGGATCACGAGCAAAATTGGAAAATTGTATGTGTACAAAAACGATGAGATAGTAAACGTCATAGAACCCACTCAGAAAATCGGAAGTATTTATAGCATAGCAGAGGATAGAAACAAAAATATATGGATAGGAACTAAAGGTGATGGCCTGGTAAAACTCACACCTGAAAATGATAAAAGGGTGCGGTACAAAGTTTCACGATATAGAAATAATCCCACAGATTTAACCAGCCTGAGCAACGACCAAATCTACGCAATTACAGAAGACAAAGCGGGGAGGTTATGGATTGGTACATTTGGCGGAAGCCTAAATCTGCTTGTGGAAGAAAATGGAGTAGTGAAATTTAAGAACGTCACCAATTCTTTTAAAAACTATCCCAGACAGGTTTTTAATGTTATAAGGGCTATTATCCAAGACCCTTATGATAATATTTGGCTAGCTACCACAGATGGCATCCTTCGTTTTAATCCTAATGGAAATCCAGACAATATTAAGTTTGTACAAACCACCAAAATCCCGGGGGATAAGAATAGTTTAGGAAATAATGATGTCCACTACCTGTATTCATCCGATAAAATAGGAATTTGGGTTGGGACATTTGGTGGCGGTTTAAACAAGGTTACCAGTAATTCCCGAGATATTAATAACCCGCTGAAGTTTAAAACTTATACTACAGAACATGGTTTACCCAATGATATCATTCTTGGGGTAGTTGAAGATAAAAATAGTAATTTGTGGATAGCAACAGAAAACGGAGTTTCTAAGCTGGATATCAAATCAGAAACCTTTAGAAACTATGATACCTATGATGGCCTGCCAAGGACTGGGTTTTCTGAGTCTGCATGTTTTAAATCAAGCAAAGGTGAAATATTTTTTGGTGGAGTGAATGGCTATGTTTCGTTTGATCCGGAAAAAATTGTAAATGAGCGATTTCCCGCGAATTTGGCTTTAACGGGACTACAACTTTTCAATAAGGATATTGACATCAAAGACCCTGACAGTCCTTTACAGGAGTCTATAAATTATGTTGATAAAATTACATTAAACCATAATCAGGATGTTTTGACATTTGAATATGCTGTTTTAGACTATAGAGCTCCGAAAAATGTATCCTATGCTTATATACTAGAAGGTTATGAGGACAATTGGAATTACGTAAAAAACCAGACTAAAGCTACCTATACAAAAATTCCTCCGGGCAAGTACACATTTAGGGTAAAAACAGTAGACAATTATTATTTTGAGAACTCTCCCGAAAAAAGCATTCAGGTAACTATTCAGGATCCATGGTGGCTAAGCGGCTGGGCTATTTTGTCTTACGTTTTGCTTGGAGTACTGGCCTTGATATTGGTAAGAAAGTTAGAGTTGAAAATGATTGGTCTTAAGAATAAAGTCACTGTAGAAGAAAAGATGACCGAGCTAAAAGTGCAGTTCTTTACCAATATTTCACATGAATTAAGAACTCCGCTGACTCTTATTGTAAATCCACTTTTAAAAGTGATTGATAGCGAGAACTTGTCTCATAAAGGTATTAAACACCTACAAGTGGCTAACAAAAATGCAGACCGAATGTTAAGGTTTGTAAACCAGTTGTTGGATTTCAGGAAAATTCAGACCCAAAACCTGAAATTAAAAATTGAAAGAGTAGAGTTGGTGAGTTTTATGACTTCACTATTAGAGCATTTTGCAGGGATTATTGAAGAGAAAAACATTACGCTCAAACTTAACACATCTTCAGAAGAAATCTTTGTATGGTGCGATAGAGATAAAATGGATATCGTTTTCTTTAATATTATCTCTAATGCCCTAAAATTCACGCCAAAAAATAAAAGTGTTTTCATTAGACTGGAGAAAAAAGATAGGGAAATCTTAATCCAGGTAATTGATGAAGGTATAGGTATAGGAGAAGATAATGTAGATGATTTATTTAAGCTTTATTACGAAGGGGACAACCAACAAGACAAGGCTTTTAAGGGAACTGGTATTGGCCTTGCTTTATCAAAAGATATTGTAAACCTCCATAACGGCACAATCACAGGGTTTAAAAACCAGAATGAAGGAATGACATTTAGTATTCATCTCTTAGAAGGAAATCTACATTTTGACCCCACCGAATTATTAGATGAAAACAAATGGGGAAATAAGCAGGAAAAAGTAAATTATACTCCTAAAACCGGATATCAGGATATAAGCCACGTCGTCAAAAACAAAAAAGGTTTACCTAAGATCCTTATAGTAGAAGACAATTCTGAATTAAGAAGTTTTACGGCAGACTTGCTGAGAGACTCGTACACCATTTTAGAAGCAGAAAACGGTAGTGAAGGCTATTTAAAAGCCATTGAGTTGTTGCCAGATGTCATTTTATCCGATGTAATGATGCCGGAAATGGATGGAATACAAATGCTTGAAAAACTAAAAGACAACCTCAACACAAGTCATATCCCTATCATTTTGCTGACCTCAAAGGCAGCTATTGAAGACCAGCTTACGGGACTTTCTTATGGAGCCGACTTCTATGTTACTAAGCCCTTTCATCCAGAGTATGTTAAGCAACTTCTCAAAAACCTTTTAAACAGCCGTGAAAAATTAGTTTCAACTATTCTTGAAAAACCTGCCGTTCTAAAACTAGAACCTAGCGAAATTGTTATTACATCTAAAGATGAAGCCTTCCTAAGGAATTTAATCCAAATCATTGAAGAAAAATTGTCTGATGCAGAATTTAACATAGACTCTGTAGCTACTTCAATGTCTATGGGCAGAACTACTTTTTATAAAAAACTTAAAAGCCTTACCAATGCTACGCCAGTAGAGTTTGTACGAGACATAAGGCTTAAGAGAGGAAAACAATTACTTGATACCGGAGAAATGACTGTGAGTGAAATAGCCTACCAAATAGGTTTCAACACGCTAGGATACTTTAGCACATGTTTCAAAGAGAAATATAATATCTCTCCATCAGACTACTTAAAAAGTCGTACAGAAAACTAGTTCTGCAATAATTATAGGTCCCTTTGTGAGCTTTAGAGGGCTCACTCCTTCATAAATCTGCGTACAGGGCTGTTTTTATTTGCCGGTGTCAAAATTTGAAAGCTTTTCGTCAATTTCTGTAACACAAAAAAAAGCCTTTTCTCTAAGTTTGGTAGCACAAAAGCTAAATACTTTCCAATTAAATATTGCTTTAATGCTATATTTTTTTGAGATAAAGTCTAAAGCTAAGTGCATTGATAAAGGGATGTTACACCTACCCTTTCTCAAAAACAGCATTCAATCTTATAAATGAACTATGTCTTAATTACAGTGGGAAAGTTCATTTCTGTGATAGAAAGCCAACCTTAAGAATATAAACAATTTTACAACCTTAATTAAAGTATGAAAGACAGACAAAAAATCTTCTCATTGAGATTATTAATGTTCTCGTTATTTTTTTGTTCGTGTATGCAGATAGCCTCTGCCCAAACCACAAGTAAAATTTCTGGAACGATAGCAGATGCCGCAGGAGAACCTCTCATAGGCGTATCCATTAGGGTAATTGGTGGAAACCAAGGAGCAATATCAGATGTCGAAGGGAAATTTTCCTTAGATGTAAATCCCAATTCTAGTATCGAGATTAGATACATGGGTTACAAAAACCAAACTATTAAAGTTGGACAGCAAACCACATTTAATATAGTAATGGATGAAGACTCCGATGCCTTGGAGGAAGTGGTGGTTATTGGATACGGGGTAGCAAGGAAGAAAGACCTGACAGGAGCAAGTGCATCCATAAAAGGAGCAGACATTGCTAATATTCCCGTTGCCACAACTGCACAGGCTATTACCGGCAGAATGGCAGGGGTAAATGTAGTAACTCAGAGCGGTGCTCCCGGAGCTGATATTAATATTTTGGTGCGTGGAGGAGCGTCAATTACCCAAAGTACCAAGCCTCTTTATATTGTAGATGGCTTCCAGATGGATGATGCACTTAGAAATATAGATATAAATGATATAGAATCTATAGATGTAATGAAGGATGCTTCGGCTACTGCAATATATGGAGCCCGTGGTGCCAACGGAATTATTTTGATCACTACAAAGTCCGGAAAAGAAGGTAAAACTGTAGTAAACTACAACTCTTTCGTGAGTTTCGAAAAACTAGGTAGAAGCCTGGACATGCTAGGTGTGGAAGATTATGTTAGGTACCAATACGAATACCAGACCTTAAGAGGACAAGGTCATAATTTTGCGTCTTATTTCGGTGGAGATGTAAATGATCCTAACTTTTACTCTGATGCATACGCCCGCATTGGAAGAGATTATGGTAGTAGACAAGGAATAGACTGGCAGGGCCAAATGTTTGGAAGTACAGGGGTGATGCAAAACCAAAATGTGTCCATATCTGGTGGTACAGGTAAAACCAAGTTTTCTTTTAACTACAATTACATCAAGCAAGATGGTATTTTGGATAAAACTGGTTACATAAAAAATAGTCTCCGTTTTAAGATTAACCATGAAGTTTTCAAAGGCGTAAGATTTGACGCGAATTTAGGCTTAAACGCTAACACAATTGAAGGAGGAGGTTCAATGGGAGGAAGACTAAAAATGGCACTTTTACAACCCCCAACTGGAGGAATCAGATTTACCAATGAGCAGATGATTAATACGGATATCAGAGATGAGATGTTAGTGTACGATAGCCAGTATGATATATCAAATCCTATTATTACCAATGACGCCATTACTCAGAACAGGTTTACAAGACAGCCAACCATAAATGTTGCCCTCGAAATAGACATCCCATGGGTTAAGAATCTTACATTTAGAACGGCGGGAAGTTATTTTTGGCAGCAAGTCCGCAGTGATTTCTTTGACGATGGACGCACCAACTCGGCTAGAGAGAAGCAAGGCCCTTATGGAAGCAGAAATAATAGTGAAAAGCTAACCCAACAGCTTTCCAATACCTTAACATATAGGAAAACACTAGCAAACGCCCACAATTTCAATGTCATGGTAGGCCAGGAAACCTGGCACTCAGAAACCATGAATTTGGATAATGAATACCTTAAGTTTCCTAGTGACAACTTTGGTTTAAATAATACCGCCATGGCTGGCCAGCAAATTACTTCGTCTGGACAAGGTAGAGAAGGTATCGTTTCTGTTTTTGGTCGTTTGTTATACAATTACAAAGACAAGTATTTACTATCCGGAACTATCCGGGGTGACGGATCATCGAAGTTTGCAAGAAATAACCAATGGGGAACATTGTCTTCGGCATCGGCAGGATGGCTGATTTCTGAGGAAGATTTCATGAAAGATCTTAAGGTTATTAGCAACCTAAAAATACGTGCAGGATATGGAATTACAGGAAATAGTAACATTGATGATAACATGTATGTCACCCAGTATCAAGGTGGCCGTTATTGGATTGGAGAATCAGAAGTGCCCACTCTTGTGCCCCAAGCTACGCTAGGAAATCCCAATTTGGTTTGGGAGAGAACAAAATCCTCAAATCTAGGTTTAGACCTTTCTTTATTCAAGAACAGATTTAACTTAACCCTTGACCTATACAACAACCTTTCCGATAATCTATTAATTAGAAACGGGATCGCTAAATCCTCTGGATACAATGACCAATTTCAGAATATCGCATCTATACGGAACCGGGGAGTTGAATTTGTTATAAATTCTGTAAACATGAGAAAAAATGGATTTGAGTGGAGGACCGACCTAAACATGTCTTTTAACAAATCCAAAGTTCTTAAACTATACGGTGATATAGGAGCTTACATGATTACAAGCGTAGATAGCCGGATGGAGTTTATTGTCCGTGAAGGTGATCCCCTGGGCCAATTTTACGGATTTAAATATGGAGGTATTTATACAACCAATGATTTTAACCAGAATGAAGATGGAACATACATCCTCAAATCAGGAGTGCCTCGTAAGAGCGGCTTAAACGCAACTCAAATAGCCGCAATTAAGCCTGGAGATATCAAGTTTATTCCAGTAAAAGGGCAAACAGATGCAGATGGTAACCCCGTTTGGAGTGAGCAGGATAGAACTATCTTGGGAAGTTCAGAGCCTATTTTCTTTGGAGGTTTGAATAACAGCTTCTCATACAAAGGTTTTGATCTGGGAGTCTTCATGAATTTTAGTTACGGAAATAAAGTCTTTAACATGAATACGCAGCGTTTTGTGGGACCTTATTATCCAAATCAAAATACCATAGGTGACATGAGAAGGCACTATACATTGATAGATCCGCTCACTGGAATAGAAACAAAAGACTTGGTACGCCTTGCGGAGCTCAATCCAAACCAATTTAATAGTGACGCTATGTGGAACCTTACAGGAGCCAATAAAGAACCCGCTACAGTTGAAAAAACAGATTATCATTTAGAGGACGGTTCCTTTCTTCGTATTAACAATATAACCCTGGGATATACGCTCCCTAAAAGTCTTTCAAAGAAAGCATATATCAATAATTTAAGAGTTTTTGTAACGGCTAACAACATTCATACTTTCACCAAATACAAAGGATATGATCCGGAAGTTTCGGCCTCAGACCGGATACTTACAAGGGGAATAGATAATTCTGCTTATCCTAGAGTCCGCAGTATTGTAGCAGGTATAAATGTTTCATTTTAAATTACTTAAAGCACTAGATATCATGAAAAAATATAAACATATATTATCCCTTTGTGGCTTAGTTTTCATTTTAAGCTCATGTCATGACTGGTTAGATATACCATCAGAATCAAAATTTGATACCAATACCACTTTTGAAAATGCCTCCAAGGCAGAAATGGCCGTGCTAGGAGCTTATAGTGCTGCTATAAGCCAGGAAATGTATTACCAACTTATGTCTGGTACGGATGAGTGTATGTCTACCGAGCCTAATAATAGTAAAGGTATTTTTGCAAGATACGCTCATGATGCTACCAACACCGTTAATAGTACTTATACCGCAATGTACTCTGCCGCAGAAAGAGCAAATAGCTGTATAAAAGGTATAAACGAATTGGCTTCAAAAAGCAGTTCAAACAAAATCCTTACGGATAAGTTATTGGGTGAAGCATACGCAATAAGAGCCTATGCCTACTTCAATATAGTACGTTTTTGGGGTGATGTCCCGTTTTCTACCATACCAACTATGGACACCACAACCTTTACACTTCCTCGTACCAACAGAGATATTATTTATGACCAATGTGTTGCCGATTTACAAAAAGCAGTAGAGTTATTACCATGGAAAAAGGAAGGCGGTATTCCTTCGGAGCGTTTATCTAAGCAAGCAGCTCATGGCTTGTTAGCCCGGGTAGCTCTTCATGCGGCAGGATATTCCTTACGTTGGAACTTGGAGACCTATGACCCCGCTTCTGTGAGATTAGCAACCAGACCAGACGAAGCCCGCATAAGTGAACTCTATTTGATTGCAAAAAATGCTTGTAATGCTGTTATCCAAAGAAATGAAAATAGCCTTGTTGCAAATTTTGACAAACTGTGGAGAGACCTCCTCACAAAGAGATATAATGATGAGTCTATTTGGGAATTTGGAATGTATGGCCCTAACCACCCCGATACAAGACTGGCTTATACTTCTGGGATTATCACACCGACGGGAAGTACATATAGCAGATCTGCCCCTCAGATTTCTGCTATGCCAACACTCTATTTTGAGTATGACGAAAATGACCAACGCCGTGATGTTACAGTCTGTAATTATGAAGTAATTAATGCAGCAGGAACAGCCTCTGTTAATGCTTATCCGAGCAGGACTATTGGTAAATACCGTGCTACATGGAAAAAAGACAGAGGTTCTAGTGATGCCAGAAGGGATGTGAACGCCCCTATTTTACGCTATGCCGATATTTTACTAATGTTTGCTGAAGCTGAAAACAAACTAAATGGAGTAACCAGCCAAGCTAAAGAAGCATTTGAGAAGGTTAGGTTGAGAGCGTTTAAAAATGATGCTAGCAAGATTGGTACTACACCGAGTAATCCCCAGGATTTTCTAAATGCTATTATCCAGGAACGCAAGTTAGAGTTAGCATTTGAGGGTACTAGAAGAACTGATTTGGTGCGTTGGGGAGTCCAATACGAAACACTTACGAATGAAAGGTCTAAGCTTTTGGATATGGCTAACCATACCGGAAGATACATAAACATTCCAAGGTTTGCGGCCTATAAGAGAATCAATATGACCGTATTTGAAGAGCCTACAATAGGACTACCCTTGTACAAAACCTATTTAGAAGAACCAAGTCAAGCAGAAAAGGGAGAGTTGACAGCTGGCGGATACACCTTAGTAAATCTGTACGGGCCTAACACAGGTGCTATGTTTTATAATAATGAACTAAGAGCAAGTCAAATATGGGTTAGTACGTTCTTTGATGGACTTACAAAGAACAAGACAGAACTGCTTCCCCTTAGTAATACTATGATGAATGAGAATCCAGAGTTAAGGAGCCAGCAGCATCCAATGTACCGATAAAAAAATTAATCACTTGACTTAAGTATAATAGACAAAGATTTCCGGTAAAAATCGACCTGAAATTATAGTAAATAGAACATCATGAGAAAACAATTTTTAGTACTCTTTCCTTTTATTTTGCTGTTCGCTTGCAGTGCAAATAAAGCACAAAAGATAGACAGGAAAGCTCTTGTACAAAGAAATAATCCGCATGTACAAGAAATAAATGAGCTTTCTTCTCTCTCGGTTGGTAATGGAAACTTTGCTTTTACAGTAGATGCCACAGGTTTACAGACCTTTCCGGAAGCTTATGAAAAAGGTGTTCCCCTCGGGACCCAGTCACAATGGGGCTGGCACAGTTTCCCTAATCCCAATAACTATCGGTTTGAAGAAACGCTGAAAGAATATGACTTCAGAGGAAAGAAAGAACTGTACTCTGTACAGTTTAATGAAGCAGGGCGTCAAAAAGAAGCGGCAGATTGGTACAGGGTAAATCCACACCGCTTGCATCTGGGCAATATTGGTTTAGAGCTTACAAATGCCTCAGGAGGAATAGCTACAACTGGTGAAATAAAGGGTATAAACCAAGAATTGGACCTTTGGGGCGGTAATATTACCAGCAAGTTCAGCTTCGAATCAGACTCCGTAAGAGTGAGTACTGTATCACATCCCAAAAAAGACCAAATAGGAGCTTCTGTAAAATCCCCTTTAATCACCAAAGGTAAGCTGAAAGTCAATTTCCGATTTTCATACCCTACTGGTGTACATACCGATGACGCAAGCGATAGAAATGTTCCGAACAAACACAAAACTACTATCGTATCACAAGATAGTAATTCTGCAATACTTAAACGGGAACTAGACAGTACAACCTACTATATTACTGTAAAATGGGAAGGAAACGCAACAATCAAAGAAAAAGAAACCCACTACTTCATTCTTGATCCTACTGACGGAGAAATATCCTTCACCTGTGAGTTTAGTAAGAATATGCCTACCGTTTCTGATACCCAAATTGCAGAAGCATTTACAGAATCGGCCACCTATTGGCAAAACTTCTGGGAAAGAGGAGGTGCAGTAGACTTCTCAAAAGCTACAGATAGCCGGGCCAAAGAGTTGGAAAGAAGGGTCATTCTTTCCCAATACTTAATGGCTATCCAGTCGGCAGGAATGTATCCTCCCCAAGAGACCGGCTTAACTTATAACAGTTGGTTTGGGAAGTATCATCTGGAAATGCATTGGTGGCATGCCGTACACTTTGCACTCTGGAACAGGGTAGATTTACTAGAACGCAGCATGGATTGGTATACCGAGGCCTATCCCGTAGCTAAATCCATAGCAGAAAGGCAAGGTTTTGATGGATTACGCTGGATGAAAATGACAGACCCGTCCGGAACTGAAGCTCCGTCAAAAGTAGGCTCTTTCTTAATTTGGCAACAACCGCATTTTATCTATCTGGCCGAATTAATCTATAGAGATAATCCGTCGGAAGAGGTGG
>CAZBAV010000044.1:0-16076 GCA_964489955.1 uncultured Lacihabitans sp. | reverse complement strand
AGAAACCGCCAAGTTTATGGCCTCCTTTGCTGATTATGACGAATTAGAAGGCCGCTTCTTGCTAAAAGGGATTATTGCTGCTCAGGAAACACTGAGAGCCTCCGAAACCATAAATCCTCCTTTCGAAGTGTCTTATTGGCACTATGCCATGAGTGTTGCCCAGAAATGGAGAGAAAGAGCCGGCCAAACAAGGAATCTGGAATGGGACGAATTGATTGATAAACTCTCACCTCTGGCCTCGAAAGAAGGTTTGTACCTTGCCTCAGAAGATGCTGTAGATACGTATATAGATATCCGCTTTACATCGGATCATCCAGCTGTTTTGGGAGCTATGGGAATGCTGCCGCAAAACAAACTAATAAGAAAAGACTATATGAGCAATACCTTGAATTGGGTTCTTGAAAACTGGAACTGGGGTAAAACCTGGGGCTGGGATTATCCTATGACTGCTATGTGTGCTGCTAGATTAAACGAGCCAGAAAACGCTGTAAATGCCTTACTTATGGAAAGAAGAACCAATACGTATTTAATAAATGGCCACAATTACCAAGACTCAAGATTAAGAGTATATCTCCCTGGAAACGGAGGTCTTCTTACTGCTGTAGCAATGATGTGTGCAGGATGGGACGGAAACAAAATAGAGACTCCAGGTTTTCCTAAAGATGGTACATGGAACGTAGTTTGGGAAGGTCTGAAACCTATGCCCTAACTTCAAAAAAGCTAGATTTTTTTCATGATAACCATGAAGAAAATCTAGCGAAAAAAATATTTTGGTGAAACGTATACCAGAAAGTTTTAATTGGTAGAGAGGCTTAAAAGACTTTCTATACAATATTAAAGCTTGAAAACATTCATTTTGAAAGGACTTAAAGAGAGTAGCATAACTATGCTTCCAGAACCGAATTATTAATCATTTACGTATGAGAAAAAGCATCGCTTTCTTACTATTCTTATTACAAATACAAATAGTTTCTGCCCAAAAAACAGCAATTCGATTTGCTGAATCGGAGATTAAAAGATTTCCTGAAGCGTGGCAGCTTGACCACGGGAAAAGATTATATTTTGGTTATTCACAAGGCGTAGGATGTACTGCTATGCTGCAAATGTGGAAAAAAACGGGAGACCAAAAGTATTTTGACTACGTAGAGAAATGGGCAGATACCATCATAAATGCAAATGGAGAAATCCACCTTTACAAAGTCGAAACATACAATGTAGACTATATAAATCCTGGTAAAATTCTCTTTGATTTATATAAAGAAACAGGAAAGGAAAAGTATAAGCTAGCCATGGATTTGCTTGTAAAACAGCTAAAAAACCATCCAAGAACACACGAGGGCGTTTTTTGGCATAAGCTTATTTATCCTCACCAAATATGGCTCGATGGCCTATATATGGCAGATCCCTTTTTGGCACAGTACGCTATTACTTTTAATCAATTAGAATGGATTGACGACGTGATAAACCAGTTTCTGGTAACTGCAAAACGCACATACGATTTTAAAACCGGACTCTATTACCATGCCTATGACGAAAGTAAGAATCAGCTTTGGGCTAATAAAATAACGGGACATTCTCCCAACTTTTGGGGTAGAAGTATAGGATGGTGGTATATGGCTTTGGTAGATGTCTTGGATTTTATTCCTGAAAACCACCCAAAAAGACCAGAGCTCATTTCTATTATTCAAAACCTGGCCGATACACTCCCAAACTATCAGAATGAAGCCGGCTTGTGGTACCAAGTGCTGGACAAGCCCGACTATAAGGGAAATTACCAGGAAGCATCCGCAAGCTCCATGTTTATGTACAGTTATGCAAAAGCCGTAGATAAAGGGTATTTGGACAAAAAATACTTGGCAGTCGCAGAAAAAGCCTACCAAGGCCTTATGAAAAATCTAATCGTGGAGAATTCAGACGGCACACTTACGTTAACCAAATGCTGTGCTGTCTCGGGCCTCGGCGGAAATCCCTATAGAGATGGCAGCGTAGAATATTATGTTAATGAACGAATCCGGGACAATGATGCCAAAGCTACCGGCCCTTTTATTATGGGATGTCTGTATCTTGGTAAGTAAATTAGATTATATAAACTAAAAGAGAATATGGATGGTCTGTGATTTAAACATCATGCGTTTTCACTCTCTCTTAACTAAAGAAAAAAATATGAGAAAAGTATTGGTTGTGTTGTTAGTTATGGTGATCTCATTTGCAAAAGCCCAGAAATCGTATGAGTATTTGTATGAAAACTTACCCTTTAAAATGCCTTTACTGGCCATACCGAAGTTTCCGGATAATAAAGTGGTTGTTTCTGACTTTGGTGGAAAGGGTGACGGAATATTCCTAAATACCGAGGCGTTTAAAAAAGCTATTGAAGCATTATCAGCTAAAGGAGGCGGAGTGCTGGAAGTACCTTCTGGAATTTGGTTAACGGGGCCTATTGTTTTCAAAAACAACATCAATTTACATTTAAAAGACAGAGCTATCATACTATTCTCTGCGGACAAAGATCTGTATCCTATTGTAGAAACTTCATTTGAGGGCTTAGATACCAGGCGGTGTCAGTCGCCAATTTCAGGCAAAAATCTGACTAACATTGCCATTACGGGTAGTGGTGCCATTGACGGAAACGGACAGTTTTGGCGTCCTTTAAAGAAGCAAAAAGTAACAGATAGTTTCTGGAAAAAAACCGTTTCGAGCGGAGGGATGCTTAAACGCGATGATTACTGGATGCCTTCTGCACAATATTTACACGGAGATACCACAAGCGATATGAATGTACCCCGTAATCTCACTAGCGATGAGCAATGGGAGGCTGTACGAGACTTTTTACGTCCTGTTATGGTAAGTTTTAAACAATGCAAGAATATCTATTTGCAAGGCGTTATTTTCCAAAATTCTCCGGCATGGAACATCCATCCCTTGATGTCCGAAAACATAATTATTGATGGAATCCAGGTCAGAAACCCCTCTTATGCTCAAAATGGAGACGGCCTTGATTTAGAGTCTTGTAAAAATGTGATTGTAGTAAATAGCTCTTTTGATGTTGGCGATGACGGCATTTGTATAAAGTCTGGAAAAGACCTTGACGGAAGAAAAAGAGGTATGCCCACAGAGAATATAATTGTGGACAATTGTACCGTTTTTAAAGGACATGGAGGTTTCGTGGTGGGAAGCGAAATGTCTGGAGGAGTTAAAAACATTTCTGTTTCCAATTGTCAGTTTCTTGGAACAGACGTGGGCTTAAGATTTAAAAGCAGAAGAGGTAGAGGTGGTGTTGTGGAGAATATTTTCATTTCTAATATCAGTATGATAGATATTGCCACAGAACCCATTCACTTTAATCTATACTATGGAGGAAAGTCTGTGGTGGAGGATTTAGAAGACAGCACAAAAATCATCTCTGACCAGAATATACCACCCGTAGACGAAACCACTCCCACATTCAAAGATATAATTATCAGGAATGTTTACTGTAGCAATGCAAACAAGGCTTTGTATTTCTATGGTTTACCAGAACATAATATCAAAAATCTGGTAATAGAAGACTTTGTGGTGCATTCTAATCTAGGAGCAGATATACTTGAATCAGAGAATATAGTCCTTAAGAACATCAATATTTACCCGAAAAAAGGCCCAGCGATGCAGTTCGCAAATGTAAAAAATGTAGTTCTAGAGGGAATAAAAAGCCAAGACGAATTAGATACTATTATTACAGTTTCTGGAAACAAAACAGATAACGTATTGATAAAGTCAAATTACAGTAATAATAAAGTAAAGCTATCTGATTCCCTTCCGAAAGGCAAAGTAACTCTTGCGAAGCAATAAAAAATTAAAAGAGAGATTAAGGTTTCTAAACAAAAAACATGAAAAAAACAGCATTCTTATTATTCTCGGTACTTGTCTTTAGTTGCACGAATCTGTATTCCCAGGCAACTCTTAAGGCCGATGATTTGGCAAAGACAATTGCCGACCGCATCATTTCAGAAACTCCATATAGTTTTACCAATAAAGAAACAAAACAAAGTTATCCAAGCCTGAAAGGAGTTCCTTTTTCCATGGATATGAAAGTTTCAAGTAAATACAATGACTGGCATTATACAAATGGCGTTTTACAAATTGCCATGATAGAGTTAAGTGAACTGTCAGGCAATGAAAAATACCTGGATTATGTAGATAAAAACATGCAGTTTGTCTTTGAGAAGGATAACTTAAGCTACTTCCAAAAGCAGTTTGACGAAGGCTTTAAAAATGGAGGCTGGCGTGGCATCAGGGGATTATCTTGGCACATGATATTCAGGAATAAACGTCTGGATGATAACGGCCCTATGGGAGCAAGCCTGATAGATTTATATGCTACTAAAAAACATAAATCGTATTTAGATTATATCAACACCACAGAGCACCATTTAATGGTTTCGGAACCAAGACTAGCGGATGGAACCATCGCAAGGATTTGGCCTCATGAAAACACAATATGGGCCGATGACCTTTTTATGGGACTCTCTTTCTTGACCAGAATGGGCAAAATGACAGGCAATAATAAGTATTTCGATGACGCCGCTAACCAAGTACTCAATTACCACAAATATCTATGGCATCCCGGAAAGGAAATTTATTATCACTGCTTTCATACTGATGTAAACGAACATGGCGTGGCTCATTGGTCAAGGGCAAATGGCTGGATGCTAATGGCAAAGGCCGACTTACTGGGGGCTTTACCAAAAAATCACCCCAAAAGACAAGAGTTGATTGATGACTATAATAGGCAGGTAAAGGGCATTTTGCAATACCAGGGTAAAAACGGCTTATGGTACCAGGTTTTAGATAAAACAGATTCGTACGAAGAAATCACAGGTACGGCAATGTTTGTCTTCGGCATAGCCAAAGGCGTGAGAGAGGGTTGGATAAATAAAGATTACATTTTTGCCGCTGAGCAGGGACTAAAAGGCATGAATACCAAAATGACAGATAAGGGTGATGTTTCTGCAATCTGCGTAGGCACAGGCATAATGCCATCTTTAACCTTTTACTATAACCGCCCCACCCAAACAAATGACCCAATGGGTGAAGGTCCTGTACTGCGAGCTCTTATTGAAATGGCAAAAGCAAAAAAGTACTCTGAGATATCGGCGGATACGCAATATGACAAAATCAAGTAATGCTTTAGATTTTAAGATTTGGTACGTATAAAAAATCCTCTACTAGCCTCTCCTTTTAGAGAGGCTAGTCATTAAGCTTTGGGTGAGGTTATTTTTTATTTTTCCAAGAACCTAATCTTTCGAAGCAAAAAGCGTTCTGGAATCATAATACCAACTTATACCCACTTGCAATCCTAAACTTACTGGAAAATCGCTCTTGCTTGAGAAAGTCAAAACCCAGTTTTCAGGCAGAGCATATCCTTCCTTTATGACCATGTTTTTTCTGGAAAAAGCAGAAATTACAGGGCCTGCATAAACTGCGAACTGCGGACTGAATCGGTAATTCCCTAATGCCGAAATACGGTAGAGATTGGGAGAGTTCTTTATGTCTCCTAAATAAACCGTGCTACTTGTAAATTCTGCCAAGATACTGAGCGGCTGTTTCAGAAAAACCTCCTTACCTACACCGAAACCAAAACTATACCGCTTCTTGGAGTTATTTACGCTACTTCCTGCCAAGAAAATAGTGTAAAACTTAGACGTACCTGTTTTCCAAGCAAGGTTGGCTGGCATAAATCCATCACTAAAAAAACTCAAATTAGAGTTTCCCTTCTTAATCAGATTTACCAAACCCAAACTATATCCTGAGGAGCTGTCTGCTTTGTTTATCAAACCAATTTGCAGGCCTTTCACTACCTTGGCTTTGTTTACTAAAGCAGAAATCTGTACTCCTTTCAGCAAGCCTTCACTTTCGTTGAGAATCGCACTCACTTGTGCACCGTTCACATTTTGGGCTTTGTTATAAATGCTACTGGCTTGCAGCCCACTCACATTTCCATTGGTGAGGTTCATGATTCCGGCTAACTGTATTCCTGCCACATCCTTCTCCGCAATATTGATAATTCCTGCTCCCTGAACTCCCTTTAGAGAATCGCCGACATGGTTGTATAGTCCACTCATTTGTAAACCTGAAAAATTGCCAGCAACCAGGTTAAACAATCCCGCTGCCTGTACGTATTTAGCATCACCTTGATTGATATTAAACATGCCTGCCATTTCTAAACCCGATGTCCCTTTGGTATATGCACCTAACACATTTACAGAAAATTTGTTTACCGACTGAGTAGCCATTTTCCCTTGTGTACCCACACCCGGAACAAAGGAGATTTGGTAAGGCGTATAAACAAAAAAGCGGCCGATATTGCGGCTATGCATGCGTAGATTTAAGGGTACAAGCCAGCGGGCTAGGAAACTCGAATTTTGTAGATTGTTATGGACAAAAACCTCATCTAACTCGGTAATTTTCGGTCGAAGAGCCATATTAATGACCGTTCCGTTACTGATAACAATAGTGGTATCCTTGTACCCCAATTTACTAAAAGTAAGTTTTTGCGGTAGGTCACGTTCTTTAAATCTTAGGCGAAATTTCCCTTCTGAATCGCTAATTGTACCTATAAATGTGGTTTTAGAATATACAGAAACGTACTCTGCCGGTTCGCCATTGAGAGAATCTGAAAGCCTACCCGTAACAATGCTGTATTTTTCTACCGTCGCTTTCTGGATAATCAGATGGTTTCCCACCTCCTTGTACTGGTAGCGGTCCTGGAATAGTAAAAATAAAACTTCCTGCACGGTTTTCTCTTTAACCGAAAAACTCACGAGATTGTCCATAGGGACAATCCGTGAATCATAAGAAAAATAAAAATCTGCCTTTTCTCCTATCCCAATTAAAACCTTTGATACTTCGGTTCGATTAGCAGAAAAAGAAACCGATCTCTGTAACAGTTTCTGTGCAAGAGACGGTGTACAGAGAACGCAAAATACAGTAATTAATAAATATTTAAACACTCCTTATTTCAATATTATTCTATGGTTTTGTTTTTCAATCCGCACAGGTAAAGTCTCACTAATTACTTGCAAAACACTCTCCAAAGACTGGTTTTGGAAAACTGTATTTATTGGGATTTCTTCTAAAGTCTTGTTACCAATTTCTATATTCGCCCCGTATGCCTCGTTTAGTGCAGTTACCACTTCCCGAAGTTTGATATTGTTAAACTCCAGTTTTCCGGTACGATAGAAGTTATAGAAATCATTGTTCACAATCACTTTTGTCAGCACTAGATTTTCGGCGGGAATTACTACCTTTTCTCTTGCTTTCAGCTCAATATCGCTCGAACCTTTTGCTACTTTTACTAGTCCGGTTTCTACCAACACTTCGGTGTCTCCATTATAGCCTTTTACGTTAAAAGAGGTCCCCAAAACACGCACCTGAACTTGATTTACATCTATTGTAAAAGGCTTGGTCTTGTCTGGTTTTACATCAAAAAATGCTTCGCCAGACAGCTTAACTTCACGAGTCCCCTTAGTACTGCTAAATGTTAGAGCCGAGTTTTTATTCAAAACTACAACAGAGCTATCTGGTAAGGTAAATGTTCGGGTTTGATGGCTGGTTTCGTAAGCAAAAAACACGGGCTTGTCGGTGGTTTTGCCAGAAAAGTACATCCAGGCCAAACCCAAAGCTACGATTATAGAAGCGGCAGCCATCCAAGGTCGAAACACAATTGCTTTCTTTGGTTCTGTTCTTTCCTTAAACTTCTCCCATGCCTGATTTACATCAACATTACTTTCTTCTACAACAAACAAACTAGCCTCCCAAATTGTTTTAAAATCTTCATAATACTTCTTGTTCTCCGTAGACTGAGCTATCCAAAAGTTTAACTCTTGCTGCTCTTGTAGAGAAGCTTCTCCTAAAAGGCAGAGCGTGATCAGGTCATCTATATTGCTCATGATAAGGTTTGGATTATAAGTAAAAAGGATAAAAACCCGCCCAACTTTTCGCGGAGTAGTCTGAGGGCTTTCCCCATTTGGTTTTCCACCGTTTTTACGGGAATCTGTAACTCTCCCGCAATCTCACTGTATTTGAGCTGCTCGTATCGACACATCTGAAAAACCGTGCGACATTTTTCGGGCAACTCGTTTAGAGCCATGGCCAAATGAGTCTCTAGCTCTTTGGCAGCCAATTGGCTAAATGCATCTACGTTGGTATAAGTCAGGTATGGAGTCGCCGTTTTGTAGCCGTCTACTACTTTGCGATGTTTCAGATGGTTTAGGCTGTCGTTGTAAACAGCCCGATACAAGTATGACTTAATACTCCCGTTTATTTCCAGCTTGTCTCTCCTCTCCCAAAGTTTGTAGAACATATTTTGTACAATTTCTTCCGCCATTTCAGAATCCCGTAATATGGTTTGGGCATAGGAATGAAGCTTTCTAAAATAGGTTTTAAAAAGTGCTTCAAAATTATTTTCTATGTCCTCGAGTTCTTCCATAGGTTCTGCGTACAAAGTTATTGAATTAAGCATACCAGAGGTTCTTTTGCTGTTAAGACAACCGAAGATGGGTTTACCCTAATTTTTTTTTATTTATAGGAGAGAACCTCCCTTAGATATGAAAGAGAGTAATCTTTTTTCCCCTCGAATAGAAACTGAGTTATTCTTAGTCCTAAAATATCTTTCCCATTTTAGTCTACCTTGAAACTAAATTATGAGCAGCAAAACTCCCCCTTACAGAAACCTAGCCGGCTCAATTTGGTCCGCTACTAAACCAAAAAGAGGCTGTCTATATCCGACAGCCTCCATTATAGGTTAGTGCTAAAAGGGGGGTGTTAATGTGGTTTTGTCAATAATTCAATAAAGAGTCAGGAAGATGAAATTCCCAACGTCGTAATTCTTTATCGAATTTAGTTTGAGCGTCAGGGAACTCTATGTTTTCTGTATTTCCTATGTTTACGGTATAAAACTCAGAAAGGTCCTTGCCATCCACCATATATTGGAAATAGGTTGGAGTCTTTTTGTCCAGCTCTTCTTTAGGCATTTTCCAGGTTCTATAAATTTCTTCGTAGTCTACAATTTTGCCATCAGCGTCTCTCTTCAATTTGCCGCCTGTGGCTACATATTTTACATGGTTACTTGGTGCTATCCTGCTTACCTCAAAGTACGTATAACCGTCTTTTTCATTTATAAAATACTTATCCAGTATCATATTTTTGGCAGCCCTTTGGTAGGCTTCGTCAAACTTCTGGTCGAACTTAGTTTCGTGTGTAGCACGCTTTGCTACCTTTCCTGCAAAACGTATGATTTCATACTTAAAAGCTTCTTGCTCTGTTTCAGAAAGGGTTTCCGAGGCACTGTAAGTGTCTTTTTTGGAACAAGATATGATTCCCAAAAAAAGGAAAATTATAAGTAGATTCTTCATGTATATAAAATTTTAGATTAAAGCTATTATCCATTAGATTATAAATCCTCAGTACGATTTCGTTAATCTAATTTTTGGGTTTTGATAGGCTTAAGCTAATAACTATTTTATGTGTAATTATATTGGTAAAATAAAAAAGAGCAAGGGCGTTTGCCCTTGCTCTAGAAAATTCCTAAGAATTAATATTGCTTAGTGATTGGGTTGAATTCTGTCCATCCGGCAGTCCAGTCAGTAGCACCAAATGCTCCGATATACGTAACACCTTTGTCAAACTTATAGTTATCTGCTCCGTTTGAAGCCGCTTCAGCTGTAGCGAAAATACCGTTTGTAAATTTAGCTCCTTTGGTAGTTAAAGTACCTGCAGTTACAGAGAAGTTAGGATTACTTGGGTAATCATTTTTCAATCTCTTATTGAACAATAACTCAGGCTTGATACCAAGAGCTGTATATGCAGCAGAAGTTTCTGTAGCAGCACCAGCAGTTATAGTGTTTCCTTTGCTAGTAAGGTATTCTTTGATTTTTGCCACTGCATCTGCAGCAGAAACGTTGCTACCAATGATAACGTCTGAAGTTCTTGCAGCAAAGATGTTATTCTCAATAAAACCTGTAGCAGCAGTTCCTATGTAGTTATCCATTGCAGACTGGTGGTTAAAACGGAACGCAGTTGGGTAACCGATAACTACTGAGTTAAATATGCTACCAGCAATGTTACGACGTAAGTCTACTCCGTGCTTAAAGTTAGAGCTATAGCTGTTGGCATCAATACCAGGTCCGATGATTGTAAAGTTAGAGGCAACAACCGAAGTTTTGAAACGAGTTAAGTTGTTTTGTCCATCTGTATCCCACTCAAATCCATTTGACTCAGACTGGTCAGCGTGGCTTGGGTAACGAAGACCTAGACCAAACTGTAATTTACCTGAGAAACCGTTATCGATATCGAAATCATCATCCCATCCAGCAAATACAACAAGGTTTTTACCGTTTACTGATCCACCAAACCACTCGATACCATCATCTCCACCGTAAGAAACCATGATGTTCTCAAACTTCGTGTTACGACCTACACCACCAAGAGTGATACCGTTAGTTTCATTGTTGGCAGAAAGCTCAATTCCGGCAAACTCAACACGAAGGAATTCCATAACTCCACTGTTGTCGTTATCGTCTGTGCCACCGTAAGTTACCGCAGGAGTAATACCTTCAACTGCAGGCTCATCAAGGTTTACACGTGCTTTACCAAGAACTACTAAACCACCCCAGTCACCTTTATCGCGATCTCCAGGTGCTTGGTTAGAAGTCATGATAATTGGCTTCTCTTTTGTTCCTTTAGCGTTGATTTTTGCTCCACGATCAATAATCAAAGTACCTTTGCTCGATTTCTCACCCAATACAACTGTACCTGGCTCGATAGTAAGAGTTTGGCCATCACGTACAAAAACCTGTCCTTTTAGTAAGTAAACTTTATCCGCAGTAAGAGTTTGCGTACTTAAGTTTCCTTGTAAAACTACATTCTTGTCGGGTTCTGGAGTTACTGTTCCTCCTTTGTTGTCATCCTCGCAACTCGCCATAAATAAACTGGCAGCTAAGGCCATAAACGCCATTCTTCCGGCAATTTTCATTTTTTTCATTTCTGTTTTCGATTAATTATTTGATTGTATACGTAAGTGTTGTTGTAAATAGAGTTCCACGTTGGTAGCGTATGATTAGGTCATCGTTAGGCTCGTTGATTTTCCTGTCTCTGTTGGTATCTTGGAAGAAGCGGTATGGAGCATTCAACAAGTCCTGTATACCCACTTTTACAGCTAATGCTTTACCGATAGTTTTGCTCACTGTAAGGTCAATTGCATTTCTTGGCAGCTCATATATGGTAGGGAAATCAACGTTTCCTATCGCAAATATTCTGGTACCAATCACATTATAAGCTGCCCCTATATTCCATCCGCTCTTTTCGTCGTGGTAATTCACAACTGCATTGGCTATATAAGGAGACTGCCCTTGGAGAGCTCTCTTCGTATCTTGAACCGCCGAGTTTACGGTCTTTCCATAATCCACTTGTGATGCTATCAATGAACCGTTAAGGTTTACGCTCATATTATCTATCAAACGACTAGAAGTAAGACCTTTAAGAGATTTTCTAACTTCTATTTCTATTCCATAGTTATACGCTCGTTCTGCGTTGGTAAGCGTAAATGCCTGGCTTTCACTCTGTAGGATAACCACCGTTTCTATTGGGTTTTTGAAGTTCTTATAGAATGCCCCGAAACTTATGGTCTCTCCTACTCTTGGATACAGCTCATAACGTAAGTCTAGGTTATTGATAGTAGCTGTTTTAAGGTTAGGATTACCGTTTCTATTCGCATCCATTTCATAATCGTAGAATAAGAACGGTGCTACTTCCCTAAACTCCGGACGGTTTACAGTACGACCGTAACCAAAACGTAGTTTCTGTGTTTCCGAAATTTCATAATCTACATTAAGAAACCCTAGTGGCGAGAATAGCTTATTATTTACATTTACAGGGTTATTTCCCGCATCAAAAGTATTTAGCTTAAGAACATTATACTCTCCTCTTACACCACCCACAAACGTGAATTTATTGACAGGAATAGTAGCTCCTACGTAAGCTGCAGAAAGGAAGTTTGTACCATCGTAACTATCCAAAAGGTTTGTACCTTCTGCCGCCACAAATCCATCTTGTCTGAAGTTTTCATTAGCAAAAACCTGATTAAGAGGTAAGTTCAATAACCTGTTTTGTTCGGTTGGGTTAATGTTAGACCCTAATGTGTACGAGAAATATCTAGAGTCAAACTTACGAGACCTAAAGTCTACCAAGTAACCCGCTCTTAATTGTATTGGGTTTTCTTTGCTGCCACCAAGCTCACGCTCTACCGAAACGTTATTGTTTAAGCTAATCTCAGAAAGTTTACCAAAGTACCTACCTGTATCAAAAAGGTTAGAACTTGGAGCCGGAATAATCTCATATTGTTCAGAATCTACTGCTGCTTGAACCGTTCTGAAACGTCTTAGGTCTGGTTGCGTTTCGTTCAAATAGTTACTACCCAAAACCCAAACTACTTTGGTACTTTTCTCTTTAAAATCATGTGTACCTTCTAGCTGCCCAGAATATATAGTTCTCTGTCTGTAACCATACATGTAATTCTGACGGTTACGGTCAGACTGCTGTACAAAATCTCTACCGTTACGTAGTACTGTGATGTTCTCTCCTATCTGGTTAAACAGGTTTTTAAACTCAATTCTGTTTGTAGAATTTAATCTCAAAGCCCAGTTAGTTAAAATACCAATACGATTTTCTTTCTCATATCTGTCATCTACGAACTGTAAACGGTATGGAGCGGGTTTTCCGTAATTTGACGGATCTTGTATCTCATAGCGGTTAAAGTTTCTTGCATAAGACTGCTGCGACTGCGAGTAGTTTATGGTAGAAATCATGCTAAGCTTTTTGTTGCCAACGTACCAGCTTCTGGCTATATCTGCACCAAAACTCATATCCGGTGTAGCTGTAGTAGTTTTATAAGAAAGGTCGTTATTCAATAGTTTAGGGGCTTCTACAAGAAGTGGCGAACTGTTTGGTAAGCTTCTCAAGTTCTCTTTTGGAAAACCTGATGGTAAACGTCTTTCTCCTCCATCAAAACCCAGAAAATCTGTAGATGATTTACGGTTGTAAAGGAAAGGCTGGAAGGTGGTGTTGGCCCTGATACCTGTTCCTATAGAGAACTTCGTATGGTTTTCATCCAAAGCACTGTTCGTATAGACTTTTACTAAGCCTCCGGCAAAGTCCCCAGGATTATCAGGAGAACCCGATTTATAAATCATCATTCTTTCTAATACACCGCTCGGAATCAAGTCAAAAGAAAATGTTCTCTTGTCTACCTCTGTACTGGGTGCAAGAGCCACGTTAAGCATAACTTGATTGTAACGCTCCGGAATACCACGTACCATCACAAAACGGTTATCTACAACCGTTAAACCAGGAATACGGCTCATTACTTGGGCTGCATCACGGTCTTGTGACATCTTGATTTGCTCCTGAGAAATACCACTTACCACCTGTTTTACCGTTTTCATCTCGGTAAGTATGGCTTGGCTGGTAGTTTGTACTTTTTTAGCTGTAATTACTACTTCAGAGAGAGTTTGTCCCGCATCTGTAGTCATTTCTAAATTTAAAAAAAGGTTCTTGTCCGCTTCTACCCTTACTTTTTCTACTTTTAAGGTGCTATATCCCACATAACTCAGTGTAAGGGTATATGTCCCTTCTGGGATACTAGATAGCGTAAATTTCCCCTCAACATCAGTGGCTGCTCCTTTATTTGGTCCCGCTAGATAGATACTTACACCTATTAGCTCTTCTTTAGTTTGGGCATCCTTTATTATACCTGAAATCGAACCTATTTGGGAAAATGAATTGTAACTTAAAAAGAAGAGGATTAGTGAAAACCAGTTAAATACATTTTTATACATATGTGATAATCTAAAAGTTTCGCAAAACTAGCCTCTTGATATTACCTCAATTTTAAGAGGCCATTCTCATATGTTTTGTTTTTGTTAAGAAAACGTCAATTCGGTTTACCATTTGTTAACATTGGCTTTTTTCAAATTCAGAATTGAAGGTAATATACACTATATAAGACAGTTACAGAAACATATAAAAGTCCCTTGGCAGACCATACTACTTCCTTGAAGATGTAGACCACGCCTTATATAAAAGCCCTACACATTGTTTCCCTTCGAAATGCTCGAGATGTGGATGTGGGTGGATGTAGATGACTAAGCTTCACGAGTTAACTCGGAAACAAAAAAACCCGCTTAGCAGCGGGCTTCATAACTAGTATTAACCTAGTTTCATTGTTCCTTTTTCTTTCAGATTTACATGCCAACTAAAGGCTTCTTCCAAAATATGCGGGGTATGTCCACCTCTTTCTTTTGCACGATCAAAATAACTCTGCAATTGCTCCCGATACTCCGGATGCACACAGTTGTCAATCACTACCTGAGCACGCTCTCTTGGTGCTAGACCGCGTAAATCAGCCAGACCTACATCTGTCACCAGAATATCTACATCGTGCTCTGTATGGTCTACATGCGAAACCATAGGTAAAACATGTGAGATATTGTTTCCTTTTGAGGCCGCCTGTGCTACGAAAATACTCAAATAGGCGTTACGTGCAAAGTCACCTGAACCTCCAATACCGTTCATTATATTAGAACCAGAAATATGAGTGGAATTGACGTTTCCATACATATCAAATTCTATGGCTGTATTAATCGCAATAATCCCCAACCGACGGATAAGACCAGGCGTATTGGAAATATTCTGAGGACGGAGAACAATCTTGTCCCTATAGTTCTGTAGGTTATCAAAAACCCTAGAATAACACTCCTCAGAAACTGTAATTGAAGAAGCCGAAGCCACAGACAGTTTTCCAGCATCAATCAGATCGAAAGTACTATCCTGTAGAACCTCCGAAAACATAGTAAGATCGTAAAAAGAACTATCCTTAAAACCCAAAAGGACAGCATTGGCTACTTTTCCTATACCTGCCTGTATGGGTAAAAGACGCTCTGTTAGGTGCCCAAGCTCTACCTCTCTCTCAAAAAATCTTAATATATGCTTAGCAATTGCACTCGTTTTATCGTCTGGCTCCGCTATATCTGCCGGGCTATCCTTTATATCGGTAATAACTATACCAACAATTTTATCTGGATCACAAGGAATTGTCCTCCGTCCAATCTTATTCTCAGCAGCCACGATAGGAATAACATTTCTATGCGGATAATCCTCTGCCTGGTATATATCATGTATTCCAAAAATGCTTGTTGGAACAGCAGTATTAACCTCAATAATAATCTTTTTAGCCAATGCCGCAAAAGTTGCCGAGTTACCCACTGAAGTTGTAGGTATAAGACTACCATCACGTTCTATACCAGCAACCTCTATTATCGCAATATCAACATCTGGTAAATTCTTATTATGCAGTAATTCAGCACTTTCACTCAAGTGTTGATCAATAAAAAGTACATCCCCACCGTTTATCTTTTGCCTTAATACTTTATCTACCTGAAAAGGCATCCTTTTCTTCAAAGCTCCCGCAGCTGCCAACTTCCCATCTGTATCATGCCCAAGAGATGCACCGGTCATCAATGTAATCTTCTTCTTTCCTCCCGCCGCAAGCTTAGCAAATGCAGGCAATACAGCTTTGCTATCACCCGCCTTGGTAAAACCGCTTGAACCCACTACCATATCATCCTCTATGAATGATGCTGCAGTATCTGCGTCTATAATTTTAGATAATAACGTAAGATTCTTGATTCTATCCATTCTTTTCTTTTAACCCACAAATTTACAAACTTGGTCAAAACCGTAACATGGCGTACATCATAAATATTAATGACCAAAATCGTAAAAACAACTAGCATCCAATCAGACCATTATAAAATCCAATTTGGCTTAACACTAAAAACCTGAGTTCGATTAAAACCACATAGATTTAAGTTTCTACAAATCCACAATAGTAAAGTATACATAGTGCTGAAGCATAGCTTTAGTGTATGTGAATAGCTTCAAATTCTCCACATAACAAAAAAAAGCCGTTTAGTTCCCTAAGTGGCTTTTGAATAAATATACGGCGGGAAGGTCTCTTGTTTAGCGGACTCTCCCTGCAGATCATT
>CAZBAV010000043.1:36019-39043 GCA_964489955.1 uncultured Lacihabitans sp. | reverse complement strand
GCTCTGAGACATCAGTTGTAACGAACTAAATTTACTACTATGAAATATTTATATAAAACAGGAATAGTATCGCTTCTTCTAATCTTTTGGAATTGGCATGGTGCGTTTGCTCAATCTCCTTCAGCGGTATACGTGCATACATCTAACACATGTAATATTGTAGCGAACGCAACACGTCTTGATCATCCAGATTTAAATGGTAAACCTACTGCACATATACAAGTAACACCTGTATATGCGGCCGTGACAAATGGTCAAACGCGACAGGTGGGTGTGCTATATGACGGTAGTTACTGGTACATTGTCAATGAGGATGAGAGCAACATGCTTCAAGGTCTTATTTTTAATGTTTTAGTAGTAAATGAAAGTTTACCGGCAGGAACTATTGTTAAAAAAATTATCCATCAAATTGGCGGAAACAGTGGCACAAGTACGATTGAAGACAATACAATTAATAGCAGTTTGAACAATAAACTGTTTGTTACAAATTTAAGATCAAGACCAAATGGCGGAGAGGTTGCTAATAACAAACGTACACAAGTGCAATGGCATTACACTCTGGGCAAGTTTGTACTTAATAATGATGTATGGGGTACAAATGGTGCATATGTTCCTTTTACCGTAAATGCACGATTTAACCTAGTTGCACTTGGCAATAATAACAACAATATTAGGTCGGCTTTCGCAAATTTAGGTATCAAAGGAGGGGCTTCGGATGTAGTATTTGTACAACGTACAGATGGCAGTGAATTTGACCCACATTCTTTAAGTACACCTTTAAGTGTAAGATATAATAGTGCTTCGGGTGAGTGGTTTGTTTACGAAGGGAATCAAATAGCTAGTGGGCATAGAAAGGTGAATATTGCTATCTTTTCGGTAACTCGGGCTGGAATTGTTGCATCTACCCCGGGTGTGCCGCGAGAAGTTAATGTACAACCAAACGCTCAAAACCAGCTAACCCTTTCATGGCTTGCTTCGACTGGTAGTGTTGAGAGGTATCAAGTTGAAATTTCCTTACAATCTAATTTTAGTACATTAGCTCAAAGGGTAATAGATAAATCCGCTACCCAGCTTAGTCATACTTTTACTGGACTTAATCCGGCTACTACTTATTATGTCAGGGTTAAAGCTATTTATTTTAATTGTGGCTCTTCTTTTGCATCCACAAATACTAAGACACTTGACCCGCCCTTAAGTATTCCACTCGCACCTGATAACCTCACCGCAATGTCTACTAGTACCACGCAAATACGGCTCACCTGGAATGATGTAGCAGGAGAAACCACTTATGCGGTAGAACGTAGCACAAACGGTACAAACTTTACTAAGGTGGGTGATGACTTACCCGCAAATACGGTTACATTCACGAATACAGGTCTAACTGCCAATACAAAATATTACTATAGGGTTTACGCGAAAAATGCAGCAGGAAACTCGCCTTATTCTAAAATAGTAGAAGCAACAACACAACAAGTAGTGCCAGCGGCACCTGCTAATTTGGTGGCGACGGCTACGAGTAGTTCGCAAATTCAGTTAGTATGGAATGATGTATCCAACGAAACAGCCTTTGTGGTAGAACGAAGTACAAACGGTACAAACTTTACTAAACTTAGTGATGATCTACCCGCTAATACTACTACATTCACCAATAGCGGCTTAAGCGAATTTACTCGATACTATTACCGAGTTTATGCCAAAAATTCAGTTGGAAACTCGCCATACTCAAATGTGGCAGATGCTACAACTTTTGCAACAATCCCGGTAACCCCTACAAACATTCTAGCTACAGCAGTAAGTAGTAGTGAGATTAATATTACGTGGAACGACAATAGTAACGAAACTGCTTATAGTATAGAACGTAGTACTAATGGCACAACTTTTACTAAAATAGGAAGCGATTTACCAGCAAACACTACTTCATATGCAGATAAAGCCTTGCAGCCTATGACTCAATACTATTATAGAATACAAGCAAAAAACTCTATCGGTACTTCTCCTTACTCCGCTATAGCTAATGCAACAACTCGAAATGCCGTACCCCCAACTCCCACTGGTCTTTCGCTAGTTGTTATCGGCAGCAGTTCATTACGGCTCAATTGGACTGACGTGACTAGAGAAACTGCTTATGTGATAGAGAGAAGCGAAAATGGGACAAATTTTACTAAAGTGGGCAATGACTTACCTGCCAATACTGTCACTTTTACCGACAACTCCTTACATGCAAATTCTCGGTATCACTATCGCATATATGCGAAAAATGAAGTTGGTAATTCCTCCTATTCAAATATAGTTTCTGCCACTACTCAAAATATAGACGTTAATGCAACCAAACCTGGAAGTTTGCAGATACTGTCGTCTGTTCTAACAAGTCAAACATTACAGTGGGTAGATAATAGTAGCAATGAACTTGGTTTTGAAATCAGCAGATCATTTGGAGACAGTACAAAGTTTGTTCCCATAGACTCGGTAGGGGCCAACGTAACAAACTATACGAGTGAGTCTTTACGTCCTGGCAGTCTCTATTATTATAAGGTAAGAGCCTATTTTAGAGGTGCGGTGTCGAACTATTCAAACATCGCATCAGAAATAACAGATATCATTAATTCTTTAGAGACCAGTTTAGCGGTTTCCGTTTACCCTAATCCAAGTTCAGACTATATAAATATAAAGAATCCGACTAAAGGAAAGCTCATTCAATGTTCTATTTATGATGTTTCGGGTAAAATGCTTCTACAAAGCACAAACACAGAACGTATTTCAATACGACAGCTACCATCGGGTAGGTATATCGTGAAAGTATTAACTGACATTCAGCATTTCAATATTCCTTTAATTAAATACTAACATGAAAAAAATACTTTTTATAATAGCTGTCATAAATGCACTTGCTTGTGCTCCGGATAATGAGGTTGATTGTTTAGAATGCAGAAATTGGAAAGTCATTCAAGTTAAAGAAAACAATGTGGTGGTTTATTCGTCAGGAGGCTCAAGTTTATATCCTGCCTACACAGATTTTAAGTTTAA
>CAZBAV010000043.1:0-36009 GCA_964489955.1 uncultured Lacihabitans sp. | reverse complement strand
ACCTAATGAAAGATAATAGGAAAGTACTTTTTAAGGATATTATTGGGGTTGAATTCACAGGGGTTTGGGGAATTAATGACCAAAAGACGCAACTGATGCTAAGTAACCTTACACCATTGCTTTATGGCACCGAAAATCAATTGATATTCGACATCCTTTCAATGGCCGAAACCTCACTAGTCCTTAAAAGTACCGCGGTAAACCCCAAAACTGGCAATACTATTAACGAATATACCTTTATGCCTTACTAAAATTAGGGTGTTTTGTTTTGGTATTGTCGTTCTAAAATAGAGATGATTAATCTTTCGAAAAAATCGGGTGTCCGACTAATTGGACGCCCGATTTTTTGATTTGGAGGCTATCACACATTTTTAAATTCCGGCAAACACCATTTCTACAAATCCAGAAAATCCTGAAAAGTTCTTTGTTGTAATGTTTTACCTAAATTAACCTCTACAGACGTGTTTAACTGTGGGTCATTCATAACTTTTTTCCCCACATTATCATACACAACAGTACGTTTGGAGTTTACAAATCCAAAACCATTGTTAAAAACGTAAAAAGCCCAAGGTCTGGACTTCGTATCAAAGATATTTTTGCTCCATTTATAAGCTTTTCTGTCCATATGTAGTTGGGCTAGGAGAGTACTAGCAATATCTGTCTGCCCAGCAGTCTTCTGTATTACAGCTGATTTGGACACGGCTCCTCCCAGCCATAACATCGGTATTTTAAAATTATCTTCCGTTGTCCCTAAATTTGGTAAGCGGTGTCCATGATCAGACACTACAACTATTAAGGTATTGTCCCACCATTCTTCCTTCTTAGCTTTCTCTATAAATTGCCCCAAAGCTTTATCAGAATAATACTGAGCATTGTAAAACTGCTCATTTAGATCTTTACCATCTGTAATACCCGTCTCTGGAATCTCAAATGGCTCTAAGCCAGACAGCGTTAAAACCATACTGAAAAAAGGTTTCATTTTCGGGTTTCGGTGCTCTTCCAGAAATTTGTCATACACACTTGCATCACTAACCCCAAGCGAAGTGTGAACTCCGTTATAATCACTTTGTTCTATAATTTTCTCAAAATTACCTTGAAACAGATACGGTTTAAGCGTCCTTGCATCACCGCCGAAGTAAAATTGGGTAGAATAACCCAGAGCATTAAAGTCTTTACTTAAAAAGGGAAGATTTTCTAATTTTTCTACAAAATCTAAAATTGGTTCCTTTGGCTGTGCTGGGTAACCACTAACAATAGAAGTTAAACCTTTGTCCGTATTATCGGAAGAAGCATAAAAGTTATCAAAGAACAAGCCTTCCTGTATCAATCTATTAAAATTTCTAGTAACTTCTATACCATCATACTTATGGTTAATAAGCTTGGAAGAAAAATTCCTTAAAACCACAAAAACTACATTAGTTTTTTCTACACCTAATTTAAGTACCTGATCCGTTTCCCCACTTCTAGTAAACAATTGCTTAATATTCTTGTCAACTTCTTCTTTTGGCAAATAAATATATGGGTTATCTTTCTCAATAGCTTTCTTTAGAAGAGAATTTACAAAGTTCCAGGGAGCATTAAGAGCCGCCACATTGGCAAAATAATTGTCAGAAAAATAAACGGAATCTTGTCTTAAAGAGCTCTTTTTAAACCCTCCCCTTATAGGAACAATCAAAAAAGCAGTAGCAAGTAGCCCATATAGTATAAACGGAAAATTCTTTATGTGTTTCCAATCATAAATACGGTTGGCCAATATCCTATAAATAATTACACTTGCCACAATTACCAATAGTACATAACTAACAAAGAGACGCAAAATGGGAGAACTCTTTACCGAAATAAAGGCTTCCTTAGGACTAGATAAGTATCTAAGTGGCACACTATCAAGTCTAAAATTCCAGGTAGTAAATACTTCAAGGTCAACCACAATTATGAGGTTGCTTATGGTCATAAGAATAAAAGTATATGAGAAAATAGTATTTTGGAAGAGTCCTTTATCTATAAAATTACTGAAGGTAATCCACAGAAAAGGGAAAATACTGTAAAATCCGGCCATAGCCAAATCCATCAGTAAACCATTCTTAAAAACACCATAAACAGTCTCAAGAGTAAGTAACTTTGCTGTGTCAATGTGGTAGGATAAAAACAGTACCCTGGCAAAAACAAAAAATATTACCCAAAAAACAAAATATATTACTATAAAACGTAGGCGTTCCCTCATTTTTTCAGTTTTTTATTTTAAAAAAAAATCCCAAGTGTTTAATTTGTTGTAAATATAAAACCTTCCTTTTCAATAATACCTTTTTCTTATGTCAGAACTTAGATGGAAAGCCATTCAGACTGCTCAACAAAGAGTAATTCCTGAAGTAGAGATTCCAACGGGAAAAGTGAGCGAATACTACAGCGTCAATACTTTTACCGATGAAATCATGAAAGAACTCCTAACTGCGGAGTCTTACGAAAAAGTGTCTCACGCGATCCGTACAGGTGAAAATCTGGAAGGAAAAATTGCCGATGAAGTAGCCGCCGCTATGAAAACATGGGCACTTTCTAAAGGAGCCACGCACTACACACACTGGTTCCAACCACTTACAGGTGGGACAGCAGAAAAACACGACTCTTTCTTTGATGTATCTGGAGACGGACAAGCTATTGAAAAATTCAAAGGATCGGCACTGGTACAGCAAGAACCTGATGCCTCATCTTTCCCTAATGGAGGGATCCGTCATACATTCGAAGCCCGTGGGTACACAGTTTGGAATCCTACATCACCGGCTTTTATCCTTTACAATAGGGCAGGAAGTGGTACTTTATGTATTCCATCTATCTTTTTCTCTTACTCTGGTGAGTTGCTGGACGCTAAAACGCCTCTTCTTAACTCCACAATAGTATTAGACAAAGCCGCTACAGCAGTTGCAAAGATTTTTGATGAGAACGTAACCAAAATTACCGCTACATGCGGTATAGAGCAAGAGTATTTTCTGGTAGACAAAGCTCTATATAATTCGCGTCCGGACTTAGTAATGACAGGGCGTACAGTTTTTGGTCATTCTCCTGCAAAGGGACAACAACTAGAGGATCACTACTTTGGCTCAATCCCTAGCCGTATCAATGCCTATATGGTTGATTTTGAATTTGAGGCTCTAAAGTTGGGTATTCCGGTTAGAACACGCCATAACGAAGTAGCTCCTGGACAGTTTGAGGTAGCTCCTACATTTGAAGAGATAAACTTGGCTTGTGACCACAACATCCTTCTTATGGATGTGATGAAAAAAGTGGCTTCAAGGCATAATTTCCAGGTGTTATTTCACGAAAAACCTTTTGCAGGTGTAAATGGTAGTGGAAAACACAATAACTGGTCTATCTCTACAGATACAGGTGTAAACTTATTATCACCAAGTAGCGATCCTAACAAAAATATGATGTTTATTACGTTCCTTGTAAACGTAATAAAGGCCGTTCATGATAATGCGGATATGCTAAGAGCTACTGTAGCTACAGCTAGTAACGAGCACCGCTTAGGAGCAAATGAAGCTCCGCCTGCTATCGTTTCTATCTTCCTGGGTTCTACTATGACTAGGGTACTAGAAGAGCTTGAAAGCAAGAAAAATTTTGACATTGAATTTGGCGAAAATCCTTACATAAAGCTAGGATTAAATAAAATACCTTCGGTTTTACTAGACAATACAGACAGAAACCGAACTTCTCCATTTGCATTCACTGGTAACAAATTTGAATTTAGAGCTGTTGGTTCTGCTGCTAACTCTGCTACACCAATGATGGTTCTAAACACGATTGTGGCTAAGCAACTAGAGAACTTCAAGCTAGAATACGATGCAGCTATGGCTGCCGCTGACCATGAGAATTCTGATATTGAGGTATTAAAGATTTTAAAAGGTTATTTCAAAGAATCAAAAAATATCCTATTCGAAGGAAACGGTTATTCGCAAGAGTGGGAAGATGAAGCAGCAAAGAGGGGATTAAGCAATATTAAGGATGTTCCTGAGGCACTAAAAGCCTATATTTCGGAGAAAAATGTCGCACTTTTCGAATCAATGAAAGTGCTAACACGTAGAGAGCTACATTCTAGATGCGAGATAAGAACAGAGAATTTTATCAAAAAAATCCAGATTGAATCCCGTGTTATTGGTGACCTTGCACAAAACCATGTAGTATCTACAGCAGTAAAATACCAGACACAATTGGTACAAACTGCAAAAGCTTTAGTAGATTTGGGCTTGCAAGAGGAGGCTGAACCGATAATCAATATTGTAAAGAAGATTTCGTTTAGAGTAAAAACCATAACAGAGAACGTAACTTTGATGACAAATGCCCGTAAAAAGGCCAATGCAGAAGAAGATGTTTTTGAAACGGCAAAAGTCTACTCGCAAGAAGTTAAACCATATTTTGAGGTTATTAGGAAGCAAGTAGATAAACTTGAACTCCTAATTGACGATAAGGATTGGCCATTGACTAAATACAGAGAATTGTTATACGTAAGATAAAATTATGAATCCGGGATACACCAAAGAGGAATTAGACCTTCTTAGAGAAGAATTCGAAGAAACAGGTCTTAATTTTGTACTAGTAGAAGAGGAAGAAGAGCCTGATGAAGAGGCTGAGTATGTGCAATTTCAATTTATTGGAAAGCACGAAGACAAAGAAGTCATCTATGATGCCGTTCTTAGTACCTTATCTATGCACCACAGCAGTAGATTGTATGAAGAAGCAGAAAAGAAAATCTTAAAAATTTATAAGGATTTTATTCCTTATGAACTTAGAGAAGAAGGCTCAGTAGTAAATGAGGAAGCAGAACTTATGATGGAAGAACTCATCCAAGAAATGGAAGATGAGGAAACGGTCAAGGTAAGTGAATTTGTTGAACTGGATTTTGACTTTGAGTACGGTATTGGAATAGATGCGGCTTTGAATGTAGAAGAGATTACTGCAGATGTTATAGAGAAGTTTATCTCTGACTTCAATAGCGGTACGCTTGAGCTAGACAAAACCCTCTATAGTTTTAAGGATGGCTTTGAAGATTGATTTTCTATTCTATAGCCCAGAAATTGAAACTACGCATGCATTAGACGAAACCGAGTCTTTGCATGCTACAAAAGTCCTAAGAAAAAAAGCTGGAGATACTATCCAGGTAACAGATGGTAAAGGTGGGTGGTTTACGTGTGAAATCACCCACCCACATCCTAAAAAGTGTGGTTTAAGAATTATCCATTCTGAATATAATTACCACAAGTCCCCATCAAAAATAAGTGTAGGAATATGTCCTACAAAAAATGCCGACAGAATAGAATATTTTCTGGAAAAAAGTACAGAGATAGGAATTAGCGAAGTTTTTTTTCTCAAATCTCAGAATACATATCCTAAGAAAATTAATTTAGAACGCTGGGAAAGGATAGTGGTCTCCGCTATGAAACAAGCACTAAAGGCATATAAGCCCACATTATATGGTCTAATGGATTTGGAGAGTTTTGTAAAAAACACAGCGGAGTATTCACAAAAACTAGTTGCCCACTTAAAAGAAGATTCTGAGGATATTATACAAATACCACTTCAGAGGGAAACTTTAATTCTAATAGGACCGGAAGGAGACTTTGCTAAGGACGAACTAAGCTTGATTGGAGAATTCGGATTTAAAAATGTAACTTTGGGTCAAAGTAGATTAAGGACAGAAACCGCAGGACTTTACGCGGTTACCATACTCAATGCAAGAACGGTTTTATGAGAAAAATAAGTATAGCTTTAATAGCCCTCTTTTTTAGCTTTTCTTTAACAGCACAGGTAAACACCTTAAAAATTGCCAAGCTTAAGTATGGCGGCGGTGGCGACTGGTATGCTAATAAAACGGCTCTGCCAAATCTCATCAAGTTTTTTAACCAAAACCTAAAAGGGAATATCTTCCCAGAAGAAGACATCATAGAAGTAGGGGATAGGAAGATCTTTCAGTATCCGTACATTTATATGACCGGCCATGGCAATGTGGTTTTTACTCCTAAAGATGCCAACAATCTACGGACTTACTTACTTTCTGGAGGATTTCTTCATATAGATGACAACTATGGAATGAGGGAGTTTGTAATTCGTGAAATGAAAAAAGTTTTTCCTGAATACAGCTTTGTAGACCTTCCTTATAACCATCCTATATACCACCAGAAATACAAATTCCCTAATGGTATACCCAAAATCCACGAACACGACGGAAAAGCTGCTCAAGGCCTTGGAATCATGCATGAAGGCCGGCTTGTTTGCTACTTCTCATATGAAACCGACCTGGGCAACGGTTGGGAAGACCGTGCAGTTCACAACAACCCCGAAGAAGTCAGACAAGAAGCTTTGAGAATGGGTTCAAATATTCTGGAATTTGCCTTTACTTCTTACTAAACTGCCTTATCGCCTCTTACTTCAGTTCTGTGCTTAATCTTATACTTTGTGAAGGCTACTTTGTATAAAGGGGACCTGTATAACTTAATTATGTCTGAAAATGAATAAATTATTCTCTGCTTTATTCGATTTGAGTTAGACAATCTCCAGTAGTCATTTGATCGCAGTAGTCTTATCTGTCAAAGTATCTCTACATACCCTCGTTACTAGAAACTTGGAGAACCTGGTATAAGAATCTAAACAAAAAAAAACCACTGAAACAATATTAGCTCGCCGATAAAGGTTGAATTGCCGCAACCGTAGTGTGTATTTTTCAAAGGGTAGGGGAATGTAAAAACGATCTAAAAACAGGCATGCCAAACTATTATCTTACAAAACATTTTCTGTCCTAACTTTTTAGATAATATAGTGTTATAGACTAAAAAATCGTATTGTTAAGCCCAGATTAATCCCCAGCCACACCTTGTGGATATGTGGAAATGAGGTGGGTTACACACAAATCTGAAAAATATGAAAATGGGCGATTTTTATCCCGTAATATATACTTTCATACTAAATATGCAATAATGAGCTCATTTTAAACATATTACTTATCCACCACAATGTGCATAAGTTTGGGTTAAATGAGTTAAAAAAATCAATTTTTGTCGGATTAAATACCTTAAGCCACTATTTTGGATTACCTTTGATATTATAGTTTTACTACATTAAAACTAACCATGCGTTTAACACTAGTACCAACGCCAATTGGCAACCTAAAAGATATAACAATAAGGTCTTTGGAAACCTTGAAAGAGGCAGACCTAATTTTGGCCGAAGACACGCGGACTACAGGTATACTTTTAAAACACTTTGAGGTAAACAAACCTCTGCAGAGCTACCATATCTTTAATGAGCATAAAACAGTCCAGAAAATAATAGAAACCATTAAGAGCGGTAAAAATGTGGTTCTCGTTTCAGACGCCGGCACTCCTGGCATATCAGATCCCGGATTTCTTTTGGTAAGAGAATGTTTAGCAAACCAAATAGATGTATCCTGTTTACCTGGTGCCACTGCTTTAATACCTGCCCTTGTTATGTCTGGTTTACCTACAGATTCGTTTGTATTTGAAGGCTTTCTACCTGTAAAAAAGGGTCGCCAAACGAAGTTAAAAGAGCTCGTATCAGAAAAACGGACTATGATTTTTTATGAATCACCTCATAGAATCGAAAAAACATTGCAGCATTTTGCTGAATACTTTGGTCCAGAAAGACGTTGTTCTGTAAGTAGGGAAATCTCCAAGGTTTATGAAGAAACCATAAGAGGGACATTGTCAGAAATTCTTGCTATTTTTGCGGATAGAACTCTCAAAGGAGAGATTGTAATTGTATTAGAAGGAAATAAATCATCGGATTAACATGAAGTTTGAAAACAAAACCGTACTTATAACTGGGGCTTCTAGAGGCATAGGAAAAGCCATTGCTGAGCATTTTGCCAAAGCAGGAGCTAATGTTGCATTTACTTATTTGTCATCTGTGGAGAAAGGTCAGGCATTAGAAGCTGAATTAGGACAAAGCGGAACAAAAGTGAAAGGATACCGCTCTGATGCTTCGATTTTTGCGGATGCAGAACAATTAGTAAACGATGTAGTAGCGGATTTTGGACAAGTAGATATACTTATAAACAATGCTGGTATTACTCGAGACACCCTGCTTATGAGAATGTCTGAGGAACAATGGGACGATGTCCTTAGGATTAACCTAAAGTCCGCTTTTAACCTCACTAAAGCGGTTTCTAAACCTATGATGAAAGCCCGTTCTGGCTCTATAATAAATATTACCTCTGTAGTGGGTATTATGGGTAATGCGGGTCAAGCAAATTATTCTGCATCAAAAGCTGGTATGATTGGCTTTACTAAATCTATAGCCAAAGAACTTGGTTCTAGAAACATCAGATGTAATGCCGTGGCTCCTGGATTTATAGAAACCGAAATGACTGGAGAGCTAAACGAAGAGCAATTGAAAGAATGGACTAAATCTATCCCGCTTAAGAGAGCAGGACAAGGTGAAGATATTGCAAAGGCATGTATGTTCTTAGGCTCTGATGACTCAGCATATATTACCGGACAAGTCTTGGTTGTAGACGGGGGTATGTTGATGTAATTACCTTTTTTGACTCTTCTATGAAATCAGAACTAATTTCCCAAACACCTACATGGTATGTACTACTATGTGCTTGTTTGGGAATTGCTTTTGCATTCTTTTATTATTTTAGGGCAAAGGCTTTTACACGAAACCAAAAGATTTCATTAGCTGCTATACGAGCAGCTCTGGGGTTCTGTGTTGCATTCCTTTTGTTAAACCCCTTAATTAAAACAATCTCGTCCATCACTCTTAAACCAAAAGTTGTTGTATTGTTAGACAACTCCAGGTCTATGCTGCATGGCTCCGAGATAGAAAAAGCAAATCACTCTGTTACTTCTCTCAAAAAAAACATAGAAGATAAAGGCTACGAAGTAGAAATTAGGGATATAGAGGATAATATTATATCAAGCTTTGATAAAAAGTCCTTCACAAATAAGAAAACCAACCTATCTGCAGCATTAAACAGCATAAGGAACAGTTACGAGGGACAAAACCTCAGTGATGTCATTGTACTTTCAGATGGCATTATTAATGATGGTGTTTCTCCCACCTTCCAGAAATACCCGTTTAATATACATACTGTTGGCTTTGGTGACTCCACACTAAAAAAAGATGCATTTATAGTTGGTATATCTGCCAATAAACTGGCTTATTTAGGAAATAATTTTACTATTAGTGTAGATATCGCCTCTTATCTCCTTGCTGGAAAAAGCACTAAAGTTATTATTAAAGATAGCGACGGACTTGTCTTGGACCAAAGCCCTGTATCTTATCCAACAGACGACACATTCCAAACTATAAGTTTCCAACTTCCGGCCAAAAAAGTGGGTAAACAGCGTTTTGTAGTAGAACTTCAGGGAGTGAACGGCGAAAATACTTTAAGAAACAACTCCAGGGAATTTGTAGTAGATATAGTAAATGGTAAAGAGAAAATTTTGCTACTTGCATACGCTCCCCATCCAGACGTAAAGGCATTAAAAAGTATTATTGACAAAAATGACCTCTTTGAGTTAACCATAAAAATAGTACAGTCTACAGATCCGGCAGTGATATTAAAAGAAAATTATGATCTTTTAGTTTTACATCAATTACCTGATATAGACGGTACACATACGAAATTTCTACCTCAACTACTTTCTCGCCAAAAACCCACATTTTTTATTGTTGGTGGCAAAACAGACCTTTCTTATTTGAATGGAATGCAGAACATAGTTGGTATAAATTCACAAAGAAATCGTACCGATAAGGTATCAGGGCAAATAAATACTGCATTTAATATGTTCTCTTTAGGAGAAAGTCAAAATGCATTAATCTCTTCATTACCACCACTTACAGTACCTTTTGGTTCATATAGTCCGCAAGCGGGGGCAGAAACAATTTTGGGTCAATATGTATCAGGTGTAAACGCCAATAAACCTATGCTAGCTGTAAATCTAACTGGCTCCAGAAAAATGGCAGTTTTTGTAGCAGATGGACTTTGGAGTTGGAGGATGGAGGAGTTTGCCCAAAACCAAAACAACCAATATATAGATGACCTCTTTACAAGGACATTACAACTGATTTCGGTAAAGGAAGATAAAGGTAAGCTACGTGTATACCCTGCAGCAGATGTTTTTGAGGTTGATCAAAAAACTGTTTTTATAGCAGAGGTGTATAACGAGATCTTCGAACGTATTTACGGTCAAGATGTAAGACTTAAAATAAAAGCACAAAAGGGAACAGAAAAAGTATATGATTTTAAGATTACTGAAGCCAACTCCCGTTTTGAGCTCACAAACCTGCCTGCCGGAATTTATAATTACGAAGCTACTGCAAAAATCTTGAACAAAGAAGAGAGGTCTATAGGCCAGTTTGTAATAAGTAATACGGATACCGAATTACAAAACACAGTAGCTAATTTTGCTCTACTTCGGACACTTTCCCAAGAAAACAATGGAGACTTCGTGAATGAGAAAAACATCATAGAACTCCGAAATAGTCTGGAAAAAAGTGGTTTGGTAAATAAAATACTTGCCAATGAAGAGCTAAAAGACCTAATTAACTTCAGATGGCTACTTTTACTAATATTACTTCTGGCTACAGCTGAGTGGGTAATACGTAAGTATATCGGTAGTTATTAACGTTGTTGGTTGTATAGAATACAGCCACCACCTCTGTTAAATTATACACATCTATCTTACTAAAACAGCAAAATATTCGTTTTATCCAATATTATCGTAACCCTTTGAAAAAAATATTTGCAGGTTGTTTTTTATTCGTATCATTTATTGGAAACAGCCAAAGTCCGACGATCAAAGAAAAAGTAGAATCTACTATGCTTGTTGAAAAAAAGGCATCCATAATTAGTGTACCTCTGGATATATCTGTAAATGATATTCAGAATCAGATAAACCTGGGGCTTCCGGATTTGATATACGAAGATAAGAGCTTTACCGACAACAATAATGACGGCCTAAAAGTAAAAGTTTGGCGTAAAGGAAACCTGATATTCACAGAAAATAAAGATGGAGTACTTACTTACGAAGTGCCTTTGAAAGTTTGGGCACAGAAAGAAATATCGGTTTTAGGTATCTCTCAAGCTCCAAGTACCACTTTCGAAATAAAAATAAAATTTGCGTCTAAGTTCGGTATTAGTGATAACTACGAAATCATTACCGAAACAAAAGGCTTAAGCTATACATGGTTATCTAAACCCGTTCTAAAATCCGGTTTAATAGATATCCCTATTGGTTCTGTAATTGGTAATATTATAAGCAGTAACTTACCTGTATTTGCCGGACAAATAGACCAAACTATAAAGCAAAACTACTCCTTAAAACCTTACGTGGTTGATGCCTGGAATTTGGCTATGAAACCAATACAAGCATCGGAAGAGTTTAATACCTGGATAAAAGTAAATCCGGTAGAGGTTTATTACACTCCTCTTAAGTCTGTAAATACAAGTTTAAAGGCCACATTGGGTATTAAAGTCTTTATAGAGACTTTGGTTGGCACTCCTTTTTATACACCGTCTATCATAGCAGATGTTCCCAAACTTAAAGCAGTATCATCTATACCAGAGGAGTTTGAAGTTAGCCTGTTTAATGTAATTACGTATGAAGAAGCCAACAACATAAGCAAAAAAATGTTCATTGGCGAAAAGTTTGAGTTTAATAACGGCAAATATAAAATAGAAGTTACAGACCTGGATATTAGCCACAAAGAAGACCAGCTTTTATTTACCATTACCACCACGGGAAGTTTCAAAGGAAAAATTACTGTCCAAGGTGTTCCTTTTTATAATACTGAGAAAAAAATGGTTGTCCTTACTAATACCAATCTGGATGTAAAGACAAAAAACATTTTGTATAAAGCTGCAGCGTGGATATTAAATGGTACACTTGAAAAAAAGATCGAAAAAGATTTTGGTATGCCAGTAAGCGATATACTCGAGTTTACAAAAAAGAGTGTAATGGAAACCATAAACTCTGAATACTCAAAAGGTATAAAAATGCAAGGCAATATACTTTCTATAGACCCAGACAAAGTTTATGTAACTGAAGAAGGAATCTTGGCATTAGTAAATGCAAAAGCGAAAGTACAATTGATAGTAAAAGGAATATAATTTCCTTATTTTTGCAGCTAATTAAGTACACCTATCGCTCCGCGAATGCGGAGAGGAAAGTCCGGACAACACAGGGTATCATGCTACCTAACGGGTAGGAGGGCTTACAAGCCCTACAGCTAGTGCCACAGAAAATTACCGCCTGCAAGGGTAAGGGTGAAAAGGCGGTGTAAGAGACCACCGGGCTTACTGTGAAGTAAGCTGCAGAGGTAAACCTCATGAGTTGAAAGACCAAATAAACCGGCATTAAGGGCTACCCGCCCCAGCCGGAGGGTAGGTTGATAGAGCGTAGAAGTAATCCTACGCCTAGATAAATGATAGGATAATACAGAATCCGGCTTATGGACTTATTTAACAAAAAACCGCAGCATGCTGCGGTTTTTTGTTATCTGCTTCATTCTAAATATTAAAAATATAAACTATATCTATAGTTAAAAGAAGATTAATTCCTATTTTTGCTAAACGCTCTACTAACGCAGGGATTAAATTCACTTACAAAGCTCTTTACAGCCAAGTGACGGATTAACATTTAAGGATTTTCACTATATCTATCTAAAACAATACATATGAAACCTTACTTCCTAATATTGATACTTATTTCACTCTCTTGTTCAAAAGAAGGAAATGATAATAGAAATACAGATCAGTATATTAAAAGAAGTATCAAGAAGGACGTGATAAAAGTGGAACCCTATAGCCCAGAAGAAATAACATTTTTAGCTAACTTCAATAAAGAGTTTGGCCGTAAAGAAAGGACAGTGGTAACAAATAATCTATTGTTAAAAAGATCAGACGAACTAAATCGTATTAAAACCTCCTATAAAAGACAGATGGAATATTTGGATAAGCAGCCAAAACTGTCCCATTCATTTTATACAGAGATGAAGGAGTTTATATATAAAACACACTTTAACGGATACTACTCTTCATTAAATACCAAGTGATATTTCAATAGAAATACAATTATACAAATCTATAAACATTTCGGATATTCGCCAGATATTATAAAAAATCAGAAGTTTTTATAAAGCAAGATAGCTTCTTCTTCTTTGCTTCGCATAGTTTCGGCGTCTCCTTCCGTTTTATCTTTAAAACCTACCAGATGCAATACTCCGTGGGCTAAAACCCTTAAAAGCTCGCTTTCAAACTCTACTCCAAAATCTTTAGCGTTTTCTCTTATACGGTCTATACTTAAAAAAATATCACCCTCTACAATACCCTCTTCTTCTGAGTTATCGAAAGTGATGATATCCGTATACGTGTCATGGTCTAGATACTCAACATTTATTTTTAACAACTCTTCGTCTGAAAGAAAAACATAATTAAGCTCACCCACCTTGTTGTGGTGTAAACCAGCCAACGCCTTTAACCAATTCTTCTTTTTGTTACGATCTACTAATTTAAAACCGCCTACCTCTACATTAAATGTTATCATACTACGAAATTAAAAGCTATTAAATACAAGGCACCCATTACATTCCCAAGAAGAAAACCTGCTATTACTTCTTCCTTTGTGTGACGTGCCAAAGCTAACCTGGACCAAGCGTTAAAAAAACCAAAAAAGAACAACATAATCGCAATAATAGGACTTATTGGATAAAAGACCCAAGCAAATAGGAAGTTGAAACTAGTATGTTTAGAAACCTTCAGTTTTTGGTTAATAAGAAAGCTAACAAGAATATGTACGAAAAGTGTTAAAGCTAAAAGTGTTCCTTTTATCGGATAGCCACCAAATATAAGCAATAGCGACAAAAGTCCTAATGCTATAAGCAAAACCACATAAACCGAATTACGCTTCTTCTGGTTAGAAACGTCGAAATCATCAAAGTTCTTTTTGTAGACGTTGTACCCTATATAAAGTATTAAAGGTATAATGATAATGCTTACAAATAGCAATGGAAGACCATCACTATTATCTCCTTCGTGTGCAAAATACTGGATATATAAACCAAAGAAAAGACCAATAACTACAGGATTTCCAATACTAGATATAAACTTAGCAAGTGTTTTCAATATAGATTTATCAAAATTGTTTTCAAAATTATATATATTTTTGTGCTATAACAAAAACGCCCTATGAAGATTGCAGCCATAGACATTGGTTCTAACGCCGCCCGTATGCAGATATCGTCTATTCTTAATGACGAGGGAAAGATATCTTTTAAGAAAGTAGAGTACGTAAGGTTTGCCCTTAGATTAGGTCATGACGTATTTACAGATGGAAAAATTGGTTATGATAGTGAAGCAAAGCTAAAAAAATTACTAACCATCTACCGTCTTTTAATGGAACTCCATGAAGTAGACAGCTACTTAATCTGTGCTACATCAGCCTTACGCGAAGCAGAAAACGGTCTTAACATATGTGAAAGGGTAAAACTAGAACTGGGAATGACCATTAACCTCATTTCGGGAGAAAAAGAGGCTGAAATGATTAATAATGTAATTGTAAAAGAGCTTGAAGAAGACAATACGTACTTGCATATTGATGTGGGGGGCGGTAGTACAGAGCTGAACATATATAATGGGAAAATAAAAGAAACGTCCCAATCGTTCAAAATAGGATCGGTAAGATTAATGGACGGTAAAGTAAACAAGGATACCTGGAAAAAAATGCAACGCTGGATCATTGATAATATACCTACATCTAAGAATGTGGTAGCCATAGGTACCGGCGGTAACATATCTAAGATATTTGATTATGTTATTAAGGAGGAAAATGGCAGGGCAAAGATTAACGAAATCGAACGTTCTATAGAATTTATTAGCCAGTATACGGTAGACGAACGTATTAACAAATTAAAAATGAATCCGGACCGTGCAGATGTGATTACTCACGCTTCGGGAATATACTTATCTTGCATGAAATGGGCTAAATCTGAGGAAATGGTTGTCCCAAACCTTGGCTTGATAGACGGTATACTTATGGAAGTGTACTCAAATATGTTGGCAGAATGAGAAAAAAATATTTAGCTGTAATTTTCCTGTTAGTTCATTACTGTGGTTATGGCCAGGACTTCTTTCGGCTTACAGGAAAAATTGAAAATCTAGACCATACTGATTTATCCTTTACATATTATCCTGACTGGGTATCAAGCCCTGTAGTTTACAATTTTGTATTGAGTAAGGAAAACACATTTGTGATAGAGTTTCCGATAAAGGAGACGGGCTATTGCGATGTCTCTTTCGGAGAACATGCTTTGCATCTTATGCTTATAGAGCCCGGAGACGCCCTCAATCTCTACGTAGACAATGAAGACTTCTATAATACCCTAAGGGTGGATGGCCGCGGGGCAGCAAAATGGCAGTACCAATTTAAGCTCTTAAACATGCCTCTGGAAACAGACCTTGCTAAACTTAACAATTATCATTGGCCCGCATATAGTAATAGGATACAGCATTATCTTGTCCAAAAGATGGATTTGCTAAACTCTACCGGATTGGATCAACAGACTCATCAAATCTTGAAAGCTGATCTGGTAGGGGAGTATACTTTAAAAAAATTAGGCTATTTAAACTATCATAAACTATCAACCGACTCTTTGGCGATAAAATGGAATGATTTTGACGGGTACACTAAAAGTAAAAGCATACACTTTGGCAGATTGGCCGAGGAGTACATAAACTCGAAAAATACTGATAAGCGGATAAAATCTTCCAGAACATTGGATTATGAGTTTATGAAAAGATATAAAGAGGAAATAGGACAAGAGCTTACAGAACGTGTCTTAGCCAATAAATTATCTGAATATATGGCACTGGATGGAGGCACCGAAGAACTTAAGTTTTTGGTTGAAGATTATGGTAGGTTTGCTCAAAATGACGATTTCAAAAAGTATTTGACACTAAATATAAGAAAGAAAGCGGCCTTAGTACCTGGAGTTTTAGCTGCAAATTTTGTAGGTAAAAACAAAAAAGGGAAATTTTCGGAATTGGAAGACTATAGAGGGAAGAACATTTTCCTGGGCTTTTATGAAAATGACTGTTCACTATGCCAAGCAGACTTTGAAGCTCTAAAAAATGTTATGGGATTCCACAAAAACCGGAGGGACTTAATCTTCCTTTTTATCAATTTGAGTAACCCAGATGATTTTAAATCTTTTCTTAAGACCAATAAACCTCCAGGAATACATTTAAACGCATACGATAATAAATTCCTTGAAAGTAAGTACAATGTACTAGAGCTACCTAATTACCTTATGATAGATAAATCGGGGAAGATCTTAACTACTGATGTAGAAGAACCACATGCAGACGAGGGAAGAGGGATGATAGAATTAGTGAATAGAGTGTTAGGAAAACAATGAAAAAGTACTATTTCTTTCTTCTAGTCCTAGTAATCTCTTGTAGTCAACCACCAACTAGAAGCAACAACAGTATTTTGGTAAAAACAGCCCTTTCATATAAAGGTACGCCTTATAAGTATGCAGGCCATTCTAATCAAGGCATGGACTGCTCTGGTCTTGTCTTTAAATCATTTGGAGACTTAGGTATAAAAGTACCACGTATTTCTAAAGAGCAGGCGTTAATCTTTCCCACAGTATCAAAGAAAAAGATACGGGTTGGGGACTTAGTATATTTTAAAATAGGGAAAACTAGGGGAATAAACCACACCGGCATAGTTACAGCTGTGGTTAACCATAATACTGTAAGATTCATACATTCCTCATCTTCTGCGGGCGTTCGTGAAGACAATCTATACTCCAAGTACTGGACACCGAAATTTGTAAAAGCCACGAGACCAAATCTTTAACTTTTTATATTTAAACACATGGAATTTCCCAAATGTAGTATATATTTGCAGTTCCAAAACACGGGGATGTAGCTCAGTTGGCTAGAGTACTTGACTGGCAGTCAAGGGGTCGTGGGTTCGAGCCCCATCTTCTCCACTTGATAATGAAGCACTTACAATATTGTAAGTGCTTTTTTATTTTCAAAACTCAATATTCATTTTTTGCATAAACTGGCAAATGATCAGACGCAAGGCTATTTCCTGCTTTATATTCTTTTACCTTCCACTTATGATTCTTGGAGAAAAAATATATAATCAATTCTCTTTCGGGCCTTATGTGCGGGAAATGGAAAAGTAATGTCACCAGAAATCATGGCCGAATCATAAAAATGCTTCGAAATTAACCTATACTCTTCAGAGTCTGGACTAAAGTTAAAGTCACCACTCAAAATCACTGATTTAGCTTGCGTTAATAATAACTTTTACCTGGGCTTTCCTGCTTTTCAGCAAATTGGCAGCAAAATGAACCCACTTTTATTCTTCACTCCAATCATAGTACGCCCTTCGCCATCTTTAACACAAGGAGAACATAATCCAGAACAAAACTAATGCACTAAATATTCCCATAAAACTGCTCTATTTTCTGGAGTAATGTATCGTTCTCGACTTCTGTACCCACAGTAATTCTTAAACAGCTATTACATAAGATAACATTACTACGATCCCTTACGATGACCTTTTGCTCCATTAGAAAACCAAATAATGCCTTTGCATCCTTAAATTTCACTAATAACATATTGGAGTCGCTAGGATAAAGATGTTCTACACCAGCTATTTCTTCTAATTTAGTTTTTAGGCTTTCCCTCAATGTTAGAATCTGCTCCACTAATGTATTTTTATCTTCTTCATGGTTTAGAGACGTAAGCACTTCTTTTTGGGTTAAAAGATTAATATTGTAGGGGTATTTCACTTTGTTTAATACCTTAATAATATCCGGGTGTGCATATGCTGTCCCCACTCGTAATCCAGCCATACCCCACGCCTTAGAGAACGTTTGAATAATGACAAGATTGGGATATTTATCTAGTTCTGCCATCAAACTTTTTCCGGGACAGAAATCTATGTAGGCTTCATCTAAAACTACCATTTTGTGAGGAAAAGCCTTCAAAATCTGTTCTATAGCCATCTTATCCAATAAATTACCACTCGGATTGTTTGGAGAGCAAATGAAAATAATTTTAGTGGCAACATTTACTGCATCAAAAACCGTATCTAAATCAATCTCAAAATCGGTAGTAAGTGGAGCTTCGGTAACACCTACTTCTTGTATATCCGCACATACTTTATACATACCATAGGTTGGAGGCATTATTAAAATATTATCATTCTTTGGCTCACAAGTTATCTTTACTAACAAATCTATAGCTTCGTCTGAACCATTCCCCAAGAAAATTTGTGACGGTAAGACGCCTTTAATTTTGGCAAGCTTTTCTTTTATCTCCCATTGGTAAGGGTCCGGATACCTATTATATGGCTGTCCGGTTACGGAGTTAAAAGGGTTTTCGTTTGCATCTAAAAAAGTGCCTTCTTTACCAGAATATTCGTCACGTGCCGAAGAGTATGGGGTTAACCCTAAAAAATGCTTTCTTATGAATTCCACTTGGTATAATATATTTGAGTTTACAAAGGTATAAAAACAACCATAAAATAAAATTACCTAAATATAGAGGGATAAAAATCTCTTAAAGCGAGGTAACATAAACAAATTGAGTTTTTGTTAAAGTAATAATTAGCGTACTTGCGAGACAATTACGAAAAGGCAAGAATGAAAGAAGAGATAAGTGAATTCCTACAAGACTTACAAGACAATATTTGCAAGGACTTAGAAACCGCAGACGACAAAAGCATATTTAAAGAAGATAAATGGGAGCATGCTGCTGGCGGTGGTGGCAGGAGCAGAGTAATAACCAAAGGAAGGATAATAGAAAAAGGAGGTGTAAATTTTTCTGGTGTAGAAGGAAAAGCCACAGAATCCATCAAAAAGATGCTGGGAGTAAGTGGAGATTTAGATTATTTTGCAACAGGCGTTTCTATTGTTTTACACCCAGACAATCCTTTTGTTCCTATCATTCATATGAACGTTAGATACTTTGAGTTATCTGACGGCCAATGCTGGTTTGGAGGCGGAATTGACCTTACACCCCACTATATAGACCCAAAACAGGCTAAATCATTCCATGAAAGAATGAGAATAGTATGTGACAGCAGTTCTCCTGCATTCTATCCTGCCTTTAAGAAATGGGCGGATGATTATTTCTACATACCTCACCGTGCAGAATCTAGGGGAATAGGTGGTATATTTTATGATTATCTTAAACCGGACCAAATCATAGCCACTACCCAAACTAGCCACACAAAGGGAGAGTTATTTTCTTTCATGCAAAATGTTGGGAACGCCTTTGCTCCAGCATATATAGAACAAATCCAATATAACCATTCAAAAGCCTACACATCGGAAGAAAAGAAGTGGCAGTTGCTACGTAGAGGTCGATATGCAGAGTTTAACCTCGTGTGGGATAGGGGAACCAAGTTTGGTTTAGAGTCAAATGGGAGGATTGAGTCTATACTCATGAGCCTACCGCCTCAGGCAAATTGGGAGTACTCTTTTGAGCCAAAAGAGGGTACAAAAGAATACGAAACCCAACAATATCTAAAAACGAAAACAGACTGGACTAATCCTTAAAAAAGTCTAAACTCCACTTTTTCGAGTGCTGATATCTAATTTCCCCGTTTTCAATAGTTAATGGGGAGTCAAAATTGTTTGTATAAAGTTGACCAGTGCCAAGACCTTGGGGCAAAGGGTTACTATATTGTGCTGTAAGCTGACAAACAGCATTTAGACCTATGTTTGATTCCAATGCCGAGGTAATCCACCAACCTATCCCTAGACTTTCTGCTATCTCTATCCATTGAGGACTATTATCAATTAGGCTTGGTTTTAGAATAATATATTTTGGTTTAATTGTAGTTAAAACCTCTCTCTTTCCATTTACAACAGGTATCAATTCTTCATCTAAAGCAATAGGAACAGGAGACATTTCGCACAATAAAGCCATTTCATTATACTTACCCGCAGCTATCGGCTGCTCAATTGAATGAATATTATATTCAGATAAGCGACTTAGCTTTTCCAAAGCAGTATCAAAAGAAAATGCTCCGTTAGCATCTACCCGTACGGAAAGATTCTCGTTAGCAAATTCCTGCCTGACAAAGCGTAAAAGAGATAACTCTTCTGCAAAATCAATAGCCCCAATCTTTAACTTAACAGTATCAAAGCCAGCTTCTATCTTTTCTATGATTTGCTTTTTCATGAAATCCTTAGTGCCCATCCATACCAACCCATTTATAGCAATGGATTTTTGATCAGAATAAAAGCTGTTGTTATGAATCTTCATAACACCACCATTTTTCAAATCTGAATTAGCCGTATCCAAAGCAAACTTCACGCTTGGAAACAAGGTTAAATCACCTTCATACAGTACTCCTGTCCTATTGATGACCTCACAAACTTCTTTAAGCTTATCTTCAGCAATTTTTCCAAAATCAACACTGAGCCCCTGTAATGGACCAGCTTCGCCTAATCCAAAGATTTCTGGAGCATCGCTATCCCAAATTTTTATGTACAAAGAATCCTTATTTTTCAAAACTCCTCTAGAAGTACCCGCATCAAATCTAAAATTTAGCGTATGTTTGTAAAAATGTGCCTGTAAAGCCATGAAGTATTTACTTTTACCGTTTTCAATTCTTTACAAATTTATTACTTCTATTAGGAACATCCTGTTTGACCACGGGATTTTCGAAGAAATTCGTACGGAAATCCCATCAATTGGCGTTGGAAACCTCACTGTAGGCGGTACTGGTAAAACTCCTATGGTAAACTTCCTATTAAGATTGTTCCCCGATAGAAACAAAGTTGCTATCAGTCGTGGTTATGGACGAAAGACCAAGGGATTTTACCCCGTTACAGCCACAAGCACAGCCAATGAAGTAGGAGATGAGCCACTTATGCTTTCCTATAAAAATCCAGACACGCAGTTCTTTGTTTCTGAAAAGAGGGTAGCAGGTTACCAAAAGGCGGTAGAATTATTACCGAACACAAATCTATTTGTGTTTGATGACGTGTTTCAACATCGACATATAAAGACTACTCTAAATATATTATTGTGTGACTACCATAGACCCTTTTATACTGATTATGTTTTACCCATGGGTAGACTAAGGGAAAGTAGAAAAGGAGCAAAAAGAGCTGATGTAGTTATTGTTACAAAGTGTCCTTTGAAATTGAAAAATTCGCAAAATAATTTAATATTAAAAAAAATAGGAACATATACAAAAGCAAAAGTATTTTTCGCCTCTTATCTGCCTAACACTCCCAAAAACTGTAAAGGAGAAACTTTAATGGTAGATCAACCGGTAATCCTTTTGTCTGCACTAGCAAATAATTATATTTTCTACCAGGAGCAATCCCAAACTTATACAATCTTAAACCACTTTGCCTATAAAGATCACCATGCTTTTACTCCGGATGATGTCAAAGAAATACTTACTAAATACCCTCAAACAAACGTCATTACTACAGAAAAGGACTATGTAAAATTAAAACCCCTTTTTACAGACGAAGAGCTAAAATATATCTTCGTCACTGAAATTGATGTAAAAATGCATGACGACGAAAGTTTTAGGGAATATATTAGATCAAAAATCGTTTAAATTGGAGTATTTTTGTACCGCAATAAAAAACGGATGTACAGAGTTTTTCCCATATTTTTCTTAATAGTCTCATTTGTGGTCCCTGCTTGGTCTCAAGTAGTAGATGACTCCACGAAACAGATATACAGTAATAAGAGTGTTGAGTACTTTTACGAGAATGATGTTTTAAGGAACATTAAGAAGATATACAACCCAGACTCTACCCTCATAGACTATCATTATATGGATCCTGTACGTAAGTCTAGGTGGTTATATCAAGACTTGGGAAATACAGGAACGGCTTCTAGACCTATCCTTTTCGAAAAGCAAATGGAGATTGGGCAACAAATGGGACGGGAGGTTTTTAATCTTTATGCACCCAAAGTATCTGACTTCAAATACTATAATACAAGGTCTCCCTATACCTATCTGCAATACCAGCAGGGTGGGGGGCGTACGCAGTTTGCCATTACACATAGCCAGAACATCAATCCCAGATTGAACTTCACATTCAATATATTCAAGGCTAACTCTAGCAAAACCTATGGTTTTTTACGTAGCGAAGAGCAACTGGTTAACCACTGGTACTATGACATCAACACCAACTATAAATCTAAAAATAACAAGTACCAATTACTATCTACTTTTTACCATTTTAACCATAAGCAATTTGAGCAAGGTGGCGTCAAACTAAAAGAAGAGCAATCTTTAGCGTTAAAAGATATTGAGCCCAGTTACTCAGATTATTACGAAGCAGGACTAACAGGTACGGTCATAAACCGTGAAAGATGGAACAACTTTCGTCTGTACCAACAGTTTGTATTGAAAAACTCTCTACAAACCTTCCATGTGCTTGATTATGAACGAAAATACTATTCTTTTACAGATAATAACTTTGTAACAGAAGCTAATGCCCCTGCATATTTGATTTTGCCGACGGCTGACCAGGATACGTTATTTTATAGTTACCGTTTCCATTCCATATCCAATAAAGTTGGTTTTAAAGGAATATATAAAGGCGTAAATTATCAGGCATATGCTCGCTATAGAATGTACCAGCTTACAAACGCTTACGTTCCAGAGTTTAGTAAAAAATGGACTCCGGAGTTCTTTGTGGGTGGTCTTTTGGGGTATGTATTCCCGGACTCTACCAACACACTGGACGTAAAAGCTGAGATTTCGCATGATAAGTATTTATTAGATGCCACCATGTTCTATAAGGGTTTCGAAATTGGTTTTTACAATTCCTCGCTCCCCGTCGGTCTCTTTTACTCCAATTTTTCTAATAACTACCTAAACTTTAATCTAAATCCCCAAAACTTCAAAAACATAAACTCTAGTCATCTGACAGGTAAATTCCCTATAGCATACCGTAACTTTAAGTTTATTCCGGAAGCCCGTTTCTCCAATATTACAAACTACACATATATGCCACGGGTAGACTCTGTGGAGCAGTATAACAGAAGTATAGCATTAATGACCTTGAAATTAGATGCAATTTTTAAGTATAAAAATATAGCCTTGACCTACGGTTTTTACTTCAATAAAAGTAGTCAGCCAGATGTCTATGCTGTTCCTAAGTATATACATTACCTAAATTTTGACTATAGTTTACTTTACGCAAAAATCCTTCATATTAATACCGGGTTTGATTTTTATTATAAAAGTAATTACTGGGGTGATAATTACTCGCCACTTACGGCTCAGTTCCACCGCGAAAAACGCCAAATAGTAGGAGGAGTACCAGTCTTAGATTTCTATTTGAAATTTCCTTTTAGCAAAGGTCGTTTCTCTATAAGCTATACATATGTTAATAAACTAATTGGAGGTTTTGCCGATATTGCAAATTTTGGGAAGAAAGGTCATTTTACTACACCACGCTATTTGGGAAGCCCGAACGCACTAATGATAAAAATAGATTGGCCCTTGTTTGACTAGTAAATTCGCTCTAGATGGGACTCGAAATACAATATTGGAACTACATTTTGTATGTCTAGGATAACTCTATCTAGCACCACATTATTAAATGTTTCTAACTGGCTAAGCCCCGTAAAAGACAATTGCAAAGCAAAATTCTGAGAATCTGGGTCTACCTTTTCCTGCAACTTAAAAAAAGACACTTCATCGCACCAATCGGCCAGAAAAGGTAACTGCTGTTTAATAGCAGCTATCAAAACGTGTTCGTTTACGTCCTCCACAACAAACGTAAGGTTCTTAACTACCATACTTAATTAGGCTAAAGATTTCTCTTTAAACCAAGACAACTGTGTTATAAGAAAATACGAACCAAAAAGTAAACCCGTAAAGAACAAGTCTCCTAAAAACATATTTTTATAAAACGGCAGTCCGGCCTCGTAAGAAGCTAAAATCCCTGTCCAGTTATGAGGATAATGCCCCAAAGCCGGATTAGGAACAGGACTTTGAGGATAAAAGAAAGCAAAATTAGTTACGAAGAAAAATAGTGTGGAAGAAACTACGCTGGCTGCTAATGCCCTAAAAACATTTGTTTTACGCAGAATCAGATAACCGACAAAAAATATCAAAGCAAATGTAGAATACACCATGATAGTAGCACTGTGAAAGCCATATCCATTTTTAATTTCTATTAGCAGATCACTCACCACAATAGCTAAAGCAGGAACAAGAATTTTCCAACGTAAATCAGCTATAAAAGCCGCAGAGAAAAGAATTAAAGCCGTAATGGGAGTTGCATTAATAGGGTGCTTAATAAACCTCAAAACCACTACTAAAGATATCAATAAACCTATAACAATACCTTTTTTTACTTCTGTACGCATTTTTTACTTCTTTATTTTTACAAAAATACAAACAATTCTTAGTTTTTCAGCACCCAAGTGTCCTTACTTCCTCCTCCTTGAGATGAGTTTACCACTAGAGAACCTTTCTTAAGTGCTACTCGGGTAAGACCTCCTGGGGTTACGTGCACTTCTTCACCAAACAAAATATACGGACGCAGATCTACATGCCTTGGCTCCAATCCTTCTTCTATCAGACAAGGCGAAGTAGAAAGTGAAATAGTTGGCTGTGCTATGTAATTTCTGGGGTTATCTTTAATCTTATTTCTGAACAAATCATGCTCCTCCTTCGTAGATTTAGGTCCAATAAGCATTCCATATCCGCCGGCTTCGTTAGCTTCTTTCACTACCAACTTCTCTATGTTCTCCAGCACATACTTCATACTTGTGGGGTCTTCACATAGGTAAGTCTCTACATTATTTAAAATGGGGTCTTCACCCAGGTAATATTTAATAATTTTAGGAACGTAAGCATATACTACCTTATCGTCTGCCACCCCGGTTCCCAGTGCATTAGCAAGACCTAAATTCCCTTTTTTATAGACATCAAATAGATGGGGAATTCCAATCATGGATTGCGGATTAAATGTAACCGGATCTATAAACAAATCATCAAGCCTGCGGTATAAAACATCCACTGTTTTAAAACCTTTTGTGGTACGTAGCTTTAGATAATCATCCTGTACTACTAAATCACGGTAATCAACCAATTCCACTCCCATCTGTAGAGCCAAATACGAATGCTCGTAATAGGCCGAATTATAAATACCGGGTGTGAGAACCGCAATGGTAGGATCTGATTTACCAGAAATATATTTTAGTACCTCAAAAAGCTTGTCAGGATATTCACCAATAGAGCGAACTTTCGCTTTAGATATCAGTTTTGGCAGACCTTGCTTTGACAATTCCCTTCCTTGTAACATGTATGACACACCAGAAGGGCAGCGAAGATTATCCTCTAACACTACAAATTCTCCTTTTTCTGTTCGGATAAGGTCTGTACCTGTAATGTGAATAAAAATATCTTTAAGCGGTCTAATACCCATACATTCTTTCAAGTAACCTTTACTACTTAAGACAATTTCCGAGGGAATAACCTTATCCTTTAATATCTTTTGTTCTCCATAAATATCTAATAAAAATAAGTTTAAGGCTCTAATCCGCTGTTCTAAACCACGCTCTAGTACAGCCCATTCCTTCGCACGTATAATCCTGGGAATAATATCTATGGGAATAATACGCTCCATGCCGCCCTCTTCGGAATACACATTAAAAGTAATTCCCATATTAAGCATAGAAGCTTCTAAATTCTTCTGCCGGCTCTTGAGCTCATCAATAGCTAAAGAATTAAAGTACTCAAAAACAGTCTCCATTCCCTGGTGGGGAGCACCGAATCCTTCCACAAGTTCATCAAAAAAACCGCTTGTTTGATATCCTTTAAAATTAGATAGAGATTGCATAATAAAATTGGTTTAATGTTACTTTTGGCAAAGAATTGAATACTGTACCAATTATAAACAGTTTTTTTTACAAAATAAAGATGGAATACAATTTTTTGGTACGAGGTTTGGTTTATTATTCATAATGTACAACGTGCCCTTTATATATGAAGATTTTTGTCTTTTTTCTCCTTTTATTTTCTATACCTGCTTTGGGCCAAAATTTCTTGGGAATAAGTGGTAGCAATTACGCAGGAACAACTCCATTTCATCACAACCCCGCCAACGTGGTAGGTACACTTCAAAAGTATACCGTAAACTTGGGTTCTTTGGGAGGAACCTTCCAAAACAATTCAGCACGATGGAATGCACCATATTCTTTATTTGGACTTACTACTGGTATGGTACCTGGAAAATATAAAGAAAGTGATAAAGGATATGTTCAATGGCTGGAAGGGTATGGAATTGTGGACACCACAAGTGGGAAATTGGTAGATACAAGACTTAACTTTAAAATGTTGGGACCAGCATTTCATTATGACGATGCCAAGCTTGGAATAGGAGTAGCCGTGGGTTACAATCACAGATATATGAATACCCTGTCTGATGCTTCTCCTATAATTGCCTCACTAATTTTAGACGGGACAAAGCTTCCTAAGTACTATGATAATATAACCACAATGGACAGTCTAAATGGAAACCTCATAAACATAAGATATCAGGAAGTCTACGTTTCATTTGGTAAAACCATAGTTAAAAACCAAAGAAACCGTATAAAAGGAGGTATTTCATTAAAATATTTAATTCCGTCAAGCTATAATAAGATACATATGACTAATCTTAAGATGTCAATGTTTGGAAATGCTAATTTAGGAGTAATACACCACACCATGGCTAGCCCAAGCAGTGAAATGATTACATCAAATGCCAACTGGGAAGAATTAAGTGCTATTGAAAATCAGGGAAAGTTTAACCGTCAGTACTATTTAAGTCCCTTATATAAATTTAATGGTGTAGGAAGCGGTTACGGAATGGATATAGGTATTACATATGAATTTCTTACGGATGAGTTTGAAGAAAGAAGCCATCATGGACAAGAAAATATACCCCCCGTACCTGATTATAAGGTAAAATTTGGTTTAAGTTTACTTGATATAGGCTCCATAAAAATTAATCGGGGCAATAGTTACCAATACAATAACGCAGATTTTTATGTAATGTCAGGGAGTTTTCCCAGATATAGAGGTATAGAAAGTGTTGTTTTGGGTGCAGACTCTCTCGTACGGACAGTTACGCCTATACCAGCAAATTTTTCCAGAAATGTAAGCGTTCCAAATCAAAAAGTCCCTTTACCTACTACTATAGCAGCTACTGTTGACTACCGTTTTACACCCAATTTCTTCGTCTTTGGTAGCCTAAGGCATAATTTAGATGACACTTTCGGTTCTTCGGGTATAGCAATAGCACCACGGTACGAAACCCCGGATTGGGAGATATCCGCTGTAGCTGCTTTAGAATACAATTACAGTATTTTAAACTTGGGCCTCACTGGGAGATATAAGTGGTTCTATATTGGCTCTGACGATATACTGGGATGGTTTAACATTGGTAAATTTAAAAGTGTGGGAATGCACATGGGTATATCCGTACCTATTTATGGAAGAAAAGAGAAAGAGTCGCCACTTAAGTGTTTTGAACCTTCAAAAATCGGAAAGAAAAGCCTTTTTAGATGACTTCCAAGATGACTTAAAAAAATCTAACATTAATGTTTTATATAGGAAAAATATTAGTCTATATTTGCAGCCCCAAGGCGGGATGGTGGAATTGGTAGACACGCTACTTTGAGGTGGTAGTGGGCGAAAGCCTGTGAGAGTTCGAATCTCTTTCCCGTCACAGAAAGCTTAACTGAAGAAGTTAGGCTTTTTTTGTTTACTCTTCTTTAGTTCTGGTATCAAGATATTAAGCTCCAAAATTCTGCAGAAAATAAAGACTTGTAAATATACTTTTGTGGCATAACCTACTTCATTATCTCTAAACAGAGTCTGTTTACAAATATTTGCTTGTTATTCAACTATTAATAAGAAAAGCATACGCAACATAGATACAAACCTATTAATCAAGTCCAATACCCCTATAAAAAACTTAACCCCGCCTTCAGAGAAAGCGGGGTAAGTATCTATTCAACCCTAACCTATTAAACTATGAAATCTTAAATGTTTGTTTCTTTATTTCTAGTTACTGCAACTGGTACTTTAACCACAGCAAGTGACTTTTTGCTATTCCAAACAAACTTTGATAATGCTTTGTTATAATTTATTTGATTCGAAAGCTTCTGAAGATCTTTCTTTTTAGAACCTTCAAAGTTCTCATTCAAATTGTTACACGCCTCAAAATAACGATTTTGCGATGCTTCGTCTAGGTTATAGAAAGCCGCTGGAGTAGTTTCAAACAAGTTGTTTACACTTACAAAAACTGCTAAGTCTTCTGCATTTTTCTTTGCTACCTTTTTAGCTTTCTTAGAAACCGCAGTAGAGAACTCTTTTGAATCTACTTGGTTCTTTGATAAATCTGTGTTTGCAAACGTTAAGTTCGACAACATTGTTGTTAAAACTACTGCTACTAATACTTTAAATTGCTTTTTCATTTTATTATGTTTTCTTTATTTCTTGCACATTAATTACAGTACAAAGATGGCAGATAAAAAAATATGTACCAAATTTTATTTGGCATCTTAAACAGAAGATTATTCTGTACAACGCACCAAAAAATAGAAAAATGTAAAAAAATGAAGCTTATGAGATTTACTAATCAGAATTATATTTTACGTTTATTTTAAATTATTATATAAAATATCTTTCTTCAGCACAGTTTAAAATTCTTTATAAAATACAATTATTCATTGTATAAATTCATAGTACGGGTGATTCCTATAGTACAAAAGCTATAAATCATCTCAATAGACTTATCTATTTTGGGCGAAAGTTCTATTAGTTCATCCTCACTAAACTTACTCAAGACCCAGTCCACTTGTCTTCCCTTCGGAAAATCGCTGCCAATTCCTATTTTCAATCTAGGGAAAACATCTCCGCCAATTAAACTAATAATATTTTTGAGCCCGTTGTGCCCGGCAGGAGAGCCTTTTTCCTTCATCCTCAATTTACCAAGCGGCAATGCCAAGTCATCAAACAACACTAGAACATTATCTATATGTATTTTCAGATGGTTTGCCCAATATACAAGAGCTTTACCGCTTAGGTTCATATAAGTGGTGGGCTTTATTAGATATAACTCTCTTCCTTTATACTTATGTGTGGTAACCAAGGCGTGACGGTCTAACTTAAAACTTAAATTATTATCTTCTGCCATGCGGTCTAAAACAATAAACCCTGCGTTATGACGGGTTAAACTATACTCTGGCCCAATATTTCCTAAACCTACTATCAGGTACTTCATCCAAAAACTTTTAATTATACAAAATAACAGATATTTTTGTACTTATAACAATCATTATCAAAATGAAAAGACTCCTCCTGGGTTCGCAGCACGTAGACATAACCTTGAAAAGGCTATGCCAAGAAATATTGGAGAACCTGGACGACAATACTCCCACAGTTTTAGTTGGTCTCCAGCCAAGAGGCGTTTCTCTTGCAAAACGTCTTCACGTTTACTTAAAAGAGTTAGCTGGTATTTCTCTACCTTTAGGTATACTAGACGCTACTTTCCATAGAGACGACTTTAAGAGAGACGGTAACATCCTAAAACCCACCAGTACTACATTAGATTTTATAATAGAGGACACAAGAGTAATTTTAATTGACGATGTAATAGCGTCTGGAAGAATGGTACGAGCTGCCATGGATGCCATGCAGGCATATGGTCGCCCCGCAAGTATCCAATTATTATGCTTAATAAATAGGAAATACAATAGGGACTTACCCATACAGCCGGACTATATTGGAAAAACTGTGAATACAGTCCAATCACAAAAAGTACTAGTAGAATGGAGTGGAGAAGGAGCAGAGGGAGATAATATTTGGCTTCTTGATTAGTGGATAGTTTTGCTTCAGACATTTTAAACGGTTACTTAAATGGCTATTTTCCGATGGGGGATGAAGAAGATGGTCAAATATATTGGTACAATCCTGATCCGAGGGCAATTATACCTCTGGACACCTATAAACCATCCAAAAGTCTAAAACCTGTAATTAATAAGGGGAAGTTCACTATTAAGATAAACCACAATTTCAAACAAGTAATTACGCATTGTTCTCAGCCACGCTATCAAGGCGACGGTGTCTGGATTTCCCCAGAAATCATTGATGTTTACTCCTATATAAACAAAATCGGTTACGCCCATTCGGTAGAGGCTTATCTTGGCAATGACCTGGTGGGTGGCCTATACGGCATCTCATTAGGCCAGGTATTTTTTGGCGAGTCTATGTTCCACTTAGTACCGGATGCATCAAAAATAGCGTTCCATTTTCTTATAGAGAGATTGCGAGAAAAGAACTTCCAATTATTAGACACCCAATTTATGAATGACAATGTAAAACGTTTTGGGGCTATAGAAATACCAAGGGAAGAGTATCTGGCTTTACTAAGCCAATTTGTAGGAACGTCTAAATTATTTAACTAACAAGCAGCCGTAAATTTCCAACTGTTTTTTCATCACAACCTCTTCCGAAAAGTTATCTTCATACAGCATATATGCATTGTCCACAATTACTTTATACTCAGAATCTGCAATTTTTGAAACGGAATTTACAATTTCTTTGCTATCTCCGGTATACTTTGGTCTAAACAAAAAACCTGTAATATCCTTCTTAATATATTCAGGCACGGCCCCGATATCTGATGCCAGAATGAGGGTTTTTGCCATCATGGCTTCAACTAGCACCAGTGTAAAACCACCTTCAAAATTAATTGATGGCATAATGAGACACTTTGCTTTTGATATTTCTCTGAAAACAGTATCAGAATCTTGAAAACCTACATATTCTATATTCTCATTCTTCTCCACATAGTTCTTTACTTCATTATGCAATGGTCCATCTCCAATAATCCGTAAAGGGATATCTGATTTTTCAAAAATTGACAAAAGTGGATAAACACCCTTCTCTTCACTTAAGCGGCCCACATACACAAAATGATCACCTTTAACTAGATTGAGATTAATACTCTTTTGCGGAACAAAATTGGGTTTAACTACAATTTGGTTTTCTTTAAGTCCATATTTACTTTCTAATAAAAGTTTTTTAGAGAAATAACTTAGAGCTTGGTATACTTTGGTTTCTTCCCAAGTCCCCAAAGTTTTATGCAACCAATATGTAAAAGCCGTCCAGAATGATTTTAAACGAGAATCATCCAATACTCCTTTCTTTACGGCATCCCAGGGAAAAGACTTGCCAATACTTTCCGTGTATATTTCACCTCTGTATAGGAGTAAGGCAGACGGACAAAGCATCCGGTAATTATGCAGCGTTTGCACCACCGGTATTCCCATTTTTTGTACTATCCACAAAACAACCGGGCCACTTGCGTAGTGCGTATTGTGCACATGCACAATCTCAGGTTTAAAACGCCTAACCTTTTGCCATACTTTCCAAGCCGCCAAAAAATTAAAAGGATATAACATAAATTGTAACAGGCCAGAAATTCCTTTCTTATTTTGAAATTCTAACTTCTCTACTACACAACTCTCACTTAAAGCCGTAAATTCTTGCTCAAAAACTACATCCTCACCGCCTCTGGATTGGTATCTATTATGTATTAAGAGTATCCTCATAATTTAAGGATTATGTAGCTTATCCACTTTTTTAGAATCACCTAATTCCATCAGTAATCTTCCTAATGGCTTCCTAAATTGTGGATGGATGAAGTTTTGCTCTAATTCAAAAAAAGGCTCTAGGACAAACTTACGCTGGGCGATAAAAGGGTGGGGGACAACCAAATCGCAAAAGTTAAAAACCTGGTTACCATAGAATAAAATGTCAATATCAATAATACGACTTCCCCATTTTTCCTTTTTTATCCTGCCCATCTCGGTTTCTATACCTTGGGTGGTTTTTAGTAAATGTAATGGATAATGTCCAGTTTCAACAACAATAACTTGGTTTAAGTATTCTTCCTGATTTTCATTTCCCCATGGTTCCGTTTCATACAAAGAAGATTGTGATAGCACTTTCCCCACTCTTTTCGAAATGAACATCCGAGCTCTTTCAAGATTTTCTTCCTTATTTCCAAGATTGGTTCCTAATCCCAGATAAACACGTTCCATTTAAACTGTGGTAAGGTTATAACTTTTTACCACCTCAGCTACCTCCCTTAAAAAGTTAGGACTCTCTTCTATAGCATTGCCTACCACCACCACATCTGCTCCGGCACTTAATAACTCCGAAACCAATCCAGCAGTCCGGATTCCCCCTCCAACAATTAGCGGGCAGGAAATATTTCTTTTTACGGCAGAAACCATCTCTAAACTCACATGATTTTTTGCTCCTGAACCAGCGTCCAGGTACATATATTTTAAGCCTAACATCTCACCAGCCAAAGCTGTTGCAACAGCCACGTCTGGTTTATCTGCCGGAACAGGTGTAGTATTACTTATATAACTGACTGTAGTTTGCTTACCACCATCTACTAAAATATAGCCGGTGGGTAAAATATCCAATCCGCTACCTTTTAAAAAAGGAGCAGAAATAACATGTTGTCCAATAAGAAATTCTGCATTACGGCCAGATATTAACGACAGCAAAAGTATACCATCTGCCTTGGTATTAATATGTAATCCATTCCCGGGAAAGAGAATCTTGGGTACAGTTGTCTGCTCCTTCAGCTCACTTAATACATAATCCATGTTTTGAGAAGAAATTAAACTTCCTCCAACAAAAACATAGTCTACAGAAAAGCTATTGATGTCAGCTATTCGGTTACCAAGTGTTTTCTCATCTAACTTGTCGGGATCAAGCAAGACCGCAAATGACTTTTTTCCCGATTTAATTATTTCTCCCATCCATCATGCGGTCAATAATGCCTAAAATCTGGTCTTTTGCAAATCCTATAGCAACAGAACTTACCAAACCAATAAGTGCATTCTTTAAAAAACTTTCTTCTTTCAGTTTTGTCTCATATTTTTCACCCACTTCATCTGACTGGGTAAGAAGCTTATATAATAAATATGCAGAAAAAACTATACCCAACACCAGAAGCACATTAGATCCTTTCTCCTTGTACTCTGTAAGTTGGTTCTTTAATGCAAGTGTTGCATTCTCAATTTCTCCTTCAAGTTCTGCTTGTCTAACCTCTCTGGCGTTCATTGTTATACCAGTTTAAATTTAGTTGCAAATTAGTGCTTTTTTATCAAAAATGTAATAGAAACGTACTAATTTGTATAGACCAACCCGTAACCATCCATACTTAATGTGCCCTTCTGCAGTTCTTCTTTTATGTATTGCAACAATAGTGGTTTTTCTTCTCCGGAAAAGCTTTCCTGTAAAACAGAAAGACTTTGTGGTAGCATGGCCAAAAACTTCTCTTTAAGTTCCATGGATAATATTCCGATACTTTTTCCAGATAAACAGATGTCACATTTGCCACATGTCTTCGGATTTTCTTCGTCAAAATAATCCTGTATAAATGCCATCCTGCACCTCTGCTCTTGTGTAGTATACCGTGTTATTGCTTTTATAGCAGCTAAATTACTTTCTTTTAATTCCTTAATTCCCTTAAAATCCAATGGCAACCTGGCTGGATCATGCCTAAACTCCAGAAAACTGAATTGCGGCTTTGAATTCTGTGGTATATACTGGATCGCTCCTGCTTTATCCAAAAAAACTAAGTTCGCTTGCACATCAGCATATGTGAGATTTGAAACCGATACAATCTCACTTTCTGTTACATCTAAAAAAGAATTAAAAACTTCTCCGCCATACGCCCTTAAAATGGCTTTTAAAACATGGTTAGCTTTCGGATTACGATCCTGGAAATCTTCTAATTCTCTCGCTTTTAACAACACCTTAACTTTTGCTGACTGGAAAAAACTATCCGATAAATAAATCAAACCCGAACTTTCAAGAAGCTTTATTGCGTAAAATACCTTGTGCACATCTAAACCATAAGTAGAGCAGAAAGCAAAAAGGTCAAAATCCATATACCGTAATGGAATCTCACCAAAAGGTACCCGAAAATATCCCGCCAGACTTTGGTACACTGCTTTAAGAAATGCTGTTTCAGGATACTTAATGTCAAGCTGTTTTTCAAGTATGTTTAAATCATTCTTAATGTATAATAAGGTAGAAACGGCTGGTTTCCCGTCACGCCCGGCTCTTCCTGACTCCTGGTAGTACGCTTCTAGACTTTCACAGACATCCATATGTACCACATTACGTACATCGCTTTTGTCTATCCCCATCCCGAAAGCATTGGTGGCTACCATTATTTTTGAACTGCTACTTGCCCATGCGTCCTGTTTTAAACCTCTTTCATGTATTCCGAGGCCTGCATGATAAAAATCTGCATCAAAGCCATTTTGCACAAGAAAACCAGATATTTCCTTTGTTTTCTTTCTGGTCTTTGCGTACACAATTGCCGGGCCGGGGGTCTTACCTAAAACTTTGAGTAATTGCCTTTCTTTAAAGTCAGCGTGTATTACTTGGTATGACAGGTTCTCACGTGCAAAACTTTGCACAAAGCACTTAGGGTTTCTTAATCGGAGGTTCTTAATAATACTCTCCCTGACTTTGGTGGTTGCTGTAGCTGTTACGGCAATGATTGGGAACTTTTGGTCAGCAGCTAAATCTCTCACTAAAGAAATGCTTGAATAAGCCGGTCGGAAATCATGCCCCCAGGCAGATATACAATGAGCCTCATCCACTGCCAAAAGACCAATTTGCAAGTATTTTACTGCATTTTTAAAGTCCCTGGTTTGCAATCTTTCCGGAGAAACATATAAAAACTTAAGCTTACCATCTATGGCTTCGTTAAGTATTTCTGTAATTTCTGGCCCGGAAATTCCAGAAAAGATGGCTTTCGCTGCAATTCCCCTCTTTTCTAGTTGGTATACCTGATCTTTCATTAAGGCAACCAATGGTGAAACCACAATACATACACCGTTTAGAACCAAACCTGGTATTTGGTAGCAGATAGATTTACCACCTCCCGTAGGAAGTAAGGCTAAAACATCACTTCCTTTTAAGATCTCATTAATGATTTCTTCTTGAAGCCCTCTAAATGCCCCGTAATCCCAATATTTTTTCAGTATTTCTAGAGGTTGTAGCATCATTTGTTACTTGTTCCACGTATATAAGTAGCAAAAATATCATATTTTTGTTTCAATATAGAAACTACAATATTTCCCATGCTAAGAAAAGTACTAGCTTTTGCTTTACCATTCGTTCTTTACAATGGCGTCCAAGCACAAAAAGTTGCCAACCAAAATGTTAAGACATTTAGGGGCCAGGAAGTTATTTGTCCGGCAGATTTTCATGACCACTTCAGTATAACAAATGCGGTAAGTAATTACGATAAATTGAAAAACTTAAGGAGAACTGACACAAAGAAATCTCAATTTATCGTAAACTATATAGGCTTCTCTTCGGAAGCAAGGGAGGCTTTTCAGCGTGCAGTAGATACCTGGGAATATACCATCTCTTCTACAGTACCTATACGAGTAGATGCCTACTGGGAAAGACTTTCAACAAATGTATTAGGTTCAGCAAACACTTCTGACTTTTATATTAATTTCCCCGGAGCAAAAAATGTTAATACCTACTATCCGGTAGCTTTGGCAGAAAAACTTGCAGGTAAAGCTCTCAATTCTGATAATGAAGCAGATATTATCTGCCGTTTTAACAGTGGTATTAATTGGCACTATGGAAATCCCGAAGATATTAGGTCGGGTTACTATGACCTCACTTCTACGGTTTTACATGAATTAGGACATGGTATAGGCTTTATCTCTACCATGCGGGTATCGGGCTCTTCTGGCAGTTATGGTTTAGGGACACCTTACAAATCCATCTTTGATGTATATATAGAAAATAGTGTAAACAGAAACTTAGTAGATACCGCAGCATATAAAAATAATACCAACCAATTATATACAGCTCTTACAAGTAATAACCTTTTCTTTGTTGATAAAAGTGTTTCTTATGG
>CAZBAV010000042.1:38447-39292 GCA_964489955.1 uncultured Lacihabitans sp. | reverse complement strand
CCACCAGCCATAAAGTCAAGACCGCCATTAAGGCCTCCATCGGTGTTACCATGAAAACCGCTACTCAAGTCTACAAGATTACTACCGTCACCTTCCGCTGTTACATCACCAGGGAATAGGCTTATTCCGTAAAAAACCTCGTCAGGTTCTACTCCAAGATCAGTAAGTGTGATAAAACTACCAAATATGCCCTGTTCTTCAATAACCTGGCTAGGTCTCATAAAACCAGATTCGCCTCCGTTTCTCTGCATTACGATCGATTCAAGTCTCACACCGGTATATCCCCATGTAGAATCGTTATCCTGAGAAACAAGATTATTCGACTTGCTTGCAGTAATTAATTCTCCTAACTTAGCCACTCGTTTATCTTCTCCTGAAGTCAGCGAGTCAATCACAGCAAATTTAAAAGGGTCATTTCCTCCTCTTTCCATAATCAGGATTCCTGAGCGGTTTAACATAGATGGAAGGGAGGAAGCTCTTATTCCATTCTCAAAAATAAGATCAATACGCTCTACGTTATTTTGTGTAGCTCCGCTATTAGAAAACACATTATCTGCTCCACGATTAAAAACGTAACTATTGATTAGTTCATTCATATCGTTGATATAAGAAGGTGCCAGAAAAATACTATCCTGTACTACTGCCGCAGGATGCGTTTCAAAAAAGGCCGTAGCTTTATCTCCCTCTACATTGGCATTATCAATTCGGTTTAAAACTACTTTAGTAAATGGAGTATCTCCCTGCTCTCCACGAACATAGGTTCTTCCATCTACCTGAAAGCTTCTAATTACCCTATTAAAGCCATCACTATTCACACCTATTTTCCCGAAATACAAATTGTAATC